>CALXQS010000018.1 GCA_944390715.1 uncultured Duodenibacillus sp. | reverse complement strand
ATATTGTTTTGTTTTAATGCTTATTTTAATTCAGGCGCAACCAGCACGCAGCGCTGCCAATTTACACCCGCATCAAATTCTAGAATGCCGGCAAATGTACTACATACGAAGTCTGTAGGATTTAGGGGAAAACTTTGACAGCAAAACCCCTGATGCATAAGCATCGCCGCAATGCGGTGCGGCCTACCCTCCGATGTACTGCATTTCCACCTTGGCTCGAGGCCGGTTTGTCTGTGAAAGTCGAATTTCAGAATAGTGGTCGGTTCTGGCCGTCCACAATCTTGCAATGGCCAGCGCAATTTCCTCATCGGTTGCGCCCCCTCGCAGCATCGTTCTCAGATCATAGCCTCGGTCAGCAAACAGACACATCACCAGCGAACCTTCCACAGAGAGCCGCACACGCGTGCAGTCTCTGCAAAAAGCATTGGTGACGGAACTGATGAAGCCGATTTCGCCGGCACCATCGACGTACCTCCATCGAGATGCCGTCTCTCCGCGATAGTTGGCTTCGAGCGGTTCGATCGGGTGCACGCGGCGGATGATTTCAACAGCTTCGGCCGAAGAAATCACGTCGTCCATGCGCCAGCCGTTGGCTGTGCCGGCATCCATATATTCGATAAAGCGCAGAATTATGCCAGTTCCGCGGAACCTTTCAGCAAGGGGAATGATTTCTTTTTCATTCATGCCCCTTTTCAACACCGTATTGACCTTTACTGCTATGCCGGCAGCGGCCGCCGCTTCAATGCCTTCGAGCACCTTGGACGCCGGAAAGCCTACATCGTTGATGCTCTGAAAAAGCTTCTCATCGAGCGCATCAAGACTGACAGTGATCCGATCAAGCCCTGCGGCCTTAAGTGCGGGAGCAAGCCTTTTCAAAAGCGTCCCGTTGGTGGTCATGGCGACATCGAGCGGTTTGCCCGTACGCGTCACCAGCTTCTTGAGCTCGGCAATGAGGCCTTCGACATGCTTTCTGAGAAGCGGTTCGCCCCCGGTGAGACGAACCTTTTCGATGCCGAGATCAATGAATATGCGCACCAGCCGCAGCAGCTCCTCAAACGTGAGCAGCTCCGTGTGCGCGAGAAACTGATGCCTGCCGTCAAACTTTTCCTTAGGCATGCAGTAGCGGCAGCGGAAATTGCAGTGATCAGTAATGCTGATGCGCAAATCTCGCAAAGGGCGCATGCGCGCATCAAGCAGCCGTCCGTCTTTGATTCTGACCTCGCCTGTGATGGGCACGGCCAGCCGCATGAGAGAGACCGCGTCATGATCCCCCTCAAGGACTTCAGCTTCTTGTTGAATGGGAATGACTTTACCTGCCACGGAGCACCCTTTCGATTGCTTCGCAGGCAAGCTCTGCAGTCGGCCGCAGCAGCGACTCATGCATGCGGGTGAACAAGTCCGTCAGTTGGCGTCTGCGTCTGTCGCTCAACTGATCAATCAGGCTTGCAGCAATCATGTCGGGCTTGCAGTAGTACTGCAAAAACTCCGGCACGACCGGCCTTTGAGCCAAAATGTTGGGCAGGCTTACATACGGGATGAGTCCCTTGCGGCGCATCAGGTAGGCGGTGAGCGCCGGCATCGTATAGCCCACGACCATCGGCTTTTTAAACAAAGCCGCCTCAAGCGCGGCAGTCCCGGAGGCAACAAGCACGGCATCGGCGCTTTCAAGCACCAGGTGACTTTTGCCCGCAGTGACCGTCAACCGCTCGAAAAACACGGGGTATTTTTTAGCGACGGACAAAATTTGCTGCCGCCGCGCCTCGTCAACAGCCGGCAGCACAAAGCGGCCGGCTCCGCCCAGACGCTTCACCACGCGCTCGCAGGCTTCAAAAAAGATGGGACCGCACCCAGAGACCTCGTCGACGCGCGAGCCGGGCAGCACCGCAAACAAAGGCTCGCCGTCAACCGCAAGGCCAAGCTTTGCTCGTGCTCCTGCCGGATCAGGCGTCATAGGGATGATGCCGGCAAGCGGATGACCGATATACGTGGCCGGCACACCCGCTTT
Organism: uncultured Duodenibacillus sp.; assembly: GCA_944390715.1. Taxonomy (GTDB): domain Bacteria; phylum Pseudomonadota; class Gammaproteobacteria; order Burkholderiales; family Burkholderiaceae_F; genus Duodenibacillus. Next base: position 40,440 of record CALXQS010000018.1, on the reverse strand, counting down.
CTTATAAATTTCCTCTTCAAAAGGAAAGATCAGAAGCACGTGATTGGTCGCGGCCTCAACCGTGCGGATGCGCTCGGGGCGCCAAGCCCAAATAGACGGCGAAACAAAGTGCACGGTGGGAATGCCGCGCGCCTTGAGCTTCATTTCAACGCCCAAATTAAAATCCGGCGCATCGACGCCGATGAAAACACGAGGGCAAGCCTGCGCCACGCGGCGCACCATGGCGCTTCGAAGAGCAATCAGTCCGGGCAGCTTCTTGAGCACCTCCACATAGCCGCGCACCGCCAGACGCTCCGAAGAGTACCAAGCATCAAGGCCGGCTGAAATCATCTTTTGGCCGCCGATGCCGAACTGAGGCGCCCCCTGCATGAGCGTCTTCAGACGCGGCAGCACGAGGCTTGCAAGATAGTCTCCGCTTGCCTCGCCTGCAAGCCATGCCGCACCCTGCGACAAATCGTTCGAGATCGGTACCGATTCGTTATGCTGCGCCATGAAGAGTCACTTTCTCATGAAAGGAGCACGAGGCTCATCAGCGGATCACGCCGCGTTCGCTGTAAACGACGAAGTCATGAAAGTGCTTAAGGTGCTTTAAAGTCTCTTCATCGCAGCCCTCGTAGAGTTCCTCGATCTCCCGACCGGCATCGGCAACCAAGTTGCCCTCGCGATAAAGTGCCTTGTAGGCGCTCTTGAGCTTGAACAGACACTCCTGAGAAAACCCATGGCGGCGCAACCCGACCAAATTAAGTCCGTGCGGCGCAGCCGGATTGCCCGAGCAGATCACGTACGGCGGCACATCGCGCAGGATTCCTGCAGCCCCGCCGATCATGGCATTGCGCCCCAAATGGCAGAACTGATGCACGGCGGCCTGCCCGCCTAAAATCACGAAATCCTCAATCCATACGTGTCCGGCGACAGCCACATTATTGGCAAGTATGGTGTCGCTGCCGACCTGACAGTCGTGCGCAATATGCACGTTGGCCATGAAGAGATTGCGCGAACCGATGCGCGTGATGCCGTGATCCTGCACGGTGCCGATCGAGATCGTGCAGTTTTCACGAATCACATTTTCGTCGCCGATCTCAAGGGCTGTGTCCTCACCCTGGTACTTCTTGTCTTGAGGCTCGCAGCCGACGGCTGCGTTCTGGAAGATGCGGTTGTTTTTGCCGATGCGCGTGCGGCCGGCCACCGTCACATGACTGTTGAGAACGGTTCCGCTGCCGATGACGACATCTGGCCCAATAATGCAAAACGGTCCGACGACAACGTCATCGGCGAGCTGCGCCCGGCTGTCAACGATGCTGGATGGATGAATTTGTGCCATATCGACTCCTTTGGCGCTGTCCGGGTGCTGCAATAACGCTTCTTGTCTGCTTCAATCAGCTGAGTTTTTCATGAGCAGCTGAAAAACCTCGGCAGCACTGCGGCAGATCATTTTGAGTCCTATGCACGGCCGCTCTCTCTTGAAATGCACAGCACGCACCGGACTTCTGAATTTGACGTTTTGTTCATTATTGCACCGCTTGCGCCATTTTTTCTTTTTTGGGAGCTGAAGGGCAAGCAAAACTTCAGGCGCGTCAAACAATTCGCCCAAACTTGCTTATCGCCCATCATCAGCCCTAAGCGGCAAAAGGCTTCAGAGACGGGCCGCATTTTTCAAAATGCGGCCTTTTTCTCTGCTTATACGGCGCTGCGCTTTAGTCTTCTTCGATCACCTTGCGTGCCGACATCAAGGACTTGGCTTCGCAAACGACGTTGCCGTCGACCAGCGCACGGGCTTCGCACCAGCAGATGTTGGCCCGATCCTTAATGTAGCGGCACTCGAAGATGAGCTGATCGCCGGGCTGAACAATGCGCTTGAAGCGCACGCCGTCGATGCCCGCAAAATAAAAAAGCGCCTTCTTCTTGCGTTCTTCTTCCGACAAACGCGCCATGACGAGCACGGCGCAGGCCTGCGCCATCGCTTCGACGATCAGCACGCCGGGCATCACGGGCATCTCGGGAAAGTGCCCGGTGAACTGCGGCTCGTTGGCCGTGACATTCTTAAGCACGCGAGCCTCAGTGGCGTCTTCGTTGATCTCAAGCACGCGATCAATCAGAAGAAAAGGATAGCGATGAGGCAAAAGCTGCATGATGTCGTTGATAGTCTGCTGCATGTTTTATCTCTTGCGTATTAAAAGTAGTCGCTGAAAACAAAAAAATTCAATCAAGCCTTGTCTGCCGAAGCCTTTTCAAGCGCTTCAACCTGAGCCTGAAGCGCTTTGATCTGCTTTCTCATGTTCGACAGATTCATCACCATGACGGCGCTGCGCTCAAAGGCGCGCTGCTCCTGGGCAGGGAAAAAGCCCATCATCGCGCGGGCCTTGGGATCCCAGCTCATGAGCGAGGTGGCAGGCCCCACCATGCAGCCGTCGGGGATCGAAATGTGTCCGTTGATCATTGCCGCCCCGCCGATCATGCAGTGGCTGCCGATGTGCGTAGAGCCCGCCACGCCGGTGCAGGCCGCCATTACGGTGTGCTCGCCTACGCGGCAGTTGTGTCCGAGCTGAATCTGATTGTCGATCTTGGAGCCCTTGCCCACCACGGTGTCTTCAATGGCTCCGCGGTCAATCGTGGTGTTGGCGCCAATTTCCACATCGTCGCCGATCGTCACGCCGCCCACCTGCGGAATCTTGACCCACTCGCCCATAAAGGGAGCAAATCCGAAGCCGTCGGCGCCGATCACGGCGCCGGAATGGATGATCACTCGGCTGCCGATTTTGCAGCGATGATAAATCACAACGTTGGGGTAAAGAATGCAGTCTTCGCCGACCACCGTTGCCTCGCCGACATAAGCACCGGCCTTGACGACCGTGCGGCTGCCGATGACGGCTCCTGCTTTGACAGTGGCGCCCGGTTCAATCGTCGCCGTCGGATCCACCTTGGCAGAGGCGTCCACAAAAGAGCCCGGCATCGCGCCGCGGCTTTCATGCGGCTCGTGCAGCATCGCCTGCACCGCCCAAGCAAACCAGGCGTAGGGATTGGCCGTCACGACGACGGCGCGGCCCGGGTCCGAGACGCCGTACATGGCTTCGCGGTCTTCCGGAGAAATCACAAGCACGCCCGCACGGCTTTGCTTGGCTGCATCGCGGTACTTCTTCTGCGCAAGAAAGGCCACCTGGTCGGCCTCAGCCGCCTCGAGCGGACCAAAGCGCGTGACGACGGCGTGTTCGGCGCCTCCCAAGCATTCGCTCTTGAGACGATTGCCGGAACGCATGTCAATTTCATGAATAATCTCGGAAATCTTAAACATGGCAAATCCTTTTTTACGCTTGAAGAAATCAACGGCCGAACCCTCAGTCGGCACCGCAAGACCAACGCAAGCGGCTGCATCCAAATACTGCGAAAACGCCCGAGGCAGCAAAGCCTCAGGGCGTTGGGTCAAACAATCAGACGCCTCAATGGGCTCGGGCGCAGCGCCCTCACGCCCGCCATTGCCTCAGAACAACCTAAAGGCGCTTCGTGCGGGCATCAGCCGACAAGAAAATTACTTCGTCGGCTTGTTGAGCTGCTTCATGACCTGTTCGGTAATGTCAACCTTCGGGCTCACCCAGACGGCATCCTGAAGGATCAGATCGTACTTCTGCTTCTTTGCAATGTCCTGAATGATCTTGTTGGCGCGGGCGAGAATGATCTGGCTTTCTTCATTGGCACGCTGGTTGCGCTCTTCAATGAGAGCGCGCTGGCGGCGGGCGATGTCGCGCTCGGTCTCGCCCAGAGACTGACGCTGCTTGAGCCGTTCGGATTCAGCCATCACGGGGCTGTCTTTCTCAAACTTCTGTACACGGGTGCGGAATTCGCGAATATCGCGGTTCAATTCATCTTCACGCGTCTTGAAGTAGTTCTTAAGCTTGTTCTGCGCGGCAACGGCAGGAGCCGATTCCGACAGAATGCGGGCGGGATTGACAACGCCCACCTTGAAATCGGCGGCAACAGCGCCGCCGCAAAGCACTGCAGCGCTCGCAGCTGCAATCAAAGCTTTCTTAAACATTTGTTCACTATCCTCAAACTGACCGCCGCGCGCCGAGCATTTTTTAGGCATCCCGACGCGGCTGCGGCTTTCAAATGCGTTGAACACGCATATTAAGGGGTTTTGCGCATTTTTTCCTTAAAAGAAAGTAAAAACGCGTGTCTGCGGATCCATTAGGTCCGGCTCAGGTCGCCCCTGCGGTTGAAATTTTGATGTTTATCTTCCTCGATCCCGATATTAGAAGCCCGTGCCGATCTGGAACTGGAAGCGCTGCGTATCGTCGCCCTCTTCTTCATTAAGCGGGAAGGCAAGCGAGAACTTGAGCGGTCCCAAAGGCGAGATCCAGGCGATGCCGAAGCCCACCGAGTAGCGCAGATTCCCGAAATCGATGCTTTCATGATCGTAATGAACGTGACCGCTGCTGTCTCTGGTTCCCTTATAGCCCCAGACATTGCCGGCATCGAAGAAGAGCAGTCCGCGAAGCGTGCGGTCGGCTCCAGGCAGCGGCGTGAGCAGTTCGGCCGAGAAGACGAATTCTCGATCGCCGCCGAGGCTGTCGCCGTTGGAGTCGCGCGGGCCCAGCGAAGAACTTTCAAAGCCGCGCACCGAGCCGATGCCGCCGGCGTAGAAGTTCTTGAAGAACGGGTACATTTCGTCGCCATAGGTATCGCCGTAGCCGACCTGCATATTCAGACCCAGAGTCCAAGAGCGGCTCAGCGGCAAATACTGCGTGATCTGATATGTTGCCCGGTAGTAGCGCTGATCAAGTGCCGGAAGCGCAAATTCCGCCGACAGTCTCTGATAGCGGCCTCTGGTCGGCGCAAGTGCATTGTCTCGACTGTCTCGAGACCAGCCGAGCGTGAGCAGCGCCGCCTGCGAGCGCTCGCCATACTCATCGACGTAGTTCCAATAGCGTTCAGGCGAAGCAACGTCATCGTATGCGGCCATATTGCGGTCGCCGCGCAGATCGACTTCCGTCATTTCAAAACGCGCGCCCACGAAGATGCGGTCGTATTCCGTCACCGGCAGGCCGAAGTTGATGCCCGCACCGATCGTTTCGTAGGCAACGTTGGAAACATCGAGCTCATCGAGGTCAACGCGCCTGTCGTAGACCGTCCAGTTGCGGCTGATGCCTTCGGGCGTAATGTAGGGTTCGCCCAAATTGAAGGCATACGTACGCTGGCTTTGCGAAGTATTGACTTCCACGCCCACAGACTTGCCCGAGCCGAAAACGTTGTCCTGAGCAAAGCCCGCCGAGAGAATCACGCCGTCAGACGTTGAATAGCCGGCGCCCAAGGAAATCGATCCCGTCGGGCGTTCCTTGACGGCAATTTCCAGGTCGACCTGATCGCGCGTGCCTTCAACGGGCTTAGGCTCTGCAGTCACGGAATCAAAGTAGCCCAGACGGTCAATGCGGTCGCGCGAGAGCTTGACTGCATCGCTGTCAAACCAGGCCGATTCGTACTGACGCACTTCGCGGCGAATCACGTCGTCGCGGGTGCGGGTGTTGCCCGTAATGTTGACATGGCGCACATAGGCGCGACGACCAGGGTCGACGGTGTAGACGATCTGCACGAGATCCGTGTCAGGCACCGGAACCGGATTAGGCGTGGCCGTCGCAAAGGCATAGCCCAGACTGGAGAACTTGTCGACAATCTTTTGGCTGACCTGATTGATCTTTTCGGCGTTGTAGATTTCGCCCTTTTCAAATTCAAGCAGCGGCTCAACCTCGGCATTGAGGTTCAAAAGATCGCCCGAGAGCGTCACCGTATCTAGCCGGTACTGCTTGCCTTCGGTGAGGTTGATCGTGATGAAGACGTCGCTCTTGTTGGGCGCGACGGAAACCTGCACGCTGTCGATGCGGAAATCAAGATAGCCCTGATTGAGGTAGTAGCTGCGGATGGTTTCAAGATCGGCCGCAAGCTTCTCGCGCGAGTACAGATCTCGGCGCGTATACCAGCTCAGCCAATTTTTGGGCGCAAGCTGCATCTGATCGAGCAGCTCGTCGCTGTCGAAAACCGTGTTGCCCACAAAGCGGACCTGTTTGATCGAGCTCGCAGCGCCTTCGTCGACGTTGATCGTGATGCGGACGCGGTTGCGCTCAAGCGGCGTTGCTGTCGTCTTGACCTCCACGCCGTAGTAGCCCTGAGAAAGATACTGGCGGCGCAGCTCCTGGTCGGCTCGATCGAGAATCGAGTGATCAAAGATGCGTCCTTCGGCAAGACCCACGTCGCGCAGGCTCTTTTCAACGCCCTCTGCATCAAAAGCACGGATGCCGTTGGTCTCGATATCGGCAACGGCCGGACGTTCAATCAGGTTGACAACCAGCACATCGCCTTCGACGGCAAGGTCAATGTCGCGGAACAGTCCGGAGGCATAAAGTTCGTGAATGGCCTGTGAGCCGCGCTCCGGCGTGTATTCATCGCCCACCCGAAAAGGCAGATGAGAAAACACCGTACCGGGTTCAGTTCGCTGAATGCCCTCAACGCGAATGTCGCGGATCGTGAAGACCTGGGCGGCAGCTCCAGCTGCGTAAGCAGCAATCACGGCGGCAGCAAGGCCTTGAAGAATAAATTTTCCCGTCATGTTGGTTTGTTCAGTCGTTCTAGCTTTTCTTGCGCACGAGCTCAAGCACCCGGCGCACGCACTGGGACAAAAATTTATCAGAGTTTACCCGATCAAAACCTAAAAATCATTGGCCTCAACGGCGCTTGCGTCGAGCGCCGGCCTCTGAAGCCTTCCGCAAGACTTGGTTTTTGCAACCAAATATTTCAACACTTCGCCGCGAGCACCCCCCTTTTTCCGGGGGGGGGGTGCGATGCGCACGGCTGCAGGTCCGCAGACGGACTCAGCTCAGAATGCGCGTCAGGTCATTGGTCATTCCCAACGCGAACAAAAAGAGCACGAACAAAAGACCGATCTTTTGGCTGACTTCAAGAGTCTTGGGTCCAGGCTTGCGGCCGGTGAGCATCTCGATGATGAAGAAAAGCAGATGGCCGCCGTCGAGCATTGGAATCGGCACGAGGTTCAAAAGCCCCAAGTTCACCGAAAGCATCGCCAGAAACAGCAGATAGCTCAAAAGCCCGAACTGAACTGCCTGCCCGGCCACGTCGCCAATCATCAGGGGACCGGAGATATTGTCCGTGCTCGCATTGCCTACGACCATGTTTTTGAGCACGCGGCCGGTCACCTCCACCATATCCCAGGTCTTTTCAAGCCCCACTGCCAGGGCTCCAAAAAATCCCTCGCGGGTGAGCACGAACTCGGGCATGGCGCCGAGGACGGCGCCGATGCGGCCGACCTCCGAGCCGTCTTCAAGCTTGTGCCTGACGGGAACGACGTCGACATAGCGGCTTGCGCCCTGAGCATTCTTGACTTCAAGCTCAATCGACTTGCCGGTGCTCGCGCGCACTTGAGCGATGAAGGCCCGCGCGTCCTTCACGGGGCGGCCTTCGAGCGAAACAATCGTATCGCCGGGCATCAGGCCGGCGGCATCGGCCGGACTGCCCTTTTCGACTTCGCCCACCATGATGGCGCCGGCATAGGGAAGAAGTCCCAGGTGCGAAGCGGCATCTCCCTGATTGAGCTCGCCCGAGTACTGCGAGAGATCAAACACGGCGGCATGCCTGCGGCCGCCCTCATCGGCAAAGACCACGCGCACATCGCGCTCGCCCTGATAGCCGACAATCTGCAGCCGCAGATCATTGAAGGTCTTGACCTCGCTGCCGTTGACGCTCACGACGCGCCAGCCCTCTTCGACGCCGGCCCGATGCGCCTGAGTAGCGGCAGGCGCCTCGGAGAGCTTCGTCGAGGGCTCATAGGTTCCCACCATGGCAATGCCCGCATAGATCACCACGGCGAGCACAAGATTCATCAAAGGGCCGGCGAACACCACGGCAAAGCGCTGCCAGACGCTTTTGCGGTCAAAGCTTTGCCGCTCAAACTCTTCTTTAGTGACTCTGATGCCCTGATTTTGAGCCTTCTCAAGACTGTCTTTTTCAAGCATCATCACGTAGCCGCCAAAGGGAATGGCCGACAAGCGCCATTCACAGCCCCTGCGGTCGGTGTACTTGGCAAGCACCTTCCCGAAGCCGAGCGAAAAAGCAAGCACGCGCACGCCGCACAGGCGAGCGACAATGTAGTGTCCCCACTCGTGAATGAGCACAAGGATGGAAAGAGTGAGAACAAAGGCCAAAAGCGCAAGCATCAAATAAAACCTTTCTTGAAGTGACAGTTGAACGCTCAAGCCGGCTTGCAGATCAGCATGCGCAGAGGTCCTTGCGAGTGACGAGCGGCCGCGTCTGAAAAGCAATAGAAACGACAACGCGCGTCCTTCTCGCTTCTTGCCTTTCCTTTAAAGCAAAGAACAAGCAGCCGGCGAGCGCGAGTGCCTATTTTGCCTCAACAGCCGCACAGTTCCGGGCGCATTTGCCCGCCTTTGAATCAGAAAATTGCAAGGAAATGATTCTTTGATTCGAGCTGCCGAACCAGCTGCCGGGCTCGGAAACCTTGAGCTTTTCAATGTACGGACCGTCCACCACGACATCAAGGTACTGAAAAATTTCCATATCCTTGACATGCTCGTACTTGCGCCCGGTCCAAAGCCAGATCGTCTTGCTTGAACCAAACTTTTCCCGCACGCGGCGGCACAACACGGCAAGCACCGGCTCATTTTCCGGCTCAAGCGGGTCGCCGCCAAGCAGGCTCAGCCCGTCCACAAAAGGCTCTTCGAGCGCCGAAAGAATCTTCTCTTCGGTGGCTTCATCGTAGGTTTTGCCGGCACAGAAGTCCCAGCTTTCCGGATTAAAGCACCCCCGACATTTAAGCCGACAGCCCGAGCAAAAGAGAGAAACTCTTACGCCCGGTCCATTTGCCGTATCAAAGGTGCTGATGCCGACGTAATTCATAGCCTTTATCTATTACATGCTCACGCGGTTTTTAATCTCAGCCATCTTTCCGTCGTTCATGCGGCTCATGCCGTTGACGTTGGAGTAGCCCAAGTAGCCGCACACCCGGCTGATCACCGAAAGATTGGAGCTGCCGCAATGCGGGCACTTGAAGAGCACGTTGGTGCTGTGCGTGCCGCAGTCGCCGCAATATGCGCTGTCGAAATTCACGCCCTGATAAAAGCCCTTTTTCATGCCGCGCACGATCATGGCCTTGACGGCCTGATAGTTTTGCGGGTTGTCCAGGCGAACGTACTGAATGTGGCCGCCCTCGCAAAGATGAAAATCGACGAACTCGCGGTCCTGCTTTTCAAAGGGCGTGATCTCCTCAGTGACGTTCACATGAAACGAGTTGGTGAAATACTCGGCACTGTAGTGCGGCGTATGCGCAAAGACATTGTCAATGCCTTCGGCACGGCAGAACTCGTCGTACTGACGAGCCTGCGTTGCGCACAGGCTCTCTGCCGGCGTGCCGTAAATGGCGTACAGGTAGCCGTCTTGCTGCTTGAACTGCGCCAGCTTCTGCTTGAGATGCTTGAGCACCCGTGCGGAAATCTCCCCGCCCTCTTCGACAAGGCGCTTGCCCGACCACAAGAACGTAAATTCGTCAAAAGCCGTGATGCCGAACGAAGCCGTCATGTAGCGCACCAAATCGCCCACGGTATCATCAGGGTTCTTGGTGCCTTCATAAAGGCCTCCCTGCGTAAAGGCAAGCGGATTGCTCGAGCACTTCTGGTGGCGGACGATGTCGTAGCGCTTGAGAAAGAACGAACGAATCACTTCGAGACGCTCGTCGAGCAGCGACCAGAAAGACTCCTTCCAGCCTTCAGGATCGCGCAGCTGGGCCAGGCGCAGGATAATGGGCAGGTTGAGCGACACGGCGCCGATATTGCAGCGGCCGATCGTAATTGCCTTTCCCTCTTCGTTGCGCCACAAGGAAAGAAACGCCCGGCAGCCCATAGGCGAAGTGATCGCGCCGTACTTCTGAAAGATCTCCGACACTGAACCGTAGTCGCTCGAGAGCGAAAGATAGTCCGGGTACATGCACTGCGTCGAAGTCTTGACGGCCTCGTCAAACAAGCCGGAGCTGAAGGGATCGGCCGCAATCTGCTTTTCATCGTACAAAAAGACGAGCTTGGGAAAGACCACAGGCTTGTGATCCTTGCCGTGTCCGTTGCGGCGCACCTGCAGCATCACCTTGCCGATCATGTACAGCCACCCCTTCTCGCGCTCATCGTACTTGTCGACGTTCCACTGTCCGAAGGTGATCGTCGTAAAGGCAAAGTCGCCGCGGCTGCAGGGCACGGTGTTGAGCTTTAATTCAAGCGACTGAAAGCCCTGCTCAAGCTCGCGCACGACGTCCTTGCCTGCGTACTCAAGCGCACGCGGCTCGTCGATGCCCATGCCGATATATTTCTCGACGGCAGCCTTTTCGCTTTTGAGGACATAGGGCAAAAGAACCTTGTCAAGTTCAGCAAGCGTAAAGCCGCCGAACTGCTGAGCCGTCGCCACAAGCGTAATGTCGCCGATCACCTGCAGGGCGCTCAGCACCGACTTGGGCTCGGTGTACTGCACGTTGCTCATCTCAAAGCCGCCTCTGAGAACATGGCCGATGTCAAACAAGCAGCAGTTGATGCAGCCCAGAATCATGTCGCGCAGGTCATGAATGTAGATGTCGCCGCGCTCAATGAGCTCCTTTTCCTTGCCCGAAAGGTAAAACTGCTTGTACAGACTCTTGGTGAGATAGCCCTTGATGAGCGAGCCTTTGGTCGAGACAAGCGAGCTGTCGAAATTCGCGTTTTCCCGATCGCCCAAGCGCAGCACGTCGTCGGCGTCCTGCCGCAGCTGCTCGAAGGTGCGTGCGTAGGTCTGCTTGTAGTATCGATACTCGGCGTAGGCATCGGCAACTTCCTTGTACTGCAGGAAGGCAAGCACGGCGATCACAAGTTCGTGAAGCTCGGCAACGGTGACCGTTTCACGGGCAAGCAGTCGATTGTGCACTTCATCGGCAATCTGCTCAAGGTGATCAGCATCAATCACCTTGTCGCAGCGAAAAGCAGCCTTCTTGACGGCTGCAATGATTTTGCCGGCTTCAAAGCCTTCAATGGAGTTGTCTTTCTTAATGACCTTCAACACGGCCTTTCCTCTGTATGCGTTGTCTGTTTTTTTAAGATGAATTTGCTGCCGCAGGCGCCTTGTCTAACGAGTCTGCGTCAAAAGGCCTGACGGGATTGCCCTGGTGCAGCGCCGCAAAAACGTGCATTGGAGCCGTCAGCAGGACAGCCGTGCGGATGCGGGGCAAAAAACGCCCGACCAACACGATATAGCGTCAGGTCGGGGTTATCAACACAAGGATTGGTATTTTACAAGGCGAAGATATTTTCGCAAGACGAAGAGTGAAACAAAATTTTTTGCGGCGGCCGCCCTCTTTGTCCTCTCGTCCTGAACTCAGGGGCTCACATTAAATATAGGTGTTTTCCCTATGTCCGCAAATTTACTTTCATCGCCTTGTTCTCAGCCGCCGAGGCAGGCTCTTTGTTTTCTCAGCGGTGATTTTTTGCAAGCCACTGCTGCGCCAGCTGGCGCACCTCTGCGTCAATTGCGGAAATGTCGGAAACGCTGGCAAGCGCTGCGTCATCGCACGCATCGAGCATAGCGCGGCACACGCGCGCAATGTCGACAAAGCCAGCGCGCGACTCGAGAAACGCCGCTACGCCCGCTTCATTGGCCGCGTTTAAAACAATGGCAGCCTTTTGCCCGCGACGGGCCGCCTCATAGGCATAGGCGAGCTGCGGAAAGCGCTCCAAATCGGGCTTGCCGAAGTCGAGCCTTCCGAGCTCAGGCAGCGACAGCCGCTTGGCCGACCCCTGAATTCTTTGCGGATAGCCAAGGCAATAAGCAATCGGAGTTTTCATGCTCGGCGTGCCGAGCTGAGCAATGACCGCGCCGTCGGCAAATTCGACCATTGAGTGCACGATCGACTGCGGATGAATGACGACGCCGATGTCTTCGACCGGCTTGTTGAAGAGGTGATGCGCCTCGATCACCTCTAGCCCCTTGTTCATCAGGGTAGCCGAATCTATCGTTATTTTGCGGCCCATCGACCAGGTCGGATGCGCCAAAGCCATCTCAGGCGTGACGCCCTCAAGATCGATCTCGGGGCGTGCATGAAACGGGCCGCCCGAACAGGTCAGCCACAGCTTGGCCTCGCAGGCATCTTCCTCATTGCCCGCGTGCAGGCATTGAAAGATCGCGTTGTGCTCGCTGTCGACAGGCAGAATCTTTGCTCCTGTACGGCGCGCCAGCGTCATGAGCATGTCGCCGCCGCACACGATGCTCTCCTTGTTGGCCATCAGCACGCGCTTGCCTGCTCCCACGGCAGCAAAGCTCGGCAGCACGCCTGCAGCGCCGACGACGGCTTGAATGACCGTGTCGTCTTCCGGGTCGCCTGCCACAGCGCGCAGCGCCTCAGTGCCGGAAGCCACGCTCACATGCGTCACGCCAAGCTGAGCGAGCTCTTCGAGCAAAGGCTTGTAGAGATCATCTCGCGCAACAGCCACAAGCTCAGGCTGCCAGACGCTGGCAAGCTGCGCGAGCTTTTTTACATTTGAGTTGGCGCAAAGCACGCGGACATGATAGCGGTCCGGGTATTGTGCGATAACGTCAAGAGCGCTGGTTCCGATCGAGCCGGTTGCTCCCAAAATGGCAATGTTTTCCATTTGATTGATCCTAGTGCGTTTGCGCGCGCTTTAATGTAAGCAAAGTAATCTCGCCGGCCGTTCCGATGCGCAGCAAAAAGCCGTTCCAGACATCGGTGCCGGGACTGACGTAGAGCTTGACGCCGTCGCTCAGATTGTAGAGACCTTTGACGAAGCCTTGGTTGAGTTTTTCCACAATCGGGTCAAGCACAAAAATCTGCGCGCCGTGCGTGTGACCGGAAAGAATCAAATCGGCCTTGCCTGCAACGCGCGGAGCAAACTTCGGCTGGTGCAGCAAAAGCACCCTGAGAACATCCTGCGGCGCTCCCTCAAAAGCTTTGGCTGAATTGGGGAGCTCTCGTCCAAAGCGCAGTCCCCCCATTGGGTCGACAAGGCCTGCAACGACGATTGAAGCGCCGTTTTTTTCAACGACCGCATGCGCGTTGTAGAGCATCTTGACGCCCAGGCTCGGCAGAAATCTTCTCCAGCCGTCGTAGTCGACATAGTGCTCGTGATTTCCCTCGCAGCCCCATACGCCAAGAGGAGCACGAAGATCCTTCAATGGCGCCAGATCGCCTGCTCGATCCTTCACCTCGCCGTCAACGAAATCGCCCGTAATCGCAATCATGTCGGGGTTCTGCGCATTGACTTCGCGCACAATGCGCTCCATCCGCTCTTTTCGGAAGGCGCTCGAGACATGCAGATCCGAAATCTGCGCTATCGTCAAGCCCTCAAGTCTGGGATCGAGCGCGTCGACTTCAACGTCAACCTTTTTGACGACGAGCACGTCCACGGCCTGCCGCGTACCATAAAGCGCCGCGACGGTGCCCAGCGCCACGATCGCGCAGGCAAGCATCCTGCTTTTGCCCAAAGCTCCCAGAGGCAGCCCGAAAATGCGCGCCGGCACTGAGACCGCCTCGCGAAAAAGCGTCAGCACGAAAACGCAGAAAGTAATGTTCTGCAGCACGCCACCGGCAATCATCACCGCATGCGGCAAATCGGGCGCGACCATTGAGCCGCCGACAAAACGCACGACAGCAGGAAAAAGTGCGCCGGGAATCACCAGCGCACAAAGAATTGCCCTCGATCTTTTTTCCTTAAAAGCCGGCCAAATCAGTCGAAAAAAGATGAAAAGAGCGATCAGCGGATAGATAACGGCAAATCGCATGCTAAAAAACAATCAAACTGCGCTTCCCACCCAAAAAAGACAGAAGATGGGACGACCTTAAAATCAAATGCTTCCTGCACAAGCCTTGTCTTGAGCCGTGCCTGCAGGCAGAGCAGCTGCGCGAAAATTATGGCACAGAGTGCCCAGCAAGCACTCTGGCCGGATGAACTCATTCATGCGTTCAACGCACCCTCCCTTAGCGGGCAACCTGCGGAATCACAAGCCGCACCGTGGTGCCGTTGCGGTAAAGCTCGGCCGCGACAGGCTCCACGGACACAACGGCGCCGATTCTCGAGGCGCGCTCTCGCATGATGCTCAATCCCACATGCCGCTTGCTTCGCGCCTTGAGAATGCCTTCATCAATGCCAATGCCGTTGTCGCTCACCGCAAGCTCAAAATCTTCTTCATTTCTTACATCAACCTGCACCTGCGTTGCCTTGGAGTGCTTTCTCACATTGGCCAGCGCTTCCTGCATGATGAAGATCACCTGCAGCTTCTGCTTGTCGGTGAGCTCCTGCCCGTCTCCGCGGGTCACCAACCGCACCTTGAGCTTGGTCTGCATCTCAAAGCGCTCGATGACGGTGGCGATGCCCTCGGCAAAGCTCTCCTTGTGCAGACGCTCACGGAAATTGAGCAGCAGCTCGCGCACGTCCTCATAGCACTCCATGACGCCGGTCTTGATGAGCGCCACCGTATCATCGACAAGAGACTGATCCTTCGTTTTAATCCCCGCCTCAAGAAGCTGAACCTGAAGGTTTAAAAACGAAAGCGACTGTGCAATCGAGTCGTGCAGTCCCTGGGCCATGAGCGTGCGCTCCTGAATGACGGCATACTGCTGGTCGCGTTCAATCAAACGCACGTTGTCGATGGCCACGCCCAGGTGCGTGCCGAAATTCTCATAGAGCCGGTAGCTCTGCGTCGGGAGCTTTTCCATGGTCTTGAAATAGATCACGAAAAAGCCGATGTCCTTGAGGCCGTTGCGGATGTGAAAGACATAGGCCGTCTTGTAGCCGCTCATGCCCTCAAAGCGCAGCTTGGGCAGAAAGTCGGCAGGCATGTCGACAGTGATGCGCAAGGGCATGTCGCTTTTAAAGACCGACTCAATCGAGTCAACCGAAATCGGGTTGCGCGAGAGCGCCGAGAACGCTTCTGAGTGAAGGTCCGAGCTCGCGGCCAGTTCAACATGCTTGCGGCGCCGGTTGATCAGATAAACTGCACAGCCGTCGTTTTTCGTGTAGTCCATCAGCTTGGTGGTAAAGCCCTCGCATAGTTCGTCAACCGTATGCTGCTGACCGAGAAACGTCGTCATTTCGTAGAGCTGCGAGAGATTGCGGTTCTGCACTTCAACGGCTTCGGTTTTTTCCTTGACCTTGGCTTCCAGATTTTCGACAAGATCCTGCAGCCGCCCCACCATGCGGTTGAACCCCCTGCCGATGGATTCAAATTCAGCGCTGCCGGACAGATGCACGCGGGCGTTGAGCTTGCCCTGCACCACTTCGGTCATGGCCTCGCCCAGACGCTCCGTCGGTCGAATCACCCAAACCGTCAGCAGCCACATGATGACAAAAAGACTGGCGACGGCAGCCGTCAGAAGCAAAATCTGCAGGCGCCTTTGCACGGACAGAAAATGCGCGCGGTTTTGGCTGATGGCCGTCTGCAGCTCCATGAGACTGCGCACATAGGACTCGATCACAGGACTGTCGTCCAGAGACTGCGTGCTGCGCATTTTGAACAGTATCGGCTTGACGGATTCATTCCACGCAGAGCGAAACCGGGAAAGCGCCGCGCGCTCAGCTTCAGTGGTGCTTAGAAACTCCTGAGCCGCCGCAATGTCGAAGATGCCCAGCGACATGTCGAAAGCGCGCATTTCAGCTTCAAAATTGACTTGCGGATAACGCTCGTCGACAAGAATCACCATGCGGTAGATCTGGCCAGGCATCTGCCCGACGATGCTCTGCGTACGGGCAGCGTCTTCAATGCGCCAGCTCAGCGCCATCGTATATCCGATGGTCATCACGATGAACGTTACCCAGAGCGCGGTCAATGCCAGCAGACGCGTCGACAAGCGCTTGGAGAAGTTTTTGACCGAAATCTGATTGATCAGCATTTTTGCCTTGCGTGAAAGAGATCGTTTTGCTCTCCAAACAGAGAAGCCTCGCCATGCCCTAGACAAGCAGCTCTGGTTCGTCGTCGTGCGCCGCGCTCTTTTCCGCCGCGCTCTGCTCGGAACCGGATTCTGCGGGGGCCAGCGCGGCAACGGCATTGACCACAAACCGCACCTCCGGCTCCCTGCCCTTTCTTGCTCTCTTTGCCATGAGCCGCTCAAAGTCGGCGCGCACAAGAGTCTTGGCTCTGGCTGTCGAGCCGCGCATTCCGCTGACTTCAACGCCTCTTTGATCAATCGGCACTGCCATCAGGAGCTCTTCGCCGGCGTTGAGGTCCATCAGCCGCACCCCCTTGCCGCCGTCGGGAAGCTTTCTTAATTCCTCGAGCTTAAAGATGAGCACGCGCCCTTCGCCCGACAGACACGCCAGAAGCGTTTGTCCCGAAGCAACCATGCGGGGCTCAAGCATCTTTGCACCCGCATCGAGCGTCATGAAAGTTTTGCCTGAGCGCACGCGGGCCTTCAGATTTCGAATCATGCAGCTCAGCCCAAGGCCTGCCGAGTTGCAAAGCACCACCTGCGCTGCATCGGCACCCACAAGGTAGCCCGCAATGCCCGTGCCCGCTTCAAAATCAATAAAACTCGTGATGGGCTTGCCGTCGCCTCGCGCCGAAGGCAGCTGATCGACGCCCACGGAGTACACGCGTCCGTTGCCGCCGACCACAATGAGCGTATCGCTTGTTTCGCACTCGAAAGCCTCAAGCAGCTCATCTCCTCGCTTAAAGCTCATCAGCGATGCATCGTGACCGTGACCGGAGCGGCAGCGTACGAAGCCTTGGCGCGAAATCACCACCGTCACCGGTTCAGAAGCGCAGACGACTTCAAGCGCAGCCCTGCTTGCCTCCTCAATCAGCGTGCGGCGGTCATCCCCGTAAAGCTTGGCGGCTTCGCGCGTTTCGCGCGCAACAACGTTTTTGAGCACGCTCTCGTCGTTCAAAATGCGCTCGAGCTCTGCGGCCTCTTTGCGCAGCTTTTGCATCTCGTCCTGGACGCGTTCGAACTCGAGATTGGCAAGCTGGCGCAGGCGCAGCTCCAGAATATCCTCCGCCTGAACGTCTGTGAGATGAAATTCCTCCATAAGCTTAGCCTTGGGATCTTCTTCAAAGCGAACGATCTCGATGACGCGGTCAATGTTGTCGACGGCAAGCGAGCGGCCTTCGAGAATGTGCAGCCGCAGATTCACCTTTTCGAACCTTGTCTGCGTTCTGCGCCGCACGGTCTGCATGCGGGCCTCAAGCCATTCGTTGAGAATTTCAACCAGCCCCTTTTGCCGCGGACGGCCATCTGTGCCGATCATCACGAGGTTCATGGGGGCATTGCACTCAAGCGAAGTCTTCGACAGCAGCAGATTGACGAACGCCGTTCGGTCAATGCGCGACGTCTTGGGCTCGAACACAAGACGCATCTTCGTGTCCTTGTCGCACTCGTTGCGTACGCCGTCGAGCATGGAAAGCACCAGCGCCTTGTCGGCCTGCTGATCAGCTGTAAGGGACTTTTTTCCCGCCTTCGTTTTGGGATTGGTCAGCTCCTCGATCTGCGAGAGAACAAGTTCAGCGCTTGCTGCCGGAGGTAGCTCATCGACCACAAGCTGCCACATGCCTCGCTGCATTTCTTCAAAGTGATAGCGCGCACGCACGCGCAGGCTGCCGCGGCCGGCAAGATAAATCTGCCGAATATCTGCCGCCGGCGTTATGATCTGCCCGCCTCCGGGGAAGTCCGGCCCCGGCATCACCGCCAGTATGTCGTCAATGGAAGCCTGCGGATTTTTCAACAAAAGCAGAACGGCCTGCGCAGCTTCGCGCAGATTATGCGGAGGGATTTCAGTTGCCATGCCGACGGCAATGCCGCTGGCGCCGTTTAAAAGCACAAAGGGCAATTTGGCCGGCAGCTGCACGGGCTCCTTGAAGGAGCCGTCGTAATTGGGCACAAAGTCCACGTCGCCGCTGTCGAGCTCAGACAAAAGCAGTTCAGAAATCTTCGTCAGACGCGCTTCGGTATAGCGCATGGCCGCAGGGCCGTCGCCGTCGCGAGAACCGAAATTGCCCTCTCCGTCAATGAGCGGGTAGCGCAGACTGAAGTCTTGAGCCATGCGCACCATGGCCTCATAAGCGGCCTGATCGCCGTGCGGATGGTATTTGCCGAGCACGTCGCCCACAACGCGCGCACACTTGACGGCTTTGGCGGGCGGCGCCAAGCGCATTCTGTCCATTGCATAGAGAATGCGGCGCTGCACGGGCTTCATGCCGTCAAACACATCGGGCAGCGCACGGCTCTTGACAACCGAAAGTGCGTACTCAAGATAGGCTTGCGCCGCGTAGCGCGCCAGCGTCAGCGCCCCGTCGCTTTGCACCGGTCCGCCGTCGCTCAAAACCTGCGGCAGTTCCAATTCAGACTTGGCCGACTTCGCTTTTGCCCCTTTCTGAGCGTCTTCTTCAATCGCCTCGGAACCGCCTTTTGGCTCGCTGCTGATGCCTGCCTCGGAAGCAGCCCCGCTTTGGTCTGCCGGAGCAGTCAACGGCGCAGTTGTCTGGTCGTCGGCGCTCGTCTTCGAACCGTCGGAGTTCGGGCCGGACATGCTCTCGGACTCATCGGCAGCCTTCTCATGCAAGGCTGTCGAGCTCTCGCCCGCGGCTACAGAGTCATCAGGCTGAGTGAGGCCGTCTTCTGCAAAAAAGTCAAACAAATCGAGCGTAGGAGATTTCTTATCTTTTCGAGACATTGTTGAGCGCAGACTAAATTCAAATGACAGTTGTTAATTTCGAGGCAAATTTAGGATTGTACGGTTCATCAGGAAAAATGGGGAAACTTCATGGTTAACCCATCCCCTCGTTTTAGAACGAGACTCAAGGCAATAAACGGCGCCCGATTTTATTCCTGTTCCCCTGCGCAACTTACCCACAGCCTCAGCCTACAGCCCAGTAAGTAGTCTGAGCGGCAGAGGCTGTGGATAAGTCTTCATTCGCAGTCTTTGGCAGTGTCTGTGACAATACATGCAAACAAAAACGGCATCCCCCTGCTAGATTTGAGATAGCTAAAAAACAAACCAAGAGAGGATGCCGTGGCCGTCAGTGTACCTTCTTACCGCTCAAATCTCCAAGTCCCAGACGTTGCTAATGCCTATTTCACGAATCGATACCCTGGCTACAGGCTGGTTTCATATCAATGTAATGAACAAACGAAGTCGCTGAGCGTGCTTGTGCTTGAGCCTTTGCTTGACGGCGTGGTGTGTCCTCGATGCGGCGCCTATTGCAATCGCTGGAAAGATAAAGATCGCAAGCTGTTGATCAACGACTGGGATATTGCCGCCGGCGGCTGCATCAAGGTAGTGGTGCCGTCCAGAAGGCTGCGCTGTCGATGCGGCTGTACCAAAACCGAAGATCGTCCTCAATGGGTTCTTCCTGGTCACCTGGTCATCAAGCAGTTGGGGGCTTTTGTTCAAAAGCTTCTGAGGCACCGAATCAGCATTGAGGACGTTTCGCGCATCACCGGCCTCGACTGGGCCCTGATCAAGGATCTCGACAAAGCCGCGCTGCAGCTTGCTCATGGAGGGCAAAAGGACTTGAGCCGGATTCGACGTCTGGCTATTGATGAGATCAGTATTCACAAAGGGCACAAATATGCGACGGTCGTGATGGATCTTGATGAGCGAGCCATTATTCACGTTGTCGAAGGAAAACGGCAAGTTGATTTGCAACCGTTCTTTGATCGACTCCAAGAGCTCGGAATCGATAAGCAGATTGAGTCGGTTTCGGTGGACATGAATGCCGCCTACCCAAAACTGATCAAAGAGAATCTGCCTCACGCGAAGATTGCCTACGACCGCTTCCATGTGATGCAGCAGCTCAACAAGCAGGTGTTGGCTGCCGCGAAGGTGTTTTCCATCAAGAAAGCACTGATGACGTACCGAAACCTTCCAGCCAAGCAACGTAAGCTCCCCCAACACAAAAGGGCAAGGGCTGTCGCAGTTCAGTGCGTTAAGAACGCCGAATGGCTGGTCATAACTGATCAGGATCTTCTTTCTCCAGACAGGCAGGAACGTTTACGGCTGCTGCGCGAAAACAACCAACTGTTTGCCGACCTCTACGCCGTCACCGCCAAACTTAAGACGGTCTGGAGAGCCTGCAGTGAGCAGAGCGCATTGAGCGTGCTCAACGAGTGCATTGAACTATGCGAGGCCATTGCCGACGAACATGGCTTTGACGATGTCCGCAAATTCGGCAGGATGCTGCGTCGACGTGCTGAAGGCATCACGGCGGCTTGCGTGGTGAAGTTCGGAACCAATATCCTTGAAGGCGCAAACAACACCACCAAGGTGATCAAGCGAGTCGCCTATGGCTTCAGAGACTTCGAGTATTTCGCCCTGAAATTGTTGGGAGCTTTCCTCGGCATTCACTACAAGCAGTAGCTCGCAAGGCGAGGTTTGGAACTTGTTTGGAATGGAGTTAGGGAAACCCTAGCTTTTCCCCATTATTCCTGAAGAGCCCCCATTTTCTTATTTTTCTATTTAGTATCAATCGGTTAGATAGAGTTGCGCGCTATTGGCATTTGTCGGTAAATCAATGCATCGGTAATTTCAGTTTGAGCTTGGTGCGGATTGTTGACGCCGTCTCCAGACTGTTGAGCGGCTTAATCCCGCAGGCGAGCAGAATTTCGTTGCAGAGCTCTTTGATCGTCTTATTTTCTCCGTCTTTGTTTTTGGCCGAGTCTGCCGGTGCATCTATGTTGTTGCAGCTGTACAGGTTGCTGTTGGCCTTCTTCCAAAGGACGAGCTCAGCAGCCATGTCGTTGTAGATCAACGGCTTCCTGCTGGCTTTCGAGATGCTTCTCGCAATATTCCGTTACGTATTTATCCGATATAATTTACTCGTAAATATACGAGACTTATTTCTTAGGCTTTTGTATTTCTTTCCATGTTGCCTCTAGAAAATCCTTTCCAATACGGTACCGTAGTAGACGGAAACTTTTTCACCGACAGAAAAGAAGAGCTGCCTCAGGTACAGCAAATGCTCTCCGGACGGAACCATTTGGTTTTGATTAGTCCCCGTCGTTACGGAAAAACAAGCCTTGTTCGCAAAGCAGTTGTGGAATGCGGCCGCCCTGCCATTTTCATTAATGTACAGATGGCAATGTCCTCTTCCGGCCTGGCAGAGATGCTTCTGAAATCGTTTCTGGCCATCCATCCGTGGGAGCGCTTCAAGGACGCACTTAAGAAATTCCGCGTCAAACCTGTCTTTTCCTACAACCCTGATACAAATAATCTGGAAGTGTCTTTTGATGGTGCAGCCAAAGGCAGCGTTGCTCTTGAGGATGTTCTCAACCTCATTGACGAGAAAAGCGATCCGGAGAATCGATTAATTGTCGTTCTTGATGAGTTTCAGGAAATCGTCAACCTTGAACCCGGCACTGATAAGCTGCTTCGTGCCGTCATGCAGCTGCACAAAAATATCCACTATCTGTTCCTGGGCAGCGAAGAAAGCATGATGACGGCCATTTTCCAGGACGTCAAATCGCCGTTTTTTCATTTCGGCGCCTTGATGCGCCTGGATCGGATTCCTTATGAGGATTTCTACGTCTTTCTGACTGACCGGTTGGCCGTTATACGAAAAGAAAATGCAAAAGAGGACGCTCGTCAGATTCTGGAGCTGACACGGTGTCACCCCTTCTACACACAGCAACTGGCGGCAGTCTTCTGGGACTTGTGCATGCGCACCGATAGTCATACGACCGTTCAAGTTGCTGCAGACGCAATCATGAAGGGACTTTCTGCCAGCTATATGGTGCTGTGGTCCCGGCTGAATCGTACAAATCGACGAGTTCTGGAGGTGCTTTCTCGTGATGCCAAGCTGCAGGAAATAAAAGAATATCCTTCAAGCACGGTCTACACCGCAGTCGCTCGCCTGAAAAAAGATGGAATCATCATTCGTGACGGCGAATTTTCTCTTGGCGATCCCTTTTTTGCCCTCTGGATTCGCCGGTCTATGCAGAATGCTGCAATCGGACTGCCGCCAACCACATAACAAAAACGCCTGGACTCTCTCCCTGAAAATTAAGGAGAAAGACGTGAATTTTTACGTTAACAGAGACCTTGTTTTACGTGCATGGAAACAGCGGCTTTTGCACGTTTTGAAACGGCTGTCTACGGCGCTGTCATTAGATAAAAACCGAATGGAACCCGTCCGCCAAAGGTTTATTGGGTAAAGAGGAAGACTTATCCACAACCGAAGGCCGCTCGGTCTACTAAATGCGCCGTAGGCCGTGGCTGTGGATAAGTCGTGCCTGTCTGAGAGATGTCAAGATCTCACACCTCACTCAGATAGGTCTGGCAGATGTGGCTATTTTTACTCTGTCAAGAGAAGTCATTTTCTTGGGACTGCGGCAATTGCTGCACATTCGGGGCCTCGACCGAGCGCAGCCTGCGGCTCATGACGTTGGTGCGTGTGCGCACGCCGTCGAGAGTTGAACGAATTCCTTCAACCTTTTTTTCCATCGAGCCCAAGGCATCGGAAAACTTGAGAAACTCAGACTTGATTTCGCCCAAAAGCCGCCAAACCTCCGCACTTCGCTTCTCAATGGCAAGGGTACGAAAACCCATTTGCAGGCTGTTTAAAAATGCAGCAAGAACCGATGGTCCGGCTATCGTTACGTGAAATTCACGCTGAACGCGTTCGGCTAGTCCTGCAATGCTCAGAACCTCGCTCCAGAGACTTTCTACCGGCAGGTACATCACGGCGAATTCCGTCGTATAGGGAACTTCGACATACTTGTCGTGGATCTTTTTAGCTTCTGAAAGAATGCGCGCGGACAGAGCCTTCAGACACGCACTCTGCGCTTGAGCGTCACAGGCCTGCCTGGCCTCAAGCAGTCTTTGGTAGTCTTCGAGCGGGAACTTGGCGTCAATAGGCAGCAGCACATGCCCCGAGTCTTCAGCCCCCGGCAACCTCACGGCAAACTCAACGCGCTCGGAACTGCCGGGACGCGTAGCGATATTCGTGCAGTATTGCTCGGGCGTGAGAATTTCTTCCAATAGAAGCGACAGCTGCATTTCTCCAAAAACGCCTCGCGTCTTGACATTGCTCAGAACGCGTCTGAGCCCGTCAACATTGCCGGCAATTTCGCGCATCTCACCCAGCCCTTGATGCACGGCCGCAAGCTGTTCTTCGACCGTCTTGAAGCTTTCGCTGATGCGGGTGTTGAGCGTTGTCTGCAGCTTTTCATCAACCGTGTCCCGAAGCGCTGCCAACGCTTTGTCGTTAGCCTCGCGCATGCACGCAAGCGCCTTGTCGTTGTCTTGCCTCAAGCTTGAAAGTTCCTTGGCAAGCGCCTCGCGCACCTGCTCGAGCCCCGCAGAAAGGTTCTGTCCGACGCGCTCGAGACGCTGTTCCTGACTGTCGCTGCCGTTTTGCGAAAGTTTTAAAAAATTGGCAAAGTGGTTGCTCTGCACCGTGCCGGCATGCGCAATCTCTTCGCGAATTCCAGAAATTTGATCGCGCATCAGCCGCAGCTGCACAGCCTCTGAGGCCTGAACGGCTTCATTAAGGCGCAGTATTTCTTCCCTGAGATCCTTCTGCCGCGCTCCCATGCGAAAAAGCACCCCGGCAACAAGCACAAGGATGATCAACACCAAAAGCAGCGCAGCAGCAAATTCGGGTGAGGACTCGGAAAGCCCCAGGACTGAAAGCCAGTTTTGCACGTTCGTCACCAAAACAATCGAGAAAACAAAAAACGACCCAAAGCCTAACAGCATTCGCAGAAAACCGCGTGCTTTTTTGAGTCCGGCCACAAATCCCGCCGAAAAGCAAATCATGCCGGCAGGCACAAAAAAAGCCGATCTGCCCCTAACCGAGGCCAAACCGGCTTTTTGATCATTTGCTGGCTAAGCACTCCAAGGTTCTCAGAAAAAAAAGCTTCTCTGTGTCAGAATCCTTGGAAAAGCGCCCTTAACCGATGAGTTCGTTCATCAGCTTCAAGAAGGCATTGGGATCCTTCAATGCACCTTGCTCGGACAGCAGCGCCTGATCATAAATGAACTCGGCCCACTTGCCGAAAGAGGCATCATCGGCCGCATCGGCAGCACGCTTGACAAGCTTGTGCTCCGGATTGATTTCGAGGATGTACTTCATCTCAGGCAGCGTCTGCCCTGCGGCCTCGAGCATGCGGCGCATCTGGGCAGTGAGCATCTGTCCCTGCTCGGACACCACGCAGCTGGCGCTGTCAAAGAGACGGTCCGAGACGCGCACATCCTGGACCTTGTCGCCCAAAGCGAGCTTAAAGCGCTCGACAAGCGCCTTGTTTTCAGTCTTGGCAGCCTGCGTTTTTTCCTGTTCTTCCTTGTCGGCAAGATCTCCGAGCTCAAGGTCGCTTGCCGTGACGGCAATGAACTTCTTGCCCTCGAACTCATGCATGTTGCCCATGAGCCACTCATCAATGCGCTCCCACATCAGAAGCACTTCGATGCCCTTCTTGCGGAAGGTTTCAAGATAAGGCGAGGTGCTGGCCTGCTGCCAGCTTGAGCTCACGAGGTAATAGATGTTCTTCTGCGCGGGATTCATGCGCGACACATAATCAGCCAAGCTGACGTTCTGCTCATTGGAGTCGTTCTTCGTCGAGGCAAAGCGAAGCAGCTTTGCAATCGTCTCGCGATTGGCATAGTCCTCAACAGGGCCTTCCTTCATCACGGCGCCGAAATTCTTCCAGAAGATCTTGTACTTGTCTGCGTCCTCGGCAAGCTTCTCGATCATGTTGAGCGCACGCTTGGTGAGCGCCTTCTTGAGCTTGGTCGTCACAGCGCTTTCCTGGAGCAGTTCGCGCGAGACGTTCAAAGGCAGGTCGTTGGTATCGACCAAGCCGCGCACAAAGCGCAGATAGTTGGGCAGGAACTGCTCGGCCTGATCCATGATGAAGACGCGCTGCACGAAAAGCTTCAGACCGTGCTGCTGGTCGCGCGAGTACAGATCCCAAGGCGCATTTTTCGGAACATACAGCAGCGACGTGTACTCCAAATCGCCTTCAACGCGGTTGTGCGCCCAGCACAAGGGATCTTCGTAGTCGTGCGAAAGATGCTTGTAGAACTCCTTGTACTGCTCTTCCTTGACTTCCTTGGGATTCATCGTCCACAAGGCCTTGGCCTCATTGACCTGCACCCAGTCCCAAGTCGTCTTGCCCTCTTCGCCTTCTTTTTCGGGAGCGTGGTATTTTTCTTCCCACAACATCACGGGCACCGCGATATGATCCGAATACTTCGTGATGGCCTCGCGCAAACGCCAGCATTCAAGGAAATCCTTCTCTTCTTCCTTCAGATGCAGCGTCACGCTCGTGCCGCGAGCAGACACATTGACATGCTCGCTCGTAAATGTGCCCGAGCCTTCGGATTCCCAGCGCACGCCCTCTTCGGGCTTGGCCGAAGCCGCACGCGTCACGACGGTGACCTTGTCGGCGACGATGAAGGCAGAGTAAAAACCGACGCCGAACTGTCCGATGAGCTGAGAGTCCTTGGCCGCATCGCCCGAAAGCTTGGAAAAGAAATCTTCCGTCCCGCTTTTGGCAATCGTGCCCAGATGCGCATTGGCTTCGTCGAGCGTCATGCCGATGCCGTTGTCCGAAACGGTGAGCGTACGAGCATCCTTGTCGGCTTTGACCGTAATTCGAAGCTCTGGATCGTCGCCTAGAAGCTTGGCATCGGTAAGCGACAAAAAGTGCAGCTTGTCGATCGCATCCGAAGCATTGGAGATGAGTTCGCGCAGGAACACCTCCTTATTGGAGTACAGCGACTTGGCAAGCAAATTCAACAGCTTGGTAACTTCTGTTTGAAAACCATGAACCTCTGCGGCCATTTTTTTCCATCCCCGAAATGAAAAGGCTGCAGGAGCTTTGTCTTGCCCTGCAGTCCGTCAACAAAAAATCCTTCGAAGCGGCGCTCGTCTGACTAAAAGCAGTCCGCCTGCTTCATCTTGATGCTGGATATGGGGACGCTGCTGCTTTTTTTCAAGCCCATGAGCAGAAAATATGCGGCATCAGCAAAAAAGCCGGCCTTCGACGCGCGCCTAGAGCGCATCGAGTGCCGGCTTTGAACCAAAAGGCAAAACCAACTACTTGGCAGTCTTTTTCGCCTCAGCCTTGGGGGCCTGAGCTTCGTCCTGCTTGCGCACCAGGCTCACCACGTCGAGACCCGACACGTCAGGCAGATGGATCAAAACCACGCGGGCGCCCTGAAAGAGGAAGTTGCCCTGATTCTTGGTCTTGTCGCCGATGGCCTTGATGAAGGCGTCAATCTGAGGATTGAGGACTTCGGGTTTTTCTGCATTGAAGGGAACCACGATGTTTTGGCCGCCGCGCAGAAAAACCGTCAGCTGCTGAATGTACTGCTGAGCCATATGTAATCAACTCCTTTAATTCTTACTTAATGAATCTGAATCGTCTGCGAGCCTAGAGTCTCGCTCGAAGCCTCGGTCCGAGGCTGTTCGACGGCCCCCTCAATATACAGATCGGAGCGCTTGGGAGCAAAAATCTGAGGCTTTTCGCTGTGCTTGAGCTGTGGGAGCTTTTGAGCGTGCTTCTCGCCGGTAGGCACAAGCCTAAAGAGAATTTCGTCGTTCTTCACCATGCCCAGCCGCATGCGGGCACGTTCCTCAACGGCGCCGCTGCCGCTTTCGAGCGACTCAATTTCGGCGGCCACCGAATCGTTTTCAGCTCGCAGCCGGTCATTGGCCTCGCGAATCGAAGCAAGCTCGGCCTCAAGCGACTGCATCCTTGAGATGCCGCCCTTGCCGAACCACAACGGCCACTGAATGCCCACCGCGAGCAGAAACAAGATGATGTAGATGAGGTGACGCGCGTTCACCGCTCAAGTCCCCCGACAGCACAGGCTGCGCTTTGACTACTTGCTGATGCAGTAGAAGGCGGCGCGGCCCGGATACACGGCGCTCGTTCCCAGATACTCCTCAATGCGAAGCAGCTGGTTGTACTTGGCCATGCGGTCCGAGCGGCTCATCGAGCCCGTCTTGATCTGTCCCGCGTTGAGTCCAACGGCAATATCGGCAATGGTCGAATCCTCGGTCTCGCCGGAGCGATGAGACACCACCGCCGTGTAGCCTGCGCGCTTGGCCATCTCAATTGCTTCGAACGTCTCAGAGAGCGTGCCGATCTGGTTGACCTTGATGAGAATCGAGTTGGCCACGCCCTTTTCAATGCCCTCCTTGAGGATCTTGGGGTTGGTGACGAACAAGTCGTCGCCCACGAGCTGAACCTTTTTGCCCAGACGGTCGGTGAGCATCTTCCAGCCCTCCCAATCGCCTTCAGCCATGCCGTCTTCAATCGAGATGATCGGGTACTTGGCGACCCAGCCTTCAAGCACGTCAGCCCACTGTTCTGCGGTCAGCGCCTTGCCGCTCGACTTCTTCATCACATACTTGCCGTCTTCGAAGAATTCGCTCGAGGCGCAGTCCAGACCAATGCAGATATCCTTGCCCGCTTCATAGCCGGCAGCGGCAACAGCCTCAAGGATGAGCTCAATGGCTTCCTCGTGACTTTCGCATTTGGGAGCAAAGCCGCCTTCATCGCCCACAGCAGTCGACATGCCGCGTCCGTTGATGATCTTCTTCAATGCATGGAACGTCTCGGCGCCATAGCGCAGAGCTTCCTTAAAGGAAGGCGCACCCACGGGAATGATCATGAATTCCTGCAGGTCGAGGTTGTTGTTGGCGTGAGCGCCGCCGTTGATGACGTTCATCATCGGCACGGGCATCTGCACGGCGCCCATGCCGCCGAAGTAGCGGTACAACGGCAGGCAGGACTCTTCGGCCGCTGCGCGCGCCACAGCCATCGACACCGCAAGAATGGCGTTTGCGCCCAGGCGAGATTTATTGTCCGTCCCATCGAGCTTGATCATGGCCTGATCGATATAGACCTGATCGGATGCCTCGCACCCAAGCAGGGCTTCGGCAATATCGACGTTGACGTGTTCGACGGCCTTCAAAACACCCTTGCCGCAATAGCGCTTGGGGTCGCCGTCACGCAGCTCAATGGCCTCGCGCACGCCCGTGGAAGCTCCCGAAGGCACGGCCGCACGGGCCGAAACGCCGCTTTCGAGAAAAACTTCAGCCTCAACGGTCGGATTGCCGCGGCTGTCAAGAATTTCACGACCGACGATGTCAATGATGGCACTCATGATGATTCCTACTTGTGTTTAAAAAAATGAATGAAAAGACTTCCGGCTGAGGTTCTCAAGACGCGCTTGAAAAAACTTCCCGCCTCTTTTTCATCTCCGCGCCGGATTCCTTTTGAATGAATCAGTTAATTGAAGTCGTTCTCAAGATAGTCAAAGCCTTTGACTACCCTGTCAATGCGCACAAGCTCTTCGAGCAGGTCAGGCATGCGATGCAGCGGCACGCAGTTTGGTCCGTCGCTCAATGCACAGGCCGGATTTGGATGCGTTTCCATGAAAAGGCCGTCGATGCCCACGGCCGTAGCCGCGCGCGAGAGCACAGGAACGAAGCGGCGGTCTCCGCCGGAGCTTGTGCCCTGCCCCCCGGGCAGCTGCACCGAATGCGTGGCGTCAAAGACAACCGGCGCCTTGGTCTCGCGCATAATGGCCAGCGCGCGCATGTCGCTGACCAAATTGCCGTAGCCGAAGCTCGCACCGCGTTCGCAGACCATGAAGTTGTCCGTCTCAAGTCCAGCCGCGGCAGCAGCCTCGCGAGCCTTGGCCACAACGTTGACCATGTCGTGCGGCGCCAAAAACTGACCTTTTTTGATGTTCACCGGCTTGCCCGAACGCGCGCAAGCTTCAATGAAGTCAGTCTGGCGGCACAAAAAGGCTGGCGTCTGAAGCACGTCGACGACAGCGGCAACATCAGGCACCTGCTCGGCCGTGTGCACGTCGGTAAGAATCGGAACTCCCACCTGACGTCGCACCTCGTCGAGCATCTTCAGCCCCTCTTCGAGACCCGGACCGCGAAAGCTCTTGGAGGACGTGCGGTTGGCCTTGTCAAAGCTCGCCTTGAAGATGTAGCGTATGCCGAGCGCGTCGCATGTCTCCTTAACTGCGCCTGCAATGTCGATGAGCATCTGCTGCCCTTCGATCACGCAAGGTCCGGCAATAAGAAAAAACGGATTGCGATTGCCTACTTCAAAACCACAAAGCTTCACTTTTTATCCTTTGCGATAGCTGTTGCCTAAGATTGTTCATCCAACTCAGGAAGCTTTCTTGGCATCGCGCTGGGCCATGGCCGCGCGCACAAAAGCTTCAAAGAGCGGGTGCCCCGTGCGAGGATTGGAAGTAAATTCCGGATGGAACTGCACGCCCATGAAGAAAGGATGATCCTTCAGTTCCATCATCTCAGGCAGGTTCTCCGTAGGCGTTCTCGCCGAAATCACCATGCCCTTTGCTTCAAACTGAGGAACATACGTGTTGTTGACTTCGTAGCGGTGACGGTGACGCTCGCACACCGTATCGCCGTAGATTTCGTGCGCACGCGTGCCGGGCTGCACAGGAACCTTCTGGCTGCCGAGGCGAAGCGTGCCGCCCATGTCGGAATTTTGGTCGCGAGTTTCGACCTTGCCGGTGCCGTCAACCCACTGCGTGATCAGCGCCACCACCGGGTGTGCCGTATTGACGTCGAACTCAGTGGAATTCGCGCCGCCCAAACCGCAGACATGACGGGCAAATTCGATCACAGCCGTCTGCATGCCCAGACAGATGCCAAGGAACGGAATCTTGTTGACGCGGGCATATTCAATCGCACGGATCATGCCCTCCGTACCGCGCTTGCCGAAGCCGCCGGGAACCAAAACGGCGTCAACGTCGGCGAGCTTGGCGCATCCGTCGCGTTCGATTTCCTCGGCATCAATCAACTCGACCTTGACCTTCTGCTCGGTACGAATGCCCGCATGGATGAGCGCCTCGTTGAGGCTCTTGTAGCTGTCGGCATAGTCGACGTACTTGCCTACCATGCCGATGCGCACCACGCCCTTGGTTTCGCGGATGCGGCGGACAATCTCGCGCCACTGCGACAGATCTGCCGGCTTGGTTTGGAGCTGAAGCCGATCGCAGACAATTTCGTCGAGATGCTGAGCGTGCAGCATCAACGGCACTTCGTAAATCGTGCTGGCATCGACCACGCTGATCACGCAGTCCATCGGCACATTGCAGAAAAGTGCAATCTTGGCGCGCTCGTTTTCAGGAATCTCGCGATCGGCACGACACAAAAGCACATCCGGATAAACGCCTTCCTCGCGCAGCTTCTGGACCGAATGCTGCGTGGGCTTGGTCTTGAGCTCGCCCGCAGCGCTCACCCAGGGGCAAAGCGTCAAGTGCATGAAGCAGGCATTGCCGCGGCCGACCCTGAAGCTCAGCTGGCGCACAGCCTCAACAAACGGAAGCGATTCAATGTCGCCGACCGTTCCGCCGATTTCCACCACAGCGACATCGCACTCGCCGTTGCAGGCGTTCTTGGCGCCGCGTTCGATATAGGCCTGAATTTCGTTGGTGATGTGCGGAATGACCTGAACGGTCTTGCCCAAGTACTCGCCACGGCGCTCCTTTTCGAGCACGCTCTTGTAGATTTGACCCGTCGTGAAATTATTGAAGCGGTGCATCTTCGAGCTGATGAAGCGCTCGTAGTGGCCTAAGTCAAGGTCGGTCTCCGCACCGTCTTCCGTCACAAACACCTCGCCGTGCTGAAAGGGGCTCATCGTGCCCGGATCGACGTTGATGTACGGATCGAGTTTGATCATCGTAACCTTCAGACCCCGAGTCTCAAGGATAGCGGCCAAAGAAGCGGCGGCGATGCCTTTGCCCAAACTGGAGACAACGCCGCCGGTGACGAATACGTATTTAGTCATTGCTTGCTCGAACTGCGAAAGCGTCCTGAACCGATGCCGGAAATCCTCCAGACAACCGATATTCAGTACGCGGGTTCATGAATCTAAGGATTATAGAGTATGCGCTGCAGGCACACACGCAATTTTGCTGCAGCGCCGTCTAAAAAACTGCAAAAAAGACGCCGTCAAACGTTTTTTGAAATGCGCTCAACGCCAATGCATCTGCTAGATCACAAGCAGAGCGGCCACCGCGCAGGGGAAAACCGCCAGAGCTGCGTCAAGTCGGTCATAAAAGCCGCCGTGGCCAGGCAGCAGATTGCTCGAATCCTTAATGCCGGCATGACGCTTGAGAGCCGATTCAAACAAGTCGCCCGAAATGGAAACCGCCGTCAGCAAAACAAGCGTAATGACGCCCGCTCCAATGCCGGCTCGATTGATGATCAGGCTGGAAAACACCATTTCATGCGGCAGCCACATCCACGCTGCAAAAGCAGCTGCAAGCACGCAGACAAATGCACCGAGAGCGCCTTCCCAGGTCTTCTTCGGACTAATGGCTGGCGCCATTTTGTGACGTCCGAACATGCGTCCGGCAAAGTATGCGCAGGCATCGGCAAGCCACACCAGCATGAAGACAGACAGCATCAGAGGCCAGCGGCCGGCATGCATCAGCCACACCAGGCTCATCCACGCCGCAGGCACCAACGCCGCGCACAACAAGCGGGAGGTTGTGTCATTGACCATGAAGCCGCGGTCGCGCGCCACAAAAGCGATGCTCAAAATCGCCATCCAGACGGCCGTTACGGCAAGAATGTAGCCGAGAAACACCGGCCCCTGCGGCCAATAGCCGCTTAAGGCGAGAGCCGCGCCCAGAACTGCCAGAAAAATGCCGAACGCCCAGGATGCACCGTGCGAAAGCTTCGTCATCTGCATCCATTCACGAGCGACAAGGCCAAAGGCTGCCGCCATGACGGCGCAAAACGGCGCATCGCCCAGCCAGAGCGCGCCAACCAGAAGCAAAAGCAAAACCGCAGCCGTAATGACCCGAGTAAGCAGCATGGCAAATCCCTAAGAAAACATGCAGTGCAATGCTATTTTGTTTTATGCAATCAATTGGAAAACGTTTGAAGCGCTCTGCATGTTGAAAACAACTCGTGTGGGTGCAAGCGTAGCATATCGCTTTGCGCTCAATCGTCCGTTTGCATTCCGTTGAGCTTTCCGGCAGCCGTGCCAGAGCTTTCGAACGTCCGACAATCTTCAAGCCTTGACCTGAGCGCTCGTCATGCCGAAACGCCTTTCTCGCCCCTCGAACCAGCTAAGAGCTTCGTCAAAGTCCTCGGCAGTAAAGTCCGGCCAGAGGGCTTCAGAAAACCAAAGCTCCGCATAGGCCGCCTGCCAAAGAATAAAGTTGGAAATGCGCCGCTCGCCGCCGGTGCGGATCATCAAGTCGACGGGCCCCGACCAGGGCATGCAGAGCTTGTCTTCAAGGCTTTTTACATCAATCGTCCTGCCTTCGAGCTGAAGGGCGCGCGCGGCCTGCACAATGTCCCAGCGGCCGCCGTAATTGAGGCAAATATTGAAGTGCATGCCGAGGGCATCTTTTCCAATGGCTTCAGCCTCATCAATGGCGACGTTGAGGTCCTCAGAAAATGCGCTTCGGTCGCCGACGACATGCATGCGCACGCCGGCATCACGCAGCGGCACAGCCTCTTTTTTGAGCCCGGCAACAAAAAACCGCATCAATGCCTGCACCTCGTCTTCAGGGCGCTTCCAGTTTTCGCTAGAAAAGGCAAAAACCGACAAATTGCGGATCTGCGACTTGCGCGCCGTTTCAACAAGCGTGCGCAAAGCTGCAATTCCTCGACGGTGTCCTTCAATGCGCGGCATCAAGCGCTGCTGCGCCCAGCGTCCGTT
The DNA here is from genome assembly GCA_944390715.1 of uncultured Duodenibacillus sp. Taxonomy (GTDB): domain Bacteria; phylum Pseudomonadota; class Gammaproteobacteria; order Burkholderiales; family Burkholderiaceae_F; genus Duodenibacillus. Next base: position 7,730 of record CALXQS010000018.1, on the reverse strand, counting down.
GCCGTCCATGATGACGGCTACGTGATTGGGTTTGGTCATGTATTCGGTCTGTTGTTTGGTTCATGAAAACAAAGGCGCCCTCTCATCGGTCTTGATTGAAGACCTCCAGGGCGCCTGCTGCATGGTAAGGCAAAGAAATCACAAAACTAAACCGTCATGATTTCTTTTTCTTTAGCAGCCACAAGCTTGTCGATCTCGGCAATGTACTTGTCGGTGAGCTTCTGGATTTCCTTCTCCGAACGGCTCTGATCGTCCTCGCTGACTTCCTTGGCCTTTTCAAGCTTCTTGACGGCTTCGTTGGCGTCGCGGCGAAGATTGCGCACGGCAACCTTGGCATCTTCGCCTTCAGAGCGAACGATCTTGGTGATTTCACGACGACGCTCTTCAGTAAGAGGCGGCACCGGCACGCGGATCATGTCGCCCATCGAGGCCGGGTTGAGACCCAGATCACTCGTGAGAATTGCCTTCTCAATGACGGGAATCATCTTGCGGTCCCAAGGCTGCACGGTAAGCGTGCGCGCGTCGGATACGCCCAGATTGGCAACCTGAGACAGCGGCGTGGGAGAGCCGTAGTACTCAACCATCACATGCTCGAGAATGCCCGTAGAGGCACGTCCCGTGCGCAGCTTCGTGAAAGCTTCGCGCAGCGTCTCGATGGTGCGGCCCATCTTGTGTTCGGTTTGCTGATGAATTTCAGAAATCGTGGTCATAAAAATTCTTCTTGCCTTCAAAATTTTTTCTCTGTGCACCTATTTGAGTCGTTTGTGTATTGAAGGCATCTGCCTCAAAGGGTGCAACGCCCAAGAGCCGAGAGCACGACGGCAGCCACGGTGAAACCCAATGACCGTCTGCGGCCGGCATCCGTGCGGGCAATTCGAGCTTTATCTCCATCAAGCCATTCGGAACTTCAGCTTTTCACTAAGCAGCAAAACGGCTTGAACGCTGATTATCACCTTTTTCTCAACTGTGCACAAGAGTGCCTTCGTCTTCGCCGAGCACAACGCGGCGCATGGCACCCTTTTTAACAATGGAAAAGACCTTGATCGGCAGCTTCTGATCGCGGCACAACGCAAAGGCAGTCGCATCCATCACCTTGAGGTCTCGCTTGAGAACTTCGTCAAAGGTGATGTCGTGGTAGAGCTCGGCGTTGGGATTCTTCACAGGGTCTTCGGAATAAATGCCGTCGACCTTGGTTGCCTTGAGAACGATTTCAGCGCCGATTTCAGCGCCGCGTAAAGCGGCCGTCGTGTCGGTCGTGAAGAAAGGATTGCCTGTACCGGCAGCAAAAATCACAACGCGCCCTTTTTCAAGGTAGCGCAGCGCGCGGCCGCGGATATAGGGCTCAGCAACCTGAGAAAGCGTCAGAGCGCTCTGTACGCGGGCTTCAACGCCGGCATTGCGCAAAGCATCCTGCAGCGCCATGCCGTTCATCACAGTGGCAAGCATGCCCATATAGTCGCCCGTGGCACGATCCATGCCGGTGGCGCCCAAAGCAACGCCGCGGAAGATATTGCCGCCGCCGACAACAATGCCGAGTTCGACGCCAAGCGACAGCACTTCCTTGATGTCTTCAACAATTCCGGCAAGCGTCGCGCGATTGATGCCGAACTGATCGGGACCCATGAGGGCCTCTCCGGAAAGCTTGAGCAAAACACGCTTGTACTTGGGCACTGGATTTGACTGCTCGGGCATTTTTCTCTCCATCTTCTGGTCGAAACAGACGCAAAAAATCGCATGATCTGCACAACAACAATTTTGCTTCAGATCACGCCTACATAAAATTACCTAATCTTCGCACGTCCAGCCCGAAAAAACAATACGCCGGGCGCACTTCCGTGCATACCCCGGCGCATGAAATCTGGATTTTTTTTCGTCTCTAGGAGCTTGCAGCGCATGAGCCGCCTGCAAGCTCCAGGAACGGATATTCAATCCGCTTGTTATGCCTTGGCAGCAGCAGCCTGCTGAGCAGCAACTTCGGCAGCGAAGTCTTCGTTGCGCTTTTCAAGACCTTCGCCGACCACGTACAGACCAAAGGCAGCCACGGAAGCACCCTTGTTCTTGAGCAGCTGGCCAACGGTCATCTTGTCGTCCTTGACAAAGGGCTGATCCAAGAGCGTCACGGACTTCAGGAACTTCTGCACGGAACCTTCAGCAATGCGTTCGAGCATGGCTTCGGGCTTGCCGGCTTCGCGAGCCTTTTCGATGGCCACGCGGCGTTCGGTCTCAATGAGGTTCTGATCCACGCCGTTCTTGTCGAGAGCCTTCGGCTTGGAAGCAGCGATGTGCATGGCAACATCATGAGCGAGTTCATCATCGCCGCCGACAACGTCGACGAGAGCGGCGATCTTGGAGCCGCCGTGCACATAGGTGTGCAGCTTGCCCTGGGCTTCAAAGCGCTGGAAACGACGGAAGGTCATGTTTTCGCCGATCTTGCCCACGAGAGCCGTACGGACTTCTTCGAGGGTCTTGTCGCCGAGCTGAAGAGCGCTCAGAGCGGCCACATCAGCCGGGTTACCCTCGGCAACCAAGCGCACGGCGTCCTGAGCCATCTGGATGAAGTCGGGGTTCTTGGCCACGAAGTCGGTCTCAGAGTTGACTTCGAGGATGGCGCCCGTCTTGGCGTCTTCAGAAACGAAAACGGTCACAATGCCTTCGGCGGTAACGCGTGCGGCAGCCTTGCTCGCCTTGTTGCCGAGCTTGACGCGCAGAATCTCCTCGGCCTTGGCGGCGTCGCCATCGGCTTCGGTGAGGGCCTTCTTGCATTCCATCATCGGGGCATCGGTCTTTTCACGAAGCGCCTTCACCATTGCGGCGGTAATAACGGCCATGTTTTGCTCCTAAATCTAAACAGTACTGATGTAAGTGAAAAAGAAAGGGGTTGACAGGAAAAAAGGGCGACTCGAGTATACCTCAAACCGCCCTTTCCTCCTCTCGGCTGTCTTAGGCTGAGCCCAAAAGAACTCACCCATGCGCAAGACAGCTCACGTCTGATCGGACGTCCGAGACCATCCTGACGAAAAATCAGGCAGCCGGCGTCTCCTCGACTTCGACGAACTCTTCGTGTTCTTCTTCACCGGTGGAAGAATCTTCCTTACCGGCGAGAACGGCATCAGCGATGCCGGCAGCATAGATCGCCACGGCGCGAGCCGAGTCGTCGTTGCCGGGAATCACATAGTCGACGCCTTCGGGGCTGTGGTTGGTATCAACCACGCCGACGACCGGAATGCCGAGCTTGTTGGCTTCCTGGATGGCAATCTTGTGATAACCGACGTCAATGATGAAGAGTGCATCAGGCAGGCTGGTCATGTTCTTGATGCCGCCGATCGACTTGTTGAGCTTTTCGATCTCGCGGGTAAAGTCAAGAGCTTCCTTCTTGCTCATCTTCTCAAGACCACCATCGGCAATGGTCTGTTCCATGTCCTTGAGGTGCTTGATGGTCTGCTTGACCGTCTTGAAGTTGGTGAGCGTGCCGCCGAGCCAGCGCTGGTCAACATAGCAGCAGCCGGCGCGCTGAGCCTGTTCGACGATCGTGTCGCGGCCACCGCGCTTGGTGTCCACGAAAAGAACCTTGCCGCCGCGGGCAGACAGTTCACGAATGAACTTTTCGGCTTCGGCGAACTTCTCAACGGTCTTTTCGAGGTTGATGATGTGAATCTTGTTGCGGGCACCGAAGATGTACTGAGCCATCTTGGGGTTCCAGAAACGGGTCTGATGGCCGAAGTGGCAGCCGGCCTCAAGCATTTCACGCATGCTGACGGACATTTTTTAAGTCTCCAAGGTTAATGTCTAACGCTGCGGCCGATGTGATCAAGCGACTATGTTCGTGCTCACCTCGGAAGAGCCGCAAGCGTGCTATTTACAAGCCCGGCGACTACCTGACAGCCGGGCCTACGAAATGTTCCCGCTTTCATGCGGGAACGCGGCATTATACGGAAATAAATTCGTTTTGCACAGAGCCTTGTGCTTGATTTTGCTGAAAAAAATTTCTTTCAGCACAACATCAGCGCCTTGCGTGCTCATGCCAAATCAAACCGGACCGCCATAGAAGCCCGCGGACCGGAAAACCTGATCAAAAAAAAAGCGAATCTGCGCCCAAGCCGGCAGTCGGCTGCCGGGCTGGGCGTTCAGCGGAGCTTTACGGCTTAGAAGAATCCGCGCTTAGATTCGGACAAGGATACGAAAATATTCTTGTGCTGACTATAGTGCTCAAGCATCATCTTGTGAGTTTCTCGACCGATGCCCGACTTCTTGTAGCCGCCAAACGGCGCATGTGCGGGAAGTTCGTTGTAGGTATTGACCCACATGCGTCCCGTGCGCACGGCGCGGGCAACGCGAAGCGCCCGGTTGATGTCGCGAGTCCAAACCGCGCCGCCCAAGCCGTACTCAGAGTCGTTGGCCATGTCCACAACCTCCTGCTCGGTTCTGAACTTGATCACGACGGCGACAGGTCCAAAAATCTCGTTTTGCGCCACGGCCATGTCGTTGGTGACATCCGTCAAAAGCGTCGGAAGCATGAATGCGCCGTCTTCAAGGCCTTCGACCTTGGCAGCTTGTCCTCCAACCAGAACTGTTGCGCCTTCCTTTCGGCCGGTCTCCACCCAACCAAGAATCTTCTCGAGCTGGCGTTTGTTGATCTGACTGCCCATTTGCGTCGACATATCCATCGGATCGCCGACCTTAACCGCCTTGAACGCTTCGGCAAGCTTGCCGACGAATTCGTCATATATGCCTTCCTGCACAAAAATGCGGGATCCCGCGCAGCAGACCTGTCCTTGATTGAAGAGTATGCCGATCTGCGCACCCTCAATGGCCTTGTCCATCTGACAATCATCAAAGTAGATGTTGGCAGACTTGCCGCCAAGTTCAAGCGTTGCCGGGATCAAGCGATTGGCTGCGGCCTTGGCGACGTCGTAGCCGACCTCGGTCGACCCGGTAAAGGCCAGCTTGTCAAAACCAGGATGATCCAGCATAGCCTGCCCAGTCACGGAGCCGCGGCCCGAAATAATGTTGACCACGCCTGCGGGCAGCACATCATTTAATATCTCGCCCAGCACAAACAGCGACAACGGCGTCGTCGAAGAAGACTTGATCACAAGCGTGTTGCCGGCGGCCAAAGCCGGCGCAATCTTCCAGGCCCCCATCAAAAGCGGGAAATTCCAGGGAATGATTTGTCCGACCACGCCGATCGGTTCCCGCAGAATCATTGACAGCGTATTGTCGTCGATCATGACGGCTTCGCCTTCGTCTGCGCGCAGGCAGCCAGCGAAGTACCTGAAATGATCAGCTGACAACGGCACGTCAACAAGCGTTGTCTCTCGAATAGGCTTGCCGTTGTCCTGCGTTTCTACTGCTGCAAGCTCTTTGGCTCTTTCATCAATCTTGTCGGCAACTTTCAAAAGCAAAGCCGCCCGTTCGGCAGGTGACTTGGCCGCCCAGGCCGGAAAGGCCTCTCTGGCCGCCTTCACGGCACGATCAACATCGGCTGCTGAAGCGTTTGCACAGACTGCAAGCTCTTCGCCTGTTGCGGGGTTGCTCGTCACGAAGGTGTCGCCGTTTTCTGCCGGAACCCACTGACCACCGATCAGAAGGTCATAACGATCCTTGATATATACAGACATAGGAATTACCTCTTTGATGACAGCATCTTCGGGCTCAGCAAAACTGCTCTTGTCTCAGTCGCGCCCGATTGACATCATGGTAATTGACGAAGTAATTCTTATTCAATAATTCTTTAGCAGGTGCAGAGTCACGCCTTTCGAACTAAGAGCTTTTGCCCAAAATAGAAAAGAAGCGCTCAAATCTGCCCAACAGCACTCGTTTTTTCGCGGCGCATCTCTTTTGCCAGCCGCCCGCAAAGGTTATTGCTGCGCCAATTTTTTTGGTCGCCGTGCTGCTTTGCGCAAATGGAAAAACGACGCGCTTTTTTTGTCGACTCTTCAAAAAAGAGCACAGACAAAAATAGTTATGGGCGTCTCGGAACCTGTCGTCCACCCTCTATCATGAAAGCGTAGTCCCGGCGCGCTCATTAGACTGCGTAGCTTTTTTTGCGAACAGCTGTTGTCAGACTGCTCGCGTACAAAAATTGCAGCTTCCCGGATTTCGCACCCTATATTGCTCTGGCTGACGGCCAGGCGTGTGAAAAAATGAGCGTCAGCTGGCGCTGACGACTTTATGTTTCACCTTCCGGTTGCGAATGGCGTCGCCGGGACTTCGCTGGACCACTTGTTGGTCAAGGAGGATCCATGACGAATTCTAAGCCACTCGTGCGCAAGCATTGCGCACCACACACAGCCGCAGCTTCCACCCATGGATGTCCCGTCGTCAAAGCCGCATTCGACAGCGCCATCGGCATCGGTGTTCATCACAGCATTCTCGTTTGCGCCTATCAGGCTTGCGATACACAGGCCGGAGAAATCCGCACCGAAGTTTCCGAATTTGGCACGACGGTCAGTGCTCTGAAAGAGTTGGTCGAGTGGGTTAAACAGCGCCGGCCGCAACGCATCCTGATGGAATCGACCGGAGTTCTTTGGCTCAGTCCCTACGAGGCGCTCGAGCGTGCCGGTTTCACATCCGCAGAACTGGCACTGATCAATGCGCGCGACTTCAAGGCCGTCGCCGGACGCAAAACCGATACGCAGGACGCCATTCGACTGGCCGAATACGCCCGTCTGGGAAACATCCGCACTTCCTTCGTTCCTGTGCGTGAATTTCGCGAACAGCGTCAAATCGCACGTCAAATTACCAAACATACCAACGAACTTCAGCGCTGCAAGAGCCGCTTGATTAAAACGCTCAACTTTGTCGGCTGCCGGCCAACGGCCGCTTTCAGCAATGTCAACGGCAAGGCCGCACAAAAGATCCTGATGGAGTACATCAGAGGTGCAAACATTCGGGAAGCTGCCGAAAAACACGGTGCGAGACTGCGTCACACCCCGCAGGAAATCGAAGACATTTTGTGTTTCGAACTTTATGAAAACATGCAGGATTTGCTGCGCATTCAGCTTGAGGAGATTGATCGGCTCAAAGAGACTATCGAATCACTTTGGGTCTTGTTGCGACACGCACAGCAACGGCACGAACCGAACCGTTGCTCGAAAGGCTCATAAAGATCCCGGGGATCCGCGAAGTTGCTGCCCGACTGATTTTGGCAGAGGTCACTGATGACGTTTCATCATTTCCTAATGCAGAGCGCTTTGCCTCCTGGGCCGGTTTATGTCCTGGCAACAACAAGTCTGCAGGCAAGCGCAGCAGTGCGGCTGCCGCCAAGGGAAACAAGTGGCTGCGCCGAGTTCTCGTCGAATGCGCCCAAGCTGTCGCATTGTCGTGCAACTGTGCACTTCGCAGTCGATTTCTAGCGCTCAAAATGCGCCGAGGTTATCGTCGGGCAGTTGTAGCAATTGCTCATTTCTTGCTGCGCATCATCTATGCCCTGATCAAGACAGGAAGGTGTTATGTAAGCCGCGCGAGCCACATGCTGCGCAAGCTGAGAATTGAGAGGTACTCGCGCTGCGTCAACGACATCCGCAGGGAGAATTTTGAGATTCACGCTAACGGTTTATTGGTCGACAAGGACACGGGTGCACCTGAAGTTCTTGCGGCGGAGTTCAATCCGGCTTAAGGCTGTCTGACCATCTATTCCATGCGGAACTCAGACTTATTAACGAGAAGGTATAAAAGTTAACAAACTGCAGCCGCGTAGCGCACGGGTTCAATCTCAAAAATTTTGAGTA
>CALXQS010000017.1 GCA_944390715.1 uncultured Duodenibacillus sp. | reverse complement strand
AGTTGCTTGTTCTTCAGTACTAGCGGCTGCGTTGCGGAACCACTTGTAAACCGTACCTCGAACAACGCCCAGTGCCTAGGCAATCTCAACGACACGAAAACCCTCGCGGCGCATGGCAAAGCCATGTTCGCGAAGGACCTCTAGTTTCTCAGGACTATGTCTGCGGGCATCTGTTGCTTTCATAGCCCCAATTATATCAAAGTGTTAACTATTTCACAATCCGGTTAATAGTCAAAGTGTTGAGGCTTTTCAACAAAGAGAAGATGGCTGGCAGCAAGGACATCATCTTTTGCAGCACAGCTTCGAGCGGCTTTGACGGCAGAAGAGGGCGAAAAAGCTTTTTTTGGTGTGTTTGAGTTGAAAACACCTGCGTCTCGGGCGCAAAGTATAAAATTTGTCTGACCAAATACCGAAAGGAGGCGGCGCTTGCTCCCTTGCATGAATAGAGCGGTTTGAGCGTCGATTTTCTATGAACCAAGCTAAACAAGTGCGCAAAGTTGCTTTTCTGGGACTTGGCGTCATGGGCTACCCCATGGCGGGACATCTGGTAGCGGCCGGACACAACGTGACGGTCTACAACCGCACGCAGGAAAAGGCGCAGAAGTGGGCTCAGCAGTATGGTGCGCAGTGGGCGGCAACGCCTGCGCAGGCCGCAAAAGGCTGCGACATCGTTTTTGCCTGCGTGGGCGAAGATAAGGATCTTCGAGAGGTTGTGCTCGGAGAAAACGGAGCGCTTGCCGGCATGAAAAGCGGCGCTGTCTTTGTGGATCACACAACCGATTCTGCTGATGTTGCCCGTGAAATGAGCGCGCTTTTTGCCGAGCGCGGCATGACGTTTCTCGACGCGCCTGTCTCGGGTGGTCAAGCAGGAGCTGAAAACGGCGTTTTGACCGTGATGGTGGGCGGTGATCAAAAGGCTTTTGAAGCCGTCGCGGACGTCATTGAGGCTTATGCCTGCTCGGTGACGCGCGTGGGAGCGGCCGGCTGCGGGCAGCTTGCCAAAATGGTCAACCAGATCTGCATTGCGGGCATCGTGCAGGGACTTTCTGAAGCTGTGGCCTTTGGCTTGAATGCCGGCTTGGACATGAAGCTTGTGCTGCCGGTGCTCGAGAAGGGGGCGGCCGGCAGCTGGCAGATGAAGGCGCGCGGCGCAACCATGGTCGACAACGCCTTCGATTTCGGCTTTGCCGTCGATTGGATGCGCAAGGATTTGGGCATTGCGCTGGCTGAAGCCAAGCGCAATGGCTCCGTGCTGCCCTTGACGGCTCTGGTCGACCAGTTTTACGGAGATGTGCAGCGCTTGGGCGGCCGCAGGTTTGACACCTCTTCGCTCATCATCCGTCTGCCGAGGCCGACGACGAAGAAGTAGCTGCGACTCACTTTTTGATTTTTCAAGCCGGATCGGGCATTTGTCCTGGTTCGGCTTTGTTTTTTGTGCGAAAGCACGCGATTTGCAATGACTTCTGCAAGAGCCGCGACGCAGAATTGCCAGGCAATGCCGACGACAGAAGAATCATAAAAAAGTTTGAAAATCGTTATGAGAATTGTTCTGATTTGCGTTTAGTCAATAATTGGCCGAAAAATATTCTCATTTGCATCCTTCAAGGATAAGAAAATCTCATTGAAAATCAAAGCACTCAGGTGTCATTGCAATAAAAAAGCAATTTGTTTTAGTGTTGATGTTGAGAATAATTCTCATTATATTTCGCAGATGGAAAGCAAAGGGGACAGTGCGCCCCGAGTTTTTGCAAACACGAAGAACACGGAAGAAATGATGACATCTATCGAGCGCAGGATCCGCAAGCTCACAGAACTCAAACTCGACGAACCAGCTGTTGTGGCCAAAATCAAACTTGACCGCGGCGAGGCCGATCGTCTCGATGAGTTGGGTCTGCATGTCGGTTCGGCAGTGCGCGTGCTTGCAGGCACTCTCAACGAGAGCATCCTCATTGCGGTCGGCGATGGCCGCATCGGCGTCAACTACGACGTTGCGCAAAAGATTTACGTCTACTGAACCAAGTTCAAAAAAGGAAATGCACAAATGCTTCTGAAAGACCTTCAACCAGGTGCAAAGGGAACGATCAAGGGCTACAGCAAGTCGGCGTGTGAATATCGCCGCCGCTTGCTGATGCTGGGAGCAACGCCCGGCACGGCTTTTGAAGTGGTGCGCGTGGCGCCTTTGGGCGACCCGGTGGAAATCCGAGTGCGGGGCAGCTTCATCAGCGTCAGAAAGGATGAGGCGGCCATTATGGAAGTGACCACAAACTAAAGATCACCGCCCTCGCAGCTAAAAACAGCACCAGCATCAAACCATTGGAATAACGGAATCATCAAGATGAGCAAAAACATAATCTGCATTGTCGGCAATCCGAATTGCGGAAAGACGACGCTCTTTAACGCTTTGACCGGCTCGCGGCAGGAAGTCGGAAATTGGCCCGGCGTGACGGTCGACAAGAAGGTTGGCCGCTACAGCTATGAAAACAACGACGTTGAAATCGTCGATCTGCCGGGCATTTATTCGATTACGCCCGCTTCGCACTCGGGCGAAGACGAGCGCATTGCCCGCGACTACATCCTGACGGGCGAAGCACAGGCTGTGATCAACATCGTCGACGCTTCCAACCTTGAGCGCAATCTCTATCTCACGACGCAGCTCATCGAGATGCGCGTGCCGATGATGGTTGTGGTCAACATGCTCGACATTGCACAGTCGCACAAAATGCGCATTGACCTTGAAGCGATTGAGCGCGAGCTCGGCTGCCCCGTGGTGGGCGTCGTGGCCTCTCGCGAGCAGGGCGTCAAAAATCTCAAAAAGCGCATCAACGAATTTCTGAAAAATCCGGTTGTGCCTGCCGAGAGAGCCGAATTTGATCCGCGCATCAACAAGGCCGCTCGCGAGATTGAAGCCCGGCTTCAGAAGATGAATGTCGACCGCGCCGGCTGGTACGCCCTGCAGATTCTTGAGGCGGCTCCGGGCATCGAGGACAAGCTCCCGGCAGGAGCCCTGCAAAAGGTTGCCGATGTGCTCGAGCCCTTCAACAAAGATTTCGATGGGGACGCCGACATTGCGATTGCCGACGGACGCTATCAGTTCGTAAGCTCGGTGGCGCAAAAGGCCGTCGTGCGCGAAGGCGAAATGTCGGTGACGATGACCGACAAGATTGACCGCGTGGTGCTCAACCGCTGGCTGGGCCTGCCGATCTTTCTGGCCGTCATGTACGTCATGTTTTTGTTTACGCAGAATTTCGGCGCTGCGTTCATCGACTTCTTCGATATTTTGTTCGGCGGCATTTTTGTCGACGGCTTTGGCCGCCTGCTCGATTCAATGGGCTCGCCCGAGTGGCTGCGCGTGATTCTTGCCGACAGCATCGGCGGCGGCATTCAGACGATTTCTACGTTCGTGCCGCCCGTGTTCTTTCTCTTTTTGTTTTTGGCTGTGCTTGAGGATTCGGGCTACATGGCCCGCGCAGCCTTTGTGATGGACCGTCTGATGCGCGCGCTTGGCCTTCCCGGCAAAGCATTCGTTCCGCTTTTGGTGGGCTTTGGCTGCGGCGTTCCCGCCATCATGGCCACGCGTACGATGGACCGTGCGGTGGACCGCATCATCACCATCCTCATGGCTCCCTTCATGTCTTGCGGCGCCAGACTGCCGGTGTACGTGCTCTTTGCCACTGCATTTTTCCCGCACAACGGACAAAACCTTGTCTTTGGCATTTACCTCATCGGCATCCTGGCAGCCATTCTCACGGGCTTCTTGGTGAAGAAGTATGTGCTGCCGGGCGAGGCGGCTGCCTTCGTGATGGAAATTCCTCCGTATCACATTCCGACCTTCAAGGGCGTCATGCTGCGCACGTGGGACCGTCTGAAGGCCTTCGTGAGCCGTGCCGGCCGCGTGATCGTCGTGATCGTGGCTTTGCTGTGCTTCCTTAATTCCTGGGGTACGGACGGCAGCTTCGGAAACGAAGACACCGATCACTCAGTGCTCTCCGAGATCGGCAAGACCATTTCTCCAGTGCTCGAACCGATGGGCGTGACGCAGGAAAACTGGCCTGCGGCCGTGGGCATCTTCACGGGCGTGCTGGCCAAGGAAGCTGTTGTGGGCACGATGAATTCGCTCTATGACGCAATGGCTCGCACTGAAAATGAGAAGATGGGAGCCGCGGCTCCCGCACAAGAGGAAGAAGCTGACGAAGGATGGTCGCTGGGCGCGATTATGGCTGAAGCCGGACAGTCGATTGTCGATAATCTTTCGGGCATGGTCTCAGCCTTTACTGATCCTCTCGGCATTCGCATCGGCGATCTGTCCGATACCGCAGCCGCTGCTGAAGAGCAGGGCGTGGCCGTCGACTCGATTGCCGTCATGCAAAAGCTTTTCGGTTCTCAGCTGGCTGCCTTTGCCTATCTGATGATGGTTCTTCTGTACCTGCCTTGCGTGGCGGCCATTGCTGCCGTCTATCGTGAAGCCGGCGCTGCCTGGACGCTCTTTTTGGCAGCTTGGACGACTGTGCTGGGATACTCTGCGGCAACAATCGTCTATCGCGTGGGCACCTTTGCACAGGATCCCGTCTACGCAGTGGTTGCAATCAGCATCTCCGTGGCGCTGCTGGCTGGCCTTCTTGCCTTTATGCGCAGCTGGGTGAGCAAGAACCGCGGCAAGGGCCCGCGCATCATCCCGATTGTGGCCCGTGCCTAATGCAAGCTTCTTAAGCTTGCTTTGAAGAAAACTCCCCTGGGACTGTGAAATGTCCCCAGAAAGCGAAGCGCTTTCTGGGGACCTGAACTCTCGGCTCACTAGATCACTAACGATTGAGGTGCGCCGGGAGTTTTTCAATTCCAAGCAATGCCGTCAAGCCACGATGGCGTATTGCTGCGGCACCAATAATGAAGGCGTCGGTTGTGCGGTTTTTCCCAGCCTGTACGCTTTGCAGCTGCCCGATGAGTTTTCTCTAGGACTCTTCGGGCATTTTCAGTTCCGGTTTCTGCGCATGCACTTTGCGTGCCTAATTCCTAGCAATACGGTTTGATTTGTCAGCAGGAAGATGAAGCGCTCTTTGTTTCGGTTTGCGCGGCTTCTCTATGACTACTGCAACAGGGGGATATCAAACATACAAAAGGTTGTGTATAGTCACGAAACGATTCACTAAATATTGTTTTTTTTTGCTATGACGATCAAGATGGATTTTTCACGCGATGCGCTCTTTGATGAACTTGGATTGGTGCGTCTGCGCGAAAGCTATATGCGGCCTGAAGAGAAAAGTCCTCAGGAGCGGCTTGCCTTTGTTGCGCAGTCTTTTGCGAGCGACGACGAGCACGCTCAGCGCATCTACGACTACGCGAGCCGTCAGTGGCTGAGCTTTTCAACCCCTGTGCTTTCCTTCGGCCGCATGAAGCGGGGACTGCCCGTGAGCTGCTTTCTGAGCTACATGCACGACAGCGCCGAAGGTCTGCTGCAGACGCTTACCGAGGTGAACTGCTTGTCGATGCTCGGCGGCGGCGTAGGCATTCACCTGGGCATTCGCAGCGCTGATGAAAAAAGCGTCGGCGTCATGCCGCACCTAAAGGTCTATGACGCAGCGTGTCTGGCCTATCGTCAGGGAACGACCAGGCGCGGATCTTATGCGGCCTTTTTGTCGATTGATCACCCGGATATCGTGCAGTTCATTGAAATGCGAAAGCCCACGGGCGATCAGAACATGCGCACGCTTAATTTGCATCACGGCATCAATATCACCGATGCATTCATGCGCAAAATTGAGCAGAGCATGCTCGATCGTGATGCCGATGACGACTGGCCGCTGATAGATCCTCACTCAGAAAAAGTCGTCGAGACGGTGAGCGCTAGGGATATCTGGCAGCGCATACTGGAGCTGCGCATGCAAACGGGCGAGCCGTATCTTGTCTTTACGGATACGGCAAATCGTGCGCTGCCATCCTGGCTCAAAGCGCAGGGCCTCAAAATCAACGGCTCGAACTTGTGCACGGAAATTTTTCTGCCGACCAATGAAGACCGCACGGCGGTGTGCTGTCTGAGTTCAGTTAATCTCGAACACTATGATGAATGGAAAGACGAGCCGCGCTTTATCGATGATGTCATGGAGTTTCTCGACAACGTGCTGCAGTATTTCATCGACCATGCGCCCGATGCCATCGTTCGCGCCAGACGCTCGGCCGAGCGTGAGCGCTCTGTCGGCTTGGGTGCGATGGGGCTGCATGCTTATTTTCAGAAAAAAGGCATTCCTTTTGACTGCGCGCTGGCCAAGTCAATCAACAAGCAGATTTTTGCGCACATCCAAAAGTGCTGCGCGGCGGCTGATGCACGTCTGTGCGCCTTGAGGGGACCGTGTCCCGATGCCAAGGCAGCAGGCATTGAGCGGCGTTTTTCTCATTGGATGGCGGTGGCGCCCAATGCTTCGTCAAGTCTGATTTGCGGCAACACCAGTCCTTCGATTGAACCTCGGCGCGCCAATGTCTACCGGCAGGATACGATCTCCGGCGCGCACATTGTGAAAAACCGCTATCTTGTCGACGTGCTCGAAAAGCTCGGCATGAATACGGATGAAGTCTGGGCCGACATCATTGCGCATGACGGCAGCGTTGAGCACCTTGAAGCGATTCCCAAGCACACGCGGGATGTTTTTAAAACTGCGCAGGAACTTGATCAGCGCTGGATTATTGAGCTTGCAGCTGATCGACAGCAGTTCATTGATCAGGGCCAATCGGTCAATCTCTTTTTCCCTGCCGATGTTTCGATAGCTTATCTGCACGCCTGTCATTTTTTGGCCTGGAAGAAGGGGCTTAAATCGCTTTACTACTGCCGCAGCGACAAGCTTCGCAAAGCTGATCGCATCGGCGTGGCTCTTGAAAGACGCCGCATTGAAGAAGACATCAACATGCGCGAAGTGCTCGAAGACAGCACCTGTCTGGCCTGTGAGGGCTGATGGTCAAAGATTGTGAGAAAGATTTATGAGCAACGCAAAAGATAAAACGCTGCTGACGCAGACGCGGGACTACTACAAGCCTTTTGCCTATCCCTGGGCGTATGAGGCCTTTATGCAAAGCGAGCAGATGCATTGGCTGTGGACCGAAGTCCCGATGGTTGAAGACGTCAAGGACTGGCGCAATCGGCTCAACGAATCCGAGCGAGATTTCCTCACCAAGGTTTTCCGCTTCTTTACGCAGGGCGACATTGATGTGAGCGCTGCCTATGTCTACACCTATCTGCCGGCGTTTCCGCAACCGGAGGTGCGCATGATGCTCTCGAGTTTTGCGGCGCGCGAGGCCGTGCATATTGCCGCATATTCGCACCTTATCGAAACGCTGGGCATGCCGGAGGCTATCTACAACGAGTTTCTGCAGTACCAGGCCATGGCCGACAAGCATGAATACTTTCACGGCCTGAGGCTCAACGACAATGAAAGCATTGCGGCAAAAATGGCTGCTTTTTCGGGATTTACCGAAGGCATGCAGCTTTTTTCGAGCTTCGTGATGCTGCTCAACTTTACGCGCAACGGCACGATGCGCGGCATGGGACAGATCATTGCCTGGTCGATCAATGACGAGACGCTGCATACGGAATCCATGATCAAGCTGTTTCGAGAGTACATTGCTCAAAACAAGGAGCTTTGGACAGATTCGCTCAAGCGGGAGATCTACACCATTGCCGAGAAAATGGTGGAACTCGAAGACCGGTTCATAGAACTAGCCTTCGGCGTGCATGAAATGCAGAAATTGTCGCCCGATGAGGTCAAGTCATACATCCGCTACATTGCCGATCGAAGGCTCACGGCAATGGGCATGAAGGCTATTTTCGGTGTGGCTAAAAATCCTCTGCCCTGGGTCGATGCAATGCTCGGCGTGACGCACACCAACTTTTTTGAAAATCGTGTGGTGGACTACGCAAAAGGTGCATTGACAGGCGACTGGGCAGACGTTTGGGGGCGTGCAGCGGAGGATTTTGCGCTGACGCCTCCCAAAGCGCAGTAGCGGTCATGAGCTGTAGGCCGAAAGCTGCGGCTTTCTTTTGCGACTGCAGTCACTGACGGCGTTGCGCGAGCCGATGCTGAAAGCTCAATGGTTTCGATGTGCTTGACGCGGATCGACGGCGTCCGGAGCCGCAGCTTGAGAAAGCGTCCAGCGGGGTTTGGCAGAAAAGCTCCAGCGCTTTTTAGCGGCTTGAAGCTCTTCGTCGGACATCTGCATCAGACGGGTCATGCCGGCAACGGCAATCATGGCGCCGTTGTCGGTGCAAAGCGACAGGGGCGGGAAGAAGACTTCAGCACGCCGTCTGCGGCAGGCCTCAATGAGAGCCGCGCGCAGCTGCTTGTTGGCTGAGACGCCGCCGGCGACGACAACGCGCTTGATGCCCGTCGTCTTGATGGCTTTGATGGTCTTTGCCACAAGCACGTCGACAACGGCGTCGACAAAGCCTCGGGCGAGATTGCATCTGAAAGCATGATCAGCTTTGTCCGGCGCATTGTTGACTGCCGTGAGAACGGCCGTCTTCAATCCCGAAAAACTCATGTCGAGATTGGGCGAATGCATCATGGGGCGCGGAAGCTCGACAGCACCCGGCACTCCTTCTTCAGCAAGTCTGCTCACGGCTGGGCCTCCTGGATAGCATTCCCCAAGAAGCTGGGCGGTTTTGTCGAATGCTTCCCCTGCGGCATCGTCGAGCGTTTCGCCCAGCAGCTCATATTTGCCGAAGGCCTCCACTTTCATGAACTGCGTATGTCCGCCGCTTACCAAAAGCGCAATAAAAGGAAATTCAGGCGCGGGATCGGCCAGGCGTGCCGAGAGCAAATGCCCTTCGAGGTGATGCACGCCGATGACGGGGATATCGAGCGCGTAGCCAATGGCATGAGCAACGGAAGCTCCGACAAGGAGCGCGCCCGCAAGTCCCGGACCTTCAGTTACGGCAACTGCGTCAATGCTTTTTTTATCGACACCTGCCTTTTCCAGCACTTGATCGGCAAGAACAAGCACGCGCCGGATGTGGTCGCGGCTGGCTAGTTCGGGGACAACGCCGCCATAGGCGCGGTGCATGTCGATCTGGGTGTGAATTGCGTGCGCAAGAAGCCCCTTGTCGCTGTCAATCAGGGCAACGCCCGTTTCGTCGCAAGAACTCTCAATGCCAAGGACTTTCATCGAAAATCAAAAAAATACATTTGAAGGGTCGAAATTTTAGCCTGTCAAGCAGCAGCCTACTTTCTCGGCCGAGGAGGCGGGGGCCTCATGCCGGGGCCGGGTCTGGGAGGCGAAGGACGAAAGCCGGGAGCAGGCCGGGGAGGGGGCGGCATCCACATTGGGCTGTAAAAGCCCGGCCCCATCAGCCAGAACATGTCGTAGTCCATGCTGCGAAGTTCGAGTTCTGTTCTTAGCTGAGCTTCGCGGATCTTGGCTCTCGTCAGTGCGTTCTGCAGGTCTTTTTCAAGGTCCGGCGCGTCGCTCGGTCTGTCGTATCTGAGCACGTAGCTCATCGAGTCTCCGCAAAGAACGATTGGGTTGGGCGAAGAAACTGTAGCGCCGGAGGGCCACTTGTAGGTAACGCCCATGATCCTGGCACAGCCGTCAATATCTTTGGTGCTGTCGAGGGCATCATTGGAAAACTGCACGGAAACAGGCGTGAGGCCGTAGACGCGGCCTTCGGCCGTGGTAACCGTTGCGCCTTCAATATCGCTGGTGAACGTAACGGTAGTCGTGCAGCCGCACAGCAGTGCGCTCACGGCGGCTAGTGCAAAAAGCTGACTGCGCATGACGGGTTCCTCAGATAGCAGACGACTCGAAATTGCTCTTTGTTGATTCTACAGCTGCAAAACGTCTCATCCACACAAGTCGGATCGAATCATCGGCAGGAGAACAGCGAGGAAAAAAAAGCAAAATTTTCTTGTTTGCCGGTGGTGCAGACGCCGAGCTTGAGCGTAACATCGCGCAAGCACATGGTCAAAAACATTCTTTGGTGCGTTATGTTTTCCAGTCGAAATCTCTCAACCCGCCAAGCCACGCTCATCGGGCTGTTCGCACCTGTCTGCTGGGGCATGTCAGTGAGCCTTGTGAGGGGCATTGCCGAAGGGTTCGGCATGGCGCAGGGGCAATTTTTTCTTTATTGCGTCGCAACTGCCTGCGTCTTTTTGATCGTTCGCCTGCCGAACATCAAAAAGATGGACCGCCGCTACCTTTGGATCGGCATTCCAACGGCAAACTTAAGTTCGCTTTCCTTTTGCCTGGCGATTTTTACGTCAAGCGGCGGCGCGCAGACTATGGAAGTCGGCATGGTCAACTATTTGTGGCCGTCGCTCACCATCCTGTTTGCCGTGCTTTTCAACAAGGTGCGCACGCGCTGGTGGCTGTATCCCGGACTTCTTGTGGCTATTTCCGGAATTGTGCTGATTCTGAGCGGCGACAAGGGTTTTTCGCTGATCGAGTTTGCCGGACGTTTTGCCCAAAATCCCATCTCCTACATTTTTGCTTTGATGGCAGCCGTGACTTGGGCTGGATATTCGAGCATGACCCGCGCTTGGGGCGGCACGAGCAATCCGACCACGATCATATTTGCTATCGATACGGTGATCTTCGGCATCCTTTGGCTTTGCGGCATCGGCTCTGAGCCTGTGACGGCGAGCGCAAATGGTCTGCTGAGCGTTGTTTTGGGAGGCTTTGCCGTGGGCATGGCGTATGCCGCTTGGACGCTCGGCATGAGCCGCGGCAGCATCACGGTGCTGGCGGCCGCTTCATACTTCACGCCGGTGCTCTCGTGCGTGTTTGCAACTTTTTGGATCAATGCTCAGCTTGATTCGGGCTTTTGGTCGGGCGTTGCGCTTGTCGTGGCCGGTTCTCTTTTATGCTGGGACGCAACAGGCCGCGGCATGAAGGCAAAAAGCAGTAAAAAAGAGACGCCGTGAGAGTCGTCCATGAGCATGGATGATTGACTTCTGCAGCAATCTCGAGCGGGCGGCCGACCGCGAGCATTTCGAAATTTTTTCGATGACCTCAAATTTCTAGGGTGTTTGGCTTAGGCCGACTTTTTGGCGCTGTGGCATACTGCAAATACTGTGCTTTGCCCAATGGCTTCGGGCAGAAAGCGCAGACATCGCATGAAAAGGAAGCCAGATTCAAATATTGACAAACATACTGGAACAAGACCCCATGTCTAAGACTCTCTACGACAAACTCTGGGATGAGCACGTGGTTCAGGCCGAGGAAGACGGCACCACGACGCTTTACATTGACCGTCACTTGATTCACGAAGTGACGAGCCCGCAGGCGTTTGAGGGGCTCAGACTAGCCGGCCGCAAGCCCTGGCGCATCACTTCGGTTGTGGCAACGGCTGATCACAATACTCCTACCACCGGCTGGGAGAAAGGCATGGACGGCATCACCGATCCTATTGCCCGCCTGCAGGTGGAAACGCTCAACAAAAACATTGCTGAATTTGGCTGCGCGGCCTTTTTCCCGTTCATGAGCAAAGGCCAGGGCGTGATTCACGTCATGGGCCCCGAAGAAGGCGCAACGCTGCCGGGCATGACGGTGGTTTGCGGAGACAGCCACACTTCTACTCACGGTGCCTGCGCTGCGCTTGCCTTCGGCATCGGCACTTCTGAAGTGGAGCATGTGCTCGCTACGCAGACGCTGCTCACCAAGAAGAACAAAAACATGCTCGTCAAGGTCGAGGGCAAGCTTGCTGCCGGCGTGACCGGCAAAGACATTGCGCTTGCCGTGATCGGCAAAATCGGTACGGCCGGCGGCACGGGCTGCACGATTGAGTTTGCTGGTTCGGCAGTTCGCGACTTGTCGATGGAAGGCCGCATGACGCTGTGCAACATGGCCATTGAAGCGGGCGCTCGTTCCGGACTCGTCGCCGTCGATGAAAAGACGATCGAATATATGCGCGGTCGTCCGCTTGCTCCTAAGGGCGCCGACTGGGACAAGGCCGTCGAGTACTGGAAGACGCTCGTGAGCGATCCGGATGCGCATTACGATGTTGTGGTGGAACTCAATGCAACCGAAATTATTCCGATGGTGACTTGGGGAACGTCTCCTGAGATGGTCACCAATATCGAGGGCGCTGTTCCGGATCCCGACAAGCAGGTCGATCCGGTCAAGCGCGAAGGTTGGGAAAGAGCGCTGCGCTACATGGGACTTGAACCCGGCACGAAGATGACGGACATCAAGCCGTCGCACATCTTCATCGGTTCGTGCACCAATTCGCGCATTGAGGATCTGCGCATGGCTGCCTATGTCGTCAAGAAGCTCGGCCGCAAGATTGCTCCCACGATTGTTCAGGCGCTCGTCGTTCCGGGTTCCGGTCTTGTGAAGCAGCAGGCTGAATCCGAAGGGCTCGACAAGATCTTCACGGCCGCAGGCTTTGAATGGAGAGAGCCCGGCTGCTCGATGTGTCTTGCGATGAATGCCGACCGCATCGGTCCGGGGGATCGCTGCGCTTCGACATCGAACCGCAATTTCGAAGGTCGCCAGGGCAAGGGAGGCCGCACGCACTTGGTGAGCCCTGCGATGGCAGCGGCTGCCGCCGTGGAAGGACACTTTGTCGATGTTCGCAAGCTTTTCTGATTCGGATTGCAAAAGTTAAGTGGGAAGATATTCAAATGGAAAAATTTACCGTACATACCGGACTTGTGGTTCCTCTTGACCGCAGCAATGTCGATACTGATGCGATCATCCCCAAGCAGTTCTTGAAGTCCATTTACCGTACAGGCTACGGCCCTAATGCTTTTGACGAGTGGCGCTACCTCGACAAGGGCGAGCCGGGAATGGACAACTCCAAGCGTCCGCTCAATCCTGATTTCGTGCTGAATTTCCCGCGTTATCAAGGAGCGACGATTTTGCTTGCACGCAAGAATTTCGGCTGCGGCTCCTCGCGCGAACATGCTCCATGGGCATTGATGCAGTACGGCTTCAGAGCCGTGATTGCGCCGAGCTTTGCCGACATCTTCTACAACAACTCGCTTAAAAACGGGCTGCTGCCGGTGGTGCTCCCCGAGCTTGTCATCGATCGTTTGTTTGATGCCTGCAATGCCAATGCGGGCTACAAGCTCACGGTCGACCTTGACCGTCAGCTTGTGATTGAGCCCGACGGCACATCGACGCCTTTTGAAGTGGCGGCTTTCCGCCGCTGGGCGCTGATGAACGGCTACGACGACATCGGCATTACGCTGTCTACGCGCCAGGACAAGATCCGTGCGTTCGAGCAGCAGCGTCTTGCGCAAAAGCCTTGGCTCAATGCGGTGCTCGAAAAGTAAAAGCTTTTGATGAAGATTTTTAGTGGAACATAGTTATGACGCACAAAATTGCAGTTTTGCCCGGCGACGGCATCGGCACGGAGATCGTTGATCAGGCCGTCAAGGTGCTCAACGCCTTGGGTGAAGATTTTGAAATGGAGTTTGCCGACGTCGGCGGCGTTGCTTATGCGCACCATGGGCACCCGCTTCCGGAAGCGACCCTCAATTTGGCAAAGGCTGCCGATGCCGTGCTCTTTGGTGCAGTAGGCGACTTCAAGTACGACAATCTGGAGCGCTCGCTGCGGCCCGAACAGGCCATTTTGGGACTGAGAAAAGCTCTGGGGCTTTTTGCCAATCTGCGTCCGGCCAAGTGTTTTGCTGAACTTACATCGGCCTCGACGCTGCGCCCCGAAGTCGTCAGCGGTCTGGATCTTCTCATCGTGCGCGAGCTCACGGGCGATATTTATTTCGGCACGCCGCGCGGCCGCCGCACGGCTCCCGACGGACATTTTCCCGGAGCGCCCGAAGCTTTTGACACGATGCGCTACACGGTGCCTGAGATTGAGCGCATTGCGCGCGTGGCTTTTGAAGCAGCACGCAAGCGCAAGAACAAGGTGACGAGCGTCGACAAGGCCAACGTTCTGGAAACGAGCCAGCTCTGGCGCGATACTGTGATTGAGGTAGCCAAGGACTATCCCGACGTGACGCTCGAACACATGTATGTGGACAATGCCGCCATGCAACTCGTGCGCGCCCCCAAGGCGCTTGACGTGGTGCTCACCGGCAACATCTTCGGAGACATTCTCTCGGATGAGGCCTCAATGCTCACGGGTTCCATCGGCATGCTCGCCTCGGCAAGCTTAAACGATAAAAAGCAGGGGCTCTATGAGCCCTCGCACGGTTCTGCCCCCGATATTGCGGGCAAGAACATTGCCAATCCGCTTGCAACGATTCTGTCGGCGGCGATGATGATTCGCTACAGCTTCGACATGAACGAGCAGGCTGACCGCATTGAAGCGGCCGTGCAGAAGGTTCTCTCCGATGGCGTGCGTACGGGCGACATCATGAGCGAGGGCTGCCGCAAAGTTTCTTGCTCGGAAATGGGCGACGCTGTTGTTGCCGCATTGGCCTAAAACGTTGACAAGGGCTTCGGCGGGGCTGCCGAAGCCGCAGCCGTCGGTTTGTGCAGAAGTTTGAATGCCACCGCCTCCGACAAGCCGTCATTTGCGGCTGATTCATAAAAAAGCCCGCAGTCGGCGCTGCAAGCCGACGCTTAAAAATAAAAGAAAGCAACCAGGTTAACCACTTCAACACAGGTGAGGTACTTCCTATGATTCTCGGTATGGTCGGCTGGCGCGGCATGGTCGGTAGCGTTCTGATGGGACGCATGCTCGAAGAAAATGATTTTTCCTGCGTCGACAAGACGATTTTCTTTTCGACCTCGGCCGCGGGAGGAAAAGCTCCGGAGGTACGCGGAGCTGACCCAGTGCTGGCAGATGCGATGAGCGTGCAGGCTCTTGCGGCGTGCGACGTCATCATCTCCTGCCAAGGCGGCGACTACACCAAGGCCATGCACCCGAAGCTTCGCGAAGCAGGCTGGAAGGGGTATTGGATTGATGCAGCTTCTGCGCTTCGCATGCAGGACGATGCTGTCATCATTCTTGATCCCGTCAATCGTCCTGTCATCGACAAGAGCCTCAAGGCAGGCGTGCTTGACTACATCGGCGGCAACTGCACGGTATCGCTGATGCTTATGGCCATGGACGGTCTGATCAAGGCTGATCTGGTTGAGTGGGTGAGCTCCATGACCTATCAGGCTGCCAGCGGCGCTGGTGCGCAGAACATGCGCGAGCTGCTCGCGCAGATGGGCTATCTGAACGCAGCCGTCAGCGACGAACTCTCTGATCCTCGTTCTGCCATTCTTGACATTGACCGCAAGGTGACCGAGGCTCTGCATGCGCCTGATTTCCCGAAGGCTGCCTTTGGTCAGCCTCTGGCCGGTTCTCTCATTGCCTGGATTGACAAGGATCTCGGCAACGGCCAGAGCCGCGAAGAATGGAAAGGGGGAGCTGAAGCCAATAAGATTTTGGGACTGCCTGCGATGGGCAATCCCGGATCGCTGATCGTTGAAGGTCTTTGCGTGCGCGTGGGCGCCATGCGCTGCCACAGTCAGGCTTTGACCATCAAGCTTAAGAAGGATGTGAGCTGCGAGGAAATCGAAGATTTGCTCGACAACGCCAACGAATGGGCCTATGTGGTTCCCAACCGCAAGGAAGAATCGATGCAGGAGCTGTCGCCAGCCAAGATTTCCGGCACGCCGCGCATTCCCATCGGCCGCATCCGCAAACTTGCCATGGGGCCTGAGTACATCAGTGCCTTTACGGTTGGCGATCAGCTTTTGTGGGGCGCCGCAGAGCCGCTTCGCCGCATGTTGAGAATTCTCTGCGAGTTCAAAGGCTGATAGGACTGTCTTTTGAAGACTGCCGCAAGCGCGTCGAGGCGTTGCGCCTGGCGCGCTTTGCTGTTATGGGCTAGGGTCGGGCCGCGCTTGAAATCCCCTGCCGGCAGTCGGAATTCGCGATCAGACAGTCCGCAGCAACAATTTGCACCAATGTTTATGCGCTGCAGGCTCGTTCAATGAGGCCAAAGCGTGCCATACTCGACCGAGTGCCCAAAGCATGCTCTTGCAAAAGCAGAGCAGCTCATTGGTGTGCTTCTTTTTCTTTCGGCTCCTATTTGTTAGCGCAGACAATAAAAAGAAGAGGAAATTGCGCTTTTTCTACAACAGGCAAAGCTGATCGAATCGCTGCAAAGGCGTTTTCGCAAACGCAGAAATCGCAGCATCTTTCTGATCTTTTGTTCGACGCTTGATGCGAACGACAAATCTCTGCCGGAATTTTTTGAGGGAGATCCTTATGTCGGTCCATGCATCGAAAAAATCTTCATATTCTTATTTGCAAGAAGTCGGCGCCGCCGTATTTTCTGCATTTTTTCTATCTGCTTGCGCGGCAAGCGCATCTGAGAACGTAACCATTCATCAATCAGAAGACATGCAGCCCTGGCAGCAGAACGCTTGGGATAATGTTTTTGACGGAAGCAAAAACGGTCAAAGCAGCGGAAACGTTTTTTTGTTTGACGTGGCTAACACAGATGAGGAGGCTTTAACAGGCTTTGCTTTTCATGCTGCTTCAAGTGCGCCAGAGCAAGCAGAAAACCTGATACACATTCAAAACGGATATTTTCGGGCCAGAGGTACGCAAACTGCATTCGTTGCTTCGTACGGAGCCGAGAAAAACGCTTCAAATAATCGACTTTTGGTATCAGGCGGAAATTTTCTGAAAGCGACGGGAGTCAATTTTCCTGACGATCATGTGATTCTGATGACTGCCGCCGAAGGCGACGCCGACCTTGCCGGCAACAGCATCGTTGTTTCTGGCGGCCGGTTTGAGGCCCCGACGGAAATGACCGCTGCGCTCAATACGTCGGATAAGCTCAACGTGCTCTCAGACAACATCATCCGACTTCAAGCACCTGCTCAGATTGAAAATTGGAGTGCGCTGACGGCGGCCGTTGCCGAGGGCGGTCTGCTGACGAGAAATCGGATTGAAGTTGAAGGCGTCAAAAGCCAAAAAATTGACATGCTCGTCGCTGCGCACACTGAATTTGGCGATGCCAGCCAAAACGCGGTCGTCGTCAAAGACTCGGACATTTATGTCAGGAGCGGAATTCACGCCGCAGAGGCTACATCGTCAACGCCATCGACTGTCAGCAGCAATTTGGTCTTTGTCGAGAATTCGGTGCTTTCTCAAGGAAATTCATTTGGCGCGGCCTTCAACCGCAGCGGCGATGTCACAAACAATGGGATCATCATTCGCAATTCGACCATAGAAAAACCTTCTGATGCCGGATTTGTCAGCGACGTCTATGTCTATGGCGGAGAATTGGACGGCGGTCAGGGCACGGTATCCGGCAACTTGATTCAGCTCGAAAACGTCAAGCTTCGTTTAGAGGATGGGCAAAGCGCGTATTTCATTGCCGGACAGATCGATGCCAACGAAGGCGGGCAAGTTTGCGGCAATGCGGTAGAAATTATTGGCAACGGCCAATGGCAAGAGAATCTTTCTCGAGCAAACCTGATCGGCGGACGAATTTTGGATGACAAGACCGGCGCGGGCATTCGCGGCAATGTGCTGAAGCTGCGAAATTGGCGAGGAACTCTTTCTTCTATTGCCGGCTTTGAGACGATTGCATTGCGCAACGTCGATTGGAAAAAAGATCAAACAGTTCTGAAGATTGATTATCAGGGCCGCTGGGAGTGGAACGAAGGCGGCGAGAAGGTGTTTGTAGCAAGAGCACCGGCGGATTTGAGCAAGACGGTGTTTGCTGTTGAGAATGGCGGCTTTGTCTTTTCCGATGGCGTCAAAAGCCACCTGGGAGAGTCAATGACGTTGGTCGAGGCCGATGCTGAGCATGGCGGCATTGTTTTAAATCCTCTCTATGACGGAGAAGGAATGCCGGTTGATCTGCATGTGGATCTTGACGAAGAGGTCGCTGGCGTTATCAAAAACAATCCTGAGCAAAACCGGGTTGACTTCTCGCTCGAAGAAGAGACTACTCAAAATTCACAGCTTGAAATCGTGACGAATCATCGCAACATGGCGGTGGCTTTTCTTGGCCAGGCCGGCGAGTTGATTTCGGATACGCTCTCGAGAGAACAAAGCCAAGAAGAGAGTGGATCGAAGACTTTTCTGACGCTCTCAGGAGAGGATGTCCGATACAGCTCATCGGGCAGGATGACGATTCGAGGTTTCAATGCCATTGGCGGCGCTGCTGCTCAGACCGCGATCGGAAACGCGTCGCTGCGAATGAATTTGTTTGCAGAAGCGGGCATTGGAAATTTTGATGAGAACATGCGCTTTGGACTTTCCAGTCGAAGCGTTGACGGCGAACTAAAGTACTACGGCTTAGGGGCATCGGCTAGAGCGAGCTTTCCACAGAATTTCTACGTTGAAGGTTCTGTCAGGGGCGGTCGCATTGAAAGCGACATTGAGCGCGGACTCATCGGCGCCGCAGGAACAAGCGAAGGCTACGAACTTGATTCGGCTTATCTCGGAGCGCACGTTGCAGCTGGATACATGATCGATTTGCCGTCAACAGCGCGAGTGGAACTTTTGGTCAAGTATTTTCTAACATATCTTCCTTCGAAAAAAGCAGAAATCGATGCTCCTCAAGAAAGCGCACGGCTGGATTTTCAAAGCGTTTTCAACGAACGCGTGCGTGCAGGTGCAAGAATCTATTCGCCGCGGCTGCAGGATTGGCATGGATACGCGGGAGCGGCGCTTGAGTACGATTTTTCGCCCGACAGCGAGGTCAAAATCAACGGCTTCAAAATCAACGCCGGCAAAGACATGCGTGGAGCAACCGGCATTGGCGAGGCTGGCATGAGCTACCGCAAGACAGGCGCTTCATGGCTGGTGGACATGCGGCTGCGCGGCTACGTCGGCGAGCGAAAAGGTTTCAGCGTCCGCGCGCAATTTGAACATGCCTTTTGACGCAATGCATGACTGCAGTGAGTTGTTCTGAAAGAAAATCTTTTGAAACAGCCGGGCACGGCAGGGCCGGCATGAAGATTTCCGGTCCGCCGGCAGGCCTTGCAAAGCGTCCTTGACGCGCTTCGTAATTTGTACAAAATCGCAGTCGGCAGTTTTTTTAGGAACTTTTGCCGTGCTTATTTGATTTTCCGTACGATTCTTCTACAGCATCTCGGATGTGCTGCATTTGGGCCGGTTCTTTTGTTTCGGCTTCGGATCCGGAAAGGTCGAGCTCGTGCGGCTCTTGTCCGTAGGATTCCTCGACGGCTTGCCGGACATGCTGTTTTCTTTTGGCAATCATGGCGTTTCTGACGGCTGTTACCACATCAAGCGGAGCGCCGGTGGCAAGCTGCTTTTGTTTCGGACGGTAGAAGTAAAGCACGGCAACAAGCGGCAGCAGCAGGCCGCCAGAGATGATCATGGCAAGCTGATTGCTGTAGTAGGTTGCCAAGGCGCCGCCAAAGACGGGGCCAATGACGCTGCCGAATTGCTGCGTGGCATAAGAGTAGCCAAAGACCTTTCCTCGGTCGGCTGGATCAGTGCTTTGCGTCAGCACGGCGTTGATTGCAGGAAAGATTCCGGCAAAGGCGATGCCGCCCACAAAGCGCCAGATCGTAAACTGCGTAAGATCCTGCGGGATGGCCTGGATGATCCCAAAAATGCCTGAAAACAGAAGCGAGAGGTACAGCACGGGTCGATAACCCCAGCTTTGGCCAAGCATGCCCCATGGTGCGGAAGCAATTACGCCGGAGACGCCTACAACGGAAAAGACGATGCCGGAAATGAGCACGATGCGGTCCATCGAACCTTGCAGCTCTGCGATATAAAGCGGCAGGATGGGCTGCGTCATCAGAATCGTCATCTGCACAAAACCGGCGGCAAACAGCATGCGCACGACAACCGAATTGCGCAAAGGCGAGGGGCGCGCCGGCGCTGCTTGCTGTCCTGCAGCAGGCTTTGCACGCGGAGGCTCTTTAATAAGAAAGACAAGAAGAATGGTGATGATCGTCAAGCCTGCAGCGGCAATCATGAATGTTGAGCGCATGCTGAAGGCATCGGCAAGAATGCCGCCCACCAGAGGACCGAGCACGCCGCCGGCGGTCATGCCGGCTTGCATGATGCCAAGGCAAAAACCAAGTCGTTTTTGCGGCGCATTGGCGCTCATGATGGCAAGCGTTGCCGGCCACAGTCCGGCCGAGAGGCCCTGTACGATGCGCACTGCAAAAAGCTGCCAAGGCGTCTCGACAATGCCGCCCAAAAAATACGTGATGGCCAAGCAGAAGGAGGCGCGAATGGCCATGAGCTTTCGAGATTTCTTGTCTGCCAAGGCGCCCCAGATCGGTGCGCAGATGCCAGAAATCAGAAAAGTGACCGAAAAGATCGTGCTGCTCCACCAGTTGACGTCGGCCTGAGCGACGCCCAGCTCATTGATCAGGTACATCGGCAGAAACGGCACAAGCATCGTATAGCTGGCCGACATGAGCATTGCACTGGCGGTAAGAACAGCAAGAGCGACTTTCCAGTTCATATATTGCGAGGAAAACGATGTAAAAAGGTTGGGATTTGCGCACCTATCCCGACGAGTCTACGCCCAAACGCATGCGGAAAGAAGACGATTTCGGGCATCTACTCATACATAAGAGCAAGACCTGCTTCGGCAGCCGGCCGGGAGGTGCTGAGAGAATTTTTGTTGCACAAGATTTCCTTGTCTTGACGCGGCCATGCGCTAAACTCTCTCGACGATCAAAGCTTGCGAGGTGCGACGCACGCGCGCCCAGCCCGGCTTTTCGAACTTTTTTATCTGCCAGATTTTCGTTTGCTCTAGAGCCGTGAAGACCTTTCATACAGTTGTTTTAGCGCTTGTTGGATCTTTTTCAATCAGCGCCTTTGCGTTTGATCCAGACATCGCCGCAATTGAGGATCAGACGGTGATCAATCGGTTTCCTGCAGGCTCGATCGTGACGCGGGAAAAAGCGGATCGGGCTCTTGATGAGGTTAAAAGAGCCCGCAGCAAGATGGATGAGCTTGCGGATTACTCCACGCGGCGATGCAGCGAAAATTTTCTCGTCAACCACTGCATTGAGCAGGTGAGAAAGGCTACGATGCGCCAGAACCGGAAGTTTCTAGCCATTGAGACGGAAGCCCGCAAGTTCGTCCGCCAGGATGAAGCGCGGATCGAGCGTGAAAAGCAGGCTGAACGCGACAGAAAAGCGGCGCAGCCGCCCAATCGCATAGAACCTGCCAAGGGGCGCCCGGCAAACGCTGCGCAGGAATCTGCAGCAAAGAATCGTCAGGCGCGCAAGCAGCGCATCATCGAGGTCGAAGAACGTCAGGCTGCAGCTCTTCAAAAGGCATCTCAGGAAGAGGTCAAACGCGCCAAGCACGAAGAAAAGCTCAAGCAGCAGGAAGTTCGCCGCAAGCAGCGCGAGGCAAAGTTAAAGGCACGCGCTGCCGAGCGCGCAAAAAAAGCCAAGCAGGCACAGAAATAAATCTTTTTGAGGCATGAGCTCATCGCAATCATCAAATCAACGCCAAACGTTTGATCAGGATCAGGTCGTGCGCGGCCAGCATTCTGACTCAGAGCAATTGAGCCCGTTTGTTGAAGCTGTCAAGAGACAGTTTGCCCCCAACGGTACGCTTTCGCGAGCAACCGACGGCTTTGTCTCGCGCCCTGGTCAGGTGGCATTTGCTCAAAGCGTGGCGCAGGCGATCGAACAGGCCGATACGCTTGTTGTGGAGGCGGGCACCGGAACAGGCAAAACCTTTGCATACTTGACGCCTGCGCTGATGTCTGACTGCAAGGTGATTGTGAGCACGGCCGGCAAGGCGCTGCAGGATCAGTTGTTTGAAAAGGATATACCAGCGGTCAAGCGGGTGCTTATGAACAACGCCGATGTGGCGCTGCTTAAAGGCCGATCAAATTATCTGTGCCGGTACCGCATGGAAAACGTCCAGACGCTGCCTTCGCCTTCGGCCGTGCAGGATTTGGCGGTCATCAAGCTTTTTGCGCAGACGACCCGTACGGGTGATCGAACTGCTGTTAAAGGAGTGGCGGAAAATTCTCCTGTCTGGCCCTATGTGACCAGCACGAATGAAAACTGCCTGGGCGGCAAGTGTCCTTATGCAGGCGAATGTTTTGTGACGCGTGCAAGAAATCGTGCTCGCAGCGCCAAGGTGATCGTCGTCAATCATCACTTGTTCTTATCGGCCATGGCCTGTCAGGCTGACGACGAGACCATTGCCGCTGCTGAGTCAATGGACGATTTGATGGGGCAGATGCTGCCTGCGCCCGACAGCGATGAGGGGCTTTTGCCTCGCGCTGACGTCGTCATCTTTGATGAAGCGCACAAAATTCCTGAAATCGCACTCAACTTTTTCGGCGAGGAACTCTCGACATTCAGCATCAAAACAGTGGTCAAGGAGCTGCAGGCGGTGCTGCTTGCTCATTTTCAGCCGTATGCGCCCAAGGATTCTTCATGGGCTAAGGAGTGCGATGCTGTTGTTTATGCCGTCCAGGACGCCGTACTGGCGATGGATGAGGCGGGGCTGGCCGAAGACACCAATCTCAACCTCAAGGATTTTGTGGATCTTGCAAAGGCCGCTGAGGCGCTGGAGTGCGCCTGCGGTGCGCTTACGCATTTGATTGAGCTCTGCGAGCCTTTCCTTGCTGCAAGCGAAGAGATAGAAAAACATGCCTCAACTGCAGCCGGCTTGCTGCCGCTGATGAACGATTGGGTCTTGCGGCTTAAGGCTCCGCAGCAGGCCAAGGGGTCGCATGCGACTCCTTCTGTATTTTGGCTTGAGCGGCGCAAGGCCGAGGTGCGCCTGATTGAAACCCCTCTTTCAATTGCCGATAAGTTTGCCCGGCTTAGAAGCGCCAACAGCGATGCAGCTTGGATTTTTACGTCGGCAACGATTGCGACCGACCAAGGGAATTTTTCGCATTTTCTTGGCGAGCTTGGATTGACGGGCGCCGCAACGCATGCGTGGGCTTCACCATTTTCGTACCAGCACCAAGCCATGCTCTACGTTCCGCAAAATATGCCCAATCCGAGAAGCGTGGATCGCGATGCCTTTATCGCGGCATTGGTGCATGAGAGCTGGCCTGTGATTGACCTGCTTGCCGGCAGAACATTTTTCTTGTGCACGAGCTACCGCGCCATGGAGCATGCCGCAGAAGTTCTGCGCCAGTACATTGTGGACAATGATCGCGACTACAAAGTGCTGGTGCAAAACGAAGACAGCAGGCAGCACCTGATTGATACATTTAGGAAAAAGCCCAACACGATTCTCGTGGCAACCATGAGCTTTTGGGAGGGGATCGACATCAAGGGAGAAAAGCTCTCCCTTGTCGTCATCGACAAGCTTCCTTTTGCGGCTCAGGGGGATCCGGTGTTGACGGCTCGATGCAAGTGGATTGAAGCGCAGGGCAAAAATCCCTTTGTTGAGCATCAGGTGCCGACTGCCGTCATTGCTCTCAAGCAAGGAGCCGGACGCCTGATACGAAGCGAGTACGACCGCGGGATTTTGATTGTTGGGGACTCGCGCATCATTCCCGGCGCCAACTCCTATGGACGCAGATTTTTGATGAGTCTGCCGCCTTTTGTGCGGACGCGAAAGCTCGAACGGGTTCTGGACTTCTGGCGGTATCCCGACAAGTCAAGCTGACGTCCTTTGCAATGTTTTTGCGGGGCGCTGGCTAATCCACAGGCTTTCTGATGCGCTGAGGAAGAGCCTCTGGCGGGATGCCTTCAATGGATTCCAGAATGCTCTGGCAGCTTTCAAGTTCGTCAAGGCAGTAGAGAATGCTCAAGATGGTTCCGATTGAAGCCGTCATGTCTCCTTTTTCAATGCGTTTGTATGTTGTCAGAGAGGTCTGACTTTTTTTTGCCAGCTGGCTTTGCGTGAGACCTTTGACGCGTCTGGCTACAGAGATGCGGTAGCCCAGCTCTTCGGTGAAGTTCTGCACCGGCAGAAAGAAGAAGCGTTTTTGCGGAGTGCGGGACTTGGAATTTTTTGCGGGTGCCATGCGCGTTTTCCTTTTTTTGAAGAAGGCTGCAAGGTCTCGAATAAAATAAGCGGTTGCAGCCGAAGTTTATCTTGACGGTCCTTATATGATACTTCAGACCGAAAAAATCAGGAAAGATGATGAGAAATCAAAAGTTACCAGCCCTTGCCGATCTGCTCAAAGAACGACAGCGTCTCAAAGAGCGTCTGTCCGAGGTTGAGAATCAGAGAAGGGCATTGCTCGATGAGCTCGAGGAAATTGAAAATCAAATAGAAGATGCAAATCATCCGGTCGTGAGCGGAGATCAGCGTGCCGAAGAAGGCCTGACAGGGCATCAAGCGGAGCATTGTCCTGGACGAGGGGCAGGACAGGGCATTGGACGGGCCATTGCCCGCAGCATCGGACGAGCGGTCGCAAGTCTTGAAGTGCAAGGCGGCGATGATCTTTATGCCCATGCCCAGCCTGAGCGTTTGGATCAAAAACCGGTACGAAAGCTCTCCTGCGAGGTCTTGTCTGACTCAGCGAATCGTCAGCATTCAGGCGGCGCTGCTCGTTCGAAGGAAAAAGCAAACGATAAAAACGATCCGTTTGCTGCGTTGAAATCGGCTTTTGACGACTTTGACGCTCCTTTGGCCTGATTCCAAAAAACGCTTTTTGCGCGAGGTTCGCTGAGGCATGCGCAGCTTTGCGGCGAGCAGAAAAAATTTACTTAACTTTTCACGACCTCCTATTGAACGTTGACTCCGTCAAAAGTATCGTTGAACTTGCAGAAGGCATATAAACAGGTCGCCCATCCCTGCCTGATGCGGGGTTTTTGTGCTGATTTTTTATGAACAAAACAAGGAGCCAAACATGCCTTTCGTCACAATACGCCTCACCGGAGGCAGCGAAGCCCCGAGCACGGAACAAAAGCAGCAGCTCATTGCCGGCGTGACCAGGCTTTTGGTTGAAGTATTAGGCAAGAATCCAGAGACAACGCACGTCGTCATTGAAGAGGTGCCGATGGACAATTGGGGCATTGCCGGTGAAACAACAACCGTGCGCAGGGCGCGGTGCGCCAAGAGCCGGTAAGAAAGAAAATTTTTTCAGAATCCAGCCGCTGAGATGCCAGCGGAACAGGAGGTTGTATGCATCACTTTTTTGGACCACATTTCGGCGGCCCTCAGTTTTGGAGCGGTCCTGGCTTTTTGGGCCTTCCCGGTCTTTTTTGGCTGGTGCTTGCAGGTGTTTTGGTTTGGTATTTTGCAACCCGCCGCAAGACCGCAGAGCAGACCAGCGCTCAAAGCGCTGCGCAGCAATCGCTTGCGTCTGCAAGCAAAAACGATTTTTCAGCCTCGGAGATCGGAGCTTTACGAAGCGAAATTTCTGAGCTGCGCCGAGAAAACGAAGAGTTGCGCCGGACGGTTAAGGAAGCGCTTGAGCGTTTAAGCAAGATTTGACTTCTTTCTCGGAGTTCTGGCCAATGCTGTCGCCGCAATGCTGCATTGGGTTCTTGAGCAATCCGCTTTGGACAGCTCAATCCTCGAAGACTGCGGCCAGCATCGAGGTTTGCGGCAGCAAGCCGCAAGTTTTCTCGCGGCTTTTTCTGAAAGTTTTTGTCGGCGGACTTGAGCTTTTCCTGCGGAGTTGATTTGCTTGTGAGCAGCTCTGCGTGCTGCGCTTTTTTATTCAAAGTTCGCCGCTCGGTTAAAATGCGCCTGCAAGACGGCCGCAAGCAAAGCGACTGAACGTGAATGCGGCCGGCACGGAATTGTGCAAATTTTTTGCGCAAAGCAAACAAAAACGCCTGGGAGTCTTCTGCATGCTCTACAAACTTATCCGCAGCCTGCTCTTTAAGCTGGATCCTGAAACGGCTCACGCGCTCATCATGGGCAATATTGATTGGGCTGCGGCCACTGATGTGATTCGTCTTGTGTGTCCCAAGCCAGTGCGTGCTCCTGTGACCGTGATGGGACTGCATTTTCCCAATGCCGTGGGTTTGGCTGCCGGCATGGACAAAACCGGTGAGCACGTCACCTCTTTGGGCGATTTGGGCTTTGGGCATATTGAAGCCGGCACCTTCACGCCATACCCTCAGTCAGGAAATCCGCGTCCTCGTTTGTGGCGTTTGATTCCAGCCGAGGGCATTGTCAACCACATGGGCTTTAACAACTGCGGCGCCGACAAGGCAATAGAAAACCTCAACAGTGCGCGGCCTTTCCGAGCACGCGGCGGCATTCTCGGCATCAATATCGGCAAGCAAAATTCGACGCCGGTGGAAAATGCTCTGGCAGACTATCAAAAGTGCATGCAAAAGCTCTATGCACAGGGCGACTATCTGGCTATTGACATTTCTTGTCCCAATACGCCGGGACTTACCAGACTGCAGGAAGTTGATGCCCTGGAGCCATTGGTGAGAGGACTGGCCGAAGAGCGGGAGCGATTGGCCGAGCAATATCAAAAGCGCGTGCCGATCACGATCAAAATCGGTCCTGATCTTGAAGATGATGCGATTTGCCGTATGGCAGACCTCTTTGTCAAGTACGAAATGGATGCCGTGACGGCAACCAACACGACCGTTTCCCGCAAGGGGGTCGAAGATCTTGAAAAGAGCGAGAATCCTGGAGGCCTCTCCGGCAAGCCTCTGTTTGAACGTTCGACAGAGGTCGTGCAGCTGCTGTCTGATCACCTCAAGGGAGCCTTGCCCATCATTGCCGTGGGCGGCATCATCCGTCCCGATGATGCCATTGCAAAAATGCAGGCCGGCGCAAGCCTCGTGCAGCTCTACACCGGGTTCATCTATACGGGACCAGCGCTCATTGCGCAATGCGCCGAGGCGATTGCCGCCTACCAAAGAGGCTGATTGCTGGTTTTTGCTCGGCGCGTGACGACTGCGCGCGCATAGCCTCGCAGAAGACTTCCGTATCGGCGGATTTGTTCTGCGAGGTTTTTGTTCTCAAAGAGGCCTGATCGGAAAGACGCTCTGCCTGGAGTTTGGAAAACGACTGCAGCTGCGAAAGCTCTTGCCTGAGCATGCGCGGCAGCTGCCGCAAGCTGCCCCTTTCTTTTTCAGCACGCGGCCAACGGCAAAGACAAATGCTGCGGCGAGCAGCCCGAATACGATCCAGCTTGCGGTGTTCATGCGGGGAATCCCAATGCCATGCCGACGAGGCGAACAACCAAGGCGGCAATCCAGGCAATCACGCACTGCGCTGCTGCCATTGAAACGGCCCAGCCGCCGCCGAGCTCTCGCCTGACGGTGGCAATGGAGGCCACGCACGGCGTATAGAGCAGGCAAAAGACAAGGAGCGCGAGCGCATTCAAGGGAGTGAGCGCAGCTGTCAGAGCCTGCGTTGAACCAAAAAGGACGGAAATTGTGCTCACGACGCTTTCCTTGGCCATGAAGCCGCTGATAAGCGAGGTGGTAATGCGCCAATCATCAAAGCCCACAGGAGCAAAAACTGGAGAAATCCAGCCGGCAGCAACCGAGAGCATGCTTGCATGCGAGTCGTCAATCGGATTGAAGTGAAAGTCGAAGCTTTGCAAAAACCAGATCACGATGGTTGCTACAAAAATGACCGTAAAGGCGCGTTCCAAAAAATCTTTGGCTTTTTCCCACAACAGCTGCAGAACGTTTTTTGCTCCCGGCATGCGGTAGTTCGGAAGCTCCATCACGAAGGGAACAGCTTCTCCTTTAAAGAGCGTGCTGCGCATGATCAGTCCCATCAGGACGGCCATGAGGATGCCTCCGAAATAAAGAGCAATCATGATGAGCGCACCGTTTCCTGGAAAGAACGCTGCGGTAAAAAAGGCATAAATGGGCAGTTTTGCAGAACAGCTCATAAAGGGCGTCAGCAGAATTGTCATCTTGCGGTCGCGTTCTGAGGGCAGCGTGCGGCTGGCCATCACGCCCGGCACCGTGCATCCGAAGCCGATCAGCATGGGCACAATGCTGCGGCCCGACAAACCGATGCGGCGCAGCAGCGTGTCCATGACGAATGCAACGCGGGCCATATAGCCGCTGTCTTCCAAAAACGAAAGAAAGAAAAACAGCGTCACGATTGTGGGCAGAAAGCTCAGGACGCTTCCAACGCCGTTGAAGATGCCGTCAATGATCAGCGAATGCAGCGAAGAATTGACCTGAGCGGCTGTCAATGCCGCGTCGGTCCACTCGGTAAGGGTGCCGATGACAAAGTCCAGGGCGTCTTGAAACCAAACGCCGATCACATTGAAAGTAAGCCAGAAGACGAGAGCCATGATGGCCAAAAAGGCGGGGATGGCCGTGTACTTGCCGGTGAGCACGCTGTCGATTTCAAGGCTTCGGAGGTGTTCTCGACTGACGTGCGGCCGCACCACGGTCTGTCTGCAGATGCGCTCAATGAAGGAAAAGCGCATGTCGGCCATGGCTGCCGCACGGTCAAGACCGCGTTCGGCTTCCATCTGCTTGAGCATGTGCTCGATGGTTCGCTTTTCATTGACGTCGAGATGGAGCTGTTCGAGGATGAGCGCATCGCCTTCGGCGATTTTGCTTGCGGCAAAGCGCACGGGAATGCCTGCGCGGGCTGCATGATCCTCAATGATGTGCATGATGCCGTGCAGACAACGGTGAACAGCGCCTCCGTTGTCGGTCGAACCGCAGAAGTCCTGCACGGCAGGCTTTTCCTGGTACTTGGCAATGTGCAGGGCGTGGTCGACCAGCTCTTCGAGGCCTTCGCCCTTGGCCGCGGCAATCGGCACGACAGGCAGTCCCAGAAGAGCTTCCATTTCGTTGACTCTGATTGAGCCGCCGTTGGCGAGCACTTCATCCATCATGTTGAGCGCGAGCACCATGGGGCGGTCAAGTTCCATGAGCTGCATGGTGAGATAAAGATTGCGCTCAATATTGGTGGCATCAACAATGTTGATGATCGCCTTGGGATTTTCTTTAAGAATGAATTCGCGGGTGATGATCTCTTCGCTTGAGTAGGGCGACAGAGAATAGATGCCGGGCAAGTCTGTGATGAGGGTGTCGGGATGGCCGATGATGCGGCCGTCTTTTCGATCGACTGTTACGCCGGGAAAATTGCCTACGTGCTGATTGGATCCGGTCAGGCGGTTGAAAAGCGTTGTCTTGCCGCAGTTTTGATTGCCGGCAAGCACCAGCGTCAGCTCAGTTCCTTCCGGCAGCGGGTTTTCGTGCTCTTTAACATGGTATTTGCCGCCTTCGCCGTAGCCAGGGTGCGAGATGATGAGGCTTTCATGCACGTCAGCCGGAGCAGCAGAGATTTCTTTTCTGACGTTGTCGATGAAAATCTCCTTGGCCTCGGCAGCACGAAGCGTGAGTTCATAGCTTTTGATGCGGATCTCAATGGGGTCTCCCATTGGTGCGCGCTTGACCATTGTGACGGATGCATTTGGGATGAGCCCCATGTCCAGAAAATGCTGGCGCAGGGCCCCTTGTCCGCCGACGCTGGTGACGGTGGCGGTTTTGCCGATGGGGAGATCGTTCAGAGTAAGAGTCATCAAAACTAACCGAGCTGCAGAAAAATATTGCAAAAGGGAGCCTTTTCATGCAATGCAAAAACGATGGCCCCCCTTTGAAAACACTTGAATTTTTGGGTTCCGTATTGTAAGGCAGAGAGTTGTGCTTGAGGTTTACAATTCCTTAAAAAGCAATGCCTCTTTTTTAGCGGAATCAGCAAAAGAACTTGGTTCTGACAGGCAAGAAGCTGATGCCAAGGCAAGGCCTAAACAGAGAAGGACGATTCTCAAAGGTGTGTGAGCCGTGATTTTGCGCATAATTTGCTTTGCCATGCTGCTCAACGCCACCTTCATGAGTCTGCGCGTGATCGTGAGCCTGGATGCATTGGCTGACGGAGCGGCACCCTCAGAGGTGGGCGTTTTGATGGCGCTTTTGTGCTTTTTCCCCGTATTTCTGGCCATTCCTTGCGGGCGCTGGATTGATAAGACAGGGTTTCATCGGCCTGTTCTCACCACCGCGGGACTTTTTATCACGGCAGCTTCGCTGCCGATGCTGCTTGCCGGCAAAGACTACGGGCTCTGGCCTTTGTACGCAAGCTGCATTGCCAACGGCCTAGGGTCGATGATTCTTGCCATCAGCTCAAACTACATTGTGGGTGCTTGTTCTGTCGGCAGAAACCGTACTCAGATGTTTGCCTGGCTGACCATGGGCAATTCTGTGGCAGGCTTGAGTTCTCCCGTTGTTGCGGGCCACATTATTGATGCCTGGGGCTTTTCAGCAGCTTACGGCGCAGCGGGGCTGTTTTCTGTTTTCGGGCTCATTGTGTATCTGATTTCCACTCGGGAGCTGTTTACGATCAAGCTGCCGCCGCCCAGGAAATTTGCCCGCCATTCGACCGATCTGCTCAAGGATCCCGTCATGGGGCGCATTCTCATTGTTTCGGCTGTCGTATCAATGGGATGGGATTTGGAGACGTTCATGTTTCCGGTTTACGGACATGCCGCCGGGCTTTCTGCTTCGGATATCGGCTGGCTGGTGGGGACGTTCTACGCCGCTACATTTTTAGTGCGGTTTGCACAGTCCGGGCTGTCTAAAATTTTCACCGACTGGCACTGTCTGACGTTTTGTCTGCTTGTGAGCGCGGCGGGTTATGTTCTTTTTCCAAACTTCACAAGCATGGCGCCGCTGCTTGCGATTGCTTTCGCTTTGGGGCTGGGGCTTGGCGTTGCCAATCCGAGCATCCTGAGTCTGCTGCAAAGCCATGCGCCGGCAGGACGCGCGGCTGAAGCTTTCGGCATCCGCTCGACGCTGGCAAACTTCACGCATTTTGCGCTGCCGATGGCCTACGGTACGATTCTCGCAGCGATGAGCGTCGCTTCGCTTTTTTACTGCTGCTCAGGCCTGATGCTCGCGACGATGGGGTTGACCGTGTTTGTCAAAGAGAAAAAGCGCTCCGAGCCGGACAGCGAGAAGCAATAAGACCGGAAAAAGCTCTCCTTGCCTTTGGCCGACGCTGAGCGCAGCAGCCGGCGGCGTCAGGCCGCCGGCTTGAGAAACGCCGCCACGCCGGTAAAGATCATTTGACAAGACAAGGCGGCCAGAATCAACCCTGTGATTTTTGAGAGCATCGACAGTCCGCTTCTGCCGATGAGGCGCTTGATGAATTGGGCGCTCAAGAGGAGAACGCCTACGCATAAAACTGCGAGAGTCACGGCGCCGGCCGTCCAGGCAAGCCCCGAATAGCCTTGCGCCTCGCTGCCCATGACGAGAAGCGCACCGACCGCGCCGGGGCCGAGAGCAGTGGGAATGGCCAGAGGTACGATGGCCAGATCCATGATGGATGCTTTGGAGGCCGGCAGCTGAAATTTGCCTTCGACAAGCGATACTGCCGTTAAAAAGAGCAGAGATCCGGCCCCAATGCGGAAAGCGTCTACCGTAATGCCGAAAAGCGCAAAGATCGTATCGCCGAAAAACAAGAGCACGATGCTGATGATCACCATGCCGATCGTGGAGCGCACGGCAAGTGCTCGACGCACCGCGTCGCTTTCATACTCCGTCATTGCGAGAAAAACGGCAATGACGAAAAAGGGCGTGAGAATGAAGAAGAATTTGACGTATACAGCAAAAAATTCGGCAAGAGTCATGGGTCAAAAACCGAATGGAAGGAATTTTGTTGCTGTCGTCAGCCAGCTGTGAGAAACGGCTTTTGTTGGCAAAAGCTCAAGACGGGCTGGCGGCAGAAAGTCAAGCACAATCAGCTGAAAATTCTAACTCGGGCGCATGACAATCTCATGAAGCCTGCTGCGGCGTGATTTTCTGCAGATTGAAAAGATGTTGCTTCAAGACGGCTTCTTTTGCGGATAGAGGCGTTTGACGAGCAGACATGCAGCCCAGGCGCAGAGACTGCCGATGATGGCGCCGGCAGCGATGTCGCTTGGAAAATGCACAAATAGATAGAGTCTGGAGAAAGCCATGAGTGCGGCAAACAGGAGTGCCGGAATTCCCAGGCGCGGGTAAAAAATAGCAAGTGCAGTCGCTGCGGCAAACGCGCTTGTGGTGTGTCCAGAAGGAAAAGAGAAGTCGGGCGGACATGCAATCAGCGACATGCCATCGACCAGATCGCAGGGCCGCAGGCGTTCGAAAAGCGGCTTCATCGTCAGATTGCAGACGAGATAGCCAAACAGCAGCGATACCAGCATGGATATGCCGGCTCGCCTTGTCCGGACAAAAACGGCAAAGCCAAGCGAAACGGCAATCCAAATAAATCCGAAATCACCTAGACGGCTGACGGCTAGAAGCAGTGCGTCAGCACTGGGATGCGCAATCGCTTCCTGAATGGCGTCAAGAACGGAAAGTTCAAATAGGACGTGAGGCATGTCCAGAAAATAATTCCAGCCGATGACAAAAACAAGGTCATTGTGACACGACGATGACGAAAAATAGAAAGCCCGCTTGAGCAAAAGTTGCAAGAAAATGTTGTGTTGAAAAAAATTGTTTCAAGCACATCGTTTGAGGCTTTTTGTCACATTGGCTCGATATATTGAGCCAACGGGCTTTATTGATCTATCGCCCGCTTCAGAGACTCATCTTTTGTTCGCCTTTTCGGCAAAGGAAACACCAATGGACAGACGACGACTGCTTATGCTTTTGGCGGCTGCCGGCCTGGCGATGCCCTTGCAGGTTGTGCATGCCGACGACGATGACGACGATGATGACGATAGGGACGATCGCTGGGATGATGACGATGATGATGACGATGATGATGACGACGATCGCCGTCGTCGCCGTCCGAGGAAACGTCGCCGTCGCGACGATGACGACGATGACGACGATGACGACGATGATGATGACGACGACTGATCTTCTCGGTTAAGCCCGATGGTCTGGGCGTTGGGCAAACGGCTGCGCCGGCATACGAAGTCTTTCGAGCCGGCGCTTTTTTTGGTTGAGCTGCAGCGCAAAAAAAAGCAGCGCATTGAGTCAAGAAGTCTTGGTGGCTTCCAATCAGAAAGAAGCAGGCCGACCGCAAAAGCGGCCGGCCGGCGGGGGTGCGCAGTCCAATGAAATTTATTTCTTCACGACGCGGGCTACTTCTTGAGCAAATGCCTTTTCTCCCTGACTCGAGAGAATGCCGTACAGACGCATGGCGGTGAGATTGGCCATGACGTAGTTTCTGAAGGAGTTCAGCTGCTGCGCATCGGTCAAGCCGTAGTTTTCTTTTGCAAGCTTCACGAGGGCTTCGGCAGTCCAGCGGCAGGCTGAAGTCGAAATCACAAAATCGTGATCGGCCAAGTGCACGACCCAGCCTTCAATGCGGCGAGGCAGCGGCAAGGTCTTGCCTGACTTGTCGAGCAGACCGGCTTCGATGGGATCAACGCCCGCGATGATGCTCGCAGCCTTGATCCAGCCGACCACGAGCTTCTCACCTGCAGGCGTTGCAGGATGTTCATGAGCGCAGGCCTGCGCGACGATCACTTGGGCAGGAACTTTGCGTGCGATTGATTCGGCAATCGACAGCACGTGATGCTCGCCGGTGGAGGCAAGCTGCTGTTCTTTGCGGCAAGAGTGATCGTCTTGCCAGGCAAAGACCCAAGGCTTGTGCAGATCGTGGAGAATTTCGCCGCCGACGGCTGCATCGTAGTCAAGCGACAGTCCGTTGACGCTCATGTAATTCTTCACAAGCGCCTGAGCTGAAACAACGTTTAAGGCTGTATGCGTGACCAGACCGCCCGGATAGGCATGATGAGATGCGTAGCCTGAGCCGGGTGCGGACCAGAACGGCTGCGGGCTTTGTTGAGGATTCTTGATAGGCGGGAAAACTTCTTTTCGTGCCGGATCAATCAAATTTTCCTTCTGCAGGCGAGAAAGAATTTCCTTTTCATTTCCCTTTGCAATGGTCGGAGCCGGATTTTCCAGAATTGCCAGAGTCGTGCTGCGAAGCGAGTTGTCTCGGATCTGTTTGGCTGCATCGACGATGACGCGGTGAGCAGCCTGGACAACAACGCTTTCTTTGGCGATCTGAACGTCGCTCA
This sequence comes from uncultured Duodenibacillus sp., assembly GCA_944390715.1. Classification (GTDB taxonomy): domain Bacteria; phylum Pseudomonadota; class Gammaproteobacteria; order Burkholderiales; family Burkholderiaceae_F; genus Duodenibacillus. Next base: position 8,980 of record CALXQS010000017.1, on the reverse strand, counting down.
TGGAAACAATGTCGGCTACGGCGCGCTGAGTCTTTGGGGCGGCAGCAAGCGCTTCAATGTTGAAGGTGCTTGCGCACAATCCTCCACCAAGGGCAAGAAAAGCAGAACTCGACAGAAAATGACGGCGGGAAATTTCAGACATGGGGTCCTCGTGTTCGTATGTTGTTTGACGAATCAAATCTCCGATTCGTGCCGCTATTGTGAAGATCAAATATTTCAGCTGTTCATACTTTTCATGACGCAGTCATGAACAAGACTCGATGCGGCGTGAAAAATTTTCTTCGTGATAAAATGAAAAAAAGGAAAAAGTTTGAAATGAAAAACTTTATAACGACAGGCAATGAAAAGAAGCCGGCGCAAGCTCGCGTCTTGGCCGGCATGCCGTCCTGAATTTCTGCTTTTTGCTTTGTTCTCAAACAAGCCTGCTTTTTCCGACAACGCAGGCTGGTATGACGGCAAAAACGGCGCCGGCGGCAGTGACGACGGCCAGCAGCACGATTTCGTCAAGTCCGACGGTTGGCATCATGGAGATGCCGGTTTGATTGGTGATGGCCATGCCGGCCGCAGCCGACAAGACCGTGCCTAAAATCAGCGCGCCTAGACAGGCAAGCAAAATGGCCGATTCGATGGACATCCAAACGGAGGTCAGAATAAATCGCCGCGGCGCACCCATCGTGCGCAGCAGCCGCAGATCTTTTTCTCTGAGCTTGGCAAGAACAAAGCCCGTCAGCAGCGCCGCAGCAAGCGAAGTTGCCACGGAGCTTGCGGCAAAAGCCTTGAGTGCAGAGGCTGCTGCAGAAAAGACCGCAAAAAGCTCAATCAATGCCTCGCCCGTAAAGACAGCCATCAGATTGATGATGCTGTTGTCGGGAGCAGCTTCAGATGTTTTTAGAAGATGCTGCCGGATGCGGTAGGCGCCTGCCATGTTGGTGGGTTTGACGACCAGAGCCGATGCTCCCGGCAATTTCGACAGATCGCTTTTGAGCCAGGCTTCAATTTCTTCGTGTGCGTGATCGCCGCGAGCATCATGCCTGCTGGCCGGATTTTGCCCATGCATCGTCCATAGGGCTTCAATCGGAACCAGAACGGCTCGATCCCACGGCGTTCCTGTTTCAGGGAGTATGCCTACGATCTTAAAGCTTTCGTTGTGTTCATGACCTAGTGCGGCACTCATGCCATGACTGGGCCGAAACTCATCGTTGAGGGAAACACCTGCGTTGCTGCCGGCGACGGCTTCATAAGGCTTTTCAAAGTTGCGGCCTTTTGCCAGCGCTCTTTTTCCAGCCTGATCAACGAAGACGCGCGTTGTGCCCACCAGAGCTGCTTTGCCGGCTCGATCGCCGAACGCGAGCGGCGCGGCCCAGTTGATGTCGGATGTTTTGGGAGAGAGATTGTCGAGTACCTGCATCGGAACCAGGCTGAGCATTTCGTCGCGCAAATACACTGTTCCCAACAGGAGCGCGGAACGGCTTCCTCTGGCCCCGACCAGAATGTCGAACTGTTCGGCTGCTCGAATTGTTGAGCTCTTGACCATGCGCTCGGTTTGAATCACGGATACTGCTACGGCAAGAGCCAGCGCAAGCAGCACGGTCAGTCCAAAGAAGACTCCTTTGGATTGGCGCAGCTCGCCTTTTAAAAATAAAAAGACGTTCATGGCAGGCTCCTCAAGCCGTTTTCGCTCTCTAGCCATTGCCAGCGGCCTTGGTGCATGCGGGCGCGCAGGGGAAAGGTTTGAGCAAGATCGTTGTCGTGCGTGATGACAAACAGGGTCGCTCCGAGTTCTTCGCTGCTTTCAACGAGCGCCTGCATGACGCGTCGTGCATTTTTTTCATCGAGACTTGCCGTAGGCTCATCGGCAAAAATGACTTTCGGGCTTCCCATCAGCAAGCGAGCCAGCGCCGTGCGCTGCATTTCGCCTCTGGACAGATGGCGGGCCGAGGCATCAGCATGTACGCCGAAGCGATCTAGAAGCTCTCGTGCTTGCTGTCGTGCTGCAGCCTTGATGCTTCCTGTAAATGTTTCGGGCAGCAGTACGTTTTCAACAGCCGTCAGGCCGTCGAACAGTCCAAAATCCTGAAAGAGAAAGCCGCAGTTTTCTCCGCGCCAGACGTCGCGGCGGCTTTCGCTAAGATCCGACAGGATCGTAGAGCCCCAGCGCACAAATCCCATGTCGGCCCGAATGATGCCGCTCAGTACTTTGAGCAGGGTTGTTTTGCCGGCACCTGAAGAGCCTTGAAGCGCAACGCGGCTGCCTTGAGGAATTTTGAGCTGCTCAATTGAAAGAATTGTGCGCACGCCCAGACCGTCGGCTGCTTTGTAGATGATGTCGCGTGCTTCAAGATCAAAGTGCTCAGGCATAACGGCGGCCCTTAGATGTCGATGATGGAAAAACTTGCGTTCATGAGCCGAACCAAACTCACAAATCCGGTTTCTTCATCGGTTGCAGAACCCAGCTCGAGCATCCCCGTGACTTCGATGGCTTTGTTGGCCTGCACGAAGTCTCCTGGATTTTTGAGGTAGACCACAATGATTGAGTCCGGCCAGTCTTCGTCGCTGTTGCAAAAAGGACAGAGGTTGACGGGCGAGCGGGTAAGAACGAGAAATTTTGCGTCGGCCTTCAAGGGCGGGGCCATAAATCCTCGTACTGAAGTGAGCTTGCCGTTGAGCGATTTAAGTTTGTCCGAGAACGTAATGCCAAGCACGGAAGCGGGACCGTACATTTCGTCAAAACCAAGCAAAACCGGCTCTGCAGCCTTGGTATGCGTCACGAGGCCCGCAAAAACGGCTGCGGCAGTGCCAAGCAATGTTCTGCGCTGCATTGTCAAAAATTAAAAAGCAAGAAAAAGCGAAAAAAGCATGCTCGGACTTTGCCGCACGGCGTCTCGTCAAAAAAGACGCGCCGCAAAGTCCTTCAGCATGCTGCCCAAAGGGGCTGTTATTTGCCCAAAGCCAGGGCTTCAGCCATCACGCGGAAGATTTCCGTTGAGTTCATGAAGCCTCTGATCTGATCAGAGTTGGGACCGCGAGCCGTGACGACGAGGTCATCGACCGTGTGCACGCCCTGAGGTTCGTTGCGAGGCAGATTGCCTTCAACAAAATGAGCGCCGGGGATGTCCTTGTACTCGGCATTGGCTACGTATTCGCCCTTTTCATTTTTGACGGCAGGCGTAAAGGTCTTGTCCTGGAAAGGACGGTAGGTTTCGTAGTAGTCCGGATGAGCGCCGAAGAACACGGCCAGACGTTTGTCGGGATAGAAATTGTCCGGGAAGCCGTCCTTGTCCTTGTCTTCGTAGTGCGGATATCCAGCCTTGGCGTAAACGCCGACCTTTTCACGCAGATCACGACCTTGCTTCTTGTCGTCGATCGTGCCGGCAACGGCAATCGAGTGCGTATGGTCGCCCGTGACGATCAGCAGCGTGTCGGGGTGTTCGTCGCAGTACTTCTGAGCGGCTTCCACAACTTTGTCGAAGGCGATCGTCTCAGCCACAGAACGCGTCCAGTCGAGCGGGTGCGAGAACTTGTCGACAAGGCCGGCTTCAAGCATCAGGAAGAAGCCCTCCTTGTTCTTTTCAAGCACTTTGACGGCGGCCTGAAAGCTGTCGGTCAGATCGGGCTGATTGGGGAATTTCTTAACTGTGTTTCCTTTGAATTGGTGGCGGTCAAGCCAGCCGTCCATGTTGCCCGTGTGAAAAAGTCCAAGCAGACGCTCGGATTTGTCGGCGGCTTTGAGCATGGCGTCGCGATCGGTGACGAGCGCATAGCCGGCTTTCTGAAAAAGATCAATGTAGTTGGTGTTGTCCTTGCGCTTGGAGCCGGCAGTGGACTTGGGCAGGAAGTAGGCCGAACCGCCTCCGAGCATGACTTCGGGCTTGACGTCGTAGAACATGCCCACAATATCGGCTTTGTCCGCTCTGCGGCGGGTGTGCGAGACGACCGAGGCGGGCGTGGCGTCTTCGAGTTCTGCATCGCTGACGACGCCGACAGCCATGCCGGTCTTGCGGCGGATAAGTTCAGCAATGGTTTCCTGGCGAGGATCGTCCTGCGTGGCCTTGGTGCGGTCGACGTAAACGCCCAGAGCGTTGACCGAGGACTTGTGGCCGGTCATGTAGGCGGAGGCGGTGTTGGCGCTGTCGGCTGCGATGGTATCGACCGAGCTGGTGCCCAGAAGAGCCATGTTGGGCATGTTGTCCATGGCAAGAGGTGCGTTGTACATGCCGTTGACCACGCCCTTGCTCATAATGCGCGCGGCCGTGCGGTGGCCCACGCTCAGGCCGTCGGCAAGCAGCAGAATCACATTTTTAGCCTGACGTTTTTTGGGCGTGTCATAAATGTTCCATACGACGGTTTTGCTGCCGCCCTTGCCTGAAACGGTCACTTTATAGGTGCCCGGCTTTTTGATTTCGACTTCACGCATCAAAACAGCCGATGCGCCGGCATCAATTTCCTCGCCTACAAAGATTTCGTCGCCGCTGAGGATCTTGCGGTAGTCTGCGCCGTTGATTTCGATCTTGACGTCGTTGCGGTCAACAACTTTGTCGAGTTCGACTTTGAAGTCAAAGCGCGCATTGGTCATGAAGCGGGCTTTGTCGACAGGATAGATTTCGGCAGCTTGGGCGAAGCTGCCCGCGAGTGCCAAAGCGGCGGCAGCCGCCGTGAGGGCAAATTTGCAATGCATGGCAATACTTTTCGTGTTGGTGAGTGAAAATAAGAAGCGCTTGAGAGCGAACTGCTTGCCGAGCGCGTTCGCTGAGCAGTCTATGGAGCATGTATTGCACGCGCATGATGATTTTCTGACCAATTGGTGACCGTTGTCAGCACTTGGGCGCAAGTTGAAGATTTTTCGCGAAGTCTGCTGATGCGGCTTCAGCAGTACAATTGAACGCAGGTCTGGCTCGAGCGGTCGGTTTCGAGCGCAGGAACATCCAAACAGTTAAGACGGCTTATGCGCACCATTAAAAAGGCAGCCTTTATCGGCATGGGTGCTCTGGGAATTTTGTACGGAGCAATGATCTATCGAAAGTTTGGCTCTGAGGCCATCACTTTTTTGGCTGATGCCGAACGCATCAAGCGCTATCGTGCGCAGCCTCCTAAGTTCAACGGCGAGGTCTGCGGTTTTACGTTTTGCGAACCGAGCAAATTCGAGGGGTACGCAGACTTTTTGGTGTTCGGCGTCAAGGCGACGGCGCTTCAGGAGGCAATTGAGGCCGTCAAGCCGATTGTCGGCCCTGAGACGATTATTCTTTCGCTGCTAAACGGCATCTCAAGCGAAGAGATCATCGAGCGTGAAATCGGCTGCGGCACCGTAGTGCACTGTGTGGCGCAGGGAATGGCTGCCCGCCGCACCGCAACGTCAGTGGTCTGCAAAAATCAAGGCGTCGTCTGCTTGGGCGTGCCCAAGTCGCATCCGGAAAGAGCTCCTGCTCTTGAAGCGGTCGAAGCGTTTTTCAGGGACTGCGGCATTCACTTCGTGCATGAAGAGGACATCGAAAGGCGCATTTGGTGCAAGTGGATGTTTAATATCGGCGTTAATCAAGTTGTGGCCGTGGTTGAGGGCAATTTTGCGAGCATCCAGCATCCGGGGCCTGCGAGAGATCGGTACATTGCTGCAATGCAGGAAGTCGTCGAGCTCGCGCAGCGTCTGGGAGTGGACGTCACACAAAAGGATCTTGAGGAATACGTCCGGCTTGGCGATACGCTCGATCCCGAAGGCATGCCGAGTCTGCGGCAGGATACGCTTGCTCAGCGTCATACGGAAGTCGATTTTTTCTCCGGTACGTTGATCGAAAAGGCGCATGCCGTTGGATTGCCGGTTCCCGTCAACGAGGCGCTTTATAGGGAAATCAAGGCAATAGAAGCGGGATGGGAGCAAGTTGGCAAGAGTTGAACAAATATGCGTTAATTGTCTTCAACTTTCTTTATTTGTGCTTCATTATTGTTGAATTTATTATATTTTGAAAAAGGAGCGCTATGAGCGAAGCGATGAATTTAGGGAATGTGCTCAGAAGCCATGTTTCCGTACGTGAATTTGAGAATCGAGCGATCGAAAAAGATGTACGGGAACGTATTTTGACGGCGGCTCTCGCTGCCTCAAGCACGTGCTTTCTTCAGCTGATCGACATCATCCGTGTGACGGATCCAGAAAAGCGCCAAGCTCTGATGCATTTGTCCGGTGAGCAGAAGCATGTCGTCGAAGCGCCTGAATTTTGGGTGTTTTGCGTTGACTACCGTCGCGATGCGCAGCTTGTGGCTGAAGCCGATTTGGGCTGGACCGAGCAGCTCGTAGCCGGGTGCTTGGATGCAGGCATTTGTGCGCAAAGCGCCATGGCTGCGCTTGAGGCCGAAGGCCTGGGCGGCGTATTTGTCGGAGGCTTGAGAAACGGCATTGCGGAGGTTGACAAGCTTTTGCAGCTGCCCGAGCATGTCGTTGCGCTCTTGGGCCTTTCATTTGGTTATCCAGCATATAAGAACGAACTCAAGCCTCGTCTTCCCCAGGCTGTGACCGTGATGGAAAACAACTATTGCGAAGTCAATCCAGAGACGATTGCCGACTATGACGCCCGCATGCGGGAGTATTTTGCTGCCCGCAGCCGTAATCCGCGCGAAGACACTTGGATCAATGGAATTTCCGGCATCCTCAAGCGCGAGCGGCGTCCGTTTGTGCGAGAGTTTCTCCAGAAAAAGGGGTTTGCAGTAAAATGAAAAACCTTACGTCGCAGGCTTGACTTGGTTCTGTTCAGAGCAGATCTGAATTTCGCAGACTGCCTGCATTGACGCAACGACATAAGCCGCTGTCGAAGAATCAACAACAACGCAGACAGTTCAAGGCCGCGCGTGGCGAAGGAGTCCAGTGCGGTCTTTCTTTTTGGGTTCAATTCGCTCTTTTGTGGGTTTTTCTGCTTTTTTTGGGTATGTTTTTTCGCTTTGTAATGTTTGTTTTCGGCCTTCTTGTGCTGGCCACAGGTATTTCCACCGTTACCGCCCTGCGCCGAGAAAGCCCCGGATTTCAATCCGGGGCTGAGAGGCGCGACACTGTATGATTTCGGTCATGAAGACCTACAAGTTCAAACTCTACAGTGCGAAACGTAATAAGAAGCCGCATCGTCAAATTAATGCAGCAGGCTTGGCGTGGAATCACTGTGTGGCACTGACTCGCAGATACTACAAAATGTTTGGAAAGACGCTTCCGAAGTTCAAACTTCTGAAGCATCTCACCAGACTTAAGACCCGCACTATCTCAGAGAGATCGGCTCGCAGGCGCTGCAGGAAGTCACCGACCGGCTCTACAAGAGCTATGAGCGTTTCTTCAATGCGAAGAAGACCGGCGAAAGGTGCGCTCTTCCCGGATTCAGAAAAGTTCGCAAATACAAGTCATTCACGCTCAAACGGGCCGGCTACAAACTGTTGCCGGGCAACGAGCTGATGATTTGCGGTCAGAAGTACAAGTATTTCAAGTCCAGAGAGATTGAGGGCAGGATCAAGACTCTCACGGTCAAGCGTGACTCGGTCAACGATCTCTGGCTCTGTTTTTCGGTTGAAGCTGAGGTACCAGACGCAGTCAATTCACGACCGGGTCATCCGGTTGGCTTTGATTTCGGACTGGAAACATACCTCACCGGATCCGACGGACAGACCATTGAAAGTCCCGAGTTTTTCAAGCAAAACCTCAAAGAGGTCAAACTCCTCAATCGCATACTCTCGAGCAAGCAACAGGGATCGAACAACTGGCACCGTGCAAAGCGCGATCTGGCGCGCCTTCACAGACGCATCAGCAATCAGCGCAGTGCATGGCAATGGAAGATCGCCCGCGAGCTTGTGCAGCGTTATGCGTTCACCGGACTTGAAACGCTCAATATCAAGGCAATGCAGCGTCTGTGGGGACGAAAGGTTGGAGACTACGGTTTTTTCGACTTCGTATCCATTTTGCAGTACGCCGCCTCCAAAGCAGGAACACAGATTGCTCATGTCGAGAAGTGGTATCCCTCAAGCCAGCTTTGCTCGGCCTGCGGGTACCGTTATAAAGGCACGAAAGATCTGAGTGTGCGTCGCTGGACATGCCCGCACTGCGGTGCGGAACATGACCGTGATGTCAATGCTGCGTGCAACATTCTGACGGAGGCACTTTGCGTTGCCATGAAACAGAAAACGGGCGGGACGATCGTCCGTCAAGGTGAGTCAGTGTTAGACCGGCAACTGCCGGCATCTGGCGCTTGAACCCAGAATCCCCGGTCTTTAGGCGGGGGAGTACGTCAAGCATGCCGGCCTGGGAACCGGCACCGTAAGCTCGGCAGCTATTGTGCTTTCTGAGAAAACAGGACTGAGCATCGGGTTGTTTGTATTTGCCACAAACGCTTTTTTCTTTGTTTTGCAGACCGTTGTGGAACCCAAGGGATTTTTCATCAAGGCTGTCAAGCAGCTTCCGATCTGCGCGCTTTTCGGCGCCGTCTTTGATTTGGCAATGTGGGCGACGTCTTTTCTTGATCCGTCGAGCTACGGCTTGAAGCTTGTTCAGGTCTGCGCCGGAACTGTTTTGACGGGATTGGGCATTTCGGGCATGGTCTACGCAAGACTTTGCATTCTGCCGCCCGAAGGTTTTGTTCTTTCCGTGATGCACCGTTGGGGAGGGTCTTTCGGAACGCTGCGCATGGGAGTAGATGTTTTCATCGTCGCTGCTGCGGCAATTTTGAGCCTTTTGTTTTTCGGCACGATTGCCGGCTTGCGCGAAGGCACTCTTGTTACCGCTCTTGGCTCGGGCCGCGTGGCAAACGTTTTTCTCAAAATTTGGGGTCGTCTCTTCCCGAAGCATCGTCCGATCGATTAGCAGCTGGCGGCTGTTTTGCGACAAGCTAGCCTGAATTTTGAAAGTTCAGAAAACTGTAGTCGGAGGCAGAAATAAAAAAAAATCCGCGACGAACGGCGGATTGGCAGGTGGAAGCATCGGGGTTTGGTAAAGTTTAGTTTGAAAACAAAAAACCAACCAACC
>CALXQS010000016.1 GCA_944390715.1 uncultured Duodenibacillus sp. | reverse complement strand
ATCATGGGCTTAAGAAAAATATTTGTGACCGGCTTGATGTTGATCAAGCCGGTTGCGGACTAGTTTCCGGGAGTTCCGGCATGTCCAGGCCGCCTCCGGGCGGCTTTTTCGTACCCACACCATTACATTCGGTTAAACCGTGACAAATCTTCACGCTTTTTGGAAATGCGGATGATCATCTTAACAAGAGAGTTAAATTGATCGAGCAGAAAAAATGCAAAGACAAATAGAAGATCTAGCTAGGGTACAACTTGTACCCCACCACACCAAGCCTCGCACCCGCGGGGCTTTTTTTTTCATGGAGAAAAGCCATGAGATGCGAATTAACACTCGACGATCTCTTTGACAAGAAGGAAAGAATCGAGTCTGAGATTGTTCAAATGTATCGAGAGGTCACATCAATGACTGTGACATTCCCGGACGACAACCCAGATGACATAGCGGAGCACCTCTCTGAATTGTCCTGCGAGCTCCAAGGCTTGGCAGATGAATTGGATGTGGTGAAAAACGAAATTGAACACCTTGAAGAGGCACCAGAGTGATGGGCCCTGATTTTGACGCGCTCGAGCGCAACCAAACCAACTGGAGGCTGGAGGGGCGCAAGGCGCGGTTTCTCCGGATTTTGAAACTCTACGGCATAGCGACGACGGTGCTCATTTCCGCCGCTGTTTTTGCAGTGGCCGAGCTCAGCCCGTTGCTGAAGTGAGCGGAACAATGCGAATCAAATTTCTGGAAGACATGATCTATCGAGCATCGCTCAAGGTTTTTGCTTGGAGCCTCCTCCGATTTGACAAGCATTACGGAGGAAGGCACCAAGACCTCACAAGCGGATGCACCTTCGTTGATGTCTGGGGAAAAAGCTATTCATTCCGGTGGCTTCTGGCCAGCAGAGAAAAGGCTAGACAAACTCCCAGTGGTGTGAATTCAAGATTCGATCAATTGAGTCAGAGGATGGATCGCGCCGAAGCGCGCGAAAAGTCTCTTCACTGACGTCAAAAACTATTGCATCCTTACCGTTCGCTCCGACAAGGTATAGCTGATTCCCGCCTTGGAATTGGGCTTCGACAAAACGGTGGTCATCAAGATAGACGATTGGATCGATCATTTACCTCTCCCTTTTTGAGTTGTTGATGTGTGGAAACTCAATTTTCTCACTAAGGGAGAGATCTTTTTTCACTGCCTCCCATTGCCGGGAGGCTTTTTCATTTTGGAGAACTTTTTCATGACGAGCAAAGATCTCTTGCCCGCGCCGAAGACAGTGCCCGAAGCGTGGGACATGGCTGAAATGCTCAGCCAGTCGCAGTTGATTCCGAAGCCTTTCCAGGGAAGGCCAGCAGACGTTGTGGTCGCCATGATGTGGGCACACTCGCTGCAGATCCCTGTGGTGCAGGGACTCAACCACATCGCCGTAATCAACGGCAAGCCGAGCCTTTTCGGCGACGGCCTTCTGGCAGTGGTGATGTCGTCCGGGCAATGCAGCGGCTTCAAAGAGACATACGTGGGCGAAGGCGATCAGCTGACGGCAACCTGCACGGTCACTCGCAAGGGACTAGAAGCGCCCTTCGTCGGATCGTTCAGCGTGGCAGACGCGAAGCTGGCAGGGCTCTGGGGAAAGGCCGGGCCTTGGAAGATGTATCCAAAGCGAATGCTCAAGATGCGCGCTCGAGCCTTTGCTCTTCGAGATGCTTTTCCGGATGTTCTTTCGGGCATGGCCTCTGCTGAGGAACTTCAGGACATCGATGTCGAGGCCGTGGAGAAGGCTGAGACCGAAGCGCCGGCAAGAAAGATGCCCCGCAGGAAGAAGGCTGTCGCCGCTGAAGACGCAGCCCTTGTTGAGCAGGCTGCAGCGACTCCTTCGCCGACGCCGGAACAGCATCCCGATGTCGAGGCAAAGACGGAAGAACCGCAGCCGGAAGCGCCGGCAGCTGAGCCGCAGCCAGTCGCAGAGCCGCAGACGAAGACAAACGTCTCTCAGGAAGATGCTCTGATCTCCGACATCAACTGCTGCGCCTCAATCGAGAGCTTGATGCGCATCTGGAACAGCCTGACGCCTGAAGTCCGCACGAATCAGCGGATTTTCGGCACCTTCAGCCAGCGAAAAACGCAGATCTTGAAAGAGGCCGGAGAAGCCAAGTGAGCCTGATCAACATTCCGGGCGGCAACGTTCTCAGACCGGATTTTGATGAAGAGCACCATCGCTACACGCTCAACGGGCAACGAATCCCCAGCGTGACGCAGATCATGAGGCCGTTGACGAATCTCGTCTACGGGAAGATCGATCCAGTGGTGCTCAAGCAGGCAGCCGATTTCGGGACGGCTGTTCACGCCTGCACGGAGTTTCTTGACAGAGGAGAGCTGGACGAGAGCTCGGTGGAAGAGGAGTGGCAGCCGTACCTAGATGCCTACGTGAGCTGGAAGGAGTCGGTCAAGCCGAACATTCTCAACATCGAGGAGAGGCTTGCCTGCTTTACCTTTGCCGGCACGATCGACAGAGTCGTCGTCATTGACGGCGAGCTCTGGATCATCGACATCAAAACCACCACAGAGATCCACAAGCATGTCGGCGTGCAGCTGGCCGCATACGCAGCGCTTGCAGAAAAAGCCTTCGGCGGCTTTTACCGCAGAGCGGCTCTTCAGCTCAAAGAGGACGGTTCTTTCAAAGTCCAAGAGTTCCGATCCGTCAAAGACGAGCGCTGCTTCAATTCACTGATTTTCCTTCACCATTGGTTAGAAAATGGCAACTAAAACACTGGTTTTCGAAGCGCCTGAAGCCCAGACGCTCATGATGGAGGCGCAGGCTGCGCGCAACACCGCAGACCTCCTCGTCATTCTTGACGATCAAGGTCTCGAGATCGCCAAAAACGAGATGAATGCGATGACCAAGCAGATCAAGCTGCTCGAGTCCAAGCGAAAAGAACTCACGGGCCCGCTTGATCAGGCCAAGAAGGGGATCATGGATCTCTTTCGCGAGCCGGTCGAAAGCTACAAAGAGTCAGTCAAGATCATCAAAGCCGGCATTGCCGAGTACCTCCGGCAAAAGGAGCGCAAGGCGGCTGAAGAGCGCGCAAAGGCCGAAGCCGTAGCCGCTGCGGAGCGCAAGGCGCTCGAAGAGAAGGTCAAGGCTGCCGAGTGTGCGGAACAGGCCGAGGCCTATCAGAAGGCCGCCTCGCTTGTCGTCGCAGGTCCGACGAAGACGAAGGTCAAAAAGGTTCAGGGCATGAGCACTCAGAAGCGCTGGAGAGCCCGCGTCTACAACCTGAGCGCATTCCTGGCGCATGCCGCGACGCACCCCGAGCTGATTGAGTGTGTGGAGATCAAGCAAGGCTCTCTTGAAAGATTCATTTCTGCCACCGGCGGCACGATTGCCATTCCCGGCGTCGAAGCCTATCAGCAGACAATCGTCACCAGCAGAGGAGGGTAGACATCATGGAATTGGACCAAGAAATCGAGATGCAAGACAGCGACATTCGGGAACTCGCAGCCGAGGAGATGTGCAAAACCTTGCTCGACTCGCTTCTCACGCACATCAAAGTGCTCAAGCGCCCCTGGCAGGAGATGACGGAGACCGAGCAGGAAGATGTGATTGAATCTCTTCGCAAAGGCGTTTTGGATTCCACGCAAAAGGCCGTTCGGCAGATCTCCAGCAATGGCGCAATTGCCGTTCCGGGAACGCTTGAGGTCGTCAACATCAAAGAAGACGGGGTGAAGACGACCATCAAGGTCTCCAAGCATGCAGAGAACCTTTTCGAGCTTTTTGATGCGACCGGAAAGGAGGTGCTGATCGTCTGCGCCGGCAACGCCGTGTATGACAAAGGGATCGATGAGATCGTCGCTGATCCGGATCAGGGGGAACTTCTTCCGAAGGATGAGGACGGCTTTGGCCGCGGCCAAGTCGTTTCTGGGGACTGAGATATGAGCAAATTCAAGTTCACCTTGCGGCCGAGAGAATTCAATGAAATTCAGCTGGCGCTCACAGACAATATTCTGGACAACGAGATTTGCGAAAAAGGGCGCACGCCTTACGAGCTGATGAAAGACTCCTTTTTCGAGCTTTGCGAGAAAGATGAGTGCGGAAACTTCGTCTTCGGCTTGCCGGCTTTCCGGATCCTTGTGAATCTCCTGACAGATCTCACCGAGGCATATCGCGAAGACATGCTGACGCTTGCGCACGGATGGAAAGCAGGAGATCTGTACCTTGATGCCTTTGACGACATGCATTGTCTGGCCAAGGCTTGGAGCATCGTCTTGGGCAACGAGGAAGCCTATCGCTATGCGGCAGCTCTCCAGAGTCAGGAGGTGGCGTCAAGTGACTGATAAGTGGCACAAATTCGTCGCCAGCGACAAGCGGACGTGGCCGAAAGACGAGGGCACTTTTCTTGTGACGATCCTCGGATTCAAAGAAGAGCGCATCGTCAAGGAAGACCGCTTCTATCGAATTGGCAGAAGCCAGTTCAAGTGGTTCAACTTTCCAGCGCCCGGAACCGTTCTTGCCTGGCAGCCGAAGCCGGAACCGTACAGAGGAGAGTGAGCAGTGAAATCTTTTTACGAAGTGCTCGCCGTGCTGGCGGTTCTCGGCTTTCTTTTTTTCTCAATTTTCATCATCACCGGGAGCATCGGCGCAAGTCTGATGTTCTGGGTCAATTTTTTAGGAGGCTAAGCAATGGCAGTCGTCATCAGCAGCATTGTGGCTGAAGATCTTCTCTCCATTGTGAATAAATCGATTGCTTCGCTTCAGGTCGTTGACGAAGCAGACGCAGACGAGGCCGCGTTGCTTCAAATGCTCAAAAGCGATCTGACGCGAGGGATTGAAAATGACAAGAATGTTCACATCATTGAGTGGCAGCCTATTGTCTTTGATGAAGAGCAGGATGCATTTCTTTACCCGATTGATCTGCAGAACGGAGATGTTCTCTTTGTGGCAAAAAATGGCGAAGTCTGCGTCGACACATTCGATGCAGACGAGGGATTCTTTGACTCCAACGAGTGGGAGGATGTGGCCTTCGTCGCGCAGTTCCCGAAGCCTCCGGAAATTCCCAGAAAACACTCTGAGCGAGGTTCCGGAAAGCGGATCGATTCTGCTGTGGCACAAAAAATCGAGTCTCACTTCACGAGGGTTGATTGATGATTCTCACGAAAAGGCCGTCAAGCTCATCAATGAGTTGATTGTTGAGAACAACGGCGAATCCCAAACTGAGGAGCACACATGACCGAAATTAAGATAACCAAAAAAATGGTTTATTTAGGTGATCATCTGGCGGATTTGGCTTCAAGTCTTTCTGACGCGGACAAGATGGAGGCAAATATTGCCGATATTTTGTCTGATGAGATGTTCTCAACCGCTTCAGAGCTCTACAACATTCTTCAAGAAGTCGTTGTAAAGGCCGAAAGATCAGAAACTCTTTCTCGCTAACGTCAAAGACCAAAATTTTGCGACCGTTAGAACAAAAGATGAGTAATTCTTCTCCTATCTGGTATTCAGCTTCAGCAAATAAATGGCTGTCAATGTGAGCGACGGGATCATCGCCTCCTACGCGAGGGTGACAGCGTGATTCGTGCTTCAACACGGATCACGCACTCATTTTACTTTTGCAAACGCGCCTCCCAGATCGGGTATACTTTCCCTGCTTCTAAATCGAAGCTAGGGCGTGAGAACCCGATTTGTTAGGCGCGCAAGGCCGCCTGTCGTTCGAGAGAGCGGCATTTTTATTGGCTTTGCAGAGATGGGGTAACCAACAGTTACCCCATCGGAAGTCTCCAGTACGGAGGGCTTGTGGGCACCGAAAGGTGGCCGTTTCCTAACAGCGGTTTCTCACCCCGCAAGTCCTCCACCATCCGCCGTGAGAAGCGTGGCGGAGGGTCTCAAAACTGTTAGGAGACTTCAAATGTCAAATCTCGCTGTTTTCTCGTTCGAGAATTCTCAGGTTCGCACTTTCGGCACTGTCACCACAGGGGTGTGGTTAGATGAGTATCGGGCAGGTGAGGTGAGCGCTGCCTTTCGTGGAGGAAGGCGGATACAAGGAAAAGAGATTTTCTTCTCTAGAATTTGTCTAAAATTAACCCTTCCCTTCTGTTTCCTGTGAGGTGTCTATGTCAGTTCAGCAGTCGGCTTCGGGGACAAGTGACCAGGTCTCAACGGGCGGTTATGAACTTAGAATTTCTCGACTTACAGTCGATAAGCTTGGCGTCAAGTTGTATGACAAAGTAAGTGCTGTTGTCTCTGAATTGGTGGCCAATGCTTACGATGCTGATGCGGAAAATGTAACAGTCAGGTTGCCATTAAGCACAAAGTTGGCTAGTAATAAATCTGGATTATTGACTGATGCAGCGGGTGCGATAGAAATTGAAGATGACGGCCATGGGATGACACCAGATGAGGCAAGACAATTTTATCTACGTGTTGGGGCTGATAGGCGTAGCAGAAGCCAACTTCCTGCTGTTGAAGAGAATGGTAATAAAAGTAGGATAAAACATAGACCAGTAATGGGACGCAAAGGTATTGGAAAACTTGCGCCGTTTGGAATATGCCGAAAAATTGAGGTCAGATCAGCAGGTGGTACTCCAGATGAACGAGGCTATCTTGTCACACATTTTTATATGGATTTTGACAAGATCCTGACGGATAGTGATGATCCTGTTCCCTTGGCTGTTGGTGCGGATGATGGGACGAGAGATCCTAAATCTGGAACATTAATTCGACTTAGTAATTTTCTGAACAAGATTGTGCCAGATCAAGATGAGTTTGGTCGACAAATGGCAACACGTTTCTACCCGGGAATGGCGAATGATTTTCACATTCATGTGGTGGATACGAAAAGAAACAATACATTTGATATTAAAGCAATTGATATCAAGCTGTTAGAAAATTCTAGAGTTGATGTGAGCCAACATCCGTTAACATTGCCTGATGGGACTGAGCTTCCTGTGTCAGGTTGGATGGGTATGGCTCAGACTGCGTACAAGAATGCAGAACTGGCAGGGGTTAGAATTTATGCACGGAACAAGATAGTTGCTATAACTAGAGATTTTAACCAACCTTCCGGTTATACGGGTGAGTTTGCTGTTAGGTCATATCTTGTTGGAGAAATTACCGCAGAATGGATAGATGGAAAAGTTGATCTTGTTAGAACAGATCGACAGGATATCCTTTGGGATTCTGAATATGGGCAGGCTTTTAAAGCTTGGGGTGCTAATTTAGTAAAGCAGATTGCGCACCAATCAAGAGAGCCAAGACGTGCTCGTGTGGCGGATACGTTTTTCTCGATGTCTGATTTTGAAAATAAAGTTGCAAAGGAATTTCAAGATAAAGATATTCGAGATGTGGCTATTAAGTTAGGAAAGAAAATAGGTTCTTTTGCGGCAGAAGATGAATTGGGGGATGTCGATTTTGTCGACGATCTTGCAAATTTTATCTTGACAGCTGCACCGCAGCAGGCTTTACTTAATTCTTTTAGAGATCTTGCTAAGCATCTCAATGAGGGGGTTGATATCAATATTCGTCAGATGAATGACATATTTAAAAGGACGAATATTGCTCAATTAGCAGCATATGCTCAAATAACTGCTCAGCGATTGCGGGTTATTGAAAATTTGGAAAGAATTGTCAATAGCCGGGTAGATGAGTCTGAATTTCAAAACCTTTTAACTCAGGCGCCATGGTTGATTGCTCCTAGTTGGTCAATAATTACGTCAAATCGATCTTTGTTGACAGTAAAAGATCAATTTGAACGTGCGTGGAATGAGAGCCATCCAGGGGATCCAATAGTTTTGGCTATAGGTTATGAAAAAAAGCGTCCGGATTTTGTCTTGAGTAGTATTGAAAATACATTACACATTGTTGAAATTAAAAAATCTGGATATATGCTGGGAGATGCTGATATTGATAGGCTTTCAAATTATGTTGATGCATTTGAAAGATTTTTTGAAGATCATGTTGAGATTCGGAATAGTTTCCCTCGTGGTTGGAAAATAACTTTGATTGTCGATGGAATAAAGTCGGCATCATCGAGTCAGAGGCGAGCGTTACAAAGTTTTATGGATGCTGGAGAGGTTGAGCATATTACATGGTTAGATTTTTTGCTGAGAGCTAAAAAAGTTCATGAACAATTTCTGGAAATTCAAGAGAAAGGTAAAAGGGAGTTGAAATATGGCACGCCTGTATAGGGGCGTTAGCCTCTTTTCAAACTGTGGTGCTGGCGATCTTGGTTTCAGAAAATCAGGTTTTCGTTTTTCTGTCATGGCGGAGCTCTGTCAGAGACGATTGGATGTATGTTTGTTAAATCACCCAGAAGCAGTAGGTGTTGTGGGTGATTTAAGGGAAACTTGGCCTCTTGTGGTAGAGCGCTATAGGAATATAGCAGGAGAGCAGAGTCCAGATTTGTTATGCGCATGCCCGCCTTGTCAAGGAATGAGCTCGGCTCGCCCTGGGAAAGGTGCGTATAACGATCCAGAAGCAGGATCGAGAGATCCTAGAAACTTATTGGTGACGGTGATTGCTAATGTTGCTGTAGCATTGAAGCCAAGGTTCATAGTGGTTGAAAATGTTCCTGCATTTTTAACCAGAAAAGTTTTCCATCCTGAAACTCATAAGCCGATATCGGCGGCTAGATTGCTCATAGAATGGTTGAAAGATCAATATGAAGTCTTTTCAATGACATCTGACTTGAGTGATTTCGGAGTACCGCAATCGCGTAAAAGGGCATTTTTAACTTTTGTTAGAAGAGATTTGCCGGCGCTGTCTTTACTCAAAGAGAGGAGGTTGACCCCGTTTCCTTCTGTTTCAAAAAAATTTTCTAAACATCCTAAAACGGTTGCAGAAGTATTGGAGAAAAGCGGATTGCCTCCATTGGATGCAAGATCTAAGGAACTAGCATCAGTAACTGGATATAGAGGATTACATACAGTACCAGCATGGACAGAAGATCGTTACAGGATGGTTGCAGCGATCCCAAAATACACTGGGAGAAGTGCTTGGGAAAATAATATTTGCCCAGCATGTGGAAAACATATATCAGATGAAGAAGCTGTTGTATGTGAGACTTGCGGGCATCTTTTGATGCGCCCAATTGTTAAGTTGAACGATGGTAGCTACAGATTGATTCGCGGGTTTAAAACGAGTAGTTATAGGCGAATGAAAGCTGATGCCCCTGCTTCGACAATTACAACTGCGAGTGGGCATATTGGTAGTGATATAACGATCCATCCATGGCAAAATAGACTGTTAAGCCCGTTGGAGTGTGCAATCATACAGACTTTTCCAAGAAGTTTTAGATGGGGAGACACTTTAAAAAAATATGGGGTAACAAGTATTAGAGAAATGATAGGTGAAGCTGTTCCGCCGTTGTTCACAGAAAAACATGGTAAAACTTTGCGGTCTCTTTTGTGCGAAGATGTCAATATAAAGGCTATGCCTGAAGACGATTCGCGTGTCAAGAAGGCAATTGATCTTTTATTAAACAAATAACCACTATTGATTGTTTTATTAGAAATGCCCGCTAGCGCGGGCGTTTCTGTATCGGGTTGTTTTTTTTGATGTGCTCGTTGGAAGGTACTCCCAGATTATGAATTATCACGGTGGGCAAGCCCCCGATTTTTCTCTACTTGTGAGGCCCCTAAAGGGGTTGTATTCCTCGGGATAATTGCACCACCTGAAAATAAATAATTGACAGGGGGTGTTGCAAAAGTCGCCTTTGGCGATACTAGCAACCCGCCTTTCGTTCTCTACGGAGATATCCGTGATGAGAGCTACGTCCAGTGCGACGGGCGCATTCTCGAAGTCCATCCCGAGCAGAAGATGGATGTCACGCAGCTTCCCTTTCCGGATGACTCCTTTGCACTGGTCGTCTTCGATCCGCCGCACCTGAAATACGCAGGCGAACGCTCATACATGCGCCAATCCTACGGCGTGCTACCTGAAGGCGATCCTCTGGCCTTCTTGCAACGCAGTTTCCGCGAGTGCTGGCGCGTTCTGAGACATGAAGGAACACTGATCTTCAAATGGAATGACAACCAAGTTCCACTTCACGTCGTGCTTTCCGTGTTCGGACAACGCCCCCTATTTGGAAACCGCAAACCTGGGGGCAAGAAAGGCGAGACCTTCTGGATGGTTTTCTTCAAACAGAAAGATCCGGAGCCCGCTTACAGAGAATGGAAAAAAGATCCCGAGTTGTCAAAGCAGCTCGGGATTTTTGACACCGGCAATTGAGAGAATTTCCATGAAAAGCAAACCTCCAAGAAAGCACTATCGCCCGAAAAAGACATCTCTCCCAGGAATGCAGCAGCTTGATGTCCGAATCATCAAAGACCGGCTGGGCAGGATCGAATTCATTGCCCACGAGAGGCTTCACCTCGGGCAGTGCACAAAGCAGGAACTCATAGACATCAAAGATCTTTTCAACTGCCTGCTTTTTTGCATCATGCACAGGAAAAAAACGCTCAATCAGGAGGCTGTGGATGATGCCGGCAACCTTCTTTTGTCTGCAGGAAGGGCTTTGATGGAGGTGGTTCAGAAGGGTGAGCCGAGACAGATCTACGTCTGCACAGCCCAGCAACTGAGGCTGATTCTGTCGGCGCTTGTGGTTGCAGAAGACTTCATTCAGGAAAGCTTGAGCACAAATCCGGGCTGGTTCGTTGACGAGTTCAACGCAAGTCTGCTGATTCGGGACGCAATCACCGGCATGGGCCTGTCCAGCGTTGCAGTTGAAAAGAAGACGGTAGATCTCGCATTTCGTCTGTCCAGACGAATGGGGCTGTGTCAGCCGAGATCTCGGTTTGAGATTTATCAAAAAGAAGCGATTGCGTGCCTGCGGGCGCACATCACTGCTTTGATCAAAAAGAGAGAGGGGAAAGAAAATGTTGAGCGCAAGTGAAATCAAAGAACTGGCAAAGCAAGTCGCCAAGGAACTGAAAAAGGGAGAGCTGCTTGTCAGCCCAAACGACATCGCGCTGATGTTCGGCTATGCGCCGAACTCAACGGCCATTCGGCAGATCCTTGAAGACCCGAGCTTTCCGGCGCCCGTTCCCTTGCTGGAAAAAGGGTATCGGAGGTACCTTCGTTCAGATGTCGAAGCCTGGGTGCAAAAAAAGCGGGAAGAGCAATCCCGCCTTGCTTTTCAAACCTCGCCGTTCATGCGTCAAGCATGAGCGCAACATCCTTCGCAGAAGCTCGGTAGTATCGCTGGAGCATCTTCAAATTCTTGTGGCCCGTCTGCCTCGCAAGCGCAAGCAAGCCGAGGCGCGGAGCCCCTGTCTTCGGATCAGGAGAGGCCGCCCACGTCGCAAAAGTGGCGCGGCTGTCATGAAAGTTCAAACCCTCCTTGATCAATCTTCCCTTTGAATCAAAAACAGGTCCGAGACCAGCTCGATCTCGGATTTTTCTCCAAAGCGCGTCACGGATATTTGATGGCAAATTGCTGAAAAGCACTCGACCGCCGCCAGACTGTCGCACGAGATCCAGAATTCTCAGCGCTTCCTTTGAAAGCGCCACATCTGTTTTGCTTTCGGTCTTTGTGGCCTCTTTGGGCAGGTGAATGACGCGCCCATCGATCCAGGATTCTTCAATGGCAAGGATCTCACCGGCACGCATGCCGGTTTTGCATGCAAAAAGAAAAGCTGCCGCAACGAGCTGCAGCTGGGTGGTGGGGACGCTTTCGCCATCCCAGCCGCTCGAGATGAGGATTTTTTCAATGTCCTCATCAGAGGCGATTCTTTCTCGATGTTCGGGCTCTTTTGGGAGTTGGATGTCTTTGAAGAGATTGTCGGTGATCAATCCTTGACGCTGGGCGAAGTGAAAGATGGTTCCCAGCAGGTGGGCTTCCTTGATGACGGTGGCCGCTGAAATCGTCGTGCCTTTTCTTTGCCCTGGCTCTTGGAGTCGAGAGTCGATAAACTCTTGAATGTCGCTGGGCGTGATGTCGGCCAGAACTTTTGAAGCGAACGGTCGGCGCATGAGCGCGTTGATGCGCAGCGTCTCAGACCGGGATCCGCGTTTCTTGACGGTCTCAGTGTCCCGATAGTTGGCCATCAAGGTCGCCAGTGTGATGGTCGACTGGCGCTTTTGAGGAGAAAGCTCAAGCATTGCAAGGTGTTGCTTTGCTTCTGCTTTCGAAGAAAAGTTTTTCTGGTGTCGCGTTTTGTTCGAATCGTTCCAGTAAACAGCAAATTTCCCTGTGGGAAGTTTCCGCATAAAAGCCATTTGGGTTCCTCGTCGGGAGAGAGTGGCAGCCACTCGAACAGCCACCGTTTAGCCACCTTTTATGCGCAAATATACCCAAATATGCGATCCCCAGATAGCAAAAAACCCCGACAAATCAAGGTATGTCAGGGTATGCTTGAAGTTTTTGGTGCCCAAGACTGGACTCGAACCAGCATGCCTCTCGGCGCTGCGACCTGAACACAGTGCGTCTACCAATTTCGCCACTTGGGCAAAAACTTCCGAGACGCGTATTATTCATGAGTTTTTAAAAATTGTCAACCCCTCTGAAAAAACATCTTTCGATAATCTCGTTATGGCTAGGAAAAGAAAAAAAATTGATCAGCAGGAGCTTGCAAAAATAAATTTTTTTGAAGACCCTTTGACAAGTTCTGCTGCTGCATGTCTGGCGGAGCAGAAGCTGCCTGTTTCGAAAGCAGTGGCTGTTGCGGCTTTGTGCAGGGATTTGCATCTAGATGCAGATAGGGCCGAAGAGCTGCTCGAAGGGTTGATCAAATATGAGATCGCAGCCAAAGCGCCCCGAGGCCTGCAAGTCGATGTGGCCAAGCTGTCTTTGAAAAAGGGCGTGGTCGGCTTTTCCAAAACAGGGCGTCCGTACTTGGAGCCGTTCGACGGCTCAGAGCGCAGAAATCTTCTTGCTGACGATGAGCTCGATGAAATTAATTGTCTGCCGGGGGATACGGTTTGGTGCGCGCCGAGGTACTACGATGCAGATGTCTGCGTTTACCTTGTCCGTCGGGCGCGCAGCAAACTGGTTTGCAGCATTGAGAGGGGATTTTTAAAGGCTCTTCGGATTCTAGGCTGTCCTGACGTGCCGTTGACTCTTGTTTTGGATAAGGAGCAGAAGGAAAAAGGCCTGAAAAAGGAACTGAGCAGCAGATATTTTGAGGTGCAGCTTGAAGAAAAGCTGCTCGAGCCAGGACTATGCACTGGCGAGTTGAGGGGACGCTTTGTGCGTTTTCTAGGAGATCAGGAAACGCCGCTGGGAGAAATTCTTGCGGCCGCTTCACGATTTGGCCTGCCGACGGAATTTTCTTCCGAGGCTCTTGCCGAAGCTCAGGCGCTGCCCGAGGAAATCGACAGTGCAAAGGAACTTGAGCACAGAGTCGATCTTCGCGACATTGCTTTTGTGACGATCGATGGGGAAGATGCCAAAGATTTTGACGATGCGGTCTGGTGCAGACGCAATCACGACGGCTCATGGAGGCTTCTGGTTGCCATTGCTGACGTGAGCCGCTACGTAACCGAGCAAAGTGCGCTTGACGTTGATGCTCAGTCGCGCGCCACGAGCGCCTACTTTCCAGGTTTTGTCATTCCCATGCTGCCTGAAAAGCTCAGCAACGGTCTTTGTTCGCTCAATCCCAACGTCGACCGCTGCACCATGGTCTGCGACATGGTGGTGGGCTCTGATGGGTGCGTGCAGGCCTATCAGTTCTATCCGGCAGTCATTCATTCCAAAGCCAGACTGACCTATACATGCGTGTGGAGCGCCCTAAACGGCGATGACGGCGATTTGCTCAAGCGCGGCGGATCTCTGACGGATATTGCCGAGCTCTACGCCTTGTACAAGGCGTTTGCCGCGGCAAGAAAGATTCGCGGAGCCATGGATTTCGAATCGAGCGAAACGCAGATCGTCTTTGAGCCCAACACGTTTGAGGTCGCAGCTATCGTCAAGCGCGAACACAACGATGCTCATCGGTTGATTGAGGAGTGCATGCTGGCAGCAAATACGTGCGCAGCGGACTTTTTGATTCGGCATAAAGCCGCATGCCTGATGCGCGTGCACGACAAGCCTGCGGCCGACCGGCTCAATTCGCTTCGCGCTCTTTTAAAGGGCTACAAGCTCAGTCTGGGCGGTGCCGGCAGGCCGACAGCATCGGACTACAACGCCGTCGTGCAGGCTGTTAAAGACAAGCCTTACGCAGATTCCATCCGCACGGCGCTGCTTCGAAGCATGCAGCAGGCAGTTTACAGTCCCGAGAACATCGGCCACTACGGCTTGAACTACGAAGCCTATGCGCACTTCACTTCTCCCATTCGGCGCTATCCCGATCTGCTCGTGCATCGTTCGATCAAGGCTATTTTGAATAAAACAAAATACGTGCCGAGAATCGTCGTCGACGAAGCATCCATTCGCGCTTCAGACTTTGCCGTCCGCATGCTTGAGGCGCAGCGAAAGGCTGATGCCGCCAAGGGCCGGAAGGTTCCGCGCAAAGATTCGGCGCTCGATATCTGGCGGCGTCTTGGACTGATCTGCTCGGTGGCTGAGCGTCGTGCGGATTTTGCTTCGCGTGACATCGAAAGCTGGTTTAAGGCTGTATATCTGCAGCGCTACATCGGCAAGAAATTTTCTGCTGTTATTACGACAGTTTTGCCTGCAGGAGTGTTCGTGGTGCTCAAAAATCTCTTTGTCGAAGGCTTCGTGCATGTCAGCACGCTGGGCAATGAGTACTACGAGTACGATGAGGATCGAAACTGCTTTGTTGGCTCAGAGAGCAGAAAGCTCTACAGAGTCGGCGACGAGCTGACGGTGACTGTTGCCGAAGTCAATACGGCCAAGCGCATGGTTGACTTCTACTGCGTGCGCAAAAGCTCCGTAAGACGCCGCAACTGGCAGGGCGGCTGGGGAAACTTCTTCGACGATGATTGGGAAGATGATTGGGATGCCGACTGACAAAAGAAGCGCCGGCGTCGGTTCTGCTGAAAAATCAACGAGCGCTATGACAAAGTACAATACGGCTCGCGCACTTAGCTCGATTGTCCGGGGTTCGATTGTGCCGCAGCCCGGCAATCGATGGAAATGAACAGCAATCAACACAGATATACCGATGTCCAAACAAGTCGTTCTTGCGGGCTTTCATGCCGTCAATGCCCGAGCTAAAACAAAACCTGAATCGATTCGCGTGGTTTATGTCGATCCGTCACGGCGCGACAAGCGCATGCAGCAGTGCCGGGATCGTCTGGCGCAGGCCGGCGTCAAGATCATGCAGGCCGATCAAAAGCGGCTCGACGGCATGGCGCCCGACGTGCCGCACCAAGGAATTGTTGCGCTTGCCGATGAACTCAAGCAGACGGTTGATTTCGACTGGCTGATGGACAACATCACCGAGCGTACGCTGCTTTTGATTCTTGACGGCGTGACCGATCCGCGCAATTTCGGCGCTTGTTTGCGCGTGGCCGATGCGGCCGGCGTGCAGGCCGTCGTCGTGCCCAAGGATCGGTCTGCGTCATTTTCTCCTGCAGCGGCCAAGGCTGCGGCGGGTGCTTGGGAAACGGTGCCGGTCGTGCAGGTGACGAATTTGGCCGCAAGCATTGCCGAGCTTCGCGATGCGGGCGTCTGCGTGATCGGAACGGCCGGAGAGGCTCAAAAGAGCATCTACGACTTTGATCAAAAGAGGGCGTTTGCCTGGGTGCTCGGCGCCGAAGGCGAAGGGCTGCGTCAGCTCACGCGCAAGCGCTGCGATGATCTGGCTCGAATTCCGATGTTCGGCGCCGTCGACAGTCTCAATGTGTCGGTGGCAAGCGGCGTGTGCTTGTTTGAGACGGTCAGACAGCGCACGAAGCTGTAGCGCCCCTGTGAGACTCGGGGCGCGCAGCTTTCAGATTAAAGGAACTGGGCTCCGACGATGCCGGCAATCATCAGCGGGATGTTGTAGGCAATGAAGGTTGGAACGCAGGTATCCCAAATGTGGTCGTGCTGTCCGTCAGCATTCAGGCCGCTCGTGGGGCCCAGCGTGGTGTCGGAAGCCGGAGAGCCGGCGTCGCCCAGCGCGCCGGCAGCAGACATCAAAAGGATGGTCGCAGGAAGCGAGAAGCCTACTGCCGAGCACAGCGGCACGTAAATCACGGCCAAAATCGGCACGGTGCCGAAGGACGTGCCGATGCCCATCGTCACAATCAGGCCGATTGCCGTGATGATCGTCGCTGCCAGCACTTTATTGGCGTGCAGATATGGAACGACGCTTTGCACCAAGGTCGAGACTGCGCCTGTTTCCTTCAAGATGGCGGCATAGCCGCCGGCAATGAGCATCACGAAGGCAATAAATCCCATCATGGAAATGCCGCTGGCGATGTGCGCATCGAGCTCCTTAAAGTAGAACGCGCGGCCAAGAATCATCACCATCAGGCCGATCAGAGCTGCCAGCGGCAGCGACTGCCAGATGAGCTGCACGACAACGGCCAGCACGATGGCCAGCAGCGTCGCCCAGTGCTTGAGCTCCAATTTGTGGATTTCCGGGACTTTCTGCTCCATGCCGATGATCGGGCGATCTTCGTATTGCCGCGGGCGACGATAAAGAACAAAGATTGCAATCAGCAGGCCCACAAACATGGAAGCGCCAAGAATCCAGTTGACCGAAGCAACATCCGAAACAGTGGTCTTCATTCCGCTTTGAGTCATGCTGTCGGCCACGATGCCCTGAAAGATCAGACCAAAGCCGATCGGAAACGTAATGTATGGCGCCTTGAGGCCGAAGCTCAGAGAACAGGCGACGGCACGGCGATCAAGCTGCATTTTATTCATCAAGTAAAGCAGCGGCGGAATCAGAAGCGGAATGAAGGCAATGTGCACCGGAACGACGTTTTGCGACAAGCAGGCAATGAATGCCAGAACCAAGCAGAAAATAGCCGGACGCGAGCCCAGATTTTTGGACAGCCAGGAAACCAAAACCTGCATGAGCCCCGTATGTGCAATGGCTACAGCAAACGTGCCGAGCAAAATGTAGGAAAGAGCCGTTGTCGCGTTGGCGGAAAATCCGCTCGCAAGAAGAGTCATTGTTTTGCCGATGTCAATGCCGCCGCTTAATCCGGCAGTGATGGCGGCAAGAATGAGGGCCACAAGAACGTTGACTTTGACTAGGCACAGTACGCAAAGTACCAATACCGACAGAATGATGGGGTTGAACAGTAAGTCCATCAGAGATGCCTTGATTGCAGTGGGGTGAGGGGAGACGCGAGCGCAAAAATGCGGTCAGGCCGCATTTGTTGAAATTGTTTCTACGGATAGTACCGTATTTGCGCATGCAAACGAAAACAAAACCGTTCGAAGTGCTTTGGCGGCTGGTTGCGGATAAGCAAAGCAGCTTAATCGAGGCAGAGAAAACCCGCAGCTGCTTTTTGCAGGATGTCTGCACAAAGCAAATTGCGGGTTCGTCGTTGAGTTATTTTTGAAAAACGAAGAAGACGGCCATCACCAGACAGACGAATGCCGCCAAATGGTTCCACCCGAAGCGGTTTTGAAAAACAAGAATGGAAAACACCGAAAAGACGGTGAGCGTGACGCACTCTTGAATGATTTTGAGCTGCACGAGAGTAAACGGACCGCCGTTGCCGATGTATCCGATGCGGTTGGCCGGCACCATGAAGCTGTACTCAAGCAGCGCGATGCCCCAGGAAAACAGCACGACCATATAGATCGGCCAGGCGCTGAAGTTGATTACGCGCAAGGTCTGCAGCTTCAAGTGCAGGTACCAGGCGCACGTCATGAAAATGTTGGAGATGAGAAGCAGCCCGACGGCCGTCATGCCTTTGCCTAACATTGCTGAACCCTTTCAGAGAAACGCCTTATGCGCTAGCGAAAAAATTCGAGGAAAGCCCGCTTGGGCCGAGCTTGAGTGAAAAAATCGCACTCGCCTCAACGGGCTGGGGCATTGTACGCGCAAAGTCCTCCGCGCAACGCCGCAGCGCGCCTTCGGCTTCAATCAAGAGCGGCTGCTTTTTGCTGCCGTTGCCTTCAGGCGGGCTGCATGAACTACTGTCGCGGAACTTCCGCCACAGCCTCGATTTCAACCAGACATCCGAAATGCAGTTCGGTTGTTGAGACAATGACGCGGCCGGGTTTGTGCGTGCCGAAGAATTCGCTGTAGACCTCGTTGATCGGTCCCCAGTATTTGACATCGGGTGTGTAGACGCGGCAGAAGACGACGTCGCTGCGGCTGCAGCCGGCCTCGCGCAGCACTCGATCGACGTTGTTCAAAGCCAGACGTGCATGGTCCTTGATGTCGCCCTTGCAGACTTCTCGCGTATCAGGATCAATCGAGAGCTGTCCGGAGACGTAGAGCGTGCCGCGGCTGATGACGCCCGCGGAATAGTGGCCTTTGTTTTCGCCTTTAAAGGGGGGAGTGATGATCTGCATGCTGAGTCAGTCCTTTTTTTGCCAAGCGTTGACGAATCAATGAGCAAAAGCATCTGTCCGAAAGCCTGCCTTTGCGCGTCTTCGATTATAGGTGCAGCCGGCAAGGCCGACTTTTCGTCTGACGCAGTCGGGGGGCGTAGCGCAAAAGCAAAAGCCGCAGCCCGACGAGCCCAATGAGCGTGTTGTGCGCAGCGAACGTCTTGCTCGTCGGGCAGGGAAGTTTTCAGAGAAGAAAAAAGCGCTTTGCATGCACAGGTTTTTCAGCAGGCGCGGGCATAGTTTTGTTAGAATCTGACCTGATTTTTATGGTCTTCGGGTGCAAGGGCGCTCCCGAAGAGTTTTTGTTTTTCGCGAAATTTTTTTTATGACTCCGAGACTTCGGCTGCAGCACATTACCAAGGCCTATCCGGGGATTGTGGCCAACAACGACATATCGCTTGATGTCGCACCCGGGGAGGTTCTGGCCATTCTCGGTGAAAATGGTGCCGGCAAGTCCACTTTGATGAAGATTATTTTCGGCTCAGTGGCTCCTGACAACGGCACGATCGAGTTTGACGGCCGCAAGGTTGAAATTTCCAGTCCTTCGGCTGCCCGTGAACTCGGAATCGCCATGGTGCATCAGCATTTTGCATTGTTTGAAACGCTCACGGTTGCGCAAAATGTGATGCTGGGCCTGGCTGAACATATGTCTCTTGACGATGCGTGCCGACGCATTTCCGAGCTTGGAGAGCGCTACGGAATTCCGGTTGATCCGCGCGCGTTCGTCGCCGAATTGGCCATGGGCGAGCGCCAGCGCGTGGAAATCATTCGCGCTCTGATGACTTCTCCGAAGCTTTTGATCCTCGATGAACCTACATCGGTGCTCACGCCGCAGGCCGTCAGAAAACTTTTTGAAACGCTCCGTCAGCTTGCCCGCGAAGGCGTCTCGATCGTCTTTATTTCGCACAAGCTCGATGAAATTCGCGAGCTCGCCGATCGCTGCACGGTTCTGCGAGCAGGACGCGTGATTGAGACTGTCGTGCCGCGTGAAAAAACTGAAGACGAGCTCGCGCGGCTGATGATCGGCAATGAGCCGCCGAAGCTTGCCGAGCGTTCCGGCACTCCTGGCGGCGTAGCGCTCGAGCTTTTAGGCGTTGGACTCGACGGCGGGCGTCACGTTTCAGGGCTTGCAAACATCCGCCTTGTTGTGCGCACTGGCGAGATCGTCGGCATTGCCGGCATCAGCGGCAACGGTCAGTCGAGACTGTTGGGCGTGTGCATGGGAGAGCTTCCTGTTGAACAAGGAACGGTGAAGATTTTCGGTCAAGAAGTCAACAAGCTTGATCCCGCGCAGCGCCGTGCGCTGGGGCTTCGGTATGTGCCCGAGCAGCGTCTAGGACACGGCGCAGTGCCGGAGTTTTCGCTCATGACCAATACGCTGCTCACGGGCGATGATCTGCACAGCAAAGGATTCATCAAACACGAACGCTCTCGCGCCTTTACCGAGAAAGTCATCAAGACGTTCGACGTGAAGACGCCTTCCGTCATGAAGCCGGCTCAGGCGCTCTCAGGGGGCAACCTGCAGAAATTCATCGTAGGACGAGAAATGCTCAACCACCCCCGCATTCTGATCGTGGATCAGCCGACGTGGGGCGTGGACGTCGGCGCGGCTGCCGTTATCCGCAACGCTTTGGTCAAGCTGCGCAGCGAGGGCGCAGCCGTTGTGGTGGTCAGCGAAGAAATCGATGAGCTCTACGAAGTCTGCGACCGCATTGCAGTGATGTACCGCGGGCACATCTCGCCGGCCGTTCCGGTGCAGTCGCTGGGCATGGAAGAGCTGGGCCGCTGGATGGCAGGCTTGTGGTCAGGCAGTCCTTTCAAGAACAAGAGCCGGGAGGCGGATTGAGATGCAGTTTCCCATTAAGCTGATTGCCAGACAGGAACCCGGGCTGATGAAGTGGTTTTCGCCCGTCGCAGCTCTTGCGCTGACGGTGCTTGCAGGAGCGGTTCTTTTTGCCTGTCTTGGAAAAAATCCTCTTGAAGGACTTTACGTATTTCTGGTGGCGCCGCTTGAGACGGTTCGCGGCTGGGCAGAGGTGGGCGTGAAGATGACCCCGCTGCTGCTGTGCGCTGCAGGGCTTGTGGTCTGTTATCGAGCCAACATCTGGAATATCGGTGCGGAAGGTCAGTTTCTGATGGGCGCCATCGCCGGCGGTTGGGCTGCGCTGCAGTGCCCGCCCGGCATTGGTCACTGGTACATCGTGGTGGTGATTGCTGCTGGCGCAGCCGGCGGCTGCCTTTGGGCGGCCGTCACGGCGCTGCTCAGGGACCGGTTCCACGCCAATGAAATTCTCGTCTCGCTCATGCTTGTGTATGTGGCGCAGTTCTTTTTGGCCTACTGCGTGCAGGGACCGCTGCAGGATCCTGACGGATTGGGATTTCCGCAGTCGCCCATCTTCACGTCGGATGCGACGATTCCGAATTTGATCGGCGGCACGCGTCTGCATGTCGGCTTTGTCTTTGCGCTTGTCGCGGCGCTTGCCGTTGAGATCATGATGTCGCGCATGTTCATCGGCCTGCAGTTCAAGGTCTCGGGCGTGGCGCCGCTTGCGGCAAAATACGCGGGCTTCAGGCCGCGCCGGCTGCTGTGGACGGCCATGCTGATTTCCGGCGGCCTTTCGGGACTGGCCGGCGTGTGCGAGGTGACGGGACCAGTGGGACAGCTCACGCTCAACATCAGTCCCGGCTATGGCTTTGCAGCCATTATCGTGGCCTTCGTTGGAAGACTTTCTCCGTTGGGCTGCATACCGGCGGCCTTTGTCATGGCGCTTTTTTATCTTGGAGGCGAACTTGGCCAAAGCCGCATGGGGCTGCCTTCTTCCGTGACGGACGTCTATCAGGGAATGCTGCTCTTTTTCCTTTTGGTGTGCGACGCATTCATCTTTTTTAAGCCCGTCTGGGTGGGGTTGTCCGATCGCAAGGGAGGCGGGCAATGAGTGTGACAGCTTCGATTATTGCCGCAACGCTTAACGCAGGAACGCCGCTTTTGATTGCGGCCATCGGCATCTTGATTCATGAAAAAAGCGGCGTGCTCAATCTGGGCATTGAAGGCATGATGCTTTTGGGGGCCGTGGCCGGGTTCGGCGCGACGTATGCAACGGGCAGCTTTGCTCTGGGATTTGCAGCCGGAGCTGCGGCAGGTCTTGCGCTGGCGGCGCTTTTTGGCTTCTTTACGCTTGGACTTTATGCCAATCAGTATGCTGCCGGCCTCGCGCTGACGCTTTTCGGAACCGGATTCTCAGCTTTCGTCGGCCAGCCTCTGCAGGGCATGGCGCTTCCTGCTCGGGCCTCGACCGGCATTGCCTTCCTGGAAGATATTCCCTTTGTGGGCGAAGCGCTTTTTTCCTCGCATGCATTTGCCTACTTGGCGCTTGCCGGACTTGCGCTTGTGGGGTGGTTTTTGTACCGCAGCCGTTGGGGACTTGTGGTTCGAGCTGTCGGAGAATCTCCCAAGGCGGCCTATGCTCTGGGCTACAACGTTCGCACGATTCGCTTTTGCGCGGTTCTCTTCGGCGGCTTGATGTCTGGGCTTGCAGGCGCTTATCTCTCGCTTGTCTACACGCCCCTGTGGGCTGAAGGCATGACTGCCGGACGAGGCTGGATTGCGCTTGCGCTGGTGACTTTTGCGACGTGGAGGCCTTTGCGCGTGGTGCTTGGCGCCTATCTTTTCGGCGGCGTGACGATGATGCAGTTTAATATGCAGGCAATGGGCATCGAAATACCCAGCCAAATCATGTCGATGACTCCGTATCTGGCCACAATTCTCGTGCTGGTGCTCATCAGCCGCAATCCGAAGTGGATTGCCCTTAATGTGCCGGCAAGCCTGGGCAAGACATTCAACCCGAAGAGCTGAGGCTCGCGAAGAAATCTTTTATCCATCCGTGCTCGGCGCGGAAGGCTGCGGGTTTGATTCCCGTGCCGCAAGCGCCGTCATTTCGACCATAAGGACGTCAACAATGTTTAAAAAACTTGCTCTCGTTTTAGCTGCTGCTTCCTGCGTTGCTCTGAGCGGATGCGGCGAAGAAAAGTCTCAAAGCGCGCCTGCAGCGCCGCAAAAGGCCGCTTCTGCCGATGCCGGCGTGCTCAAGGCCGCCTGGCTCTATCCGAGCCCCCGTGCCGACGAAGGCTGGAGCAAGCAGCACGATGAAGCCCGAGAAATCGTGCAGAAGAAGTTCGGCGACAAGATTCAAACGCAGTTCGTTGAAAATGTCACGACGCTGGCTGACGCCGAGCGCGTGATCCGCGATTTGGCCAACCAGGGCAACAAGATCATTTTTGCAACAAGCTTCGAATTCATGAATCCCGGCCTGAAGGTTGCCAAGGAATTTCCTGACGTGAAGTTCGAGCATTGCACGGGCTACAAGACGGCCGACAACTTCAATTACTACAATGCCCGCTTTTACGAAGCGCGTTATTTGGCAGGCAAGCTTGCCGGCGCGATGACGAAAAACGGACGTCTCGGCTATGTGGCGGCCGTGCCGATTCCTGAAGTGCTCCAGGGCATCAATGCCTTCACGCTGGGCGCTCAGTCCGTTAATCCCAACATTGAAGTGCGCGTGGTCTGGACCAATACCTGGTATGACCCAGGCAAGGAAGCCGACGCCACCAAGACGCTTGTGGGCCAGAACTGCGACGTGATTTCTCACCACACCAATTCTCAGGCCGTGGCTTCGACCGCAGAAGCTGAAAAGGTCAAGGTGATCAGCTATCACTCGGTCATGAAGAAGGCCGCTCCGACTCAGCTCATCGGCGCCGTCACGCACCACTGGGATGAGTACTATGCCAAGCGCATCGAAGATGTGCTCAACAATCGCTGGAAGGTTGAACCGGTCTGGGGCGGCGCAAGCATGCACATGATCAAGCTGTCGGCCATTACCGATAAGGCTCCCGCCAGCGTCGTCAAGGACATCAACGACACCTATGCGAAGATGGAGAAAAATGAGTTCAATGTCTTCACGGGCCCGATCGTCGACAACGAAGGAAAGACCGTCATTGCGCAGGGCCAGAAGGCCGATGACGCACATCTGACGCGCATGAACTACTTCGTCAAGGGCGTGGTGGGCAAGGTGCCCAGCAGCAAGTAATCGGCAAGAGCCTCAAAATCGGGCGCCCAGCCTGCGGTGCCCGAGCAAAAGCAAGCCGGAGTCAGCATTGCAGACTCCGGCAAATTTGTTTGTAAAAAACGTCAAACCGAGCTACTTGGCTTTCGGCGCTTCTTTTTCCAATTTCTTGCCTGCCGCAGATTTTCTGCCGGAACTCTTTTGAGAGGCGCGCTTTTGTTCGGCCTTCTTGACGGCGGCGGGTTTGACGGCTTTCTTTCGAGGCTTGGCAGGGGAGGCTGCAGCAGGATTGCTTTCGGATTTTGAATCGGCTCTGCTGCTGCGAAACTCGATGTCAAGTTCCAACTTCTGAGCAATGGCATTGAGCTCTTCAACCGGCTTGCTGGTGCTGATGCGCACGGGCACGCCGGGCTGGCGGCTTTCAGCGAGCTCAAACTCAAACTCATCGAAATCATCTGGAGCAAGGTCCAAAAGCAATGTTACGGCTTGGCCGTCAGGCGTATCGACGCTGGCATCCCAGACATTGAACGTGTCGGTGACTTCGTGAATGAGGAAAAAGCGCAGTTCCTCGACGAGATCAGCGTAGTCGCGAGAAGAAAGAGTGCGCACCCAGTTCGTGAGCGACTTGGTCGCAATGTCGCTCAACAAGACCGTTGCGGCGAGCATGTCCTGATAGGCTTCTTCGAGAAGCTTGTCGGCTTTCTTGCTCGCAGCGTCGTCCTTTGGCGCTGCGGTCGGCTCCTGACTGATTTTCTGCAGAAGATCATCCGAGAGCTTTTCGAAGTGATCAAGATAGGCGTTGCGGATCACCATGACGGCATCGCGCAGATCGCTGCTTTTGTGCATGGCGGCGGCAAGCTTGCAGGGATCGTTTTTCCAGCCTTTCTTCAAAAAGGGTTTGAGCGCCTGCTTGAAAGTTCGCTTCTTAAAGTCGAGCACTTCGATAAGGCCGGCTTCGCTGACGAAAAATCGAGTAATTTCTTTGTTGGACACGTGAGCACTCCGGTTGATGTTTGGCTGATTGTTTTTGACGCAAAAAAGAGCTTCTATGCAACACGTATCTTGTCACAGTCGCACGGATTCTGCGCGAGGCAGATACGCTTTTTCGACAAATTTTTTAGCCTGAAAGCGGCTCGGAGCGCTGCGCGGCCGGGCAATAAGCAAACTGAAACGAAACTCTGATATCTTGAAGTCTCTTTTTGATCTCTTTTGAGACGGACATATTTATGGAAATGCTTGCCGATCCCAGCATTTGGCTGGGGCTATTGACGCTGATCGTTCTTGAAATTGTTCTTGGCGTCGATAATCTTGTCTTCATTGCCATTCTTGCCAAAAAACTTCCAGAGCGAGATCAGGGCAAGGCGATGTACACCGGCCTTGGTTTGGCGCTTGTGATGCGCCTGATGCTGCTGTCGATCATGTCATGGCTGGTTACGCTGACGACTCCTTTGTTTTCGATCTGGGAGCATGCATTCTCGGCACGCGATCTGATTCTTTTTGCGGGCGGCGTGTTTCTTCTTATCAAGGCGACGAGCGAATTGCACGAGCGCATCGAGGCTTTGCCGCACTCCTCGGAGCAGTCTTCGGGCAAGTCCAAGTTTTGGCTCGTCATTGTGCAGATTCTGCTTCTGGATGCAGTGTTTTCTGTTGATTCAATCATCACGGCCGTCGGCATGGTCGACAATCTGACCGTGATGGCCTCTGCCGTGATCATTGCAATGGTGGTCATGGTGGTGGCAAGCCGCCCTTTGACGGATTTCGTCAACAAGCATCCGACAGTCATCGTACTGTGTTTGTCGTTTTTGCTCATGATCGGCCTGAGCCTGGTTGCTGAGGGATTGGGCTTTCATATTCCAAAGGGATATCTGTATGCGGCCATCGCATTCTCGATCATGATCGAAGCTTTCAATCAGCTTGCAAGAAGAAACAGCGCCAAGCACCTCTCCCGCATGCCGTTTAGGGAAAGAACGACGCAGGCCATCGTTCGGCTGATGGAGCCTTCGGCATCGATGCCTGCCTCAGAGGAAAAATCTTCCGGCCTAAGAGAGCCGGAGCAGAGTTTTGGAGAAGATGAGCGTGAAATGATCGAAGGCGTGCTGTCCCTGGCGGATCGGCCGATTCGCATGGTCATGACGCCTCGTTCGGATATCGCTTGGCTCGACATCACCAAGAGCTATGAGCAAATTGTGCAGGATGCCCGCATGCTTCATCACAGCGTGTTTCCTGTGGCTGAAGGTTCGCTGGAGCGCATTGTCGGATTCGTGAAGGCAAAGGATTTGGTTGGCTTCAAGGGCGATGTGGATGCACTTCGAGCACAGGCAAAAAAACGCAAGCTGCTGACAGTGCCGGAGACGGCCAGCGTGATCGGCGTCATGCGCTTTATCAAGAGGGCGCGCGCCTCGCTCGTGATTGTGGCCGATGAGTTCGGAGTGGTGCAGGGGTTGGTGACTGCCCACGACGTACTGGAGGCTATTGCAGGCGACTTTCCTGATGAAGGCGACAAATGTTTGATTCAATCGGTGGACGGGGGCTGGCTTGCGGACGGCGCTGCAGATCTCTTTTCCATCGAGCAGGCTCTGGGGTGCGACGGCCTAATCCAAAGCGCCGGAGACTTTGTGACGGTCGCCGGACTGATGCTTCACAAGCTCGGCCGACTTCCAAAGATCGGGGACTCGATTGAGGTCTCGGGGTGGAAATTTGAAGCCGCAGCGCTCGAACGCAACCGGATTGCCTCCGTGCGCATCACTTTGCTGCAGTGAGAGCGAAAGACGAGCGCAGGAGCCGTCGGCTCGGCGCTCGTCAACGAGCAAATAAAAAAGCTTCCCGAAGGAAGCTTTATTTATTGGTGCGCCAGGCAGGATTCGAACCCACGACCCCCTGGTTCGTAGCCAGGTACTCTATCCAACTGAGCTACTGGCGCACTTCTGACTTTTTTGTTTCCCCAAAAACAAGTTCATTTGGAGAACGGACGCGAATCTTAACCGAGTCAAACTTTTTTTGCAAGAGCTTTTGATCGCTCGACACAATTTGGCGCGGTTGAAGTCCAGTTTTTTTGTGCCGCCAGTTTTTCCAACTGCTGGATCCGCCAGTTGGAGTCGGAAGAGGTTGGTGCCGGTGACTGGAGGTTTCAATCAACGAAATCAACAAAAAGCCTTGCAGGCAAAGAAAAACCCGCGTTTTTCAGCGCGGGTCAGCAAGAGTCAGCTACGGTTGGAAACCTGCTGCTTGGTAGGCCCAGAAGGACTTGAACCTTCGACCAAGGGATTATGAGTCCCCTGCTCTAACCGACTGAGCTATGGGCCCGAAAAAGAAGCATTATTGTAGCCTATTGCGCCGCTTTGCGCGAGCCGCAAAACTGAAAATCGTGCTGGGCTGCGCCTCCAGCCTCCGATGAAATCCGGGGCTTTCTCGGCGCAAGAATGTAAAATAAAAGTTTATGTCCACAACTTGCATTTTCATCCAAGATGAGTGATCAGCCTTCGTTCTCGCAATTTCCTTTGGCACCGGCTATTCAGCAGGCCATTGCCGAAATGGGCTATGTTGTTCCCACGCCGATTCAGGTGCAGGCTATTCCTGTTGTGCTTGCAGGCCAGGATGTCATGGGAGCGGCTCAAACAGGAACAGGAAAGACGGCAGGCTACGGACTTCCGGCTTTGCAGCGCGTGCTTCGTTGGGCCAACACCTCAATGTCGCCTGCACGCCATCCGGTACGTGTTTTGATTTTGGCGCCGACTCGCGAGCTGGCCGATCAGGTCAATGAGAATTTGGTGAAGTACGCGTCCAAAACGCAGCTTCGCATTGGAGTGGTTTACGGCGGCGTAGACATTCGGCCGCAGATGGACATGCTGCGCCGCGGCGTAGAGGTGCTCACTGCAACCCCTGGCCGCCTGCTTGACCATGTTGAGGGCAAAAGCGTCAATCTGACGCAGGTGGAGATCGTGATTCTCGACGAAGCCGACCGCATGCTTGACATGGGATTTTTGCCGGACATCTCTCGCATTCTCAATCTTTTGCCGAAAAAGCGTCAAAACTTGATGTTCTCGGCAACCTTTTCTCCTGAAATCAAGAATCTTGCGAAAAGCTTTCTCAATCATCCTGTTTTGATTGAGGTTGCGCGTGAAAATGCAACTGCTGAAACGGTCAAGCAGCTCGTCTACAGGGTGCACGACTCGGAAAAAACGGATGTTCTCATCGATATTCTCAAGACATACGGAGAAGACGGTTCGCCTTTGAAGCAGGTGCTGGTCTTCGTCAACAGCAAGCTGGGCTGTCGAAGACTAACCTCGACGCTCAAGCGCGTCGGCATTGCGGCCGAGGCAATTCATGGCGACAGAACCCAGGAAGAGAGACTGGCGGCTCTGCAGGACTTCAAGTCTGGGAAATGCGAAGTTCTTGTGGCAACAGACGTCGCCGCGCGAGGTCTTGACATCGCCGAGCTTCCCTTTGTGATCAACTACGACGTTCCTTTCGGCGCAGAAGACTACGTTCATCGAATCGGCCGTACGGGGAGAGCCGGCGCCAAGGGCGTGGCAATCATGTTGACGACCGGGGGTGATTCCCGGCTTGTCGCGGCTATTGAAGCTTTGACCAAGCAGAAGTTCAATATTGAAGAACTCGCTCCTGTCGCGCGGCATCAGCGGCGGCGCGCCGAGTCTGAGAGACGTGCTCCCCGCCAGCAAGGCTGGCGCGACGATGATCATGAAGGCCGCGTGAGGCCCGATGTGCCTCCGGCCCGAAAAGTGGTCTATGACCCGATCTTTGACGCTCCATATGAGCCTGCCGAGCAGCCTGCCGCTGCAGCCAAGCCCGAGAGCAAGGAAAAATCAGCAGAGCCTGCACGAAGCGGCAGGAAGCCGATGAAGGTTGCCGCGCTTCTGGGCGGATGTCTGCGCAAGTAGGCGGCTTTTCGAAAATCGCTGCGACCCGAGCTTCGCCTCGGGTCTTTTGCTGCAGATGTTTTTGCAGCTCTGATGGCTGCTGCAGTTTTAGAGCTTGCCTAACGCAACAAGAAGGCAACAAAAAAGGGGCAGCGCAAACGCCGGCCCCTGATTTTGTCTTGGCGGAAGGGGAGGGATTCGAACCCTCGATACGGTATAACCGTATACCGGATTTCGAGTCCGGCGCATTCGACCACTCTGCCACCCTTCCCAAGGTTTCTGAGTGAGGTTGCGCATTTTAGCAAAAAAATTGAAGATTTGTAAGAGCTACGCATAAAAAATTTCTTGATTTTTATATTATAAAATTCAAAATAATGTGGCTCTCATGTTCGTTTTCTGATCTCTGAAGCAGATAATGAGCTGAATTTATTGAAGGTTTTTCCAATCAACAGTATGTTTAAGCTATCTGTTGATTTTTGTATTTGCAAGGAGTTTCAAGAGATGGCAGGCAACAACAAAGATATCTCTCTGAAGGATTTCAGAGACGCGTACGATCGCCTCTATACGATCACCAAGCAGCTGCACGATACTTTTGAGCGCGGAGAACTGACCATCAAGCAGGGGGCGTTCGAAGAAATGATTCGTGCAAGTCAGTCGATGCTCATTCAAAGCGACGATCTTTTAAAGAAAATTGATGCGGCGACCGAGGCATCCGCAGAGCCTGCACCAAAGAAGCCGGCTGTGCGCAGGTCGCCTGCCAAAAAAGCGGCGGCGCCTGCTGCGGCCGCAGAGGCTGCCGAGCCTCAGCCTCAAGCAAAAAAGGTCGAAGCGCCTGAAGAGAAGCCTGCGGCCAAAACGCCAGCCCCCAAGGCCCCAGCCAAGAAGCCCGCAACGGTAAAAAAACCGGCGGCCAAAAAGCCTGCAGCAGTTCAAGCAAAGACGGAAAAAGCGGCGGTGAAGTCCGCAGACAAGCCCGCAGCAAAGAAAACCGTTGCAAAAGCTCCTGCCAGAACCGCGACAAAGACAGCAGAAACTTCGGCAAAAACAGCTGCGAAAGCTCCCGCAAAGAGCACTGCTTCCAAGGCTGCGGCCAAGAGCCCTGCGGCCAAAGCTCCGTCAAAGGCAGCAGTCAAGGCTGCGGCAGCTAAAAAGCCTGCGGCGAAAACAGCGGCAACCAAAACGACAGTCAGAAAGACTGCGAGTGTCCGCAAAACAGCAGCTAAATAACCTCAAAGACAGCTAAATGCCATGCAGCGTCCGTCGAAGTCGGCTTTGACGGATGCTTTTTTTTGAGGGCGCGCGAGGCTCGGCCATGCGTGATTTTCTGCTCTGCAGCGACAGTGGATTGCCGCAGCCTTTCGACTTGTTGTCCGCCGGCAGTTCCGAAGTGAAAATTTTCCTGTAAGATTTCGCGAAGACTCAAGGCGTACGGCATAAGCGCACGGCGCGGAGTCTCTTTCGCAAAAAAGCGCTGCCATGCACCCGATGCTGAAAAAATAATGGGACGATGAACGTCGTCGGCGGAGTGCGCGGGATTTCTAAGCAGTCAGCGCAGCTTTCTTTTTTAACGTAAATCCACACAGTCCGGAGCGTGCTCAATACTTCAAGCACGGCCTCTGCGGCAGTTGACGGTTTGCCGTTTTTGCTTGTTTCTCATTGTGGCCGACTCACTTCAACCGACTTATCTGATCGAAGCCGCGCTTTTGACTAGTCCGCAGCCGCTTAAACTTGAATCTTTGGTCAAGCTGCTTGACGGGTCTTTGAAAAAGGCGCAGGTGCTTGAGCTTTTGGCTAAGCTCGAAGTCTTTTGGCGCAGCAGAGGCTTGAGGCTTGTCGAAACTGCAGAAGGCTGGAGGTTTCAGAGCACGGCCCAGGTGACGCAGGCATTGGTAAAGCTAAGCGGACAGAAGCCTCCAAAGTATTCGCGCGCCGTGCTCGAGACGCTCGCTATTATTGCTTATCGCCAACCGGCAACCCGAGGCGATATTGAAGAAATACGCGGCGTTGCGGTCAATGCCAATGTAATGCGCCAGCTCGAGGAGCGAGGCTGGATTGAGGTTGTTGGTCATCGTGAAACGCCAGGCCGTCCGAGTTTATTTGGCACGACCAAGCAGTTTCTGACGGATTTGGGGCTGAAGTCTTTGGCGCAGCTCCCGCCGCTTGCCGGCGCACAGCCCCAGGTGCAGGAGTTTGAGCTCGATTTGCCAGATCCCCAGGAGTCTGTTGAGGAACCTGTGCCGGAGCCGCTTCAAGCAGCCGACTCGACAGTTCAAGGCACTATCGATCTGTCTGCCGCGCAGACTGATGATGAAGGCAAGAATAGCGATGAGCGCAACGCCCTGCTGTCGTCCGATTCCAGCCAAGAGGTTGGTGCAGGGGATGCCTTCGAGGATTCTGAGGGCGAATCGCAGCCGCTTGATTTGACGAAAAAAATGAAGCAGGCGCCGCTCAAGCCGACCTGTTGAAAAAAAATAAGACAATCTGAGCCGAGACCGCGTCAGACAACGGTCTCCAAGCAAATAAGTTTGACAATCATGACAGAAGCAGAAAAAGAAAACATCACTGAACAAACAGCAAAAACAGATGTCGAATCGCCAGTTTCGCGTCCGCGCACTCGGTATGCCCTGCGCCGCCGCACGCGGCTCAAGCCTGCGGCTGCCTCGGCTGAGGGACAGGAAGCTGCGCAAGGCAGTGCCGATGATGCTGCACCCTCTGAGGTTGCTTCGCCCGAACCGGATCAGCCAAAAACAAGAAAGCGCCGCGTGCGAAGCGCAAAGGCTTCGGCTGCTGATGAGGCCAACGCAGGCGAGCACTTGCCCGAATCTGACTCCGCGGCAGCGGAGTCTGATGCAAAGCCTGCATTGAGTGAAGATCCTGTCGAGGCGGCTCCTAAAGTTGTGCGCAGACGCACCGTCAA
Source organism: uncultured Duodenibacillus sp. (assembly GCA_944390715.1). GTDB lineage: Bacteria > Pseudomonadota > Gammaproteobacteria > Burkholderiales > Burkholderiaceae_F > Duodenibacillus. The sequence goes on along the minus strand of CALXQS010000016.1, from coordinate 14,294 downwards.
ATCAAAAGCTGCCGCAGCCAAAAGCACGGAGCTTTCAGACAAAGGTGTGTCGGCTGCGGATGCCGTCAGCGCAGAAGTTCCAGCCGAGCCTCTTGGTGCCGATCAAGAATCCGCAGATTCGCTCGAGGTGCAGTCCGCCGAGTCCGCCCGCGGCGAGTACAAAAAAACACGCCGTGCGCGCGTCTACCGCAATCTTCGCGGGAAATACCGCACAGAGCGTCGCGCCGACAAAAAGCCGGCAGCTGAGAACTTTGCGCAGGACGAAGACGACTTCGTGCCCGATGAAGGCGAAGTTGAGCAGTCCGTGTTCGCGCCGCAGCTTTTTGACTCCAAGGTGCTTGCACGGGGTCGGGCTGCCAAGAAAAGAGAGCTGGTCAGTCAAAGCGAAAAGCTGCATAAGGTTCTTGCCGACATCGGTTTGGGCAGTCGGCGCGATATGGAGCAGCTCATCCTTGAGGGGCGCATTTCCGTTAATTCGGAGCCGGCTCATCTTGGACAGCGCATCATGCCCGGCGACATCATCCGCATGAACGGTCGTGTGGTCAAGCGCATGCCGGCCTCGGCAAAGCCCAAGACGCCCCGCGTTCTTGTCTACCACAAGCCGGCCGGAGAGATCGTGAGCATGGATGATCCTCAAGGTCGTCCTACGGTGTTCGATCACTTGCCCAAGATCACCGGGGCGCGCTGGATTGCCGTGGGTCGTTTGGACTTCAACACGGAAGGCCTTCTTCTTTTTACAACCAGCGGGGATTTGGCAAACCGCCTGATGCATCCGCGCTACCAGATTGAGCGAGAGTACGCTGTGCGCGCTGCCGGCGTGATGACCGATGAGGCTAAAAAAGCGCTCACCGAAGGCGTGATGCTCGAAGACGGTCCGGCAGCTTTTTCCATGCTCGAAGAAAAGGGCGGCGACAATCTCAACAAATGGTATCTGGTGCGCATCAGCGAGGGACGCAACAGAGAAGTGCGCCGCATGTTTGCCGCCGTGGGGCTCACTGTGAGCCGTTTGATCCGCGTGCGTTATGGAGCCGTGCATTTGCCGGCGGATCTTGCCAAGGGCCAAAAGCGCGAGCTGCAGCCAGAGTGGGTGCAGGCCTGGATGGCTGATCTCAAGCAGCAGGAAGAAGCGGCTGCGCCGGCCAAAAAGAGGGTCAAGAGCTTTAAGGCGGCTTCTGTCAAAAAGGCGGCAGGCTCTTCTCACGGGCATCGAAAGACTGCCGGCTGGCAGCCCGATCCGATGACAAGTACGGTCAACTATATTGCCAGCGGAAAAATAGGCGCCATTACCCGCAGCTACGGCAGAACGCTCGCACAGGATCCTTATGCGGCCGAGCCGATGCGTCAGAGCCGCGGAAATCGCCGCACCAAAGGCTTCGGCGGGCGAAAATAGGCAAGCGTCGAAGCAAGGCCGCAGGACGGGGCGAAAAAGTTGAAAAAATTGTTGAAATTCAACGATTAGCCCCGTATAATGCGGCGCATCGACGGCAGCGTCGGATTTTTCAGCTGCGCCCAGAGCGCTTAAGTCTGAAATCCGTCGGGTGCGTCGCCTCACTAAACCTTCGCTGCGGGTGTTTCCGATCTGCGAAGGTGCCCTGTCAAAGGGCGTAGGGATGGGCAGTTTCGCCCATTTTTTTTTGTTTTATTCCTTCTTCGAACGAATGCCTAAAAGCACTTCCGAAATTATTGACATCGTCGAAAGCACCGTCGAAGGGCTTGGCTACGAATTTGTTGAATTCGAGCGCCTGCCTCGAGGGCTGATGCGCGTGACGATTGATCGTCCTGCCGACGGCGGCGTGACGGTCGACGACTGTGAAGTCGTCAGCGATCAGATCACGCATCTTTTTACGGTCGAAGGTGTCGACTACGAGCGGCTTGAAGTAGCAAGCCCCGGCGTCGAGCGTCCTTTAAAGCGCGTGCGCGACTGGCGCCGCTTCACGGGCGAGCTCGCCCATGTCGAACTCTACGAGCCCATGCATGCTGAGGGCTTCCCCGAGGCGGGCCGCAGAAAGCTTGACGGCCGCATTTTGGGCGTAGAGGGCGAAGAAGGGGCCGAAGTGATTCGATTTTCGTTTGAAGAAGTCGAGGTGGCGCGCACGCCGAGTCAGGCTGCCCGCGCCAGGACCCAGAAGGTTAAGAAGGCCAAGGCCGAACCGATTGTTGTCTTGTTCGCATTCAACGACGTGGACAGGGCGAATTTGATTGCTCAATTGGACTTTAAAGGAAAACAGAAATGAGCCGTGAAATGCTCGATATGGTCGATGTGCTCGCCAATGAAAAAAGTGTTGAGAAGGCAGCCGTCTTCGGCGTGCTTGAAACGGCTCTTGCCAGTGCCGTGAAGAAAGCCCAGTTCCCGGGCGAGGATGCCGACGTCGTTGTGCGCGTCGACAGAAACACGGGCGACTGGTCTGCCGTGCGCCGCTGGCTTGTCGTGAGCGACGACCAGGGCCTGCAGCAGCCCGATCGCGAAGAAATGTACTCCGACATTTGCGAGGACTATCCCGACATCGCTGTGGGCGACTACATTGAAAAACCCATCGAAAACATCAACACGAGCGGCCGGCGCTTTGCTCAGGATGCCAAGCAGGTGATCCTGCAGAGACTGCGCGATGCCGAGCGTGAACAGATTCTCAAGGAATTCCTTGCTCGCGATGAAAAGGTTGTTTCCGGCCAGGTCAAGCGTGTCGACAAGGAAGGCGCCATCATCGAAATCGGCCGTCTTGAAGCGCGTCTTCCGCGCTCCGAGATGATTCCTCGCGAAAATCTGCGCAATACCGACCGCGTGCGCGCCTATGTGCTGCGCGTCGATGAATCGGCAAAGGGCCGTCAGGTGATTCTCTCTCGTGCCTGTCCGGAATTTCTCAAGAAGCTTTTTGAGCTTGAGGTTCCTGAGATTGAAGAAGGCGTCGTGGAGATCAAGGCTGCGGCCCGCGATCCCGGCTCCCGCGCCAAGATCGCCGTGATGAGCCGCGACAAGCGCGTTGAGCCTGTGGGCACCTGCATCGGCATCCGCGGTTCGCGCGTGACGGCCGTTACCAACGAATTGGCAGGCGAACGCATTGACGTCGTGCGTTGGGACGAAAATCCCGTGCAGTATATTGTTGAAGCGCTCAAGCCTGCGAAGGTGAGCAAGGTTTTTGCGGATGAAGATGCACACTCCATGGACGTGACCGTCGACGAGGAAAATCTTGCGATCGCCATCGGCCGAGCTGGACAAAACGTACGCCTGGCCTCTGAACTTACCGGCTGGCAGATCAACATCATGACTGCCGACGAGGCCAATAAGAAGCAGGAAGAAGAGGTGCGCGAAGCCAGTGAAGAGTTCATGCGCGAACTCGACATGGACGAAGAGGCAGCGCGCGCACTCATCGACTCGGGCATCTACACGCTCGAAGAGCTTGCCTACGTGCCCGAACAGGAAATCATTGATTTGGGCGTGTTTGATGCAGACACCGTCGTTGAGCTTCGCGACAGAGCGCGCCGCGCGCTGCTTTCTCAGGCATTGAAGCGTGAGGAGAACCTGCGCCAGGCCGACGCCAGCCTGCTTGAACTCGAGGGAATGGATTCGGATCTTGCCAGCAAGCTCGTCAGCGAAGGCGTCAAGAGCGCCGATGATCTGGGCGATCTTGATGTCGAAGAGTTGATGCAAAAGAGCGGGGTTGACGAAGAACGCGCCAAGGCGCTCATCATGACCGCCCGCGCCCGCTGGACGCAGCAGTAAGCTCGAAGTCTTTTTCCAAGACTTCCTTTGAAATAAACTGAATTTGCCGTTTGCTCAAGAAAAACGGCGCCGCAAAAGCAAAATCAAGGCCATCGGCCTGCGTGCGGCGCAACAGGGTCTTCGGGCATTCGGCAGGGAGAAATAGGAAAACATGGCAAACAATACGGTTCGCGAATTTGCCCTCGAGCTTAAGGTTTCTGCCAGCACGCTGCTCTCACAGCTGCAGCAGGCCGGAGTTGCGGTTTCCAATGAAGGCGATGAAATCAGCGACGCCGACAAGGCAAAGCTGCTCGAGAGCCTGCGTCAGGCGCGCGTGCAGGATAAGCCGCGCAAAATCACTGTGACGCGCCGCGAGACGACGACGATTCGCCAAAACGACGGCCAAGGCGGCGCCCGCACGATCGAAGTTGAGGTTCGCCGCCGCCGCGTGTTCGTTAAAAAGCCCAGTTCAGCGCCGGCTTCGCCGGCCGATGCTACCCGTGCCAGTCAGATGGCTGCAGCGCGTGCCGAGCTTGAGGCTCAGGCCAAGGCTGAGATTGAACGCAAGGCTGCAGAAGAGGCTAGCCGCAAGGCTGCTGAAGAGGCAAAAGCCAAGGCTGAGCAGGAAGCGGCAGAACGCGCTCGTGCTGAAGCCGAGGCGGCCGAAGAGCGGCGTCGTCAGCAAGAGCTCGAACGCGCGGCTCAGCTCGAAGAAGAGCGCCGTCAGCAGGAAGCTGCCCGCAAGGCAGAGGAAGAAAAGCTCGCTGCGCAGAAGGCTGCTCAAGAAAAACTCGCAGCAGAGCAGAAAGCAGCTGAGCAAAAGGTTGCAGAACAGAAGGCTGCCGAGCGCATAGCTCAGGCCAAGGCCGAGGACGAAGCGCGCGCCAAGCGCGAGGCGCAGGCTAAAAAGGCTGCCGAAGAGGCTGCCGCGGCCGAAGCTCGCGAGGCAGAACAAAAGCGCCGCGAAGAAGCTCGCCGCAAGGCTCAGCAGGAAGCCGAAGCGATTCGCGCCATGCTCGCCAAGCCTAAGACTGTGCTCAAGGCCAAGCAGGATCGCGGCGATAAGAATGATCGTCGCGATGAAGCCGCTGCCGGCAAGCAGAATCAGCAGACGCAGGCCGCCAAGCCTGCCGCCAAGCCCGCGCAGGGCAAGCCGGGGCAAAAGGCTGCAGAGCCCAAGAAGGCTTCCGGCAAGTCGGAAGGCGGCAAGAAGGCCGGCGTCAAGGGACGCAAGGCTGAAAAGAACAATGATCGCGGCGGTTGGGGTGAAGACAACCAGAAGCGCCGCACAATGAAGACGCGCGGCGTTGTCGACGGCGGCGAGGAAACGACCTGGCACAGCCGCGGCCGCAAGAATCATCGTCATGAAGCCGTCGTGCAGCACGAGATGCCCACCGAGCCGATCGTGCGTGAAGTGACCGTGCCCGAGACCATCTCGGTGGCCGATCTGGCCCACAAGATGGCCGTCAAGGCAACCGAAGTGATCAAGACTCTCATGAAGATGGGCCAGATGGTGACCATCAACCAGATGCTTGATCAGGAAACGGCCATGATCATCGTCGAGGAAATGGGCCACACGGCTGTGGCAGCCAAGTCCGACGACCCTGAGTCGCTCCTGGGCGAACTTGAAGAAACTGCGCAGCAGTATCCCGAAGTGCCGCGTCCGCCCGTCGTGACCATCATGGGCCACGTCGACCACGGCAAGACGTCGCTTCTGGACTATATCCGCCGCGCCAAGGTCGCTGCCGGCGAAGCGGGCGGCATCACCCAGCATATCGGCGCTTACCACGTCAAGACTCCGCGCGGCATCGTGACCTTCCTCGATACCCCGGGCCATGAGGCGTTTACGGCCATGCGCGCCCGCGGTGCGCAGGCAACCGACATCGTAATTCTTGTGGTCGCCGCCGACGACGGCGTCATGCCTCAGACCAAGGAAGCCATTGCGCATGCCCGTGCAGCCAATGTGCCTTTGGTGGTGGCCATCAACAAGATCGACAAGCCCGAGGCCAATGTGGAACGCGTCAAGGGCGAGCTCGTTCAAAACGGTGTGCTGCCCGAAGAGTACGGCGGCGACGTTCCTTTCTGCCCCGTGTCCGCCAAGAGCGGCCAGGGCGTCGACGAGCTGCTTGAAAACGTGCTGCTGCAGGCCGAAATGCTTGAACTCAAGGCGCCGGCCGAGGGGCACGCCAGGGGCATCGTCATTGAAAGCCGTTTGGACAAGGGCCGTGGTCCGGTCGCTTCCGTGCTCGTGCAGTCGGGCATGCTCAAAAAAGGCGACATCGTGCTTGCCGGCCAGGCATTCGGCCGCGTGCGCGCCATGGTCAACGAATTGGGCAAGCAGGTCGCTTCGGCCGGTCCTTCCATCCCGGTTGAGATTCAGGGCTTGTCCGACGTGCCGGCAGCCGGCGACGAAATTCTCGTGGTGCCCGATGAGCGTCGTGCGCGTGAAGTCGCACTCTTCCGTCAGGGCAAGTACCGCGACGTCAAGCTTGCGCGTCAGCAGGCTGCAAAGCTCGAAAATATCTTTGCAAATGCTGCCGAAGGCGAAGTGAAGACGCTGGCCCTCATCATCAAGGCCGACGTGCAGGGTTCGACCGAAGCTCTTGTGCATGCGCTCACCAAGCTCTCGACCGAAGAGGTTCGCGTGCAGGTCGTGCACAGCGCCGTGGGCGGCATTTCGGAAACCGACGTCAACCTTGCCGCTGCTTCGCATGCCGTGATCATCGGCTTCAACGTGCGCGCTGATGCACAGGCGCGCAAGCTTGCCGAGCAGGAAAGCGTTGATGTGCGCTACTACAACATCATCTACGACGCCGTCGATGATGTGAAGGCAGCCATGAGCGGCATGCTCTCGCCCGAAAAGCGCGAGACGATCATCGGCATGCTGGAAATCCGACAGGTCATCCGCGTGCCCAAGGTCGGCTTTATTGCCGGCTGCCGCGTGCTCGAAGGCGTGGTGCGCAGAAACGCAAATGCGCGCCTGCTGCGCGACAATGTCGTCATCTGGACGGGCGAGCTGGCTTCGTTGCGCCACTTCAAGGACGATGTGCGCGAAGTGCAGGCCGGCAACGAGTGCGGCTTGTCTTTGAAGGGCTATGACGACATCAAGGTCAACGATCAGCTTGAGATCTTCGAAGTGACCGAAGTGGCCCGTTCGCTTTAGGCAGGCAGCTCTTCGATCGGCCGGCACGCACGACGCTGCGCCGGCCGATTGAAGGAAAAAAGTGAAAAGTGATTGATGCGGCACGGGGTCAGCCATAAGCGAGCTTCGTGCCCAACTTGAATTTGGAGAGAAAAACTCATGAGATCATCCAAGCCCGGACGCGGTCAGCGCGTGGCTGATCAGATCGCCCGAGACGTGGCCGAACTCATTCCGCAGGAAGTGCGTGATCCGCGCGTGGGACTGGTGACCATCACCGGCTGCGAGATCACGCCCGACTATGCGCATGCCAAGCTGTACTTTACGGTGATCGGCAGCGATCCTGCGCTTTGCCGCGAGGGGCTCAATGCAGCTGCCGGCATGCTCAGAAACCACATTTTCCGCAAGCTGCGCATTCACACGGTGCCGACTCTGCATTTTGAGCACGACACCAGCGTAGAGCGCGGCTTTGCCATGGATGCCAAGATCAAAGAGGCGATGGCGCAGACGCGCGCAAGTCTTGCTGACGAGACGCCGGAAGGCGGGGAAGCGGCTAAGTAATGGGCAAGAAGGGAGATGCGGTTGACGGCGTGATGCTGCTCGACAAGCCCGAGGGCATGAGCTCGAACTGGGCGCTGCAGCTCACCAGACGCTTGATCAATGCGCAAAAAGCCGGGCACACAGGCACGCTCGATCCGATGGCCACGGGGCTGCTGCCGCTTGCCTTCGGCAATGCGACGAAGTACTCTGCCGATTTGCTGCACGCCGATAAGCGCTATCTGGCAGTGCTCTCGCTCGGGGCGGCAACCGATACGATGGACAAAACGGGCGAGGTGATCGAGCGTTCGGACAAAATCGTCAGCCGTGAGGAATTCGAGGCAGTGCTGCCGGAGTTCACAGGCGACATTGAACAGATTCCGCCGATGTATTCAGCGGTGAAGTTCGGCGGAAAAAATCTGTATGATCTTGCTCGCAAAGGCCTTGAGGTTGAACGCAGGCCGCGCAAGGTGCGCGTGCATGAGCTCAAGCTCGTGCATTTTGCCGACAACGAAGCGCACATTGATGTGCGCGTGAGCAAGGGAACATACATCCGAGTGCTTGCCAACGACATTGGCCGCAGGCTGGGTTCTTTTGCGCACCTCAAGGCGCTTAGGCGAACGGAGGTGGGCGACCTTAAGATTGAGGATGCCGTGCCCTTTGCCGTGATCGACGATAAGGAAAAAACGCTCGAACAAAGGCGTGCTTATCTGAAGGGAGCAGATTTTCTGCTCCAAACGCTGCCCGAGGTGCGGCTCGATGCCGCAGCCTCGGCCAGACTGCGCAATGGACAAAGACTTGCTCAGGCCAGCAAGCTCAGAGACGTGCTGGCTCGAGCCTACGATGATGCAGGAGCACTGCTTGGCGTGGTGCGGGTTGATCACCGCGGCACTGTGCATCCGCACCGGTTGATACGGTTCGAACAGTAGTTCGCACTAAAAAAACTGAACTGATTTTTTAAAAACTGAAGAAGGATCCCGCCTATGCGGGAGTGGAAAAAAACATGACTCGAGCGATTAGAAATATTGCCATCATTGCTCACGTTGACCATGGCAAGACGACGATGGTCGACAAGCTGCTGCAGTGCGCGGGCACCTTCCGCAGCAATCAGGTGGTTGACGAGCGCGTGATGGACAGCAATGCCATTGAAAAGGAACGCGGCATTACGATTTTGTCCAAGAACTGTGCCGTTGAGTACGAAGGCGTTCACATCAACATCATCGATACCCCGGGGCACGCTGACTTCGGCGGTGAAGTCGAACGCGTTCTCTCGATGGTCGACGGCGTGCTGCTGCTTGTCGACGCTGTTGAAGGTCCGATGCCGCAGACGCGCTTTGTCACGCGCAAGGCTCTGGCCGCGGGCTTAAAGCCCATCGTTGTGGTCAATAAGGTCGACCGTCCCGGAGCACGCCCTGACTGGGTGGTGAATCAGACGTTTGATCTGTTTGACAAGCTCGGCGCAACCGAAGATCAGCTCGACTTTCCGGTGATCTACGCTTCGGCCTTGAACGGCTACGCGGGCTACACGACTGACGTGGAAGAACTCAAGAAGATCGGCAACATGCGTGCGGTGTTCGATACCGTGATCAAGTATGTGCCGGTACGCGAAGACAACGTCGACGGCAGCCTCATGCTTCAGATCTGCTCGCTGGATTATTCGAGCTATGTGGGCAAGATCGGCATTGGCCGCGTGCACCGCGGACGCATCAGGAGCGGACAGTCGGTGGTGATCATGAATGGTCCCGACGACACTCCCAAGCCCGCCAAGGTCAATCAGATTCTGCAGTTTGAAGGCCTTGACCGCAAGGTGGTCGATGAGGCTCAGGCCGGCGACATCGTGCTCATCAACGGCATTGAAGAGCTCAACATCGGCACGACCATCACCGATCCGGCCGCTCCCGAGGCGCTGCCGCTTCTTTCGGTTGACGAGCCCACGCTCACCATGAGCTTTATGGTGAACACTTCGCCTTTGGCCGGCCGGGAAGGCAAGTTCGTCACCAGCCGTCAGATTCGTGAGCGTCTTGAGCGCGAGTTAAAGAGCAATGTGGCCATGCGCCTGCGTCCGACGGCCGACGAAACGTGCTGGGAAGTGTGCGGCCGCGGCGAACTGCATCTGACGATTCTTCTTGAAAACATGCGCCGTGAAGGCTACGAATTGGCCGTGGGCCGTCCGCGTGTGCTTCTGAAGGTTGTCGACGGTCAGAAGCTTGAGCCCTATGAACTGCTCACGGTCGATGTTGAGGAAGAGCATCAGGGCGCTGTGATGGAAGAGCTCGGCCGCCGCAAGGGTGATCTTCAGGACATGCAGCCTGACGGAAAGGGACGCGTGCGTCTTGAGTACCGCATTCCTGCTCGCGGCCTGATCGGCTTTCAGTCCATGTTCATGACGATGTGCCGCGGCACAGGCATCATGAGCCACATCTTTGACGAGTACGGCCCCATCAAGCAGGGCGATGTGGGCGAGCGTCGTTCGGGAGCCATCATCAGTCAGGACGACGGCGCAGCTGTTGCATATGCACTCTGGAAGATTCAGGAGCGCGGACGCTTGTTCGTTAGCCCTGGCGATCCGCTCTACGAAGGCATGATCATCGGCGAGCATTCGCGCGACAACGACATCGTCGTCAACCCGATTCGCTGCAAGCAGCTCACCAACATTCGCGCCTCGGGCACTGACGAAGCCATTCGTTTGGTTCCTCCGGTCAAGCTCACGTTGGAGTCTGCTGTTGAATTCATCAACGACGACGAGCTTGTGGAAATCACGCCCAAGAGCATCCGCCTGAGAAAGCGTTGGCTCAAGGAATTTGAACGCCGTCGTGCAGCGCGCGTCGAGCGCGATGAGAACACGCTCTAAGCATTCAGATTCAAGCGCAAAAGCTTGAGCACAGAGCCGAAGCTTTTTCGAAAACGGCGTGCCGTTTCGAGCTTCGGCTTTTCTATCTTTGACGCAGGTCCTGCTGCCCCCACACAGGTTCACTGCCGTGCCGGAGCTCAGCAGAAGACTTTTTGGACAGATAGAGAGAGACGAGATGAGCTATTTCACAAAAAAGCAAAACAGTGCGCCGTGTCCGTGCGGAAGCGGCCGCACGCTTGCCCAGTGCTGCGGGAAATTCATTGACCTCGAAGAGACGCCGCGTACGGCGCTCGAGGTGATGAGAGCCCGCTACACGGCCTATGCACTCGGGCACAACGACTTTATTCGCGCCTCTTGGGCGATGGAGAAGTGCCCGGAGGGCGTGCTTGCCGATCCTGAGTACAAATGGATCGGTTTGAAGGTTGTTTCTGCTAAGAACATCGACGAGACGCATGCCGAAGTAGAGTTCATTGCGCGTGCTCGTGCTGGTTCCCGCGGGGCCGTTCGCATGCACGAGCGCAGTCGTTTTGAAAAGCGCGACGGCTTGTGGTTTTACGTCGACGGCGACATGCTTGAGAAATAGCCTTGCCTAGGCAATCCCAGGAATGAAGAAAATCAGCAAAGCGATATTTTTTGATGACTCCCAACCCTGAGAATTGGCGCTTTTGCGTGGCGCCCATGCTTGATTGGACCGATACGCACTGCAGAGCGTTTCATCGGTCGCTGACGAGGCACGCAAGACTTTATACCGAGATGATCACTACGCCGGCGCTTGTGTACGGCCGACGGGATTTTCTGCTCAGACACAACAAAGAGGAAAACCCTGTGGCTTGTCAGCTTGGCGGCAGCGACCCAATCGAGCTCGCACAGGCTGCGCGCTGGGTGCAGGAGGCAGGCTATGACGAAGTCAATCTCAATTGCGGCTGCCCGTCGGAGCGCGTGCAGAAGGGAAGTTTCGGCGCCTGCCTCATGCTTGAGCCTGCGCTTGTGGCCGACTGCTGGAAGGCCATGCGTGATGCCGTCGATATCGACGTCACCATCAAGCATCGCATCGGCGTGGATGAAAACGACAGCTATGCATTTGTGAGCGACTTTGTCGGAACGCTATACGAAGCAGGATGCCGCGTTTTTATCGTGCACACGCGCTCGGCCTGGCTCAAGGGGCTGAGTCCAAAGGAAAATCGTGAGGTGCCGCCGTTAAAAAGAGAGTATGCGGCAAGGCTCAAAAAAGATTTTCCAGAGGCTGTCGTCTGCATCAACGGCGGCATTGACAGCGTGCAGCTGGCCGAAGAGCTGATTGCAGGCGGCGTCGACGGTGTTATGGTAGGAAGAGCCGCTTATCAAAACCCCTGGATGCTCACTGAAGTCGATGAAAGGCTTTTTGCTGATGCTCATGATCCTGTGACTCGAGAAGCCGTCGTTGAAGCCATGACCGACTACATCGTGCGTACGGCCCCGGAACATCCGCAGGCAGTACGCGGCACGGCGCGCCACATGCTGGGACTCTTAAATGGATTGGCGGGCGCTAAAACATGGCGCCGCACGCTCTCGGATCCTGCTGCCTACGCTGCCTTCGGCACGCATGTTCTGCAGGAGGCCTACGCTCGTGCAGGCTGGAGAGACGCCCTGCTGCGCGAGGACAGGTTTGACGACGATGAGTTTTAGGCTGCAGCTGTGCAGCTTCAGGATAGTTGGGCGCCTATCTAAAACTGCGCAGCCTGCTGAGTCATGAACTGCCTCGCTCTTGAGGCTTCAGTTCCTCAACAACCAGTACAAGCACAGATGCCAGCATAAGAGCTATGCCCAGAATTGTTTTTGGACTCGAAGGTTCATCGAGTGCGAGAATTCCCAGCAAAGCAGCTCCTAGCGGCTCGCCAAGCGCCAGCGTGGCTCCAACCGGGGCGCTTGTGGTCTTCAATCCTTCGACCGTAAACGTAAAGCCCATTGCGCACGTAACGACTCCCAAGGACAATGCAATGCAAAGGCCGTGAGCGGTAAATATCCATTGCACCGGGAAAAAAGCAAAGAAGGGCAGCAGGCCGAGTCCCACAAGTCCGGTGATGATCATCATGGCTTCTTCGGCAGAGTGTTTTTCTGTTAAGTGTTTGGAAACGCTGATTTCAACGGAGTAGCAGGCGCCGGCAAAAATAGGCAGCAAAAGTTCTTCAGTTTTGAAGGATGCGTTGTCGATTGAATTGATCAGCACTAAGCCGATTAAAGCAATGATTGTGGAGACGACCCAGGACGCTGCGGGAAGTTTTTTTTCTTGAATGGCGTAAATGATGCCGCAGAAAAATGGGGCTGCGCCGATGGAAACAACTGTTCCGACTGCTACGCCAACCAGCAAAACAGAGTTGAAAAAGCTGATTTGAAACAACCACAGAGCGAAAGCATAAATCAGGACATAGCGCCAGCGCCAGTCCTTCAAGGACAGCTGGATGCGGTGTGCTTTCAGCAACAAAAAGAGTGCAAGAGAGCCCAAAATCATGCGGCTTCCGGCTACAACATACGGGCTTGCTCCCTCAGGAGCTAAAGCTTGCAGAAAGCCGCTTGTAGAGAAGCACAGAGCACCGATCAAAACAAAAAGCGGGCCGCGAACTCCAGTCAGCGAAAGCTGCATGATTCTCCTCTTTCTTCAAAGACAGCTCCTTGGAGAGTGTACAAAAATTTGCGGTCGGCCAATTTGTCAAGCGCTCGTAAAAACACTCGAGCAACGAGCGCACGCCATTTTGTTTTGTACTGGGGCGACTGCATAAATCAACGTTTTGTATCATTGTCCGTGAATGCTTTTCTTTGAGGCAGTCATGGTCAGCAAAATCTTTTTGAAGTATGCATCTGTCTTTCCCCTGACATTGCTCTCTGCTGCCGTTTCGGCGGCCGTTTCTGAGTACTGGGATATGCCGCTTCCAGACGGCCGGCCTTTTGTTGTGCTTGAGATTCATGGCGCGGGCGAGGAGTATGTCTTCAATGATGAGATCCTTGAGGAGCCTGGAAGCTCGCTCACATCGGATTGGGATCTGACGGCAGACGATCAGCTGCGGTTTTCTCAGGGCTTTGACTATCTGGGAAGGATGCTTCAAAAATCGGTTCGCTATCCCGCTTCGATTACGGTGGCAACGAGCGGGCAGTATGACTCAAATGCAACGGCCTACAGCCCGACGTCAGAATCTCCGGACGCTGCGGGACACACGTATTTGGGCGCCGAACTTCTTTTCGGCATCAAGCCCGATACATATTCAGCAACGAGTGCGTTGATCGTGATCGATCACGCTTCTCGAGAAGACGGCCTTTGGTATTCCGGTGCGATGCATACGCTGCCGGACAATGACGATTATGCTGAGCTGACTTCAACGGTTACGCATGAGATGTTCCATGCTCTGGGCCTGGCCGTCTCGCCTGTTCCAGAAAACCCTACACGTTCATCGAAGGCCTTTTGCAAAGCGAGGTCTCGTTTCTCGACACGCATTTTTCAGAGCAGCTCTCGAACTGGGGAAAAGGACTTAGAGACTGCGACGGAACGCCCGCTGCTGCAGGCATAAGGATTACGCCGTACGGCGGCACAGCTCTGGCTGCTCCCGATACGTTTGACATGATTGAGAACTTGGGAAGCAAGTCGGGCGTTTATTTCACCGGCGAACATGTTCAAGAGGTTCTCAACGGCGCACGCATCTACTACCCAGACGGAGCAGAAATTGATCCTGTGCCGGGGCTGCCTGTCAATGGCTGGGAGTTTAACGAAAGCGTAGAGGCGTTTTTCCCGGAACTGAGCCACATTGAGCTGCAAAACAGTCTCATGAGCCACCAGGGGTGGCGCAATTGGAATACGTTCATGGAGGCCGAAATCGCCGTGCTGCAGGACATCGGCTATGAGATTGATCGCAGGGACTGGTTCGGTTATTCCGTCTACAACTCGGGCGAAGAAGGCCGCCCCTATGTATGGGTCAATACAAATCCGTTTTATGCGCGCAATGCCGAGGGAACGGCTTATCTGCCGGGGTTTAACTAGCCGACAAAAAAACGAACAAATTTGTCATAACCTCAGGAAAAGGGCTCGGTAAACTCATCGTTGA
>CALXQS010000015.1 GCA_944390715.1 uncultured Duodenibacillus sp. | reverse complement strand
TGGTTGTATTTCCAGTGAAAGTAGGTCACTGCCAGGCTCTCCATTTCAAAGCCCTCGGTTGTTTGCTCAGCCGGGGGTTTACTTTTAATATCAGGGCTCTTGAAGCGGTATAGTGAGCGCTGCTCAGGATATAAAGCGGATTTCTTAACATGGTTGAGTTGATCGAATTCTTGATTTTGGGCGTTGGCGTCGGCACTTTTGGCGCGTTGCTGGGCCTTGGAGGCGGCATTATTCTTGTTCCGCTTTTCATGATGTTCATGATTGCTCCGCACGGATCGACGTTTACAACCGTGCAGCAGATCGTCGGCACAAGCCTATTTGTGGTTTTGTGCAATTCTCTGTCCGGAACCTACGCCTATATTCGACAACGACGCATTTTTCTGAGAGCCGCTGTGCCATTTGCGCTGGCGACTGTGCCGGGAGCCTTCTTGGGCGGATATATCTCCGAGTGGTTTTCGGGACCAGCCTTTTCGCTGCTTTTCGGCATTTCCTTAATGTGTCTGGCAGCTGTCATGATCATTCGCTCCAATGCGAAAAAAGGCCTGAAGACAGTTGAAGAATTTGATCCTAACGGCAATCTCAATATCAAGCTGGGTGTGATCTGCTCTTTTTTCGTCGGCTTTCTTTCCTCTATCCTCGGCATCGGCGGCGGCATCATCCATGTTCCCATGATGACCTTTATTTTGGGGTTCCCTGCGCAGATTGCCGTGGCGACGAGTACCTTTGCTTTGATGGTGAGCGCCCTGGTCGGCGTGGGCAGTCACGCAATCCTCGGACATATTGTGTGGGGGCCGGCAGTGATGATTGGCGTAGGCGCAGTTGTTGGCGCTCAGATTGGTGCAAAACTTTCGAGCAAGAGCAAGCCTAAACTTTTGGTCACTCTTCTTTCTATCGTCATGACGCTTCTGGGCGTGCAGTTCATTTGGCGCGGCTTGATGGGATAGAACCGGCCAAAGCAAGCTCAGCTTTTGTTCTGCGTGATGAGCTCGCCTGGTCGGCGTTTCAAACACCGAGGCTGAGCTAATGCTTTTGCGCTTCCAGCCGGTGCTTGGTTTCTTCGTAGATGCGGTCTATCCAGATTCCTTCTGTTTCTACTTGGCGCGGCTGCAGATGGTCGTCGTCTTTATACCACCGTAAAAGGTTGCATTTTCCGTCAGGGCAAACGTATGGAGTTGGATCGATAAATATCGCGCGATCCCCAAAGGCTTTGATTGCGGCCTCATTTCCTTTTTTCCATTTGTCGTCTTCGGTCAGAGAAACAACAAAATCATCTGGATTTATCGTATCGGCAAAACGGTTCAGATGTTTTAGCGGCGAAAAGCTGCCCTGTTCATCTGGGTTTTTCCCTTCGTTCCAAGGAGCATCGAGAATAACGTAAACGGTTAGATCAGCTCGTTTCTCAATTTTTTCATTGAAAGCTGAAATCGCAGCGCTAAACCCTGGCTTTTGCGAATATTCTCCCCATTTTTGGGCTATAACCAACGTCTTCAATTCTTTTTGATCAATAAGATTAAAAAAGTCCTCGGTGAATTTGATTTTGGATTTTGACGTTGAGTCCGATAGTCTAGGATCAAAAAAGAACATTCCTCCTTTCATAAGGTAGCCAGTGTTTATCTTCCAGTTTTTGCTTAGCCTCCTCGAGCGAAAATAATATTGTTCTGTGTGTGAGTCTCCAGCAAATACTAAAGGCGGAAAATCTGCAGCATCAATCACTTTAAGCTGCGAGAGCGATGAATTGCCTAGAGTTGGAAGGCTGAGTTCAGGAATCCAATCCAAAGCATCTTTGACTTCGCTCAGTGCTCCGGAGAAGTTTCTATTCGGCAATCCATCTTGGGCTCTTATTTGTTTTCCGCAAACATAGACTGCGGCAAGTGCAATCAAAAGAAGCAGTGAGATGGTCGTTGAATTAAGCTTGCTGCGTCTGATTGGGTTTTCCACAAAGAAGTAGACGAGTGATGCAATGACGAAGCTGATAATCAGTGCTAGGAGAATAGATTTAAAGCTGGGATCCGGAATGCAAATGAACAAAAATGACAACAACGGCCAATGCCACAAATAAAGGGAGTAGCTGATTAGGCCAACAAAGGTCATGGGTCTCCATGACAGTATGGTGCGGTTGACAATGGCCGAAGGTTGGGCGGCAATGATCGATGTTGCTCCTAAAACAGGAAGCAGGGTAATCAAGCCTGGATGTGCAAAACGATCCGCGTAGCACAGCATTGGCAAGACAATGCAAATGAGTCCAGCAATGGATAGGCTGTGCCGAAAGCCTAACGAAAATCTTTGCGTTTGCCTATCCGAATCAAATGTTTCGCTATATGCCAGCAAAATGCCGACACCGAGTTCCCAAAAACGCGTCAGAGGAAAATAAAAAGCAAAGTTTCTATCCTGAACAAGAAGACATGCTAAAAGAGAGCCGGTTGTTATAAGAAATACAAAAATTCCTAAAGTCTTGACTGAGCGGCGGGAGAATTTCCACAGTAAAGCACACAGGATGGGGAACACGATATAAAACTGTTCCTCAATGGCTAAGCTCCAAAGATGCAAAAGCGGCTGGTGAAGCGCTTCTTCGGTAAAGTAGCCGACCGACTTCAGAAGTCTGAAATTTTGCAAAAAACTTGCACTGGTATAAACCTGATGCCCTAAGTTTTTGTATTCCTGCGGAAAGAGGAAAAAATATCCAACAATACTAACTGCGACAAGCAATAGTATTAAGTTCGGCAGGATTCGCTTAATTCGTTTTTCATAAAAAACGCGGTAGCTGAATTGATTGTTTTTTAAGGATCGAAAAATGATCCCAGAAATCAAATAGCCTGAAATGACAAAGAAAACATCGACGCCAAAGAACCCCCCCCCCGGGCAGCAATGACGGAAATGCATGAAACAACAGTACGGGAAGTACAGCTATCGCACGCAAGCCTGTTATATCGTTACGCCATACGTGGTCGATGTGTCGCATTGGGAGAAAATGAAAACAATAAAAAACAACGTGTCGCCATTTTACAGCGCGAATACAGAAAAATACGTTGACGCAAATAGAGAAATGCCGATAGTTCTTGATGACCTATCGGCATGACAAAGGTTGGATAAACCTGAAATGGAAATCTATTTTTCTTCCCAGCGATGATAAATTGTTGCCGCGATGGGGCCGGAAATATTGTGCCAGAAGCTGAAAATAGCCGAGGGCAGTGCGGCCAGCGGCATCGCAGCAAAATGAACTGAGGCAAGCGCGACGCCGAGACCGGAATTTTGCATGCCAACTTCAATGGAAAGACATTTGCGTTTGGCAAGATTCATGCCGAAGAGCTTTGCAACCAGATAGCCAAAAAGCAGCCCAAAGCCGTTGTGCAGAACAACGACGGCAAATACAAGCGGGCCGGTTGAAGCAATGTTGGGTTGGCTCACGGAAACCACGGCTGCCACAATCAGCACTATGGCAATCACGGAAACAAGCGGCAGGGCGGTTGAGGCAATCTGGATGCGCTCAGTGCCCAACAGGGTGTGCACAGCAACGCCGACGGCAATCGGGATCAGCACGATTTGGCAGATTGACCAGAACATGCTCAACGGATCGATATTGATCCATTGGTGCGCAAAGAGCCAAATCAGCGCGGGAGTAACCAGCGGAGCGAGAATAGTCGTGCAGCTGGTAATGGTTACGGACAGAGCCGTATCGCCGCGCGCAAGAAACGTCATCACATTCGATGCGGTTCCGCCCGGACAGCAGCCGACCAAAATAACGCCTACCGCGATGTCTGGCGGCAAATTCATGATGATGCACAAAGCGTAGGCCACCGTCGGCATGATGACGAACTGCGCAACAATGCCGATGAGCACATCAGCGGGATGAGAGAGCACCAGCTTGAAGTCGTTCACCGAGAGCGTCAGCCCCATGCCGAACATCACCAACCCCAAGAGAGGGGAAATCCAGCCCGCAAGCGGTTTATATGTATCAGGAGAAAAATAGGCAAGAACGGCAAAGACAAGCACCCAAAGGGCAAATGTCTTGTTGCAGAACCGACTGATTGCTGCCAGAGTTTTCATTTTGTCGACCTCGGACCATTTGTTGTTGGACTCAACGCTGTGAAAAGGTCCGCCTGCTTGCTTCTTCTCGTCCCTGCAGGCGCGTTTGGGGTGTCAGCCTTCTCTGCCAGCGTATTTCGTCACGTCTCGAACACCTCGAATGGGTATGGCGCCAGACAATGGCGCCTTCGAAGGCATCGGACGCCGGGCCGCAGAACTGTTTGTCCTGCGTCCGCATGCTGCTTCCTGCTTGCGGCAAGGCAGCGCGTTAATGTTCTCGATTCTAGACCTGCGCTGTTCGTGCTGTCTTGAGCAAAATATCGTAGTCTCTCGGCTTTTTTAATTCGAGATGCGCCACGACTTGACGTTCGTCATTGCTCCGTCAGCGAACCACTGTTTTTCAATCAGGTATTGAGATCCTTTAGGCATGGCCAGAACATGTTCGCGCACGGTCGTTGTCGGCGAAGCTCCTGTCCAGAGTGAGGAAACAGCGGCTGCGCTTGTCGGCTTGTCGTCAATCTTCAGTTTTCCCGAAGCTCCGGCCTTCTTGACCAGCATCAGTGCGTTGGCCCTCCTTGGCGCAGGAACTGCAGAGTTGTCAAAAAGTTTGTTAAAAGACGGATCGTCACCGGCCGAGTGGTCGCTGGCGAGCACAACAGTGGTGTTGTTCCAGATACCTTCTTTCTTCATCCACGCAAACCACTTGGCTAAAGATTTCAGCGAACAAATTTCCGTAGCCAGATGTGAGAGCGGTATGCCGTCGGGACTTATTTCTCGTTTGGGTTTTTGCTTGATGCTGCATTTCCCTAAATCCATGAACCAAGGATGATGGGTGAGCTCCGTGTCGATGAATTTGAAGGTGTTTTTCTGCGCTTTTGTGTTGGAAATGTCAGGCAGCAGTTCAAAAAGAGCCCAGTCGCGAAGGGCGCGCATGACAAGAGTTGTTTCGTGGTCTCCCATCAGCTGCTCCAGCCAGCGGCCATTTTTGTAGATCAGGTTTTTCCCGCTCCAGGGGACGCTCGAAAAAATGCTCACGGCCAGCAGAAAACTATCTGAATTGCCGCGCCCTATCTCAATGCCTTGCTCGCCGATATAGTGATCGACGAAGGCTTCACTCAGATGCCGGATGGCAAGCACATCCTGCTCGGTGTACTTTTTGAGCCGCATTTCTTCGAGCCAGTTTCTCTCATACAGACTGATGTCCCAGTCCTTGCCGAGTCTTTCAGCAACTTCTGCGTAGCGCTTGTTGATTTTTTCAGCTAGAGGCTCAGGCCCTGCAGCGTTGAGTTTGGACGGGGTGCAAGCTTCGCCGCAAATCAAAGAGGCAACGCTTGAAGCGGTTGAGCCGCCGGCCGACACCATGTCGGTGTGCCAGACAAAACCGTCAAGTTCATTTTTGAGCTCCGGCGCGGCTGTGAGAATTTCTCGGTAATGCGTGCCTGTGAAAGCGTCGAGCATGACGACCAGGATGTTCTGTCCTTTCTTGCTGAAGCCAAAAAGGCGTTCAGTGTATTCCGGCAGCTCAGCTTTAGTCGTGCCTGCAGTCTCCTCGGTTTTCCACTGTCCGCGCGTCTGCCACAGAAGAAGCGTGCCGTTTGCAATCGAGCCAAGAATCAGCACGATGAATGTGGTTTTTATCCACTTGGCGCCGCCTTTTTTGATGATGAGGGCAAAAAGCGTCAGCGTGCCCAATATCACGACAATGTCAATGAGAAGATTCACATCTCTAAAAAGCGGGGCAGGCTTGGCAATTTGGAAAGCGTCAATCGTGCCGACGTCAAGGGGCAGAATAAATGCATAAACAGTAAAGACGGAGGCAATTGCCGAGAGCAAATAGCCGGCAAAATTTTTGGCTCCGCAGCTTTGTGCAGCAAAACCGAAAAACCAGAAGAAGGCTCCTAGAAGAGCGCTCCACATCAAAGACTTGGCAAGAATGACGTCTGCGGACGAGAAAATTTCAGGCGCCGTGCAGTACGCTTGTACCGGCAGGTAAGCCGCCAGCAGCAGCGTCAGCCAAATCCCCGCGGGCACAAGAAGCGTACCGGAAGGTTTGCTTGACCGAGAGCTGTGCGTCTGAGGAAATAAAAATCTTCTTAAGTCAATGCCTGCATGCAGGATTCCCAGAGCCGGGATCAGAAAGAGAAAGCCTCCGGTGACGGCAAATCCGCGGCGATTTTCTCCGAAGAAAAACCACTTTCCCCAGACTCTCAAGCCGTAGTAGGCAATGACAACAGACAAAAGAAGCATCAGCCAGTGATGTCGCCAAAGCTTTAGCTTGACAGCCAATGCGAGGGCAGCAACTATGGATGCAACGAAGGCAAAGTCTGATCCAAGGGAAATAGAATTTTTGAGTGCTTCGGAAATCAAGGAGATCTGGTTGCTGGATATAAGAGCAAGCAAAGCACCAGCTGCCCACAAGACCAAAGGAACGGCGTAAAGCAAAGACCTTGAAAAAACTTCCGGCGCGCGCCCGTGCTGCCAGGCGTAAAAAGCACTGCGAACTTTCGCCGCAAACGGCTTGATGCGTCCTAGTTCTTGATAGACGATGTTTTTGCCCAGCGAATAGATGTTGTTGCACGTCCAATAGAGCACCAATCCGCTGGCGGCGTCATACAAAAGCACTAGGAAGACGGCAGCCATTGCGTAGAGCTGCATTTTGTCCCGGCGCGTGAGATTGTGCGTATAAATGAGCGCGCTTGCCAGATTGATCACCGTCATGAGTATCGGCATGACGTTGATGGAAAAGCTGCCGAGAGAAATGGCCGCATCAGGCTTTGAGAGGTCCGCGAGACCCATAAATGAAATGCCGGCCAGTGGTTCAAAATGCGATAAAAAATGATAGGCGGCAAAAAAGAAGGGAATTTGCAGAAAAAAGCCGATCGAAGAGCGCAAAGACAAAAGCGGAGAATAACCTGCTTGTCTGTGCATCGTCGTCATCATGGCAAAGCGCTCTTGTCCTTTGAAGGAGCGCTTGATCATGGCTTCCTTGTTCTCAAAGCTTTTTCTGAGCGCCCGCTCATCCTCCTGCCACTTCTCTGCTTTGATGTAGATGGGGAGAATGACCGTATTGACCGCCAGACTCATGACCACGATGGCCCAACCCCAATTGTTCGTGTGTCCATAGCCCCAGACCAGAGCGGCGTGCATCCAGTATTCAAGAGGTGCGATTAAAAGCGTATAAATAAAATCAAGCATGCTGCAGGGACTCCTGCTTCGGGTAGACGGGGTGTTGAGACTGTGCGCTGCCGGTTAATTCATTTGAAAGCGCTTGAGCAATTGCTTCTGCAGCAGTTCCAAAATTCACGATGTTGGCGCTTCGAATAGCAAGAATTTTGTCTCGTGCCGTGCTCTCAGGCGCCAGAAGCTCCTTGACGGCCTGGCATATCTTGTTTTCCTCTCCGGGCATAATGCGCCGGCCAAGGTCATCGAGCGCACTCATCTCCCAGGCGGGGTGAGGAATGTCCCAGGCTTCAAAGCCGTCTTTGACTGGTCCTGCGCCGACCGAAACAACCGGGCGAAGGAATACGAAGGCAAAGTCAAAAATCACGCCGGAGATGTCGCTGACCATCAGTTTTGCTCTGGAAAGACTTGCAAAGCTGTCTGGATTGCGGTCCCACTCGATTTGTCTGCAATCGGAAAGCTCCTGAGCAAGTTTGTGCATCAAGTCGACTTCAGAGACAAAACTCTGCGGGTGAGGACGCAAAATGACATGAAAACCTGCTTCGGCCAGCATGCGGGGAATTAGGGAGCCGGTGCGCGTCAGCAGTCCGTTTTTGCCCCACGTGGGCGCAACAACAACAGTGTTGGGTTCTGGCTCAGGTGCTTGTTGCGCACGTTTGACAAGCTCGTCCAAGTACGGGCAGCCTAAAAGGACAAGGTCCTTAGGCCTTGTGCGGCGAAGAGATTCGAGCGCGCGCAGACTTTTTGCCTGCGCGGGTCCTGAACAAAAGACGGCATCGTAGTAATCAAAGCTAAAGAGCTTGTAGGTATGAATGTCGCCCACAGCGTGCACGACATGAACATAGCGCTTGACGCCTGGCGAGCGGCGTATTTGCAGAACGTCAATGCCGGGCGTCGTCAGTACAAAAACTTTTGTCTGCAAAAAGCCAAGAGCCGTATAAGCTGTGTTGGACTTCCCAATGAAGCGGGCAGAAACGCAGGACAGTCCGCAGGAAAATACCGGATCGTCCTGCGCGCTTGTCAGATAAGTGCTTTTGATGCCGCGCTTTTCAAGCGCTTCAAGTATCGGCTTGAAGGTCATCCAGTAGGCTGCGCTTTCAGCGTAAAACGTCAGATCGCTGCCTTTCATTTGATCAGTTTTTCCTGTCAGGCGGAAAAACAGTGCGCGTAGCGTTGCCGGAAGTTTGCGAATGACGAAAAAGGCTCCGGAGACAACGCCGACAACAACTGACAAAAGCATGCTTCCAGTACCCGGATCAAGATATGCATGTGCGGGCATGGACTCGAGCATGAGGCTCAGTGCAAGGAGCGCCGCAGGCGCTCGGAGCTTTATGAAACCTGTCTTATGAATATTTGTTGCGCGCATAAGGATTTTTTATTGTCAATGTGAGAGCGGCCGCACAGCTGCGAGCACAAGGATGCGAACGGCAAGCGCGGAGACGAAAATAAGCGCAGCCATTGCGGCGCCCTCGCTGATGAAGCCGCCGTCGATCATGTCGATGGCCGCTACGGCGGCGACGATGCTCTCCGGGGTATAGAGAAATACAACCGACGAAATTGTCGTGACGGCAGAAGCAAAAAGGTAGGAGAAGATCTCGGCAAATTCGCGCAGACTCAAAGGGATGATGACCTGGCAAAGGGTTCTTACGCGTGAAGCTCCAAGACTTTCTCCAACGACTTCATAGCGAGCGTTGAGCGCTTTTAGTCCTGCGACGGCAGTCAAATGCGGAACGGTGTAAAGGTGAACAAGCGTGTTGCCGATTAAAAGCGCCATCGCCGCAATGGGCTCTTTGAAGGCGGCAAGACCGGCAAAGGCCATGGCCCAAGAAAGTCCCAAGACCGTTCCAGGAATGCACAGCGGAAAGACGGCCAGAAGACGATAAATTTTTTGCAGGCCCGCAGGCACGGAAGGCGTTCGCACAGTCCCATAGGCGCCCAGCCAGCACAAGGCCGTGCCGAGGCATGCAGTTCCCGCTCCCAGTATGAGCGAATTCATCCATGGCCCAATGCCGTAAGTGGAATTCTTAAAGGCGTAGTTGCCGAGCGTGAGCTCCATCTGGTAGGGCCAGAAGGTGACGAAGGAGCCGTAGATGACGACGGCAATGACCGCGGCTTGGGCAGCGACGATGAGCCAAGCTGCAGCGCCCACGATCACATCTCTCTGACAATCGGGCGCAATTCGCGCCGTGCCCGTACGCGTACGGGCATTTTGGGTTAATTTATGCAGCGCCCAATAGGCCGCTAGGGCAGGCACGAGCAGCCCGATGCTCATGACTGCGGCAGCGGCAAATTCCTGCGAGCCGATGGCAAGGTTGAAGATTTCGGTTGCCAACATGGGAAAGCTGCCGCCGAGCATCTTTGGGACGCCGAAATCGGTAATTGTCAAAATAAAGGCAATCAAAAAAGCGTTGGCAATGCCGCGCTTGGCGTGCGGCAGCGTGATGGTCGCAAACCGCATCAGTGCGCCTGCTCCGAGGCTTGCCGCGGCGGCAAAAAGCTTCGAATCGAGTCTGGCAAGTGCCAGAGAAATCTGCATGACGGCGTGGGGAAGAGCAAAAATCAGGCTTCCAAGGAATATGCCCAGAGGACCATATAGTTCCAGATGAAGAATGAAGCCGTTGCTGCCGACCAAATAGATAAGGCCGATGGCAGGCATGATGGAAGGGGCAAACAGGGGCGCTAAAAACAATGCACGCATGACTGGCTTGCCCGGCACATTCGTCAGGGTCATTGCATAGGCCACAACAAACCCAAGCATCGAGGCTGCAAGTGCGACTGCCGCTCCCATCACAAGCGTGTTGACAATGGCGCGCAGGTTGTAGGCCGTCAAAAGCTGCGCAAAGCCTTGCGTTTGCTGTGCTGTCAAAAATGCAAGCTCACCCAGCGGCCATGCGAGCCCAATGGCGAGCATCAGCGTCAAAGCCGCTAAAAGGATGGTCTGCGCACGCAGCATGGCTCTCATTGACGGCTCCAAGTGCGCCAGGCCGACGCCGGCAGTTCAACGGCGATAAGAGCTGATTTTTGGAAAACTTCTGCGTCGGTGCGTGCCCGCAGGGCATCGGCTGTTATTTTTGTCTTGAAGTCATTTAAAAGCACGGTCACGCGTACGGCGTCGCCCATGAATTCGAGATCCTCGACTTGGCCGACGAAAGTAAAGGGCTGGGATAAAGAAGCTTCCGTCGCTCGGGCCAGCCGCACATCGCTGTAGCGAATGCCGGTGGGGGCGCCGTCGTTGATTGAAGAAATTCGCACGGTGTTCATGCCGCCCACAAAGGCAGCAACGAATTCGCTTGCCGGGGTGTCGTAGATTTCAACAGGGGACGCGGCCTGCTCGACGCGCCCCGCGTTCATGACGACAACGAAGTCGGCCAGACTCAGTGCTTCATGGCGGTCGTGCGTGACCATGATGGTGGTCACCCCGGCAGCCTGCTGAATGGCTTTGAGCTGTGCGCCGATGGAAGCGCGCGACCAGGCGTCAAGAGCTGATAAAGGTTCGTCAAGAAGCAAAAGACGCGGATGGGGAGCAAGCGCACGGGCAATGGCCACGCGTTGCTGCTGACCGCCGGAGAGTTCCGACGGATAGCGGTGCTGCAATCCTTTGAGCTTTGTCAGTTCGAGCATTTGCTCCAGGCGTCGAGCGCATTGAGCATCGCTTGCCTTCTGAGCCTTGAGGCCATAGACGATGTTTTGGGCGACCGTCATGTTTGGAAACAATGCATAGTCCTGAAACACGATGCCGATGTGGCGCTTGCCGATCGGCTCGTGCGTGATGTCTTTGCCGTCAAGCAGCACCGTTCCCGAGGTGGGCGACTCAATGCCGGCAATCAGCATCAACGTTGTGCTTTTGCCGCATCCTGAGGGGCCCAGGATGGTGGTAAAGCGGCCGGCAGGAAAGGCAAGCGTTGTTGGATGCAGCGCAGGGTGCGATCCGAAAGTTTTTGCAAGCGCTTTGAGCTCAAGACCGCTGGCTTTGACGTTTTCTAGGGCGTTTGACATGATGAAGACTCAACGTGAGACAAGTGCCTGCCAGCGGTTGATGATGTCGACTTTTTCGGCGGCGGCGAGGCCAAAATCAAGCGGCAGAAAACGCTCGGCAATGGCGCGGCCCTTAGGCGTGCTGAAGCCCTCTCGAGCGGCAATGCCGCTAAAGCGCGCA
The DNA here is from genome assembly GCA_944390715.1 of uncultured Duodenibacillus sp. Classification (GTDB taxonomy): domain Bacteria; phylum Pseudomonadota; class Gammaproteobacteria; order Burkholderiales; family Burkholderiaceae_F; genus Duodenibacillus. Next base: position 34,400 of record CALXQS010000015.1, on the reverse strand, counting down.
GCGATTTCGGCTACCTGCGGGCCCGCACAGAAATCCAAAAAAGCTTTGGCCTCCTGCGGATTGGGACAGCCTGCGGGCAGAGCGCTTGCCTCTGCATCCCAGGCAATTCCTTCGAGTGGTTCGATGCTTTCAACAGGAATGTCAAACCGCAAAAATGGTTTGACAAAAGCATCTGCGCTCAAGCCGATGGGGATTTCGCCCTGTGCTGCCATGGCTGCCGGGCGAACGCCGGAGGATGTGTAAAAAAGCATGTTGCGGTGCAGTTTTTCAATGTAGTCCCAGCCTTTGTCTGAGCCAAACCCCTGCAGCCATCCAAGAAAGAACATATAGCCGGTGCTTGAGGCTTTGGGGCTGGGCATCACGATTTGACCTTTGTAGCAGTCAGAGAGCAGATCATGCCAGCTTTTGGGAACAGCAAGTCCTTTGCGTTTCAAAAGATCGGTGTTCACGCACAGTGATCCGCCCCAGGCGTTCATGCCGAACCAATGCAAGCCCCGCTCAACCATTTTGGAATTGAGTTTGTCAATGCCCTGCGGGGCATAAGGGGTCAAAAGCCCTTTGACGCGCAGGTTTTCCATGGCAATTGCAGAAAGTCCGAACACGACGTCGGCGCGCGGATGATCTTTTTCAGCCAGCAGTCGGGCAGAAATGGGGCCTGCGCTTGCCCGTACGTAAGTGATGTCGATGTCGGGGCGCACCAGGGCAAACGCATCCCGATACACGGCAAGCCATTCGGGTTCCACGGCTGTATAGACCAAAAGAGTCTTGCGTGCGGCAGCATGAGCGCCGAACACGGTTGCGGCCGTGCCCAAAGCCGCACATTGAAGCAAAGTACGGCGCAGCATCAGATCATTCCAGTCGGAATTCCTTTTTGATGGATTCAATCAAGAAGCGAGCCACCTTGTCGCTTGCCTTGTTGGGCTTGGCGTCAAGGTTCATCTCGATCAGGCAGTCAAGCACGCGTTCGCGCAATGTGGAGCTGCTGATGCCTTCGGTGCGCGGGAACATGACGAGGCGCTCCTTGCGGATGTGATTTGAATTGTCTGAGCCATGAACCAGAAATTCGCAATGATGTTCGTCCATGAACTCTTCCGTGATCAGCCATGGGCTGACCACAACTTCCTTGACGTAGCGAATGCTTTCAAGAATCTCTTTTCGTTCGTCAAAATTGAGTTCAGGAACGTACCCCTTGGTTCTTTTGACTTCCTCGTCGCTGGTGAGCGCAACGACAACGTCGCCGATTTCAGCGGCTTTCTTCAGAAGTCGAATGTGGCCGTGGTGAATCAGCGTGGCCGACATGTCGACCATGACGCGAGGGCGAGGGGGGTTCTGCATAAAAGCCTCAATGCGAGCAAGATGAAAAACAAAAGCCTTAATTGAAGGTCTGAATTTTGACAGAATTTTGACGCAGTGATGCGAATTTTTCAGAACCCAAAAACAATAGCGCCTTGAAGCTGACGCTTCAAGGCGCTGAAATCTTGGCTCCCCGAGTTGGGCTCGAACCAACGACCCACGGATTAACAGTCCGTTGCTCTACCGACTGAGCTATCGGGGAATTGCAGAACCGGAACTATACAGGTTGACGGATGCTTTGGCAAGGAGTTTTTTATAAAAAATTGCCCGAAATTTTTGGAATTCGGGCAATTCATTGATTTTAAAGGAAAGATTTTTTATTGTCTTTTGCGCTGTTTCAGACTCAGAGCACAGCCGCAATGGACTTGGCAACGTACTCAACGTTCTTGGTGTTCAGACCGCAGATGCAGATGCGGCCGTTGCGTACGGCGTAGATGCCGTATTCCGCAGCCAAGCGATCAATCTGCTCAGGAGAGAGACCAGTAAAGGAGAACATGCCGTTTTGGCGCGTCACGAAACTGAAATCGCGCTTGGCGCCGATGCGGGCCATTTCATCGGCCAGCATTTTGCGCATCGTGCGAATGCGGGTGCGCATCTGCGTGAGTTCGCCGAGCCACTGCTGGTACTTGGCAGGGTCGCTCAACACGCGCTCGACGATGCGTGCGCCGTGAGAAGGCGGGTTGGAATAGTTGGCGCGAATGACAGACTTGATCTGCGTGAGCACGACGGCAGCTTCGGAAGCCGATTGCGTTACGACGGTCAGTGCGCCGATGCGTTCGCCGTAGAGATTGAAGGACTTGGAGAATGAGGTCGACAGCAGGAAGTCAAGACCAGACTTGGCAAACTGATGAATGGCTGCGGCGTCTTCTTCCAGTCCGTCTCTAAAGCCTTGATAAGCCATGTCGAGGAAGGGGGTCAGATTGTGCTTGCGGCACAGGTCGATGACTTCGTCCCATTGCTGCGCAGTGAGGTCATAGCCGGTCGGGTTGTGGCAGCAGGAGTGCAGAATGACCAGCGTCTTGGGCGGCAGAGCGCGCAAATCCTGCATCATGCCGTCAAAATCCACGCCGTCGTTGGCCGCATCATAATAGCGGTAGCCGCCGACCTTGAAGCCTGCGAGCTTCAGAAGCGCGTTGTGGTTGCCCCAGGTGGGAACAGAAGAGACTCCGTGCGTTTCGCCGCAAACCGAGTGCATCAGATCCATGCCTACCTTCAAAGCACCCGTACCGCCCAGCGTCTGCACGGTGACGGCGCGCCCAGAGAGCACGACTTCGCTGTCGGCGCCGAAAATCATCTTTTGAACGGCAGAGCAGTAGCCGGGCAGACCGCTGATGGGGATGTAGCCGTGGGGCTGATTGGACTGAGCAAGTGCAACTTCGGCTTCCTTGACCACATCGAGCAGCGGCGTCTTTCCTTCTTCCGTGAGATAAACGCCGACGCCGAGGTTGACCTTCTGCGGACGCGGGTCGGCACGGAACTTTTCCGTAACGCCCAGAATCGGATCGGCAGGAGCCGGCGTGAGGCCGGCAAACAGATTATCAGTCATAGTTCTTCCCCGTTGATGAAAATAGATTTCAGTTGAGTCTTAATTTGAGGGGCTCGCTTACTGGTGCGCGAGGCGGCTTTCTTGAGCTTGTCCGCCTGAAAATAGGTGCAAAAAATCACATGCGCATGAGTGAACGTGCATTCGAAACTATAGACGAATGCGCCTGGCGGCATGAAGCTCAATTAGGTAGTTCCCGTTAGATTGAGCCGTGATAAAGTGCATTCCCTTTGCCGCAGATCATAAAATTGACTTTGGTTTTGTTCTCGTTCGTCTTTAGAAATGGTGTGCTGTGACGCAAGTTCTCACGTTTCCTCATTCGCCGTTTGAGCTGCACTCGGACTATGCCCCTGCGGGTGACCAGCCTTCGGCCATTGCTTCGCTGGTTGACGGACTTGAATCCGGGTTTTCCGCCCAGACGCTGCTTGGCGTGACGGGCTCAGGCAAAACGTACACGATGGCAAACGTGATTGCGCGCATCGGCACGCCGGCGCTTGTGATGGCTCCGAATAAAACCCTGGCAGCACAGCTCTACAGCGAGATGAGGGATTTTTTTCCCAACAACGCCGTTGAGTATTTCGTGAGCTACTACGACTACTATCAGCCGGAAGCTTATGTGCCTGCGCGGGATCTGTTCATCGAAAAAGACTCGGCCATCAATGAGCATATAGAGCAGATGCGGCTGGCTGCCACCAAATCCATTCTTGAGAGGCGCGATACGATCATCGTTGCGACCGTGTCGGCAATTTACGGCATCGGCAAGCCTGAGAGCTATACGCAGATGCGCCTGATTTTGCGCCAGGGAGACACCAAAAGCCGAGACGATCTGATCCGGCAGCTCGTCAAAATGCAGTACAAGCGCAACGATGCGGACTTCATGCGCGGAACCTTTCGCGTGCGCGGCGATACGATCGACGTTTTTCCTGCGGAACACGCAGAAGTGGCCGTGCGCATCGAGCTCTTTGATGATGAGCTTGAAGCCATCGTTTTGTTTGATCCCTTGACCGGCCGCACGCAGCAAAGAGTGCCGAGGTTTGTGGTCTATCCCGCAAGCCACTACGTGACGCCTCGAGCCGAAATTGTGCGGGCCATGGATTCCATTCGGGCTGAATTAAAAGACAGGCTGAAATTCTTCAACGACGCCGGAAAGATTGTGGAAGCGCAGCGCCTGCAGCAAAGAACGCTTTTTGATTTGGAAATGCTCGATCAGGTGGGCTTTTGCAAAGGCATCGAAAACTATTCCCGACATCTGACGGGGCTGGCACCAGGCGAAGCGCCGCCTTGCCTGATCGACTATTTGCCGGCAGACACCATCATGTTTTTTGATGAAAGCCACGTCATGATGGGGCAGCTCGGCGGCATGTATCGAGGCGACAGGTCGCGCAAGGAAACGCTCGTCAACTACGGCTTTCGTCTGCCTTCGGCGTTGGACAACCGGCCTCTTCGCTTTGATGAATTTGAGCGCAAGATGCGCCGTTCGATCTTTGTCTCGGCAACGCCGGCAGACTATGAGCTTGAGCGCAGTTCCCAGATTGTTGAGCAGGTGGTGCGTCCCACCGGACTTGTTGACCCAGAGGTGGAGGTTCGGCCGGCTCAGACGCAGGTCGACGATGTGCTTTCGGAAATCTATGAAAGAACGAAGGCAGGCGATCGCGTGCTGGTGACGACGCTGACCAAGCGCATGGCCGAAGAGCTCACGGAATTTTTAAAAGAGCACAACGTGCGGGTGCGGTATCTGCACTCCGACATCGATACCGTTGAGCGAGTGGAAATTATTCGAGATCTGCGGGCAGGGATTTTTGATGTGCTCGTCGGCATCAATTTGCTCAGAGAGGGATTGGACATTCCGGAAGTTTCCCTGGTGGCGATTCTCGATGCCGACAAAGAAGGCTTTTTGCGCTCGACGCGATCGCTGATTCAGACCATCGGGCGCGCGGCGCGCAATGTCAAAGGGAAAGCCATTCTTTACGCTGATCACGAGACCGACTCGATGAAGGCTGCAATTGAAGAGACGCAGCGCCGCCGGGCCAAGCAGACGGAATTTAATCGAGAGCACGGCATCGTGCCCAAGTCGGTCGTCAAGGAAGTACGTGAAATTATCGACGGCGTCTACAAGAGCCCGGCGGCGGGCACTGCCCGACGCGAGCTTGCGCACGATTTGGGAGATGTGGATCTGAAGGATGAAAAGAGCGTCTCTAGAGAAATGCGTGAAACAGAAAAGAAGATGCTCGAGTGCGCCAGAGATCTTGACTTTGAGCGGGCTGCTGTTTACCGCGATAGACTCGAGGCGCTCAAGCGCATTGTTTTCGGCGCTGACGGACGCGCAGGCGATGTGGTTTGAAGAACTCTTGAAGAATAAAGGAAAAGAGCAGATGACGACGAAGGTTCTGTTTGTATGTTTGGGAAATATCTGCCGCTCGCCCACAGCTGAAAGCGTTTTTCGCAAGCTTGTTGCCGATGCCGGCTTGAGCGCACAGTTTGAAATTGACTCAGCTGGCACCGGATCTTGGCATGTCGGAGAGGCTCCCGATAAAAGAGCACAGCAGGCTTGCCGCGCACACGGCATCGACATCTCCAAGCACCGAGCCCGGCGCGTGAGAGCTGCCGATTTTGAAAGTTTCGATCTGATTCTTGCCTGCGATGAGCAGAACCTGCGCGATTTGACCGACATGAAGCCGCAGGGGGCGACTGCAGAAATTCGTCTGTTGATGCCCTTTGCTGGAAACCCTGCAGACCGCGTGGTGCCGGATCCGTATTACGGCGGGCCGGGAGATTTTGAAAACACGGTGCAGCGCGCCTGCGCTGCTTGTGCAGGACTTTTGCGGCAGTTGTCGGCAAAATAAAAACTAGCCGCAAAGCGCTTGAGCTGATTTCACAACGTCAGCTGGGTGCTTTGCCACGACGTCGGCACCCCAGCTGCTGATGTCGATGCCGCCGTTGACATAACCCCAGGAGGCCGCAATAAAGCGCACGCCGGCGGCCTTTGCCGATGCGGCGTCGCGTGCATCGTCCCCAACATAGATGGTCTCTTCCGGGCGAGAATGCGTGCGGCGCATGCCTTCTAAAACAGGGTCAGGACGCGGCTTCATGGCACCTAGATCGCTACCGGAAACGAAGCAGCCTGTGTTGGGCGAAATGCCCTTGGCCGCGCAGAGCTTTCGCGCGAGGTGTTCGGCTTTGTTGGTCACAATGCCCCACTTGAGACCGGCTGCTTCGATATCGGCAATCATTTGCGCAACGCCGGCAAAAAGCGTGCTGTGCTCGCTGATGTGGGCCTCGTAGTGAGCCAGAAAAATGTTTTTGAGCTCTTCAAAGTTGTCTGCAGTTTTGGGCAGCCGCAAAGATGCCCAGAGCATGCCGCGAGCCCCTTTGCCTGCGTCTTCCCGCATCGCTTCATAGGGCAGAGCAAGAAGTCCTGCGCGCTCGCGCATGAAGTTGGCGCTCGCGCATAAGTCGGGAGCGCTGTCGACAAGGGTTCCGTCCAGGTCAAAAAGGATGCAGGAAAGCATAGGAAATAAGCTCAAAGAGTGATTGTGAAGCGACTAGAGTCCCGAAGTGTAGCAATGCCGGCTGAAAATCTTCAGCCGGCATTGAGCCGCGCATGTCGCTGCTGAGTCTAAGTCGGGGCTAGCGGCTTGGACCCTTGGTGACGTGAAGCGCCTGCAGAATGCGGGTCGTTCGCGTCACAAGCGGCTTGTCTGCAGCCGGAGTCGAAGACATTTGATCGTCAAAGTTTTCTTCTGCGGCTTGATCGCACAAATCGTTGAGCTCTTTTTGCAGAACGGATACGATGCTGTAGCGGTTGACGAGCTCTCTGGCAAACTGCAGGAACGAGAGATAAAGCTCGCATCCGCGCATCGAAATGTTTTCAGAAGAAATCGACGTGAGCAGCTCCTCCTGCATGCGGTCGATTTCCTGCACAAGGTCGCTGCCGTTTAGCTTGATGGTTTCAAGGGCGTGTCGACCTTCGCTGCCGCGGGCAAGTTTTTGAAGCTCAGAGGCAAGCTTCAAAAGGTTGGTTTTGAGTTTGCCGTGATAGACGCGATGGCGGTTGGCGACGTGATCTTTTGAAACAGTCGCTAGCCTTTGCAGGTTGCGGCCCACTTCGCGCATATTGGTGTAGGCGCGGTAGAAGCAGTAGCGGGCGTCCCGGTCAAGCTTGGTGTCGGAGGTGCGCTGCTGAGCCATGTTGTAGTAGATGCTGCGCTCTTCGCTGAGAGCATCGAAAAGCGATGTGGCATCCGTCTTGAGTCTTCTCAGAGAGCTTTCGTTGTCGGCAAGAAATGCCTTGACTGTTGCTTCAAAGAGATCCACCGTGCGGCTTAAGTGCGGTCCCACCGTGGTGTTGATGGCGTTTCTGACAGACTCGTGATCATCACCTTGGAAGATGAGAGGCGTGTCTTTTTGCTTTCCGGACGAGAAGAAGTTCGAGCGGATGAGCAGCGTCAGAGCAAACAGCATCAGCGCGCAGGCCATGTAGTCGCCGCCGAGCATGACCAAATAACAGATGAGGCCCGCAATTGTGAGCGCAGTGATGGCTGTGAGAAACCAACCGCTGATGACAGTCAGAACGCCAGAAATGCGATAGACGGCCGTTTCGCGGTCCCAAGCGCCGTCGGCAAAGCTCGAACCCATGGCGACCATGAAGGTGACGTAGGTCGTCGACAGAGGAAGCTTCAGGCTTGTGGCTGAGGCGATGAGAATTGAGCTGAGCACAAGATTGATGGAGGCGCGCACATAGTCAAATGGGAGCACCGGTTCATCGCGCTTGAGCTTGCGGGGCTTGAAGCGGCTTCTGAGAGAAACTTGCAGGCGCATCGGCAGAATCTGACGCACGATTCGTCCAAGCGTCATGGAGCTTCTGACAATCATGCGGCCAGGAACGGAACTGCCGAACTGTTCATGTTCTCCAGACTGGCTCGAGGAAAGATTCAAGGAAGTCTGCACGACACGGTGCGCTTTCTTGCTGAACCAGAGCGTAGCGACCATGATGAGGCCGGAAAGCAGTAAAAAGATGGTCGGAGCAGTCGAGCCCTTGGATAGACTTTCCATCATGAAAGTGGAGGGGTCGCTGCCGTTGGCCATGAAGTCGCGCACGGCATCCCAGGCGGCAAGCGGAACACCGACGAAGTTGACGAGGTCGTTGCCGGCGAAGGCAAACGCCAGAGAGAAGGTGCCGCTCAAAATGATGATGCGAAAGACGTTGACGTTGCAGAGCAGAATCAGCGCTTGAAAAAGCAGGCTTAGGCCTACGAAAAGAACAAGCAGGATGGCCAAGGTGTTCGCATCAATCCAGGAAATCCACTCGGGACGCATGAAGCTTGCGCCTTTGGCGCCCTTCATGACCAGGAAGTAGAAGATGGCGGTGATGGCAAAGCCGCCATAGATGCCGCCGATGCGGCGGTACATCTTTTCAAAGTGGAACGTAAAGATGAGTCGGGCAATGTACTGTACGACGGCTCCGGAAACAAAAGCGACGACGACTGATATCAAGATGCCCGAGATGATGGTGAGCGATTTGGCGGTGTTGATGTAGTCGGCAACCGCCGCGAAGCTGCCGGAACTGATGTAGATCTTGTAGAGAGCTGCTGCCAGAGCGCTTCCCAAAAGTTCAAAGACGATCGACACGGTGGTCGAGGTCGGCAGTCCCAGGGAGTTGAAGGCATCCAAAAGCAGAACGTCGGCGACCATCACGGCAAAGAAAATCACCATGATTTCCGAAAACGTAAACATCTGCGGATGAAAAACGCCCGATCGGGCGATTTCCATCATGCCCGACGAGAAGGTCGCGCCGAGCAAAACGCCTAAACTCGCTACCCACATCGTCGTTCGAAACGATGAAATGCGGCAGCCTAAAGCTGAATTGAGGAAGTTGACGGCGTCGTTGCTGACGCCCACGAAGAGGTCAAAGCAGGCCAGCACGGCTAAGAAGCCGAGCACAACCAGATAAAAATCAACCATTTGAGCACACGGTCTGTGATTATGAAAAATTTGTGACAAGTCTGACCGCGGTTTATGACAAAACGATGACACGAGTTGTAAAAAACAGCCTGTCAAGCGCCGTAAATTAAGGCTTTCTTGATTTTGACAGGTTTGTCATAGTTGTCTTAAAGGGAAAACTTTGAAGCGTCTAACTATTTTGAAAGAATTCTTTTTCTGAAGGAACGTGAACAAAAAAAGCACTCAGAATCGGCTCTGAGTGCTTGACCTATTGGGATTCGACAAAAGAAGGACTTAGGAAAGAGCGGCTTTTTTTGTTGTTCTCTTATGACGTTTTCTGGCGGCCGTCACGCGCGGTTTGGCTGATTTTCCAGATGATTTGCGCGCAACAGATGCCTTTTTCTTGGAATCGACGACAGGTTTTTTCATGCCGCGGGCGCCAGGATCTGCCTTAGCCATTAAAATGGCGCCCTGCGTTTCGGTTTTTGAAGGTTTTTTGTCTTCATCCTGAGGTCTGTAGAAGACGAGCATTTTGCCGATGGCCTGGATGCGGGCTGCCTGCAGATGCTCGGCGATGTGATGATAGATTTCTTCGCGCTCCTCGCGATCGTCGCCTGCAACATGCACTTTGACGAGACCGTGGTCAGAGAGCGCCCGGTCGATTTCCTTCATGACGGCCTCGGTCAGTCCCTTTTCGCCAATCAAAACACCGGGCTGCAGGTGGTGCGCCTGCGCGCGCATTTCCAGCCGCACGCTGCGCTCTAGAATGAGTTCAGCCATAAAAATACAGAGGTTTCTTTCCCTAAAGAGTGGTGATGCGTAAAGCGTTTGCCGGAACCGACAAACAAAATGAGCCCGCTATTGTACTTGAGTTATGCCTAAGTCATTGAAAAAACTTCGCTCGAACCGAGCTTGGATCGAGCGCCACATCAACGATCCTTTCGTCAAGAAGTCCCGAGCAGAAGGATATCGGGCGCGTTCGGTCTACAAGCTTACCGAGCTTGACGACAAGGAACATTTGTTTGCCCCCGGCATGACGGTGGTTGATCTGGGCAGCGCCCCGGGCAGCTGGACGCAGATCGTCAGAGAGCGCCTTTCGGATAAAGACGGCAGCCTCAAGGGGCGCATCATTGCCATGGATATTCTTCCCATGGAGCCGGTTGAGGGCGCGATTTTTCTTCAGGGAGACTTCCGCGAACAGGAGGTTGCCGACAAGCTCTCTGAAATTCTCGCCGGCGACAAGGTCGATGTGGTCATCAGCGACATGGCGCCCAATCTATCCGGCGTTGCAATGGTCGATGCCGGAGCGAGTCTTCTTTTAAATGAGCTTGCGCTTGAGTTTGCGCTTGAGCACCTCAAGCCTTCTGGCGTGTTTGTAACAAAGGCTTTTCAGGGATCGGGCTATTCGCAGTTCATTGAGGCCTGCAAGAAAAGCTTCAAGAGCGTTGCGCAGCGCAAGCCCGAGGCAAGCCGGGGTTCAAGTGCGGAAATGTATGTGGTTGCGCGCGGCCTCAAGCCCGTCAAGTAACCGTTGTTAACCAAAAGAGCGGGTAAGCCACAAGACAAAACGTGTGTTTTTCTATAGTCTTACCCTGCTGGTTTGTCTGTCGGCCGCAGCTTGATGCGTGAGAGGGCTGTTTTGTGAGGCGGACGGCAAGCAATGAATTTGAGTTAGTGATCGCGAGGATAGTATCTTGGACAACAGGATGATCGGCCGCATTGCGGTCTGGGTCTTGATAGCGTTTGTTTTGTTTACGGTGTTTCAGCAGTTTGACGGTCAGCGCGAAGCCGCAGGCCCCGTCGATCAGACAAGCTACACCCAGTTCATGACCGATGCCAAGGCGGGAAAGATTCGCCGCGTCGATGTGCAGGGACGAAAGATTACGGTGACGCCCGCCGAAGGGGCGACCTATACCATCACCAGCCCCGGCGACTTGTGGATGGTCGATGATTTGAGAAAGAACGGCGTGCAGGTCTACGGCAAAGCTGAGGAAGAGCCGTCGTTTTTGCAGACAATTCTCGTCAGTTGGTTCCCGATGCTGCTCTTGATCGGCGTCTGGATTTTCTTCATGCGGCAAATGCAAGGCGGCAAGAGCGGAGCGTTTACCTTCGGCAAGAGCAAGGCTCGAATGCTTGACGACACCAGCAACAAGGTTCGCTTTGCCGATGTGGCCGGGTGCGACGAAGCCAAGGAAGACGTGCAGGAAGTAGTGGACTTTCTGCGCGACCCGTCCAAGTTCCAGCGTCTGGGCGGCCATATTCCGCGAGGCATTCTTTTGGTGGGCGCCCCCGGCACCGGCAAGACGCTCCTTGCCAAGGCAATTGCCGGCGAGGCCGGCGTGCCGTTTTTCTCGATTTCGGGTTCGGACTTCGTGGAAATGTTCGTGGGCGTGGGCGCGGCTCGCGTGCGCGACATGTTTGAAAACGCCAAGAAAAATGCTCCCTGCATCATCTTTATCGATGAAATTGATGCGGTGGGCCGTCAGCGCGGCGCAGGACTTGGCGGCGGCAACGATGAGCGCGAGCAGACGCTCAATCAGATGCTCGTTGAAATGGACGGTTTTGAGACGGGCTCAAACGTGATCGTCATTGCAGCAACGAACCGCCCTGATGTGCTGGATCCTGCCTTGATGAGGCCGGGTCGCTTTGACCGTCAGGTGGTGGTTCCCTTGCCTGACATTCGTGGTCGTGAACAGATTCTCAACGTGCATATGAAAAAAGTGCCTTTGGGAACCGATGTGAAGGCTGACGTGCTTGCGCGCGGAACGCCCGGCTTTTCCGGCGCGGATTTGGCCAATCTTGTCAATGAGGCGGCCCTTTTTGCCGCACGCCGCAATGGCCGCGTGGTTGAAATGGCCGACTTTGAGCTTGCCAAGGACAAGATCATGATGGGAGCCGAGCGCAAGTCCATGGTGATGACTGAAGATGAGCGCAAAAATACGGCCTATCACGAATCGGGTCACGCGCTGGTGGCAAGGATGCTGCCCAAGTCCGATCCTGTGCATAAGGTGACGATCATCCCCCGCGGCAGGGCTTTGGGCGTTACGATGCAGCTTCCTGAGGTCGACCGCTACTCCTATGATCGGGACTATCTGCTCACGCGCATCGCCATTCTCTTTGGCGGGCGAATTGCCGAAGAAGTCTTCATGCATCAGATGACGACGGGCGCAAGCAACGACTTTGAGCGCGCAACGCAGATGGCTCGCGATATGGTTACGCGCTACGGCATGAGCGAGAAGTTGGGCGTGATGGTCTATGCTGAAAATGAAGGTGAAGTGTTCCTGGGGCGTTCTGTAACGAAGACCACGCACATTTCGGAAAAGACCATGCAGGCGGTGGATGCTGAAATCCGCAGCATTCTTGAAGAGCAATACCGCAGAGCCCGCAAGATTATTGAAGACAACGCCGACAAGATGCACGCCATGGCAAAGGCGCTGCTTGAATGGGAAACCATTGACGGCGAACAGATTGACGATATTCTCGCTGGCCGTGCTCCGCGTCCTCCGAAGGCGCCTGGAAGCTCGACTTCTGCGGCTGCGGCGTCTTCGTCAGCTTCCAGCCAGGCGGCGGCGCCCTCTCAAGCAGCCCCGGCCGATCTTCGCGAAGAGATCAAGGCAGAGGTGAAGGCCGAAATGCAGGCTGAACTGAAGGCAGCAGAAAGCGCAGAACCCGCTCAGCCGGCCAAGCCCAAGCGTACGCGTCGTTCTGTCAAGACGGCAGAAGCCAAGAGTTCAGCGGCAAAGGTTGAGCAGGTTCAGATTGACGTGCAGCCGACAACGCAGGATGAAGAGTCCAGCCGGCAGCAGGAGCCGCACAAAGAAGCCTCAAATGAAGCCAAGCCTGAGACGACTGAAGTTAAAGTTGACGGCAAGAAAGACGACAGCGCATCTTCTTGAGCTGCCGGCACAGAACGCATAGAGTTCTCTTTAAGATAAAAGCACCAAACAGCGGGCGGAAGACAATGCATGAGCTCTTCCGCCCGCTCTTTCGTTGGAAAGGTTTTGAGATGAACAAAGCTTCATATTGGCAGTGTGGCAGCAAACGCTTAAGCCTTCAGCGCACCCTGATCATGGGAATCGTAAATGTCACTCCGGATTCGTTTTCCGACGGAGGAAAACACAACACGGTTGATGCCGCAGTAAATTGGGGCTGCAGACTGGCACAGGAAGGGGCCGACATTCTCGATGTCGGCGGCGAGTCGACCCGTCCTGGAGCCGCAGCAGTCACTGTTGAGGAAGAGCTGCAGCGCGTGATTCCAGTTGTAGAGGCTCTTGCCTCTCGCGGCTTTACGGTGTCGGTGGACACAAGCAAGGCTGAGGTCATGCGCGCGGCGCTGTCGGCCGGTGCATCCATTCTGAACGATGTGCGTGCTTTTGAGGAAGAAGGGGCGCTTCAGGCCGCAGCAAATTCTTCAGCCGGTTTGGTGATCATGCATATGCACGGAACGCCGAACACGGGGTTTGGCCGGATGCAGGACGACAGCTATCTTGAAGACATCGAGTCCTATTTAATGAAGCGTCAAAGCGCTTTGCAAAACTTGGGCGTCTCGCCGGATCGAATTTGTTGGGATGCCGGCTTTGGCTTTGGAAAATCGGTTCGTCAAAACTTTGGAATTTTGGCTCACACGCAAAGATTTGTGCAGAGCGGTCAACCGTATCTTCTGGGGTTGTCGCGCAAATCGTCGCTCGGAGCTGTGACCGGCGTCCAGGATCCAGGCAAGCGAATGCCGGCCAGCATTGCCGGGGCGCTTCTTGCAGCTGAGCGCGGAGCGCAGATTGTGCGCGTGCACGATGTAAAGCAAACCCGACAGGCTTTGGATGTTTGGCAGGCGATTTGTCAGTCCGTCTAAAATGGCGGTCAACAAGAATACTGAAAAAAGGAGTGTCTCATGGCGCGGCATTATTTTGGAACAGACGGCATCAGAGGCAAAGTAGGACAGCCTCCGATTTCTCCAGATTTTGTGCTGTTGCTGGGGCAGGCAGCAGGGCGCGTCTTTTTAAAGCAATCTAAGACGGGCAAGGCATGCGTGTTGATAGGAAAGGATACGCGCGTCTCCGGGTACATGCTTGAAGCCGCTCTGCAGGCTGGTTTTTCGTCGGCAGGCGTCGATGTTGTTCTCTGCGGCCCGATTCCGACGCCGGCTGTGGCCTACCTTACTCGCGCCTTGAGGCTTGACGCCGGCGTTGTGATCAGCGCCAGCCACAATCCTTATCACGACAACGGCATTAAGTTCTTTTCTGCTGAGGGCAGAAAGCTTCCCGATGAGATGGAAGAAGACATTGAAGCCGAGATGCTCAAAGGCTTTTCGTGTGTTGAAAGCCATCTTCTGGGCAAGGCTCGTCGCCTGGATGATGCCGCTGGGCGCTATGTTGAATTCTGTAAGAGCGTTTTCCCGTCAGATCTTGACCTCAAGGGCATGAAGTTGTATTTAGACTGCGCCAATGGCGCAGCCTATCACGTTGCCCCGGCAGTGTTTCACGAGTTGGGCGCCGAGGTTGTGCTCGAAGGCGTCAACCCCGACGGCTTCAATATCAATGACGGCGTGGGCGCGACGCACACCGATGATTTGCCCGGGCGCGTTGTCAAGGCTGGCGCTGATCTTGGGTTGTCGTTTGACGGGGATGCCGATCGCCTGATTATGGCTGACAATCAGGGCAATCTTTTTAATGGCGATGCCCTCCTGTACGTAATTGCTTGCGATCGTATTTTTCAGAGAAATAAAAAGACTGGCGTTGTGGGCACTTTGATGACCAACTTTGCGCTGGAAAAAAATTTCGCTCGCAAGGGAATTGAATTTGCTCGTGCAAAGGTGGGGGACCGGTATGTGATGGAGCTGCTTTGCAGCAAAGGCTGGCTCTATGGCGGGGAAAGTTCAGGGCACATCATTGCGCTTGATCGTCAAACAACAGGAGACGGCATCGTGAGCGCTCTGCAGGTTCTTACCGCCATGTGCGCGCAGAAAAAGACCTTGACAGAACTCACGCAGGATTTGAAGCTCATGCCCCAAGTGCTGATCAACAAGCCTATCGAAAAGGGTTTTGACTACAAGACTGATTCGAGCTTTACGGCAGAAATAGAAGCTGTGGAAAAGGAGCTTGGGGATCGCGGCCGCGTTTTGATTCGTCCTTCCGGTACGGAGCCGCTTCTGCGCATCATGGTCGAAGCCGATGATGAGAAGCTTGCTCGCGAATGTGCCGAGCGCATTGCAGGGGCCTTGAAAGCTTGATTTTGCTGAAGTTGACCTCTTTGCCGTTTTTCCGAAATTGAGGCCGGACGCGCTAAAATCACACGATTGCGCGCGTCAGGCCTCATTTGTCTGATGCTTTTCAACGTTTAAGAAAGACAATTTTTCATGAAACCCGCTACGTACATGACGGCCGCAGAGATCCGCACGGCCTATCTGAAGTTTTTCGAAAGCAAGGGACACCCGATCATCCCTTCGAGCCCTGTTGTTCCGCACAACGATCCGACCCTGCTTTTTACCAATGCGGGCATGAATCAGTTCAAGGACAACTTTCTTGGCCTTGACAAGCGCCTCAAGCGTGCCGTGACGGCCCAAAAGTGCATTCGCGCGGGCGGCAAGCACAACGATCTTGACAATGTGGGCTACACCGCGCGCCACCATACATTTTTCGAAATGCTGGGTAACTTCAGCTTCGGCGACTACTTCAAGCGTGAAGCTATTGCCTGGGCCTGGGAGCTGCTGACGACGGTCTACAAGCTGCCCGCAGAGCGCCTCTGGGTCACCGTGTATTTCGAAGACGATGAAGCCTACGACATCTGGAATAAGGAAATCGGCGTTCCGACTGACCGCATTGTGCGCATTGGCGACAATAAAGGTGCGCGCTACATGTCCGACAATTTCTGGATGATGGGCGACACTGGTCCCTGCGGTCCGTGCTCTGAGATTTTCTTTGATCGCGGCCCCAAGGTGCAGGGCGGCCCTCCGGGAAGCCCTGACGAAGACGGCGACCGGTATATGGAAATTTGGAATCTGGTGTTTACCCAGTTCAATCGCGATGCTTCGGGCAAGCTCAACCGCCTTCCTCGTCCGAACATCGACACCGGCATGGGGCTCGAGCGACTGGCCTCCGTGCTGCAGGATGTGCCGACCAACTACGACATTGACCTCTTCCAGAATCTGATGGCTGCGGCCAAGCAGGCCGTCGAGGCTGTGGGGGCGCAAAATGTTGATCCTCAGAGCCCGTCGTTGAAGGTGATTGCTGACCATATTCGTTCGTGCGCTTTTGCTGTTGCCGACGGCGTCAAGCCCGGCAATGAGGGGCGCGCGTACGTTCTGCGCCGCATCTGCCGCCGTGCGATCCGCCATGGCTACAAGCTCGGCGCTCGCGGTACGTTCTTCTATAAGCTCGTTGAGCCGCTGGCGCAGGAAATGGGAGATATTTATCCCGAATTGAAGAATCCGCAGATTGCCGAAGCTCTGCGTGCTGAAGAAGAGCGATTCCTGCAGACGCTCTCCAAGGGCATGCAGATTCTTGAAGAGGCAATTTCGCATGCCGATGACGGCGATCTGCCCGGCGAAGTGGCCTTCAAGCTTCACGACACGTACGGCTTTCCTGTGGATCTGACCGGAGACGTCTGCCGCGAGAAAAACATTTACGTGGACCTTGAGGACTTTGATCGCTGCATGAAGGAGCAGAAAGACAAGGCGCGTGCGGCGGGCAAATTCAAGATTGCTGCTGATGTGCTCTTCACGGGCGACAACAACGAATTTGTGGGCTACCAGACTCTGACGGCAGAAGGCTGCAAGGTGCTTGCGGTCTACAAGGACGGCACGGAGGTGCAGACAGCCCAAGCCGGCGACGATGTTCTGGTGGTACTCGACAAGACGCCTTTTTATGCAGAGATGGGCGGTCAGGTCGGCGACGCAGGCGAGCTTGTCAACGGCACGAGCATTGTGAAAATCACCGACTGCCTCAAACTCAAGGCAAGCGTCTTTAGCCATGTCGGACACATTGCCGAAGGCTCTGTTTCCAAGGGAGACGTCTTTACGGCAACGGTCGACGCCAATCGCCGTCATGCAATTGAACGCAACCATTCCGTGACGCACCTCATGCACAAGGCTTTGCGCGACGTGCTGGGCACGCATGTGGCGCAGAAGGGAAGCCTGGTTAATGAATTCGTCACGCGCTTTGACTTTACGCACGACAAGCCGATGACGGCTGAAGAAATTCAGGCTGTTGAGAATGCCGTTAATGAAGAAATTCTTGGCAATTCGGCCACCGAATGCCGCGTGCTTCCGATTGAAGAAGCCAAGAAGACGGGCGCAGTCATGCTTTTTGGCGAGAAGTACGGCGAAACGGTTCGCGTCATGAATATCGGCTCTTCGTGCGAATTCTGCGGCGGTACGCATGTAGCCCGCACGGGCGACATCGGCTTTTTCAAGATCGTCGGCGAAGCAGGCATTTCGGCGGGCGTTCGCCGCATTGAGGCCGTTACAGGCATGAATGCCGTGGCGCTCATGCAGAAAAACACTGCGCTTTTGTCTGCCTGCTCAGCGCGCTTTAAGGCTCCTGTCGACGAAGTTCCTGAAAAGATTGATCACCTCAACGCAGTGGTGCATCAGCTCGAAAAGGATCTTTCGGATGCGAAGGCCAAGCTTGCCGCCAAGCAGGGCGCCGACATCGTCAGTCAGGCCCAGGATGTCAACGGCGTCAAGGTGCTTGCCGCAACGCTTGAGGCAATGGATGCCAAGACGCTGCGCGAGACGATGGACAATCTCAAGAGCAAGTTCGGCTCGGCTGTCATCGTGCTTGCGGTGATGGGCGGCGCCAAGGTTCAGCTTTGCGCGGGCGTGACCAAGGATCTTGTGGGCCGCATCAAGGCCGGAGAGCTTGTGAACTTCGTTGCCAACCAGTGCGGCGGCAAGGGAGGCGGCAAGCCTGACATGGCCATGGCAGGCGCCACTGATGCTGCAGCCATTCCTGGCGCGCTTGAAAGCGCCAAGACGTGGATTTCCGAGCGTCTTTGAGCATGATCTCGGTTGAAATTGCCCAAAACGAGCTCGACTTGCGCGGGCTCGTTTGTCCGATGCCGGTGCTGCGGGTGAAAAAGGCTCTAAAGCCTTTGGCTCCGCACGAGGAGTTGACGGTCGTTACTGATGATCCTCATGCGCCGGCTGACATACGCACGTTTGCAGAGCAAAGCGGACATGAGGTTGTTTCGCAGGAAGAGATCGCTCCTGGAGTTGTGAGGCATCGTCTTCGCCACAGAGCATAAAAATTTGTCAGAGAAACGAAAGCGCCGCGGATTCTTGCGGCGCTTTCTTCACGTCACCTCAACGCTTTGCTGGGGATGAGCGTTGTGCTGCCTTCAGTTAAATACCACAAAACGGTCTGCCGCAGCGCTTCTTCAAAATTGCCCAGCGCCTGCCAATGAAGCTCTTGCTTGATGCGCTCTGGGTTGCTTGCGTAGCGAAAGTCGTGGCCTGGACGGTCTTCGACAAAGCTGATGAGCTCTTTGTGAAGGTGCCCGTGCCAGGGACGAAGCTCGTCGAAAATAGCGCAGATCGTTTGCGCTATGTCTAAATTCGTCTTTTCAAGCTGAGCGCTGATGATGTAGCTTTCTCCACGGCGGCCTTGCTGAAAAACGAGGTCAACTGCGCGGCAGTGATCCTTTACCCAAAGCCAGTCGCGCACATTGAGTCCTGTGCCGTAAAGAGGAATGGGATCGTGTGCAAGACATTTGCCGATGACCGTTGGAATAAATTTCTCAGCATGCTGCCAAGGACCGTAATTGTTGCAACAATGCGAGATGGTGGCATTCATGCCGAAGGTTTTGACATAGGCGCGCACCAACAGATCGGCAGAAGCCTTGCTTGCCGAGTAAGGGCTTGTGGGAGCATAGGGCGTGTCCTCGGTAAAAAAGCCTTTTGCACCAAGAGTGCCGAACACTTCGTCGGTTGAAATATGGTGAAAGCGCGCCTTGTCAAGCCGTTCGGTTTTCTTCCAAAACTTCAATGAGACATCAAGCAAGGCGGCTGTGCCCATGACGTTGGTCTGCACAAAACGCACAGGATCAGCGATGGAATTGTCAACATGACTTTCAGCGGCAAAGTGGATGACGCCTGAAATGTCATAGCGCTCAAAAAGCTCCTGCAGCAGCGCTTCATCGCAAATGTTTCCTTCAACAGGCACAACGTTGGCCATCGTCTTTTGCCTTTCAAAGGATTGCGGGTGGGCGGCATAAGTGAGCGCATCGAGATCAATAATGCGCGTCTTCGGGTACCGGCTGGAGAAATAGTCGACAAAATTGGTGCCGATAAAGCCAGCTCCCCCCGTGATCAAAATTGTTCGTTCAAACATGAGCTGTCTTATTTTTAAAGATGCTCTCAAGGGCATCGAGCCAAGAACGAGGCTTTATCCCCAGTTCTTCAATTGCCTGCAGCGACAAGACGCTGTAGGCAGGGCGGTGGGCCTTGGTTGGAAATTCAGAGGTTGTGATGGGCTTCACCGTGCAGTTTGCGTTTGACAAGCGGGCGATGGCCTGTGCGAACTCAAACCAGGTGGCAAGGCCTGCATTTGTGTAGTGCAGCACATGCATGGGCTTGAGGTGTTGCTTCATCAAATAAAGATCCAGCAGGGCTTGAGCCAGATCTTCTGCAAGCGTCGGGGTGCCGAATTGATCATTCACAACGCCGATGGAGCTGCGCTCTTTGAAAAGCTTGCGCATGGTGTGAAAAAAGTTTTTGGTGCCAGATCTGGCCGAATAAGTCCAGGCTGTGCGTACGATCACCCCACGAAAGGCGCCTTCAAGAAGAGAAGTTTCACCCATGCGTTTTGAAAGCCCGTAAGCCGACAGCGGGCGGGGAGCATTCTCGACAGTGTAGGGCGTACTGTTTGATCCATCAAACACATAGTCTGTCGAGATATGAATGACGGGGATTGATGTGCGGGCCAAGTTCCATGGAGCAAAGGAATTGACTAGACAGGCCTCTCCGGGGTTGTCTTCTGCCGCATCAACTTGGGTGTAGGCTGCGCAATTAAATATGCAGTCGCACGGGTGCTTGAAGAAAAAGTTCTTGACAGCGGCAGCGTCTGTAATGTCTAGATCGGCGCGACTCAAACCGACAAAATCCATGCCGTGATGCGTGCAGCATTCTGTCAGTGCTTGTCCAAGTTGTCCGGATGCGCCCGTAATGGCAATCATTGGGAAAAATCCTTTCGTCAAACAAAAGCAGGCTTGTCGCGATAGGCTGCAAAAGATAAAGCAGCGCAGCGATCTTTTTCAGAGCGAAGAATGAGCGGCGGATCAATTTTCCAATCGATGGACAGATCTCCGTCAAATGCATCGATCACGCCTTCGCTTTGAGGAGTGTAGAAGGCATCGCACTTATAAGCAATGCGTGCCTGGGCAGAAAGCACGCTGAAGCCATGGGCAAAGCCCTTCGGGACAAAAAGCTGCAGATGGTTGTCCGAAGAAAGAACGACGCTCGTTGACCGACCGAAAGTGGGGGAGCTCAATCTGATGTCGAGCACCACGTCAAGAATTTCCCCCTCAAGGACGCGAATGAGCTTGGCCTGCGCAAAAGGAGGCTTTTGAAAATGCAGTCCGCGAACAACGCCGTGATGCGAAAGCGATTCATTGTCCTGCACAAAATGCGCGGCAATGCCCAGCGCCTTGAGCGTGCTTTGGTTGTAGGTCTCGCAAAAATATCCTCGTTCGTCCGAAAAGATTGAAGGCTCAAGAATGCGCACGCCTTCAAGCGCAGTTGAAGTAGATTTCATTTTGTTCGTCGTTTATGGGCCAGCCGCTTGAAAATGCCGTAGTCGATGATGTAGAGCTTTTTGTACCAGCAAAACATGCGAATGCCGATGATTGAGGCCGTCGATATCCACAGAGCCGCCTCGTGCGGCACTGTGTCGGCAGACGGCCAGAAGTGGTTGAGTCCGACAAAAAGCCAGCAGCCCAAAAATGCTGCTAGAGCGTAGGGCTGCTTGTCGGAAAGAAGCAGCGGAAGCCGGTTGAGCAGCACATCGCGGATCATCCCGCCCAGAGCACCGGTGCATACGCCGAGAATTGTCGCTGAAAGCGCTGGGATGCCTGCTTGAAGACACAAAGCTGTTCCATTGACGCTGAAAAAGCTTAGGCCGATGGCGTCAAGCCAAATGAAAACGCTTGGAGCAAACCATGTTTTGAATTTGGCGATGATTGTAGGCGCAAAAACGGCCAGCAGAATCGTCAGCCAGACATAGGATTCATTTTCGATCCAATAGTAGGGGCGATTATCGATGATCGTGTCGCGAAAGATTCCGCCTCCAAAGGCGGTCGTAAAGGCAAGAACAAAGACGCCGACCGGATCGATTTTCGCTTGGCTGGCAGACAGGATTCCAGCCAAGGCAAAGGCAAAAATGCCGATGAAGTCGGCTAGCGCGGCAAAGTTCGAGATCATCGCTGAGAACCTTCTGTTAGAAAGGGCAAAGAGAAGGCGGCTTTTTTGTGATTTTAAGGGGATCGGCGAGCTGAACAAAAAAAAGAGGTGACGCGGACGATGGCCGGCGTCACCTGAGAGAAGAATACCCCGAAAAGCAACAAGCTGACATCCTGCAGGAGAAACAGGTGCAGTGCCTCAGCGGGCAGATGCCGACCCCAACAGCATCTTGTCTTCGAGCGGCTCGCTGGCAGTGCTCTTCAGTTGGTAGAACTATACATCAAATGAGAATCATTCGCAAATGGCGAGATGGAGTTAAATGTTTCATTTTGTATCTGCGGCCGAAACGCCAATGCAAATCTTTGATTCAGCTGAGATTTTTTCTCCACAGATTTCTTAAGTCAGGTAGAATGCCCGCTCTTTGAACATTTCTTATGGCCGGTACAGCCAAATGTCTTTTGAACTTCATCCTTCCTATTTGATCGGACAGCATTTGTCCGACTACGACTTTGATCTTCCCACCGAACTGATCGCGCAGTATCCGCTTGCGGACCGCACGGCATCACGTCTGCTGCATGTTACGCAAGACGTGATTGAAGATTTGGTTTTCACCGACATCAAAAATCTTCTGCGTCCCGGTGATCTTTTGGTGATGAACAACACCAAGGTGATCAAGGCTCGCTTGCGCGGCCATAAGGAAACGGGCGGCGCAGTTGAAGCCATGATCGAGCGAGTGACAGGCGAAAATACTGCGCTCAGCATGCTTCGGGCGAGCAAAACGCCCAAAGCCGGCGGCAGATTGTTTTTTGAAGGGCCGCAGGAAGTCCATGCAGCAACTGTGACCGGGCGCCAAGGAGAATTTTTTCTGCTTGAGTTTGATGAGCCTGTGCTGGGCGTTCTTGACCGGATTGGGAAAGTGCCGCTGCCTCCATACATTGAGCGCGAAGCTCGCGAAGAAGATGCTGGGCGCTACCAAACCGTCTACGCCGAGCATCCAGGGGCGGTCGCTGCGCCTACCGCCGGACTGCACTTTACCGAGAAGCTTTTGAGTGAGCTGAAAGAAAAAGGGATCGACGAGACTTTCGTCACCCTGCATGTGGGCGCCGGGACATTCCAGCCGGTGCGCGAAGAGGATCTTGCTCAGCATGTTATGCACTCGGAATGGTTTGAGATCAGCCCGCAGACGGCGCAAAAGGTCAATGACGCCAAAAAAGAAGGCAGGCGTGTTGTCGCGGTGGGCTCTACAAGCCTGAGAGCGCTTGAAAGCGCTTCCGTAAGCGAAGGCGTCGTGCGCGCCGGAGCAATGGATACGCGTCTATTTATTGCGCCTGGGTATCACTTCAACATTATTGACGTGATGATTACGAACTTTCATTTGCCCAAGTCGACGCTTGTCATGCTCGTGTCGGCCATCGTGGGCAGAGAGCGGGTTCTTCAAGCCTACAAGCATGCCGTAGAGCAGAAATATCGTTTTTTCAGCTACGGCGACGCATGCTTTTTTGAACTTAACCGCAGCAAACGCGCCTAATCGGACGTTGCAGGATTTGGAGCATTTTTCAAGTGTCCTTAACTTTTGAAGTACTAAAGACTGAAGGAGCGGCGCGCCGCGGCCGCATGACGCTCAATCACGGCGTTGTTCAAACACCAATCTTCATGCCGGTCGGCACATACGGCACGGTGAAGGCGATGTCGCCCGCGGAGCTCGAAGAGATCGGCAGCCAAATCATTCTCGGCAATACTTTTCATCTCTGGCTGCGTCCGGGACTTGACGTGATTGCGGCGCATGAGGGACTGCACCGATTCATGAACTGGAATCGGCCGATTCTTACGGACTCGGGCGGCTTTCAGGTTTTCAGCCTCGGGCAGCTGAGAAAAATTACGGAAGAAGGCGTGAGGTTCGCCTCCCCAATCAACGGCGACAGACTTTTTTTGACGCCTGAGGTGTCCATGCAGATCCAGCGCGTGCTCAATTCCGACATTACGATGGTGTTTGATGAGTGCACGCCTTACATGATCGGCGATCGGCCGGCGACAGAAAAAGAAGCTGCGGACTCCATGCGTCTTTCGCTTCGCTGGGCGCGCCGTAGCCGCAATGAGTTTGACCGACTGGAAAATCCCAACGCACTCTTCGGCATTGTGCAAGGCGGCATGTTTGCGCATCTTAGAGAAGAGTCCCTGGCGGGCCTCATGGACATCGGCTACCATGGTTATGCGGTCGGCGGTTTGTCTGTGGGCGAGCCCAAGGAAAAGATGTTTGAGATCATGGACGCCATCGTGCACAAGATGCCAGCAGACAAGCCGCGCTACCTGATGGGAGTGGGGACGCCGGAGGATTTGGTCGAAGGCGTCAGCCGCGGCATCGACATGTTCGACTGCGTCATGCCCACGCGCAACGCCCGCAACGGCTGGCTCTTTACGCGCTATGGCGACGTGAAGATCCGCAACGCCAAGTACAAAAACGACTTGCGCCCGATTGACCCCAGCTGCAGCTGCACAGCTTGCCGCGGATTTACGCGTGCGTATCTGCACCACCTGCAGAAAGTCAATGAGATTCTGGGAGCAAGGCTAAATTCCATTCACAACCTACACTACTATCTCAACCTCATGAAGGAAATCAGAGCGGCGTTGGATGCAGGAACGTTCGCAGCCTGGAAGCGAAAGTTCTACGAAGACCGCGCCCGCGGCGTGGATTAACCGCGAACAGAAAAAAAGCCGGCACGCTGCCGGCTTTTGAGCTCTGGAGGCTTAAGTGTTGCGGCTGCGACGGTCGCGTACGGCACGTGCGAGATTGTTCAAGAGCACAGCAGTGTCTTCCCAGCCCAGACAGGCATCGGTGACGGATTGGCCGTACACCAAGCCTTTTTCAAGATCAATCTTTTGGTTTCCCTCAACCAGATTGGATTCGATCATGACGCCGATGATGCGGCTGTCGCCATTGGAGACCTGCTTGCAGATGTCGTTGACGACGGTGATTTGTTCCTTGAATTTCTTATGTGAATTGGAGTGCGAGGCGTCGATCATGACCATCTCGCGGTGACCGTTGGCTTTGAGAATTTCGCAAGCCTCATTGACGCTTTGCGCGTCGTAGTTGGGCGTTTTTCCTCCGCGCAGGATGATGTGGCAGTCTTCGTTTCCTGTGGTTGTCACAATGGCTGAAATGCCTCCCTTGGTGACAGACAGGAAGGAGTGAGAGTGTTCGGCAGCGCCGATTGCGTCGCAGGCAATCTTGACGTTGCCGTCGGTGCCGTTTTTAAATCCGACGGGGCAGGACAGGCCGCTTGCGAGCTGACGATGGACCTGGCTTTCCGTGGTGCGTGCGCCGATGGCGCCCCAGCTCACCAAGTCGGCGATGTACTGGGGAGAAATCGTATCGAGATACTCCACGCCCGTGGGCAGCTCCATGTTGACGATGTCGAGAATCAGCTCGCGGGCGATGCGCAGTCCGTGATTGATGCGGCAGGAGCCATCCATGTCCGGGTCGTTGATGAGCCCTTTCCAGCCGACGGTCGTGCGGGGCTTCTCAAAGTACACGCGCATGATGATCTCGAGGTCGCCTTGAAGCTTGCGGCGCAGTTCTGTCAGCCGTGAAGCGTATTCGCGAGCCGCTTCCGGATCGTGAATCGAGCAGGGGCCAACGATGACCAGCAGACGGTCGTCGTGTCCGTGCAGGATGTCGTGGGCGGCTTCTCGAGCGCGGTGCACGGTTTGAGAGGCGACATCTTCACAGGGAAATTCGCGAATGAGATGTGCCGGGGGCGTAAGTTCTCGAATCTCCTTGATGCGAAGGTCGTCGGTATTGTGGCGCATAATGGTTTTCTCCCTATTTATTCAAGCCAAAATCCTTGTTGTTGCCGTTGGACTGATATCTTTTCCCGAGGGCTTCGAATAAAAAACCGCCGGGTTTTGAGGTCCTGGCGGTTGGTTTTCGATTGAGCTTTATGCCGAAGCTAGGCGCGCACCCCATCTCCTTCCGCCAGAGGGCAGAAATAAAAGGAGAAGAAATAAAATCGTGCGGACTTGATCAACATGTTGCAAAGCTCATAAATTTTTCTCAGACGGGAAGTCGTCCTCAACGGAAGCGAACTCCGGCATCTGCTCTGGGCACTCTACAGCTTCTTTGAACGAAGTGCAAGCTGGCATAGGTGGTTTGCTGTAGAAAAACCGGCAGACTGCCGTTATTTCATCAAAGGCAAAGAGATAGAATCAAGGGCGCTGTATTTTTTGCAGTCTTGTCTGGGATCTGAAAAATCTTCCTGCGTGTATCTTGATTATTTTTTGCAGCATTGTGAACAGCCATGCCTTTGATTAAGTCGGACTATGTTGCACCTAAGTGGCTGCCGGGCGCACACCTGCAGACGGTCGTGCCGGCAAGACTTTTTCCGCGGCCGGAAGTCTCCTATCGACGCGAACTCATCGATATGCCTGATGGCGACTTCATGATTTTCGACTGGGTGAGGCCGGAACCAGAGTCGCTGACTGCGCCTGTGCTGGTGCATTTTCATGGACTGGAAGGAGACTCTCACAGTCACTATGCCGAGGCTTTGATGAGCACATGCGCCGAGCGAGGCTGGCGCGGAGTGGTGGCGCATTTTAGAGGCTGCGGAGGGATTCCCAACCGCCTGCCTAGGGCTTATTTTGCCGGCGACAGCGCCGATTGTGACTGGGTGATGCGCACGGTGCACAAGCGCTACGTCAATGCGCCGATTTATGCGGTAGGCGTGAGTCTTGGTGGAAACTACATTTCAAAGTATCTGGGCGATATGGGCGGCCGCGCCTCATTTATAACGGCGGCTGTGAGCGTCGGAGCGCCCGTAGACCTTGTCGCGGGCAGCGAAATCATGAGTCGAGGCGCCAACAAGCTTTACTCGGAGATGTTTTTATCCACGCTCAAGGACAAGCTGATTGACAAGGCTAAAAGATTTCCCGATCTCATTGATCTGCAAGCCGTCATGAAGTGCCGTACGCTCTACGATTTTGATTCAATCTATACCGCACCGATTCACCACTTCAAGAGCGCAATGGACTACTGGACGAAATGTTCAGCCAAGCCTGTTTTGAAAAACGTTCAGGTGCCGTTATTGCTTCTTAACGCCAAAAACGATCCATTTATGCCGGTTTGGGCGCTGCCAACAGAAAAAGACGTGAGCCCGTTTGTGTATCTTGAACAGCCTGAAGAGGGCGGGCACATTGGGTTTCCTCGAGGAAATCCTCCGGGAGATTTGGGGTGGCTGCCCGAGCGCATCATGAAGTTCTTTTCTGCCTTTGAGCCGAAAATCGAAAAATAAAGAGCTTTGAAGCACAAAAAGCGCATGCGCTACAATGCCGGCTCTGAAAAAATCATTGAAGGCTGCTTCGGTTTGTTCTACCGTCTGCGGCCGGCTGGAGAACAATATGTCGCATATTGCTGAGCGCGGACTTTTGAGCCGCACATGGATCGGCTGGCTCTCGGTCCTGGGATTCATTCTCACCATCCCCTTAAGCAACTGGGTTGTGGTCAATGTGGGCGTTGTCTGCGACCCGACAGGACCCTGCTTGATTCCTGTCTGGCCCGGCATCATGTCGCCGTCGGCCGTGCTGGTGGCCGGTTTTGCCCTGGTGTTGAGGGACTCGGTTCACCACTTTCTTGGGGCACGCTGGGCGCTTTATTCAATCGTGTTCGGCGCGGCGCTGTCCGGATTTTTCTCTGAGCCCAGTCTGGTTGCGGCCTCCGTTGCAGCTTTTCTTTTTTCGGAATTTGCCGATTTTTGCGTCTACGCGCCTCTCAGAGAACGGCATCATGCGTTTGCCATCATGGTTTCCGGTCTGATCGGCTCTGTTGTTGATTCTGCAATTTTTCTTTGGCTTGCTTTCGGCTCTCTGGACTATGTGTTTGGACAAGTGCTGGGCAAGTTCTGGGTGAGCCTTATTGCGAGCGCCATAGTTGTTGTTTGGCGCCGCATGCACGTTCCGGCCGCAGTCCGCATCGCTCATTAAAGAGGTGCGCGGAGCTGCGCCCGCAAGCATGCGTTAAGCCGCCTCAGGCACAATAAAAGTCCCTGTTGTATAAAAAATGTTCTTACATGCCTGCAGCTTCAGCATCTAAAACAGCCGTCATCATTGTCAACACGGGCTCTCCGGCCGCGCCTACAAAGGAGGCTCTTGCGCAGTATCTGCTTGAATTTCTCGGCGACAGACGCGTGGTGGAATTGAACCCTTTGATCTGGCAGCCGATATTGCGCGGCATCATCATCCCGCGGCGCTCTGAGGCCTCGGCTCAGCGCTACAAAACAGTGTGGACAAAGGACGGCTCGCCGCTGATGGCCATTTCAGCCAAGACCGCAGCAGCAATGCAAAAGGCGCTGGGCGAAGCTTTCTGCGTGAGCTGGGCCATGTGCTACGGCACGCATCGCGTCGCGGAAGTCATTGCCAAAGCGGCTCAAGCAGCGCCGGAGCGCATCGTCATTTTGCCCATGTTTGCACAGTACGCAACGCAAACCACGGAGGCAGTTTACGATGCAGTTGATCGCGCGGTGAAAAAAAATCCGATAGGTTCTGAAATTTTGCGCATTCGCTCCTACCACAATCATCCCCTTTATATAGAGGCTTTGGCTGCGGGCGTGCGCAGGCATTGGGAACAAGCGGGAGCCCTAGGGGAAAAAGGAAAGGTTCTCATGAGCTTTCACGGCATTCCGCAGGCAAGCAGCGATCGGGGCGATCCGTATGAGGCGCAGTGCAAGCAAACAGCAGCGCTGCTTGCGCAGAAGCTGGGCTTGAAGGACGAGCAGTATGAAGTTGCTTTTCAAAGCAAATTTGGCAAAGCCAAGTGGCTTGAGCCTTCGGCGGTCGAGACCGCGCAGCGGCTGGGCTCTTTAGGGCTGGAACGATTGGATGTCATTTGCCCTGGGTTTGCTGCGGACTGCCTGGAGACGCTTGAAGAAATCGCTTCTGAGCTCAAAGGCCTCTATAAGGCAAGGGGAGGACGCAATTTCTTTTATATTCCGGCACTTAACGATCAAAGTGAAGCAGTTAAGCTCTACGAAGCGCTTGTTCGTGAAGCTCTCGACAAAAACTGAATCTTGAAAAAATGCGCATTCGCCCCCATATTGAGCCATACCTAACCTAATACACTGAATTGACCGGAGTCAGTCATGGCAGAAACGAATGACACTGAAAAACAAGAGCAGGTCTCTGAGTCTTCTCCCGCAGAAGAATTGAAGAAGGCTGCTCAGGCGGCCGAAAACGCGCAGGGTGCCCAGGTCCCTCCTGAAGTTGCTCAGGGCAGCCCGGAGCAGGATTTGAGCGCACATCTTGCTGCAGCTCAGGCTAAGGCAGCCGAGAATTTCGATCTGTATGTGCGTGCCGTTGCTGAAATGGAAAATGTACGACGTCGCTGCGCTGAGGATGTGCAGAAGGCTCAGAAATTCAGCATTGAGAAGTTTGCCCAGAATTTGCTGCCGGTGGTCGACAGCTTTGAAAAGGCGCTCGAGGCCTGTGCTGATGTTGAAGGGCCGATGCACGACGGCATTCTTGCCACGCACCGACAGTTCATGCATGCGCTTGAAGTGAGCGGCATGACTTTGATTGATCCCAAGGGTGGAAAGTTTGATCCCAACACTCAGCAGGCCATTGCCATGGTGCCTGCCTCAGAAGGGCAGAGTGCGGGCGATGTGGCGCAGGTTTTTCAGCATGGGTGGAAAATTCATGAGCGCGTGCTGCGCCCGGCCATGGTGAGCGTGGTGCAAGGCTAAAAAAGCTGACCGAGCAAGCCGAAAAAACTTTTTTCAGACGCCCCGTTGAATTTTCACGGGGCGTCCCCATATAGGGGTTATGGACGGCGAGGGCCTGGGAAACTCCACGGTAAAAGGCCTGCGTCAGAGATGATTTCATTAACGCGATTGATGCGTGCTTGCTGTTTTTTCAAGTGCGCGAAGTAAAGATAAAAGGATTGGACAACATGGCAAAGATCATTGGTATCGACCTTGGCACCACCAACTCGGCAGTGGCCATCATGGAAGGCGACAAGGTACGTGTGATCGAAAATTCCGAAGGCGCCCGCACGACGCCTTCTATCGTTGCCTACATGGACAACGGAGAAATTTTGGTCGGTGCGACCGCCAAGCGTCAGGCCGTCACCAACCCGAAGAACACGCTTTTTGCTGTGAAGCGCCTCATTGGTCGTCGCTACGAGGATGCCGAGGTGCAGAAGGATATTTCCCGCGCTCCCTTCAAGATTGTGCGTGCTGACAACGGCGATGCATGGGTTGAAGTGCTCGAGGGCAAGAAGCTTGCTCCGCAGCAGGTTTCTGCTGAAGTGCTGCGCAAGATGAAGAAGACTGCTGAAGACTACCTTGGCGAGCCCGTGACGGAAGCCGTGATTACGGTGCCTGCGTACTTCAACGATAGCCAGCGCCAGGCAACCAAGGACGCCGGCCGCATTGCCGGTCTGGAAGTCAAGCGCATCATCAATGAGCCGACGGCTGCTGCTCTGGCCTTTGGTCTGGACAAGATGGGAGCCGAAGACCGCAAGATCTGCGTTTACGACTTGGGCGGCGGCACGTTTGATATTTCTGTGATCGATATTGCCAATGTGGACGGCGACAAGCAGTTTGAGGTGCTTTCAACCAACGGCGATACGTTCCTGGGCGGTGAAGACTTCGACCAGCGTTTGGTTGACTACCTGATTACGGAATTCAAGAAGGACAACGGCATTGACCTCGGCAAGGACGTCTTGGCTCTGCAGCGACTGAAGGATGCGGCAGAAAAAGCCAAGATTGAACTCTCGAGCCGTCAGGAAACTGAAATCAATCTGCCCTACATTTCGGCAGATCAGACCGGTCCGAAGCACATGAACATCACGATCACGCGCGCGAAGTTCGAGAGCATGGTCGAAGATCTGGTGCAGCGCACGATCGAACCCTGCCGCAAGGCTTTGAAGGATGCCGGCCTGTCGACTTCCGACATTTCCGACGTCATTTTGGTGGGCGGTCAGAGTCGCATGCCGCGGGTGCAGGAAGTGGTGCGCGAATTCTTCGGCAAGGAACCGCGCAAGGACATCAACCCGGATGAAGCTGTGGCCATCGGTGCCGCCATTCAGGGGCAGGTGCTTACGGGCGATCGTCATGACGTGCTGCTGCTTGACGTGACGCCGCTGACGCTCGGCATTGAAACGCTGGGCGGCGTGATGACGGCAATGATCAAGCGCAACACCACGATTCCGACCAAGCACTCGCAGGTGTTCTCGACGGCTGAAGACAATCAGCCTGCCGTGACCATCAAGGTTTATCAGGGCGAGCACGAAATGGCCGCCTCCAATAAGCTTCTGGGTGAATTCAATTTGGAAGGAATTCCGCCGTCTCCGCGCGGACTGCCGCAGATTGAAGTGACCTTTGACATTGACGCCAACGGCATTTTGCACGTCAGCGCCAAGGATAAGGCTACGGGCAAGGAAAACACGATCACGATCAAGGCGAGCTCTGGTCTGAGCGAAGAGGAAATCAAGAGCATGGTGGCTGCTGCTGAAGCCAACAAGGCTGAAGATCACCGCCGCTTCGAGCTTGCCCAGGCCCGCAATCAGGCTGATGCCGCTGTGGCCCAGGTTCAGAAGACTCTGAAGGACTTGGGCGACAAGGTCGATGGCGCGGATCGCGCAGCCTGTGAATCGGCCATCAAGGATGTTGAAGCGCAGGTCAAGGGCGAAAACAAGGAGGCCATTGACAAGAGCGTGGAAGCTCTGATGGCTGCTGCTCAGAAGATCGGCGAGAAGCTCAATCAGGCTGCCGCCCAGCAGCAAGCTCAGCAGCAGGCTCAGGCTTCGCAGCAGGGCGCTCAGCAGTCGGGTGCGGCTTCTTCGGGCAAGCCCGAGGACGACGTGGTTGATGCCGACTACAAGGAAGTCAAGCACTAATTGACTGTCGCTGACTGCAGGACTTAAGAGTCCTGCGGCGGCGTTCGACTGAAGTCATTCAAGAAGGTCGAAGACCGCCTTGGCGTGTTTTCGGCCTTCGAACTGTTTGTATTTGAGAGCAACTGACCTATGGCTGATCAGGACTATTACGAGGTACTCGGAGTATCCCGCAGTGCCACGGAAGACGAAATCAAAAAGGCGTATCGCCGTCTGGCGATGAAGTACCACCCGGACCGCAACAACGGCGACAAGGCCGCTGAGGAAAAGTTCAAGCAGGTGGGCGAAGCCTATGCCGTGCTCTCTGATCCCCAAAAACGTGCGGCTTATGACCGCTACGGCAAGGCGGGCGTTGATCCGAGCGCGGCAGGCGCAGGCGGCTTCGGCGGCTTCGGCGGTTTCGGCCAGCAGGGCGGATTTGCGGATTTCGGCGACATTTTTTCGGAAATCTTCGGCGGCGGCAGCGGCCAGCGCACGCGCCGCGGTCCGCAGGTTTTTCGCGGCAATGATGTCAGCTATTCGCTTGAGATTACGCTTGAGCAGGCTGTGAACGGCGCCAAGACCGACATTCGTGTGCCGGTTTGGGAAGAGTGCAAGAGCTGCCACGGAACCGGCTGCAAGCCCGGCACCTCCAAAAAGCCGTGCTCGCATTGCGGCGGCAGCGGTACGATCAACATCAATCGCGGGTTCCTGCAGGTGCAGCAAACCTGTCCGTACTGTCATGGTACGGGTGAGGTCATTTCTGATCCTTGCCCTGATTGTCAGGGCGTTGGCCGCATACGGCAGACGAAGACGCTTGAAGTCAATATTCCAGCGGGCATCAATCACGGACAGCGCATTCGCATTCAGGGACGTGGAGAACCTGGGCTCAATGGCGGGCCCAACGGCGATTTGTATGTGCAGGTGCTCATCAAGCCGCATGATATCTTCCAACGAGACGGCGACGACCTGCATGCGGATCTGCCGATCAGTTTTGCAACGGCGGCTCTGGGCGGCGAAGTTACCGTGCCGACGATGGATACGGAGGCGCGCATCACGATTCCCGAAGCCACGCAGACTGGAAAAATCTTCAGGCTCAGAGGCAAGGGCGTGCCCAATCTGCATACCAAGCAAAAGGGCGACTTGTATGTGCATGTTTTTGTAGAAACGCCGGTCAACCTCTCAGCCAGACAAAAGAAGCTTCTCAAAGAGTTCGATGATTCGCTCAAGGAAGGCGGCAACAAGCATTCGCCTCAAAGCACGAGCTTCATCGACAAGATGAAGAAGTTCTTCTCGTAAAATTATCTTATGAGGATCTGCCGGCGCGAGCCCGCCCCAAAGCTCGCGCTCTGCAGAGTTTATTTGCAACAAGATCATCAGTCAGGAGAATACCGATGACGACGAAATTTGCTGGTACGCAAACTGAAAAGAACCTCTGGGCAGCTTTTGCCGGAGAATCTCAGGCCCGCAACAAGTATTCCTACTTTGCCGGCGTTGCACGCAAGGAAGGTTTTGAACAGATTGCTGAAATTTTTGAAGAGACAGCTTCAAACGAACGTCAGCATGCAAAGATCTGGTTCAAGCACCTCGAAGGCATCGGCAATACGGCTGAAAACCTCAAGGCCGCCGCTGCCGGTGAAAATTACGAATGGACCGACATGTACGAAGACTTTGCCAAGACTGCCGAAGCTGAAGGCTTTGCTGATTTGGCAGCGCAGTTCCGTGCTGTCGGTGCAATCGAGAAGGCTCACGAAGAACGCTTCCTGAAGCTTTTGAAGAATGTCGAGATGCAGCAGGTTTTTGCCAAGAGCGAAGTCGTGATGTGGCAGTGCCGCGAGTGCGGTCATCTGTGCATGGGCAAGACCGCTCCTGAGATCTGCCCTGTGTGCGCACATCCGCAGTCTTTCCAGCAGGTTCGTGCTGAAAACTATTAATCAATCGCTGGCGGCTTGAATGCTGCGTTTGATTTGAGATGCCCTGTCGAGACGAAATGCGATAAGTCCGAACAGGGCATTTTGTTATTTAAAGAACTGAAGCAGCCAAGGCACGATGGCTGGAGCTGCAAAAGCTGTAAATAGACCGGTCAGCCCCATTGAGAGCCCGGAAAAAGCTCCCGTATCGCGATTCATCTGAAAGGCCGTTGCCGTCCCGACGCCGTGCGCAGCCAATCCGATTGCAAACCCTCGCGTCGCGTCGTTTTTCTCGCAAAGTAGCGCCAAAATGCCCCGGCACATCAATGCTCCTACAACGCCGGTAATCACTACAAGAGCAGCTGTGAGTTCCGGAACGCCTCCTAAGGTTTGGCTCACACCCATGGCAATTGGTACTGTTACGCTTTTGGGTGCTAGTGAAATCATTGTCGTAGGCGATGCGCCGAGAGCCCCGGCAATCAGCACGGCAGATACGATGGCGACGGTCCCGCCGCTGACGAGTCCGCACAAAAGCGGAAACCACATTTTCGCCAGCCGCAGTCTCTGTTCATAGAGCGGAACAGCAAGAGCAACGGTGGCGGGTCCCAGCAAGAAATTAATGTGCTGTCCACCTTCCATGTAGGTTTTATAAGGCGTTCCCGTCATGAGAAGCAGCGAAGCAAGAACGACAATCGCTACCAAAAGCGGAGTAAAAATAGTTTTATAGCCGCTTTTCTTGTAGGTCCACATGCCGAAGGCATAGGCTAAAAGCGTCAAGCAAAGCCATAGAGAAGGCTCGGCAAAGAGCTGATCGCGCGTGTGCGCAAACGCATCAGTGATGCTCTCCCACATTGATTGAATCCTCCTGCTATTCGATATGCTTGAGCTTCATGACGAGCCTTGTGACGAGCACGGTCGTCGCCATGGCGAGGATGGACGAGCCGATAATGGAGGCGGCAATCGGAAGCCATTCGTTAAAAAGAACGGCACTGTGCTCAATGATGCCTACGCCGGCAGGCACAAACAGCAAGGCGAAGTGCGCTAAAAGAACATTGACGACGGGAAGCGTTTTTTCGAGAAGACCATTGACGGTCATCAAAGCAAAGAGAAAAAGCACCATCCCGATGACGGATCCAGGAACAGGGATGCCGGTTAAAGCGGAGATAAAAATGCCGGCAAGTTGAAAAAATAGCAAAAGGGCAATGGTGAGAATCATTTTATGCCTCTGAGCCCAAATTCAAGAAAGAAGAGTGTTGATAGTTGGAAAATAAAATCTAGGCTGACGAGTTCATTGGATTGAGCTTCAAGCCTCGCTGAAGATGTCGTGCTAAGAGTGGATGGAGGGCCGGCCATTTCCGCCCTGGCAGGATGAAACATGCCTCCAGGGCTTTTTGATGTGTCGAC
>CALXQS010000014.1 GCA_944390715.1 uncultured Duodenibacillus sp. | reverse complement strand
GTTGTGGGGAGCCGGATGCGTTAATTGCGCACGTCCGGTTCTGCGAGGGTTGAGGGGCGAATGCCTACTCTTCTACTTACTAGGGCGTAAAGCTCAAGGCAAAGTTGGCAATAGAAATTCGATTTCTACAGTTGCTGTAGCTACAAATACTGTAGAATTTGGACGGCGAGAAGAGTTTCTGTTATGTCTTCCTAGTCGTTTGTTCGTCGACGATGTGAGCAGCGGTTAGGCTAAGGAGAAAACAGTGAAGTTTTACGGTCGTGAGCTGGAAATCGAAGCCCTTCGTTGGCAATTCCAAAGGGCACAGGAAACGAAGGTGGCTCGAATGGCCGTTGTTACTGGTCGTCGACGGATTGGCAAGACGACTCTAATCAGAAAAGCTTTTGAAGATTCGGTATTTCCATTTATCTATTATTTTGTGACAGGCAACAGCAGCGAAGAAGAGATGGCCCGATTGCTTGTTGCGCAGGCCGCTCGGCAATTGGACATCAAGTATCCTCCTGCCATCACGAAAGTTTCGGATGCCATCGGCTGGCTCTTGGAGAGTTCGCACTCCAAGCCGCTTGTTCTTGTGTTTGACGAGTGTCAGCACCTTGATAGTTGGCCGAATTTTTGGAGTGAACTGCAGCGCACTTGGGATCTCGGTAAAAGGGGAGCTCAAGCGCTTTTCGTTCTAAGCGGTTCTGTGCAAACGGCTATCGAGAGGATTTTTGGCAATAGCAGCGAGCCTCTTTTCGGGCGGACCGATCAAATGATGATCGTTCGCCCGTTTAGCACGAGTCTCATCGGACAAATATTTGAAGATGCCGCCCCATCGGGAATTGCGCCGAGTGATTTATTGCTTTTCTATGCCGTGACGGGTGGAGTCGCGCGCTATGTCGAACTTCTTGTTGATGCCGAGGCTACCACGCGGGAAAGGCTTTTGGGGTTTCTCTTTTCCGAGCGGGGCACGACCCTTCAAAAAGAGGGCGACATGCTGCTTGCCAATGAGTTTCGACTTTCTGCTCCGCTCTACCGTACTATCCTACGCAGGCTGGCGGCGGGGCGTTCCAAACGCACGGAACTTCAGGACGGAGTGGCAATTGATATCTCGCCGTATCTGGCTCGCCTTGAAAATTTATATGAGCTTGTGGGCCGCGTGCAACCTTTTGAGGAACCTGTCGAAAAAAGAAAAACCCGCTATCGGGTGACGGATCCTTATCTGAGATTCTGGCTTCGCTTTTTGAGCGGCGACGACATTGAGGCTCAAATTGAGTTGCAGCAGTGGCCAGGATTAATTCAACGCACAACGCAAGCTTTGCCAACCTATCTCGGCCATTCACTCGAAGACTGGTACCGCCAGCGGTTTCTGGAATTGTCGGGGCTTTCACCGGTTGGAGCTTGGTGGGATCGCCGCGGCGAAAACGAAATAGATTTGATAGCGCTTGACGAAGGCAGAAAGAGAATCATTTTTGCAGAAATAAAAAGCCAGGCGTCGAAGTTGGACGAAGCAAAACTGCGTCGGAAATCGGAAGCGTTTCTTGATGTTCACAGTGACTACCGTTCATGGGAGCAGGTTTTTCTCGGTTTAACGCCGCAGCGGATGCTTGAAGCTCCTTGGAACTTGGAAGTCTGAGAGTCCTGAAGCGTGATGCACTTTTAGCTGTTTGAACTAAGGTTGCAGAAGCGGAATTTTGATCCTCACTTTTAAAATCAGAAACAAAAAGAGGATCAGAAATGCAAAGACGCTTTCCAGAAGAATTCAAACGCGCAGCCGTTGCACAAGTCCAAAACGGTGAATCGCAACTGTCGGTTGCTCGGCACTCAGAAATCAGCAGTAAAACACTCAATCGCTTGTGCGTCACAACCCGCAGAGCAATGCCTGCAGAAGAGCTTTCAGCAATGGATGAAATTGCTTGGCTGCGCGAACTTATTCGACAATGAGAAGTCTAGATTGATTTTTGCTGCGCAGCATTCTCCAAATTTATCGATCTTCGTTCATCGGAACAAATTTATATCCGCCTTCAGGTGCCTTATAAAATTTTCCTACGCCTGGAGATGGAAAATGCTCGCCAAAGACAGGGATGTTTGTATCCGAAACCAAATCAAATGCTTTGAGCCTGCTTTCGCGGGCCTTTTGGCTATTTTTACGTGTAGGCTGCCGGGGGCGTTTTATAAGGCTTTCATGCATCCACGCGATTTCATTCGTGTCATGGCTGATGACGAGGAGCATGTATTTGCGGTCTTTGCGGCATCGTATAGATGCGATGATGCAAGATCCGCACAGACTCGGGGCACTTTATCTTTTGCCTGCTCATAATCCTGAAGCCTCGTTTTTTTCAACCACAAAAGCCGTTGCGAAAAAAGCTTTTTACCCAGTACGCTCTGCAATCTGAAAACGCCAAAAGGGATGACTGATCAATAGTCTTGTCAACCTATTGAAATTAAAGGAAATTTGTGTAAAATAGCGCCCCTGTCTGCAGATGGAGGGCCATCACGTTGGCCTAAATCTAGTTTTTTGTGTGAGCGTACCCCCAAAATAAGCGAAAAATCAGGTACAATCACGTGTTTTCAATTTCTACCCACGTGGGGTTAAAAAATGGCTGTCCAGCAAAATAAGAAATCGACCAGCAAGCGCGGCAATCATCGCGCTCATGACTTCCTGACCAACCCGGCTTTGGCTGTTGAGCCCACGACCGGCGAGGCGCATCGTCGTCATCACATCAGCCCGACGGGCTTTTACCGCGGCAAGAAGGTCATTGCGACCAAGCAGGATGCTGAGTAATTTCAGCTGCTTGTGAATTTCAGGCAGCTTCGCAGAAAGCCGACACCGTGAGCTGACGGATTTGGTATCGGTCATGCCCCACGGATCAAGGAATCAACCGAAAGCTGATCTGTCGCAAAAGCCTCGGCAGGCTTCCGCAAGAGCTGCCGGCCTTTGATAAAGGCTCGAAAACAAAAAAGGAGGTAGTCCGAAGAGACGAGCCTCCTTTTTTGTTGCCCGTCGTTTGCTAAGATCCCTCTCGACAAAGATATCCGGCTTCGTGCGC
The DNA here is from genome assembly GCA_944390715.1 of uncultured Duodenibacillus sp. Lineage (GTDB taxonomy): Bacteria > Pseudomonadota > Gammaproteobacteria > Burkholderiales > Burkholderiaceae_F > Duodenibacillus. Next base: position 52,405 of record CALXQS010000014.1, on the reverse strand, counting down.
GGCTTCCCACAGGACGGCTTTTCAGGCTGACCGGCGGCGCAGACAGGCAAAGCTCGGATGAAAAAGAACAACAACCATGGCAATTGATCGAATTTATACGCGCGTCGTCGGCACGGGCTCGGCTCTGCCGCCCAAAGTGGTGACCAACGACGAGCTTGCAAAGGAGCTTGCGCAGCGCGGCGTGCAGACAAGCGACGAGTGGATACGCTCGCGCACCGGCATCTGTCAGCGCTACATTGCTCAAAACATGACGACGCTTGATCTGGCGCTTGCTGCAAGTCGACAGGCTCTTCAAAGGGCAGGACTTTCGGCGGGCGACATTGATCTTATTATTGTCGCAACGACCACGCCTGACGGCGTTTTTCCCTCCATGGCCTGTCGGCTGCAGGCGGCTCTCGGCATCAAGGGCTGCGCTGCTTTTGATGTGCAGGCCGTATGCGCGGGCTATGTTTATGCAATGAGCGTGGCCGACGGTCTGGTGCGTACGGGCGGCTACAAGAGAGCGCTGGTGGTGGGGGCGGAAGTTTTGAGCAGACTGCTCGATTGGAACGACCGCTCAACGTGCGTTCTCTTTGGCGACGGCGCGGGCGCTGTCGTCATTGAAGCAAGTTCCGAAGAAGGGATTCTTGCGCATCGCATGCACGCCGACGGCAATTTCGGCGTCGAGACGCTGGCCTGCGACGCACGCATTGAAGCAAATGCCGTCGTTGGCCGCGGCTTCATCAGCATGAACGGTCAGCAGGTCTTCAAGCTTGCCGTCTCGTCGCTCACCGAGAGCTTCAACGAAGTCTGCGGCATGGCCGGCATTGCGCCTTCGGATGTTGACGTCTGGGTGCCGCATCAGGCCAATATCCGCATTATTGAAATGATCGCTCACAGACTGGGTCTGTCCAAGGAAAAGACGGTCGTGACCGTCAACCTGCACGGCAACACGTCTGCGGCTTCCGTGCCGCTTGCGCTTGACTACGCCGTGACGACCGGACGCATCAGCCGCGGCAACACGGTGATGCTGCAGGGCGTCGGCGCGGGCATGGCCTGGGGCAGCGTGCTGCTGCGCTGGTAGGCGCGTCATCAATTTCAGGTATTGGGAAAACCATTCGCTTTAAGGGAGCACCAACAAGTGAAGTTAGCTTTCGTATTTCCGGGACAAGGATCGCAGAAGGTGGGCATGCTTGCGGGCATGGCGGGAAATGCCGCGGCCGAAGACGTCATGCGCCGCGCCGATGCCGCGCTCGGACAAGATCTCACGGGGCTTATCGCCAATGGCCCGGAGGCAGATTTGAATTTGACGGTCAACACGCAGCCGGCGATGCTCGCAAGCTCGTACGCGATGTACGCGGCATGGCTTGCCGAGGGCGGCATGAAGCCCGTGGTGATGGCCGGACACAGTCTTGGCGAATATACGGCGCTCACCGCCGCCGGCGTCTTTTCGCTTGAAGAGGCCGTCGGCCTGGTGCGTTTCCGCGCGCAGGCCATGCAGTCGGCCGTGCCCGTAGGCGTGGGTGCGATGGCCGCTGTTTTGGGCCTGGCCGACGAGGCTGTCGCTTCGATTTGCGAAGAGGCCTGCGAGAGCGGCAAATATGTGGTCGAGCCCGTGAACTTCAACTGTCCTGGTCTGGTGGTGTGCGCTGGTCACCAACGGGGCCTTGAGTCGGTCCGCGCCCTTGCTCAGGAAAAGGGAGCGCGCCGCGCGCTGATTTTGCCCGTGTCGGCTCCGTTTCACAGTTCGCTTCTTGTTGGTGCGGCCCGCGAGCTTGCGCGCAAGCTTGCCAGTGTTGAAGTCAATGCGCCTGCGATCGACGTCATTGCAAATGTCGACGTTGTCTGCCACAAGACGCCCGAGAGCATCCGTGAAATTCTCGCCCTTCAGGCCGCGCGCCCGGTGCAGTGGGTCAGAACTATCCAAAAAATGCGCGACGACGGCGTCACGCACATCGTTGAGTGCGGTCCCGGCAAAGTGCTCTCGGGCATGATTCGCCGCATAGCGCCCGAAGTGAAGGCATTGAATATTTTCGATGCGGCTTCGCTCGTTGCCGTCAAGTCCGAGATTGACTCGGCCGCAGGCGCGGCTTGAATGCGCTCGAAAGCTTGTTCTTGAACCTTTTTTGAATTATTTTTTGTGAGCTTCAAAATGAATTTTCTGTGTGCTGACGCTCTGAAAGATCGCGTCGCTTTTGTCACCGGCGCCACCCGCGGCATTGGACTGGCTATTGCAAAAACGCTGGCTCAATCCGGAGCCTTCGTGGTGGGAACGGCAACATCGGAGGCGGGCGCCGCCAAAATCTCTGAAGAACTTGCCGAAAAAGGCCGCGGAATCGTGCTTGACGTCACCAATGCCGAGGCGGCTGTTGCGGCGCTCAACGCCGTTGCAAGTGAATTCGGCCGTTTGGATATTCTCGTCAACAACGCGGGCATTACGCGCGATCAGATCTCAATGCGCATGAGCGACGAGGCATGGGATGCGGTGATTGCCACCAACCTGACGGCCGCCTTCAGGCTGTGCCGCGCCGCCATGCGTCCGATGATGAAGCAGCGCTTTGGGCGCATGATCAACATCACGAGCGTCGTGGGCGCCATGGGCAATGCAGGTCAGGCCAACTATGCAGCAGCCAAGGCAGGCCTTGTGGGCATGAGCAAGTCGATGGCCCGAGAAGTCGCCTCGCGCGGCGTCACCATCAACTGCGTGGCTCCGGGCTTCATCGACACCGACATGACCAAAAATCTTCCTGAAGAGCACAAAAAAGCGCTCCTGTCGCAGATTCCTGCGCAGCGCCTCGGCAATACGGATGATGTCGCCGCCGCAGTGGCGTTTCTCGCTTCAGAGCCCGCGGGCTATATCACCGGGACCGTTTTGCATGTCAACGGCGGCATGTTCATGGGGTAGTGCGCAAACGCATCAACCCTGATAAAATCAGCAGGATGAGATAATTTTTTCCGTTGCTTTTGCGTGCGCAGGGGCAACAACGTTTAATTTAAGAAAATCCCCGGAGACGGAAATGGACGAATTGGAACAAAAAGTCAAGAAGATCATCGCCGAACAGCTCGGCAAGAATGAACTTGACATCAAGAACGAAGCTTCCTTCATCGAAGATCTCGGCGCCGACAGCCTCGACACCGTTGAACTCGTGATGGCTCTTGAAGATGCCTTCAAGGTTCAGATCCCCGATGAACAGCAGGAAAATCTGCGCACCGTTCAGCAGGCCATCGACTTCATCAAGGCCAACGTCAAGGCCTAAGCCGCTGGCAGCCGAAGCCGCGTCGGCTCGATGCGGCTGGTGCTGATTGTGCGAAGAAAAAAGGGGCCGGCTCGGCCCCTTTTTTTGGACCATCAGAAATTTGTCGTTGTCTCCAAAAGAAGAAAAGAATTTCAAAAAGGACTAAAGATGCGCCGTGTTGTTATCACCGGTTTGGGATTGGTGACTCCTCTGGGTCTGGATGTTGCTTCGAGCTGGAAGGCTCTGCTCGAGGGCAAGTGCGGCATTGGCCCGATTACACAGTTTGATGCTTCTGCCTTCGGCTGCAAGATTGCCGGCGAAGTCAAGGATTTCGATCCGACGGTGGCCATGCCCGCCAAGGACGCCCGCCGCTACGACCGCTTCGTGCAGTTTGCCGCTGCGGCCGGCGCCGAGGCGCTCAAGGATGCCGGCCTTGTGTTTGATACCGATGAAAAGGCCAATCGTGCGGGCTGCCTCATCGGCTCGGGCATCGGCGGCCTGAATCTGATCTGCGAAAACTTCCAAAGCTATCTTGAGCGCGGCCCAAGACGCATTTCGCCCTTCATGATTCCGGGCTCGATCATCAACATGGCCAGCGGCATGCTCTCGATTCAGCACAACATGCGCGGTCCCAACCTCACCACCGTGACGGCCTGTTCGACCGGTCTGCACGCCATCGGCGAGGCAAGCTGGATGATTCGCCGCGGAGATGCCGACGTGATGCTTGCCGGCGGCACCGAAGGCACGGTTTGTCCGGACGGCATCGGCGGCTTTGACAGCATGCATGCTTTGTCGCGCAGAAACGATGATCCTGAACATGCCTCGCGCCCCTTCGACATCGACCGCGACGGCTTTGTGATGGGCGAGGGCGCAGGTCTGGTCGTGCTTGAAGACTATGATCATGCCGTAGCGCGCGGCGCCAAGATCTACTGCGAAGTGGCGGGCTACGGGCTTTCTGCCGACGCCTACCACATCACCACGCCATCGACCGACGGTCCGGTGCGCAGCATGCGCGTAGCGCTTGAGCACGCCGGCATGAAGCCCGAAGACATTGACTACCTCAATGCACACGGCACGTCGACGTCAGTGGGCGACATCAATGAGTGCAAGGCGATTCGAGGCGTGTTCGGAGAGCACGCCGACAAGCTCGTGGTGAGTTCGACCAAGGGCGCTACCGGCCATTTGCTTGGCGGCGCAGGCGGCATCGAGAGCATCTTTACGATTCTGGCCATCCGCGATCAGGTGGCGCCGCCGACGATCAACGTTGTCAATCAGGATCCTGAGTGCTGCGTCAATCTTGCCAAAGGCACGCCGGTTCAAATGACGATTAATGCAGCCATGAAGAACAACTTCGGTTTCGGCGGCACGAATGCCACGCTGATCTTCAAGAAGCTGTAGGCTGCTTTTGGTTCGGCGCCTGCATGAAAGCAGGCAGGCTTTCAAAAACTGCCAGACGTCGAACTGCGCTCAGACCCATGCCAGGCTCTGAGAAGAAGGGAGAGTCCGCGAGGGCTCTCTCTTTTTTGATCGGAATGCGCAGACGATCAAAGAGCTCGAAAAAGAGATCGTCTGCTGTCAGCGCAGGCTTTGCGCAGAACAAGTCTTTGCGCATGAAGCCTTTCAAGGCTTGAGGGGCTGCGGCGTTCGATTCGGATTGAGTCGAGCGATGCTGAGGACGGGATTTTTTTAGGAATTTTCTGCCTTCAGGCAAGGGGGGACATCAACGAGTCCGATCAGATACGACGGAATGCTGCAAAGCATCAAGCGCAGCAAAGAAGCATCAAATCCAGCCTTGAGCAGCTCATTGCGAGCCAGCCGCATGCCTTCTACCGGACGGGGCATGCCGATTTGACCGAGATCGGTCGTAATAAAGGTGCGTTCGGGCGCCACGCGCAGGATATTCATCGCTTCTTGAAGACTTTGGCGCGGGTAGTTCGGCATGGCCGAGTCTTCACCCCAAAAGCGTCCCAGGTAGCAGAATTCAATCCAAGCGCCGAGCTCAGCCGCTTTCTCGAGCTGCGAAGCCGTCATCTTCCAGATGAGCGTGTTGGGGTGCGTGATGATGCATTTTTTGAAGCCCATGTCGCGGGCGGCCTGCGCCATCAGCAGGGACTCTGCGGGAGAGCTGTGACCGGTGGCGAAAGCGACGTCGGCCTGAGCGCACAACTCCATGATGCGCAGTGTTTCGGGCAGCAGCTTGCCGCGGCCGTCGGAGACCGGAATAAAAGGGGTTTTCTGCTTGAAGGTTTTGACCGCATATTCGGCATCAAGCGTCGGCATCCAGACGGTACGGCAAAGGCGGCCTGTGGTGGCGAGCGCCTTTTCTACGGCGTAGACATTGAGACTTGTGCCTGTGGCGCGGTTTAAGACGAGCGAGCCGAACAGCTCGATGCCGCTGACGGCCTGCCGCAGAACGTAGGCTCGGTCATGGCAGGAAAAATCGTTGGATTTGAAAAGAACGGCTCGGTAGCCGGCGGCCTTTGCTTCAAGCGCCATATCGTATTCCGACAGACTTCTGGCTCTGGAGTCGGGCGCCGCGTGCAGATGAATGTCGCAGACGCCGGCAAGATCGGAGCGTTGATTGGAAGCTTCAGCAGCTTTGACCGCCGCCATTCCGGATGCGGCGCAGGCGGCGGTGGCGGCAGCGAGAAATTGTCTTCTGTCCATAGCGATCCTCGTTAAATGTCGATGCGGTCGTAGCGGCGGCCTTTGACTCCGAGCTTTTCAAGATATTCAAGCTGCAGAAAGCCGCGTTCGATTTTGGTGTCCAGCCCATAGCTGTCGTACTGTTCAGGCACAAGCCCGTAGATGAGGTCAAGGGCAGCCTGATCGGCAGCCGCCATGTTCAGCGACCCCACAATGCCGAGCGTGCCGTTTTGAACAGTTGCGCCCTTTAGCGGGGAGACCTTCATGTCGGTGAGCACGTTGATGTACAAAAGCTTGCCCTTCATTGCTTCGTCGATGCCTTTGGAGGCATCGGCCAAGCGTCTGAAAAAGCCGGCATCCTTGTGAAAGCCGGGGCCATGCACGGCGGTCTTGCCGTATGCGCCGGCCAGACCAATGCCGACGTTTTTCATGGCGCCCGAATACCCCGCAAAGCTTGGGATTTTGAAATTGGCCGCAACAACCACAGCCCCATATTCCTCTAAGAGCGCCTTCGGCACGGAGATTTCCTTTAGCTGCGCTGCGCCGTCGATGGCGACCATGCGGTAGGCGCCGTCTCGATCCAGAATGTCGATTTGTTCGCGAGGCACGCCTTGGGAGGCAATGGCCTGCAGGTTGCCGGCCGTGTTTCCGCGGCCCGAGGCATAGGCCGAAGCCCAATTTCCTTCCACGTAAAAGCTGCCGGGAATATGTGCTTGCAGTGCCTTCCACAGGTCTCGGTTGACGTGAACTTCATCGCCGTGCAGCTTGATGCCGGTGCGGCCTTTGAGATTTGACAGACCGGCTTCTGCTCGAAGACGCTCATAGACGGCTATGAAGTTTTGCGCCGTCGCCTGCTTGGCGAAGTACACGCGAGGCTGCGCCGGTTGAAAAGCAAAGGCTGCCGGCAAAGACAGACATTGCGTTGCCAAGGCAGTGGAATAAAGCGCAAATTGCCGGCGCGTCAACAATCGGGTTGGTGCTCGAACGGGAGAATTGATTTTCGTCATGTCGCAGGTCTCCGGCGGTCAGCGAGGCGGTTTAAAGGAAAGCGTAAAGACAAAGCGTCGCGACTGTCCAATACCAAATCATCATGAAGATTCATGCCGAATTCTCATGAAAAGTCTCACGGGCTGCAGCGCGGCAGCCCGATCATGCAGGATCAATTTGAATTGATCTGATTTTGTTGTTCCGCTGGGTAGCGTTCGCCGATGATAGGAATGGCGGCCAAGGTTTTTTCCAGTTCGGCCCACTCGGTGCGGCTCACCTTGAAGTCGAGCGAGCGCAGATTTTCTTCCAAGTGCGAAATTTTGGTGGTGCCGGGAATCGGAACGATCCAGTCGGCCTTGTCAAGCATCCACAGCAGAGCGATCTGTGAAGAGGTCATGCCGTGGGTGCGGCCGAAGTGATTGAGCGCCTCGACGATGCGGTAGTTGGCGCGCAGCGCCTGCGGCGTAAAGCGCGGCAGCGTAGGACGGTTGTCGTTGGTTTTGTCAAACTGCGTGTATTCGTTGACGGTGCCGCCGAGAAAGCCGCGATTCAAAGGGCTGTAGGGAACAAAGCCGATGCCGAGTTCCTGCAGGACGGGAAACACTTTTTCTTCCGGCTCCCGCCACATGAGGTGGTACTCGCTTTGAACGGCTGTGAGCGGACATTCCTTGTGGGCGGCGCGAATCGTATTGGGGCCGACTTCGCACATGCCGAAATGCTTGACCTTGCCTTCTTTGATGAGGTCGGCCACGGTGCCGGCGACGTCTTCGGCAGGAACGGCAGGGTCAAAGCGATGCTGATAGAAGAGGTCGATGGCTTCAACGCCGAGATTTTTCAAGGATTCTTCGCAAACGCGGCGGATGTTTTCCGGACGGCTGTTGAAGCGGCCTTCGATTTTTTTATCGTTTTCGTCAAAAATAAAGCCGAATTTGGTGGCGATTTGGATGTTGTTTTTAAAGGGGGCGATCGCCTCGCCCACGAGCCTTTCATTTTGCCCGCGGGTGCGGCCGTAGACCTGAGCCGTGTCAAAGAAGTTCACGCCGAGATCATGCGCGTGAGCGACAACGCGCTTGAGCATGGCTTTGTCGGGCGTTTCGCTGCGGTCATGGCTCATGCCCATGCAGCCAAATCCCAATGCCGTGACCTGCATGGCGGCTTGACCGGAGCCGAGCGTGCGGATCTGCACAATGTCGGCAATGTCGATGGCCTGAGGCTTTTTGCTGACGACGGCCTGAGCGGCTGGAATGAAGGCTGAAGCGGCCAGCGCACCAAGTCCGCCCAACAGATGACGGCGGTTTGTCGAGGTTTTCATGAGGTTCTCCTTGCATAGTGAGTCAGTGGGCTCTGCAGGGAGTATCCCTCGAGACGAACAATAATGTCAAAGCCTTATTTTTAATAAGTTTTTATGCATAAAATGCATTATTTAGAGATCGTGATTTTGAAGCTGAGACCAGAAGATTTCACCGGCTTTTGAGAGGCGGTGATTCTTTCGGCGAACGAATTTATGCCTGGCTGCGCGCTGCGGCTCCAACGGTATGAACCGCAGGCCGGACGTGCTGCGGATGCTGTAGGAGCCCTCCACGCACAAGAGCGCGTCGCCGATGCCGGATTTGATGAAATGCAGTGAAAGGCTCGGCAGATTGTGGTAGAGAACGACGGACTTGTCCGTGACAATGTCGGAAAACCACGTTTTGATCTCATTGCGCACGATGGCTCGCCGCGGCAGGATCATGCGCATCGCGGCAAGCTCTGCAGTGCCGACGCTGGCTCGGGAGGCTGCAGGTGAATCGTCGCGAACGACGATGCCCCATCGATCGGCAATCGGCAGATCAATGGCATCGTATTTGGCCGCCTCAATCGGTTCGAGAACGATGCCCATGTCGATTCGGTCGTGATCAAGCGCGCTGCGGATGTCATCGCCGTCAGCTGAATAAATTTCGAACTGAACCTGCGGATAGTCGGCGTGAAATCTTTGGAATTTCTCGGCCAAGTACGGCACGGCGAGCGACTCGACGCAGCCGATGCGCAGCTCTCCTGACAGAAACCCCGCATTCTCGCGCAGCTCTTTTTTGGTGCGTTCATCGAGATTGAGGATCTCCTGCGCGCGCTGCTGCAGCAAAAAGCCGCTTTCAGTAAGTGCCAGCTGTCGTTTGGAGCGATCAAACAGTTTGCAGTCGAGTTCGTCTTCCAAATCTTGAATTTGGCGGCTCAAGGCCGGCTGCGAGATGTAGAGAAGCTGTGCGGCCTTGGTGACGCTGCCGACGCGGCAGATGGTCAAAAACGTCTTCAAAACCTTCGTGTTCATGATGAAAATCTCAAGAAAGCTTATATGCTATTTTTGCATGAAAATGCATTGTAAATAAGCATTGGATATTGATTGACGATGCAGGCACAATCTAAAAAAAGTTTTCCAAAGCTAAACAAGGAGATCGCAATGCTGAAAGTTTCTCTTGCTCTGGTCTGCGCGGCTTTTTTGGCAGGTGCTGCAGCGGCGGCCGATATTGCGGAAGGTTCACAGCTTGTGACGCGCGCCAAAGATTTGGCCGTGGTTGACGGCGGCAACAAGGTGTTTACGGGCAAAGTGAAGATTCAGGCTCTTTCGGATCAGCTTCCAGGCATGCCTGTGGCCGGCGCCTACGTGATATTTGAGCCCGGCGCCCGCTCGTATTGGCACACGCACCCGACCGGACAGGTGCTCATTATTGCCGAGGGCGAAGGCCGTTCAGGCGTCTACGGCCAGAAGGTCAGCGTGCTCAAGAAGGGGGATGTGGTTGTTTGTCCCAAGGGCGTCAAACACTTCCACGGTGCTGCTCCAGACCAAAGAATGGTGCAGATGACGATCACCGGCTATGACCCGCAGGGCAAGAACGTCGAGTGGATGGAACCCGTGGCCGACGAGCAGTATCTCAACACGGAATCGATCAAATAACGCTTGCGTTCGTCCAGAAACGACAAAACTGCTCTCGACAGGCGCTCGGGAGCGGCTTTTGTGTTTTCAATGATGGTTTGAGCTGCCCCGAAAAGTCTGTCTCTGCAAGTTCTTATCCTTGAGACAGAAGGCTGACAAAAATAAAGCCGGAAGGCCAAAAGAAAATGCCGCCCAGCAGCAAGGCAGCATCTGCAGCCGAAGCAATGAGAGGCCGGCAGGAATGTGGGAAGAAAAAAATCCAGCGCTGCAAAAACAGCAAACGACGCAGCGCGTCAGCGAACATTTATTTCGCAGATTTGTGCTTCGGCAAGATGCAACGCTAAAAGCGGCGCATGCGCAGCATCAGCTGCCGTTGCCCGAGTGATCCACGAACGGCCGATCCGGCGCTGGCAGGAAAGTGACGCATCTAAAGAGGAGTTTAGAGTCGATGCCGCCGTCTTTTCTAAATTTATTGGTGCCTTCCAGAGGCTGCGATCCTTTGCCTTGCTTGCGGCAGAATTCAACGGCTCGCTCTGAGGCATATTCGCGCGCCTGATAAACCCTTGTTTCATAGGGGAGGTATCCCGTATACAGCCAGAGGTTGGCGTCGATGGGCTTGATCGACTCTTCACGCTTGTTGTCGAAATCTGCAGCGCAGCCCGCCAGCAAGGTGCACAGAACTGCGGAAACGGCCAAGGTTTTTTTGAACAGCATCTTCAAATCCGAATGTTTTCAGCAAAACTTCGTTGTCTTGCACACGTTGCGTCAGGATCTTTTGTCAGGACGCGGCCTGACTGGTCCGCTCGAGCATAAGATCAAGGGGCGCAAAAATCTAGTACTGGCGCCAAGCCAAGAAGGGCAGGCCAGAAAGGAACGCAGCCCGCTCGGTATTTTATAGCACGAGCTGAAAAAACTTCGGCAGAGGCGGACAACAAGGAAATCAGTGCGAAGATTGCCTGCCATGCATTTTTTGCGAAGCACTCTTTGAGCGGCAGCAGCATAACGCAAGCATCCATGCACTCAATCCCATAGTCCCATCTCCCTTATTCTCAAGGGAGATTTTTTGCATTGAGGACAAAATATGGTTTTTCGCAAGTCAGAAGAACAGCAGGGACATTTCGGCACAAGTCGCCATACCGTCGGACGAAAATCGAAAAAGCCTTCTCGTTCTTCATGCGGTCCCCGCAGTTCTATGCTCTGGACGCAGAAAAGACTCTCGCATTTGTCGCAAACATAGACGCTGTTGCTGCATGCAAATTCTGCGTCAGGAAACCTTTTCATTGCTTCTCTGACTTCTTTCCATTTGTCAGTTGCATCGGCAAGAATTTCCTTTTTCAATTCGTCTCTAATAATGGGATAACTCAATCCGATGCCTGTATGGAAAGGCACCGAATATCCGCATAATGGACAGTAATAAAGGCAATAGGATCCCATCGTTTGCTCTTGAAGTCGAGAGATGCTCTCCAAAAAGCAAGCATCTTGCCTTTGCAGCTCGATGACTGAGCCGCTGTCGGCGGCTCACATCAAAAATAGTAGATTTTGTTTTGAAATATGCAGACCTCTTCAAATTGAGCGAGAAAATATTTCTCGTGGAAATCTACATTTTTCGACACCAAGGGTTCGGACACTTTGCTTGAGACGCAAAAAGCCGGATCTTGGGCATGATTCATGTTGAGAGAAATCCATCAAGACTTTTTAAATTTGTTTTTTGCAAGAATTTGAATTTCATCAGGCTTAAGCGACAGGCTGTAGCTGAGATTTAGTCTCTTGCCTTGGGATTTGATCTTGTAGTTTTCGGACTTATAGCCGCCGAGCTGCGCTTTGAGAACGCGGTTGATGAGGGATCTTTTTTCTTGAAAATAAGGAAGAAAATCTTCTTCTCGTTTTAGTGCTGCGCAGGCATTGTCATAATCTGCGCTGCCGCGTCCGACAACCTCTCGGTATACGCGAAGCATTTCGTCTGCACAGACATTTTCTCCTGGACGTGCGGCATCCTTGCCCTGAAGAGTCCTTTGAGCAAGCCACAAATACACGGAAAATAGCACGGGCGGTAGCTTTACGCTCTGGCCAGCGCAAACGGCAGTACGGCTGCCGATGTCCAAAAGAAGAGAGAGGCCCGGGGCAAGTTCTTTCTGTGCCCGTTCGACAGCATAAGAATAGCGGCAGGCTCCGGAGAGCAATTCTGGCGACAGTCCTGCCCTTAATTTGATGAATGGAATTTCGGCAAGCGACACCTTGGCCTTTGACGCATCAAGCGGACTGCCGTCGGCATGGTAGATTTCGCGCGGCGTTTGAGTCGGGTAGAAAAAGTCTTTGTTGTTTTCGTAAGGCTCAGACACAAGCACGTGAGACATGCGGTCTTGCTGGCGGCCGAAAATGGAGAGGGCATAGCCGAGGAAAAATCCCATTGTCTTGCGCCCGCCGGCGATCGAGACGTGAAGCGTCGTCGAATCGTCCGAACAGAGGGTTCCTACGACGGAGGCGATCATGTCCGCGGCGTTGATGTTGTCTTGGGGGGTGCGGATGTCGGTAAGCGGCAAGCCGTCTGCATCTTTGATGACGTGAATGCTCTCCTCGGAAAAGGCGATTTTTCCCTGCAGGTTGTAGTCACGACAGAAAGCAGCGAATTTTCCGTCTTGCGGGTCAAGCAGGTCTCGTAGCGCACGATTTTTCCCGTTGAGCGTTGTGAGCAGAATGACTTCCGTAGGCACGAAGTTTTGTTCGGTTACCAAGCAGTACAAGGTTTCCGTTACAACTTGAGGAGAAAGTCCCATGACGCATACAAGACAGCGCCTGGCGTATTCGAATGATTCTTTTGTCATGGATGCGTCGGTTCTTTGTCAAGAATTGCAAGCAGATTCTTTCGCAGTTGGCAGATGTTGTTGCCGTCAATTAGGTGAATGCCGTTTGCTTCTGCTCTGGCTCTGGCAGCAGCGGAAGCAATGCGCTGGTAGCTGACGAGAATCTGACAGGTCTTGTTGCCCATGTGTTTAGATTGTGCGATGGTGTTGAGCTTGTCGAATATCGGAGTAGTCACTTTTGTATCTTCCATTGCGCACGTTTTGCATTCCACGAAGTAAATCGTGCTGCGGTGCATGAAGCAGACGTCAATTTCGTTGTCGGAGCCTTGACCGATCTGCTTTCCGTTTGGGGCAATTTTGAGATTTTTTTCAACGTACTTAATGCCGTGGCTTTTCAGGCTGTTGACAATCTCGTAGACATGGTCTTCAAACCATCCGCCGTTGACGGCAAAACGAGCCTCTTCGCTGGGAAATTCGACGACGTTTTTCTTTACGCTCAAAAGATGTTCATCTTGAAAAATCTCCAACAGCTGTAGAAGATTTGAGTTTGCCGCATTTTCAATTTCTGCTGACAGTGCTTTGCGAGCCTTGCTGTTTTCAAGAGCCTTTTTGGCTAGAGCATTGACAGCTGAAAGGGCTGATGCAAATTTCTGCTGATTCGTGATTTGTTCAAAAAAATGTTGGCTCAGAGGCAAAGGGGTGCCGCGGCTGCGTTCGGTCGTATAGCCGTGCACTTTCAAGTAGGTCAAAAGGGGAATTGGAGTGCGAACGGTCTGCCGAGGGCGAGAACCCGAAGCACTGGTTCGAGGCAGGTAGATGAGCTCGTCGGTGGCTTCGCTCACATATAGGATTTGCTTTTCGAAGGAAGCAAAAACGCTGACCGAGGCCAAAACCATCAATTTGGTGCCGCCTGTTGCATTGAGAATGATTTCTCCGGCATCGGGCTGAGCTTGAGATTGAGCGAGGATTTCGAGCATTGTGTCAGCAATGATGTCGGAGTCATAGGCTGAAGCAAGCGGCACAATCTTTACTTCGCAGTGCGGCAAATGTTGCAGGGCAACGTCCTTTAACTGATCGGCTTTCTCTTCCATTTGGCTGGTCGAAACCAACACAACTCGTCTAGGCCTGAGCTGAATAATCGACAGCAGATTGGGCATAGGCTGGTTGGAGACGAGGCAAACCAGCGTGATGGCAGCCAGATCGTTCGTTTTTGCAGTGCTCATCAGATTATCCTTAGCTTTGTGAGGCAACAAAAAACTCTTGAAGCGAGCAGTTGAGGGACTTCATTTGATCGAGTGAAATTTCTTTTCCTCTATGCGACTGAGGCACGTTTATCGTAAGTGCAATAAAGCGCGCCTTGCGTTCGCATACCTGAGCAGCCAGGTGAACGGGCAGCGTCCCGATGACGATATCGCCGGCTGCGATTTCCTCAATCGAAAGGTGCTCTCGCCAGTGAGTTATACCAAGTTTTTGCGTTTTGGCCCAGGCAATCGCTCCTGGGTGACGTGAGACAAACCAAACAGACACGGGTATTTAATTCAAAGAGAACTCAAGTGGAGGAAAAACGACGCCTTCCGGCAGCGGCTTGGCGCCGAGGTGAATTTTTTTGCCGTACTCCGGCAGTCTGCAGCAGCACAAAGAGTCCTGTTTTTCATTGAGAAATTGTTTTGCTCTCAGCAGACATTTATTTTTGGCGTCTTCTGATCCCCATAGCAAGAAGATGCTTCGCTGTACGGGCATGGCGAAAGTCGACAAATATCTATGTATTCTGAGAAGCCGCTGGTTGTCCGATATGTCGTAGCCGATGACGTAGAGATTCATGATGCCGACAGCTTCGCAGACTTCTGTGCTGTTGCCTCAAAGATCTGTGCAATCAGGGCAACGACATCCCGAATGGCGGGGCGCACGGTTGTCAAAAAGTTTTCCCAGGCAGGGTAGAAGCGGCCTCTGCCTGCTTTTCCGATCATGCAGCCTGATTGTGTTGTCGAAAAGTCCTCAATGCGCAGGACATGGCTGCGAATGCTGTCCATGGCAAAACGGTCTGCAAGCGGCCGGACAGCTTCCATGATGTCGCAGGCAAAGGAGGCTCTACCAAAGACAGGTTTGTGGCAGACTCCGAGAAAGGGATCAAAGCCTGAGGCATAAAGCGTTAATTGAGTTTCTGCGTACAAAAGCGTATAGCAAAGCGACAGAACGGCGTTGAACGGATCTCGGGGCGGCCGGCTGTTCCTGCCGTGAAAATGAAAAGATGCAGGCAGCACGGTTGAAAGCGCTTGAAAATAAGCGTTTGCCGCGGCTCCTTCGGCGCCGAGCAATTCTGACGTCGTCCGGCGGCAGTCAAGGCGGTCAATGATGCCGGTGATTTCCTCAATGGGCTGCATCAGATCTAGTGGACGTGAGTGTCCTCGCAAAAGTTCAGCCTGAAGCAGTTCCTTCTGGCGTTCTAACTTGAGTTTTATCAACGCTGCTGAAGCGAGCAGACAAGCCGAATCGTTGGTGACGACTGAAGCTTGCAAAAGTCTTCGCGTTGCATCGTTGTGCGGTCTGGGAAAAAACAAAACAGGTTCATTCCTGCGGCCGGAAAGAATAACGACGCCAACATCGTGTTGTCCAAGCTTGCCTAGGAGCGAGGTGTCGATGACTAGACCTCCATAGATCACCAGCCTCGTGAGCGGTGCAATTGGAACCGTTCCTAGCCGCGTGCCGGCTGAGTAGAAGACGATGGCGCCTCCGTCGAGTTTTGCTTCGGTGGCTCTCCGGTCAATGTACAACGTTGTCATGAATTCCCCAAATTTTTCAAATCACGACGAAGGGATTGCAGGCAATTCTGTGATCGAGTCCAAAAAATTCCGGCTTGCAGCGAGGATCGAGCTGAAAAATGTCGATTTTGTCGCGAGCTGGATCTATCAGAAGAAGAGTTTCTCGCGTGAATTGCTCAAGCTCATTTTTGGTCATCCAGCATTCGTAAAAGGACTTTTGGCCGCCTATGGAGAAGGCCTTTATTCGTCTGAGGATTTTGCGTTGAACGGACACGTTTGAGATGTCGTAGGCGATTAAGTAGTGATGTCTAGGCACAGTGATTCGGATGCAAGCTGGAAAACACAGTCATTATTGAACAAAGCTTTGCGCAATGAGCTAATCACAAATTTGTGATTTTCGAAAAAAATGTGCACACCGCTGCGTGAGACAGGCACTGAGGTCAGTGTGCAAGACATTTTGAAATGTCAGGCGTCAGCCGATTTGCGTGATTTACGTTCTGATTTTTGCTGGGTTTGACATGGGCTGCAGATCACAACAAAGCAGCTTCTGTTTTTCATTCTGCAGTGTGAGGCACGTAGCATCAGCTCCGCTCTTTCAGTCTCAATCCCTTTCATTTCAGGGTTGAATTTCAATGAAGTTGTAGCAGAGATTTTTGACATCTCCTCTGAGTCTTAATCCCTTTCATTTCGGGGTTGAATTTCAATTTTTTATCGCGATGCTGATGATCGTGTTCATGTCTTAATCCCTTTCATTTCAGGGTTGAATTTCAATATGGAACGTTTCACGACAGAACAATGCCTCGAGTCTTAATCCCTTTCATTTCAGGGTTGAATTTCAATCTGATGCTCTTTGAAAAGCACGTGCCCATCACGTCTTAATCCCTTTCATTTCAGGGTTGAATTTCAATTCAACATTTGATGAGATTGCAGAGGCCGTAGACAAGTCTTAATCCCTTTCATTTCAGGGTTGAATTTCAATGCCACAAGGCCAAGCGCGTCATGACGTTTTGCGCCACGTCTTAATCCCTTTCATTTCAGGGTTGAATTTCAATAGACTTCGATGCTATTTACTTCCCTCATAACATCGTCTTAATCCCTTTCATTTCAGGGTTGAATTTCAATTTCAAGAAAATTTGGGTTATTCAGATTATAAGTTGTCTTAATCCCTTTCATTTCAGGGTTGAATTTCAATGTAGGAAACACTCGGCAGCTTGTCTTATGGGAAGAGGTCTTAATCCCTTTCATTTCAGGGTTGAATTTCAATATAAAGGAGATAGTGAAAGTGACTATGGATTCAGTCTTAATCCCTTTCATTTCAGGGTTGAATTTCAATCAGAAAGTTAGATACCTACGGGAAGTTTCAGAAAGTCTTAATCCCTTTCATTTCAGGGTTGAATTTCAATAGATTAGCTCTGTTGATTATGAACATATCATTTGGGTCTTAATCCCTTTCATTTCAGGGTTGAATTTCAATAGGGAAATATTTTGATTACCTCTTTCTCTCTAAGTCTTAATCCCTTTCATTTCAGGGTTGAATTTCAATAAAGCTTTTGCTCTGAAGAAAAAGAGTTAATCGGGTCTTAATCCCTTTCATTTCAGGGTTGAATTTCAATGTATATGACCGAGACTTTGTCAATCCTCTTTTGTCTTAATCCCTTTCATTTCAGGGTTGAATTTCAATAGATGAGGGTCAAAAAATCCTTTAAAACAAAGTGTTGGAGTGAGAGATTTCAATGTTGGCAGAAAGTGCGGAAGCAAGCCTTATCATACGATGGTCAAGCGATGACATATTTCCCAAGTCCAAAAGTAGCGCCTTTTCCTAAATGCAGCCAGGTTCCTAATTGGAGAAATGGCAAAAAAACTGGATCCAGATCATAAAGAATGCATTCTCCCACTAGACCATTGTAGTTCAACAACGTTTTTTGGCGACTGGAAAACCGAGTAAAGATTTGCCATCGCATCTGCTGTGCAAGATTTGTCGTTTCAGCTTTCGTTCTCAGCAAGCCGAAGTCTGCATCGAGATTCAGACTGCAATGAAACTCAGCAATCAAACTAATGCGTCGAACCAAAGCCATAAGAATCGTGGCTGCGGATAGTTCTTCGCTGCTTAAAATTTTCCCATTATTCTGAAGACGCAGCGGTGTATGAAACTGCAGTCGAACCTCTTTTTTGGGCGGCAAAAGAGAAAGCGTCAAACGCGGATCATGATCGGCGATAACCGGATCTTGATCAGAGTAAATTAAATCCTCTCCATTTGGTGTTTCGACTCTCACTTCGAGCAGTTTTGCTGTTCCGTGAGCGACATCTCGTTCAAAGGCCTTGCTGAGTGCATATATGATCAGAGCAAGTCGTGCAATGGCGTGCCCGACCAGCACCATGTGAAAGCTCAGGATTTCTCCTGGCTCGTAATGCTGCTTTCCCCAGGAGGGAGGCTCAAAGACATACGCGTTCGGGATTTGACTGAATTTTTGAAGTTTGTGTGATTTCGGGGCCGGTGCTTCAAAAATATTGGTATATGCGCAGTCTTGGTAAAGAGGACAGGCTTTACAGTCTTTTTGTCGGGTCATGCAGGCGATGCTTCTGAGCGAATGACCAAAAGTTCCGCGCAGTGCAGAGCCGGCATAGGCAGGCAAATGGATCGATTTTGTAGCCACAAAGTCAAAGCGGTAGCGTGCAATGGGCCACTTGATGTCGGTGAGCGTCTGCATTTCAGCGCTCCTGACGAAGTTTTGCCAGAGTTGCTTTAAGTTCTTTGGCTTTTTTTCCTTTGTACATGTCCTTTTTCTTGATGAGTGGTCCCAGTTGAGCCGCGCAGGCTTTTTGTTCGTCAATGGGCCACTGCAGTGCTTGAGACAGAACAGAGCAAATATCGTTGTAGAGGGTCGTGCCGGGGTTGATGGCCGCCGCTTTCGACATTTCCTCGGCAAGTAATGATATTTGCTTCATGTTTTCAGTTAATTTCGCCAACTGTTCTTGTTTTTCTTTTTCAAGCCGGACTGCCTCTTCCTGCGCTTTTTCCTGTTCCCGCTTTTGTTCACGAAGGGCCGCGAGTTTGTCGAGATACACTTTCTTTTGGCGGACTGAAGCAGCCAGCAGAGCTTCAGATGTACGGACATCTGAAGAAAATGTTGAGCACCAGCTCTTTAGGGCCGTGTTGTCGTGATCCGGATTGATTTCAAAAATAGCCCAACCGAAGGGCAGAAAGGAGCTGCCGCAAGTCGCCGTCCACACGCTTGTCGAACTTTCCATGCGCTGCCTGGTTTTTCTATTGAGTATCTGCGCTGAACCGTTGCTGAGAGTCAAGCTTTCTGCGCCGATATTTCCTCCGAGACGAATAAGTGCAGCATGTCCGGCCTCAATTGCAGGCTTAAGGCGCGTGAGCAGCGACTGCACGGCGCTAATCCAGGATGTTCCCGCAATTTTGCTGGTCTGCCAAATTGGTTCCTTGCTCAACTTCAAGAAACGGTTCAGATAATATGCATGGAGGTCTTTTGTCAGTTCCTTAATCGTTTCAATGCCGAGCTTCGTGTCAATGGTTCGCTCAAGCAGAATTTCTCCCTGAAAAAGCCTGTATTGCGCCGGCATGATGAATTCGTATTTGTTGCTCATCAATCGCTTCAGGTTGTGATCGTTGTCAAGGATCTTTTTGTAGCGCCGGCATTCTTCGACTCGAGTTTTGACGGCTTCGCAGGGCAGAAAGTCTCGGACTTTTAGAAAGCGCAGGGGAGAACTTGAAAAATCGCCGCCAAGCAGATTTGCTTCAAAAGGATTTTGTTGAATTTGGCTGCCGCTCAGTCTGTTGAGCAGACTTGTGCGGATCGCTCCTTTGATGCCGGAACCTGGAACATAGCAGACGGTGCCGCCGTCGGGCCTGGTGAAGGAGACAGTTCGATTAATGAGGTTCTGATTTCGCTTTTCACGCGATTGAACCATGAGTTGGTATGTGCTTTCTACACTGCGGCCAACTTCGACGGCATGATGAGCAAAAGCACAGAACAGAGCCTTGTTTGAAGCAAAAAAAGCTGCTGCGTCTGCAGGATTGTTCGAGTTTGCAGCATTGAGCAATTTGGCGTGCTGGGCCGGTTCCAAAGGCACTGAAATGGGATCGAAGTGATAAAGTACGCCGCGGTCGATGACATAGTCCGTCGGCGTATAGATATCTCCGCAGCCGATGAAAAGTGGCGACAGAGTCGTCAGAGAGCACTGAAAGCTCTTCATCCTGAGGTTATTCTGCATGAGTTGATTCCTCGCACCAAAGCTTCAAGCCAAGTACAACGGCGTAGCCTTGATGCACCGTATCGCTATAGACAGAGTGTCCGGAAATGCCTTGTCCAATGAATGCAAGGCATTGCGGCTTGCCGCAATCGAAGACAGCTCCCGCGTCAGCCATCAGCAGCGGTCGCTTGAAAGGACTGAGGCCAAAAACCCGCTCGGCGCCGTGGCGTCCGAAGTATGTTGTTGTTTTGTAGTATGAAGAGGGCAGTGCAGCGCCTCCTTGAGGCGCACAAGCCGATAGAGCAAGGAAGCGCCTAGAGCACGCTTGCGCATCGAGCTGCTGCCGGCAGTCAGTCAGTTCAAACTTTCCAAGCCCTGCGCTTGCGTCTGCGCCAAATCCGATGCAGCCTAAAGCCTGGAAAGCTTCAGTGAGTTCATCAATGCTCAGACGAGCGTCATCGCAAACAATATGGACGTCAAGCTCGGCATCTCGAGAGTAAAACACGGGCTCTTTTTCATAAGGAGCAAACTGCCCTGTTCCTGTCGTTAGAGTATCGCGCCGGATCGTGTTGTGCGAGAGGACGAGCCTTGAGGTTTTTGCTGCTAAGTCAGCATTGCTTTTGGCGTACTGATGCCATTGTGCAGGAGCACGTTCCAACGCGTCAGCCTCAAGCCAGCGCATTTTCTTCCAGCGCTTGCGCTCGGCCTGCGTGCTTGATGCCGGAATCCAAAACGAGCCGGGGATGGTCGGCATCGGCAGCATTCCCGTCGGCAAAGCGTCCGAAATAACCGCAAAAGGCTGCCCTTGGCAATAATTTTCCAGCAGCGCCTTCAGGCGTTCTTCTCCATACAGCAGCTTGATGACGCAGCAGAGTTGACCGAAAAGCATGCCGCCTTTGAGCTCGCTTCCAAAAGCGGTCAATGGTCGAATTTTCAATAGCAGTCGTTTCATGGTTTTGAAAGAAGAGCTTTACTTGACGAAAGGATCAATCTTTTCAAACATCTCGGAGATGTCTTTGCCGTCAAGCGACAGATGTTCAAACTTCACCTTTCCGTAGCCGCGGGAAAGAGATCCGCCGATGCCGTCGACCTCGACAAGCCTGAGGCCGGCCAGAAGCAGTTCAAGCAGATTCTCGTCGTCAAGAACTTTGACGGTTGCCTTGAAGTCAAACCGTGCTCCAGCCGGAACTCGTTCCGTTTGCCGCGGGTGCTTGGCGGTGCCTTCAATGCGGTCGATGCAATTTTCAGTTTTGACTTCGGTAAGTTCTCCATCATTGGCCTTTACTTGTTCGACCCATTGCGGCAGCAGACAGCAATCCCAAAAAGACAAGCGCGTCGGGCCGACTTTCTGCGCCTGAGCCTCTGTCAGAACTTGGCCGCCGACGCCAAAGAGCTTGAGAATTGAGAGCACTTCCTCTGATTCGCTCTGAACATAGTCCTGCCAGCCGAGAGGAGCCGGCTTCACGAAACCGGTGCGCCATTCCAGAAGACTGCGGATTTTGCCTTTGATGCTCGAGCCGGGGATGTAGGGCTCGTTCGTCAAAGGATTTTTAATGACGGAATTATCGAGGCCGCCGATGTGCATTTCACTGTCGCTCGAACCGATGTGTACGCCTGTCAGGCAAACCAGCTCAGCCTGCAGAACATGAATTTTGGTAAGCTGCATGAGTCATTCTCTCTTAGTAAATATTGAAATCATTCGCCCAAGGCTTTTTTAAAGCCTAGGTAGGCTTCAAAAAAAAGCTTGCAGTGTTTTAACGATTCGACATCGTTCACCTTTTCGATGCAGACGGAGAAAATGTCAAGGAATCTTTCGTCGATCAACTTTCTTCCATTGGCATAGGCCAGGCGGGCGCGGATCATCTTGATGTAGGGAAGAACGTTTTGAAGCTCTTCATCTGCTTTGGATCCTGCGCCGGAGACTTTGCTTTGCAGACGCACGAGTTCTTCATAGAACATGCGTACCTGCGCCGGCTTGTTCATGTCTTTTGCTGTGCTGCAGCGCTGAGCAGCCTCCTCGGCAATGCGCGAAAAAATTTCTGAGCTGAAGCCGGGATCCTTTCTTTTGAGCACGATGTTTTGCTGTGCCCATGCTTTATCGTCGTAGATGTTCTTAGTCTCTCTGGGACGTTTTGGATTTCGTTGATCGTACATAGATGTTCTCCGGTTGTTTTATTGCCGGTGCGAGTAAAAGAAATTGGTCAGAGCAATGCGGTAGTCGCCGCGGTAGCGCTCAATGTAGCGGTAGATTTCATCGGTCAAGGCATTGATGATGACGGTTCTGTCGCCGCGTGCTTTCACGTGAGACTCTTCAGCCAGACGGGCTGTCCGATAACGAAAGCGGCTGCGCCAGATGCTTGCCGTTGGTTCCGTCGATTCTTTATCTGAAAGATCAAGCAGTTCAAAAATTCCGTACAAGTAGCCCGAGCTCAGGCCGAAGGCATTCTGAACGTCCTGAAGGTGCGAGAAGCACTGCTGCAGTTCGAGCCAGCGCTTCCAGTCAACGGTTCGACCAAAAAGCGTGACGCTGTTTTTGCCCGGCGCCTCCTTGCTCTTTTCCAAGGCTTCTTCTGCAAAACGAGACAGACGCCCAACGGCAACAGCAGGCTTGCAGACAGACAGACCAGCCGAAAAATGCACGCAGGGATTGGCAGTCGTGTAGTTTTCAAACTTGTCGTTGAGCATTGTCGCGAAGTTCTGCGTCGTCCTCCACGGGCCCACAAAGAAGAAATCGTCGCCGCCGGCAAATACGGTATAGATGTTGCGGAATTGTTTTGTGCATGCCAGCGGCACGAAAAGGCTGAAGAAGTTGTTCATCTGCCGTGAAAGAGAAGCCATCTTGGCAAAGGTCATGTTCCGCGAGTCCTTTGTGTCCGGCCTTGAGCTCAAGCCTTCGGCAAAGATGCGCCCCAAATTGTCAACGTCTCCTTTGAGAACTGCCAGAGCGCTGATGCCTGCGGTGCATCCTTCTCGGTCAATAAGCTTGTCTTCGCATGCAAGATGCGCAAAAGACTTGATCAGGCCGAGGCAAATTTTTTCATTGTCTTCGTCGTCTTCACCGTTTTCGCGGATTTTCTCGTCGTAAATGCCCGTTTTAGCCAGGTCCTCAGCATTAAAACGCGGAACGTGACCCGAAATATTGCGGCGTGCGCACCCTTTGTAGAGAACTTCGTTTTCTGCTTCCGGTAAGGAAATATCCCACATGCGGTGCAGCGCTCCGCTTTGGGCAAGAGATTTCGTCGCGGCCGTGCGGTCTTCGATAAACACGACTTTGTAGCCGAAAATCGGAACTTCACAGGCCTTCGCCCCCTTTTCGAGAGGCTGGTCTGCATTTACGACAAGAATGTGAGAGGCTTGGGTCAGCCATTGGCCAATGTTGATTTGATCGCGCGAAAGCGCGCAGCTTGCGGCGTCATCATCGATCCGGTCGGCAGGGTAGCGGTTGTTCCATGCACAGGTGCCCAGACGGTAGTCTGCGTCCAAAATGACGGGTGCAGTGGCCGTGCATAGATCGTAGCGCTGGTGCTTGAGCCGTTCCATATCCTCAAACAGCCGCTTTTGCAGCTGCGGGAATCTGCCTGCGACAAAGTCGCTGCAGCTTGCGGGCTGCCAGCTGATGCCTATTCCCGAAACTGCAAAGGTATGGGAAATGAACCATTCATTGATCTCTTGCTGCACGCGTTTGAGAGCTTCAACGGCTTCAGGCGTGTTGTGCGCAACGATGAAGAATTTGCCGGCGGCGTTGATGATTTGGCTCGTGCTCGGCAGCTCAAGCGCATCAAGCACTCGAAGCGCCGCCAGCTCTGAGAGCAGTGAAACGTAGAAAGAGCGGCCGCGCAGAATTTTTGCGGCCTTTTTATTGGTGTCGGAGCCTTCGGAAAAGATGAAGTCCTGAATGCCGAAACAGTCGCCTTGGATCAGCAGCAGTTTTTCTTCGCTCCAGTCGCGGCGTGATTTCATGCCTGCAACGGCGGATTGATCCGTGCAGCCGCATGCCTCGTGCCAGCGCCAAAGAGCCGTCGCAAGTGCTGCCGTGGCCTTGGAGTGGTCGTACAAGGAGACGTCGGGCTTTGCCCCGAAGGCCGTTGCCGACGGAATGCAGTGCGTAAATGCAAGCCACAGCGAGTCGAAATGATCAAGCCAAAGCGGCCAGCTGCAGCGGTGCGCTTCAATAGCTTTGGATCCGTCAGTGCTGGGCTCAACTGCGTTGAGGAACTCCTGCCACAGCTTCTGGTACTGAGCGACGGCTTCTTTTCGCGTCAAGGGAGAAATGAGACGCGGAAAGATTGAATCAACCGACAGCGGCTCCAGAGGGTAGGCATATTGAAACGGCTTGTGCTTCACCTCGGAGTCAGCAAAGCGAATTTGCTCAAAAAGCGTCAGCAGCCGTGCAGAATAAAAATCGTCGTTTTCCGGAGCCGTGTTGTACTTGTCAAAGGCTTCTCTTTCAAATCCGGAGGCAACACGATCGGCAGTGGCGACAATCCATTGAAGGAAGGTCTCGGGGCGGTGGTGCGCCGAGGCGCAGTTGATCAGACTGTCGGTGCTGCTCGATAGCGTCTGCTGGTTTTCAAAAGGCGAGAGATCTCCCGCGGTGAGCGAAGGCGCAATTTTTTCTATGGCGTCAAATACAAGAGCAGTAAAGGCAGCGTGAATATGAGTCGGGTATCCTTCTGCTGTGCGGGGACAATAAAGCTGCACGTGCGTATCCTTGTCCGAAGGCAGGACATCAGGCCGAGCGCGCTGCGCGAATTTGCCCAGATCGTGGCAAAGACCGGCAAGGGCGACGCGGCAGGAAGCGGAAAGCAAATCCATACGGTGTGACTCCTTTGGAGCGTTTCGTAGCAATAAGACCACTATACCGAATAACCTGAATTTTTGTGAAATCACAAATTTGTGATTTTTCAGCTAATTGACCAAACCCGCTAGCATGTACAGAACATGCAAGAAGCAACGAATGCGTCCTTTCCAGGTGAGTGCAAAAGTCAGACGTCCGGTTGTGCTGCGCGGACTGCGTCTGAAGGACGCTTCAGATGAAAAAATCCTTCAGGAAACAGGTCAATGGCATTTCTAAGAGCAATCAAACTTACGTACAAAGCCTGCTCATTTGCATCCACAGTAGGCGCATCTTTAGTTTTCGGCGCCGTAAAGCAAACGGCAGCCACGCTTTCGACAGGCGCCAAAATCCTCGAAGACATCAACAACAAGCGCTACGAGCAGGCGTGTGAGCGCGTTGTTCGTCGAGCCGAAGGAATGGGGCGGGCCTTGGGCGGAGCCATTGAGAGCACTTGCACGCTGCTCGAGCAAGCCAGCGAGTCAAAATCTCCCGAGAGTTTTCTCAACAAGCGCAATGCAAAGCGCGTAGCGCAGGTTGCGATGATCGGTCTCGGAACAGGACTTTTGCTTGACGCCGCTTTCGACGGCGACGGAATTGATGCAGACGCTGACGGCGGGCTCAATGATCACGCTGATGCTCAACTGGCTGCTTATGCGGGCCTTGACCCAGCCGCGGTTCAAAACGGAATGTTTGTCGGAGATGCTGATGATTTGAATGCGCTCATCGCCGCAGGAGAACAGGACAATGCTGTTCATGTCGATGCTGAAGATGTCGAACGCAGCATCGCCGTGCGAGACTCATTTCTTGCCATGCACGGCTACGACAGCGTGCCCGAAGGCTGGGAAGTGCATCACATCGTTCCCTTGAGCGAGGGCGGCGCCGACAGTGCCGACAACATGATCCTTGTAACAGAGGCTGTTCATGATGAGATCACGGCTGTGCATCGAGCTTTCTACGGCTGGAATGCCTGATGAGTCGGGTGCGCGGAAGATTTCAAAGAAAATAGCTCTCATGATTTGAAGGGATAAGAGGTCTTCTTACACGCGAAGAGTTTCAGTCTGAAGCAACGCGGGATTGCGAGGATCGTAAATGAGGACATTGGCCTGAGCTGAAACAATGTTTGCCTTGGCCAGCGACTTGAGCGACTTCACCGCGTGCATGCGCTCTTTTTCATTGCGCACCAGAAAAAAGGCTGTCTTGGTGCCTTCAGATTCAGCCACAATCGGCGCCGTGATGTAGTTGGTGTCGATAAAGTGGCGAAACCTTGCAAAGGGCAGCGCATCCTTGAGCGCCAGAAATAAAGCGTTTTCGACAAGCGCTGCGGCAAATTCCTCCGTGGGGCTGAGCATCGAGTCGGCAAGCCACAAGGCCAGCCCAGGCGTCGTCCAGTAGAGTTTGGGCCGAAGCTTGGCGCGGCGCGGAGCAGGGGCTCTCAATGGTTCAATGAGTTCGCAAAGCCCGATCGACTCAAGGTGCCTGGTCCAGTCGCGTGCCGTCGGAGCAGAAATTGAGCTCGAGGCGGCGATCTGCGCCCAATTCAGTCCCCGAGACGTTTGCCTGGCCAGAGCCTTCATGTAGGAGAAAAAGTTTGAGCGGTCTCTTAAGCGAAGCGCGGGCGCGAGATCTTCAAACCACATGTGCTTGAAGAAATTCGTCCAAGCCTGCGCAGAAAAGCGCTGCGCCTGATCGTGCGAAAGGCCGGGGCCCGCACCGTAGATGTCGCTGAAATGCTGTGCGCCGCACCCTCTCGTCTGCAAAGCCGCCGTGCAGACAACTTCGCTCAAGGCAATGTTGGTCGAACTGTCCTCGGGGCTTTGGCCGGAGGCCTCAATGGGTAAGCTTTGGGAAAGTTCTATGCGCGCGGCAAGAGCGCGGCGGCTTGAAAACTGCCTAGCTTCAACAGAAATGCCGCGAGCAGCTGCAGCCTTCATTGCTTCAAGAAGCGTGCGTCTGCAAAAGCGCGCGCGCATCGTGAGCCGCGCTTGCGGGCGAGACTGCAGAAAATCGAGAGCTCGCTCGTAAAAGCCGGGCGCAAGGTGCGCGTCGGCAATGACGAAGTCTGAAGCGTACTGCTCGAGAAAATCCTCTGGGGCGGCTTCAAAAAAGCGCCAGGCGCGTATGTCGGAGAGCTCAACGAGCATGCGCGACGGGCCGCGGGTTTCGCCGCTTAAGGCTCCTGCCTCATGGGCTCCTGCTTCCAGCGCTTCGATCACCAGACGCGAAGCCGAAGGTTTAATTAGCGTGCTCTCAGTCATAACACCCAAAAAGAGTTTTTGCGGCAAAAAAGGGGAAAGGCTGGCGGCTCAATCATGATCGCCTTGCCAAGGCAGCTTTCATGCAGCAGGCGTGCGGCGCTCGTGCGCGCGGCGCAGGTAAAGCCAGTAGGCCGCAAGACCATATCCGGCAGCAAGGATACCCAAATGCAGCGCCTCTGGCCAGATCGACGAAAGACTTGCTCCGTTTTGCGCGGCCGCCACCAGCGCGTTGATGCCGGGCGTGCTTGGAATGAAGACACGCACGAGTTGAGCGGGCCAGGCAAAGTCAAAGGCCGGGAATACGGCGCCGGACAAAAAGACCGAAGGCGCCGAGATGACCACCAAGAGCTGCGCGCAGTAGGCGTTTGAATTGAGCGCGAAGACGCAGGCGAGCCCGAAGGAGACGACGGCGGCGATGAAAAGCGCCATCAAAGCAAGCGTTGCCGAGGGGTTTTGCATGGAGCTGAAGTCAAAGAACACGAAGTCTATGCCCATGGCGTATCCGATCCAGAGCATGCCGAAGATCCAAAACGCTGCGTAAAGCGCCCAGAAGCGGCTCCGCTTTCTGAAGACGGCGCGCATCAAGCCCGAAGCCGGACTTTCAGCGAGCCAGCCGCCGACGGCCATCGTGATGCCCATCAAAAGCACGGCCTGAATGATCACGGGCGTCACCACGGGCACGATGTAGCCGGCGTAGCCCGAGAGCACATTGAAGAGATTTTGGTCAACGAGCGAGACGGGAGCCGCCTTGAGTTTTGCGAGTGTCTCGACAGGAGCTCCTGCGCGCAGCATGTTGGCTGCGGCGGCAAGCTTCGTCTGCTCGGCGGCAATCGACATCACGGCGGCCGACACGGCGCGGCTTTTGACCGGGAAGGCTCCGTTGGTGGTGAGCCGCAATGCGGTGTGCTTGCCTGCCAGAAGATTTTTTTCGTAGTCTTCAGGGATGGTGATTACGGCGCTTACCGCTTCTCTTTGATAAAGGTCCTTGGCTTGAGCCGGATCAGCGTCGGCTGCGACGATGTTCAAGGTCGTTGCCGAGTGCATCTTTTGCAGCAGAGCGCGCGAAGTTGCCGAGCGGTCCAGGTCAACGACGGCCGTTTCAATTGAGGTAATCGACTGATTGGCGTAGGGCCAGGCGTAAAAGACAAGATAAAAGGCAGTGGCCAGAAGGAAAATGGCAAAGGTGTCGCGCGAAAACGCTCCCTTGACGAGCACGCGCAGACCGGTTTCAAAGGCTGAGCGCGGCTCTTGGGCGTCGAGCTTGAGCGGGCGCATTTCGTCCTTGGCCAGAAGCGCAGTCCGCCAGGGCAGCAGCGTGAGGCCGACGGACAGCGGGATCACGGTAAAGGCCGAGAGCATGGCCAGCAGATAAAGCGTGTGCTCAAGGCCGCTAGCGAGCACCCACTGCGAAGACTGCAGCCGCAAAAACCAGGTCAGCGGGAAAATGCTGCTGAAGGCCTGCGCCGAGGCGTCCATCGAGTCGATCGGGTACGAAAAGCCCGTGAAGGGAAAAGTGGGCGCAATCCAGCAGATCGCAGCCGACATGGCAAGAATCCAGCTCGGAGAAAGAATCGCAAACATCAGCGCCGAGGCAAACATGGCGCTCATCAAGAGCACGGCGCCCGCGCACCAGACAAAAAGACTTCCTGCAGGAGCCCAGCCGCACCAGCCGGCAAACCAGCTGACGTACCCGAGGGCATACGCCGCGTAAAGGCACCACCAGGGAAAGATGCGCCCGAGCATCACGGCGCGCACCGAGCGGGAATTCGTCAAAAGCTTTCTGCAGGTGCGCCGCCTCATGTCGCGGCTCACCACGCCCACGCCCGTGAGAATGGCTGCGAGCGCCGTGACGCCGGGCACGAGCGTAGCCGTCAAATACCCTTCAAAGTTGATGGCCGGGTTGCCTGCGCTGAAAATGTCGACGCCGACCGTCATGATTCGATGGGCGCTGCCGTGAAAGCCGCCGCCGGTCGCCGCGGCCTCTTCAAGAAGCTTTTGCGAGGAAATCTGCATGAGCGCAGTTTTCAGATCGCTTTCAATCGTCACCGCAATGGCGTAGTAGCTCTTGTTGAAGTAAAGCTCAAGGGCCGCGTCGCTGCGCGAACCTGCGCTTTTTGCCGACCACTCCTGAGGCACGACGAGCATGGCGTAGACGTCGGCCGCAGCGAGCGCTTCGCGGGCGGCCTCAGGGGAGGGGAAATTTTCAAAGTCAATCGAGGGCACGGCCTCAAGCGTCTGAATGAGCTCGCGGCTTTGCGGCGAGTTGTCGTTGTCGACAAGCGCCACGGGAAGCGAGCGCATGAGCCCCGCGGCAAAAATCGCGGCAAGCATCAGCCACCAGAAAAGAGGCGCCGCCGCGCCCGAGAGAAAAAGTCCCGGGCGGCTCAATGCGTACCTGACTTCGTGCGTGGCTGAATTGATGAATTCATCAAAAAACGACATGGCGCGGCTGCTGGGCGGTTTTGGGTTCAGACTGCTTCAAGAGCCTCGGGGCGCGTCCTGCCGGGGAGTTTTTTCGCAGGATGATGCGCCGCGAGGCAGCAAAGGGTTTTTAGAAAATATCTATCAATAAAGTCTTGATTTGCTCGATATTGAAGAACATTGCAGGCAGATTGTTTTTCATCTCCTAAAAAGAGCCCGCCATAAAACTATCTCGGCACGAGCACGCTCATGCCGGGACGAAGGTCTTCCAGGGGCTTTGCCGGGCGCGCGCGCACTTCAAAGGTGCGCACGTCGTAGCCCGTTGACTGCCGCGTCGAGCGCCAGGTTGCATAGTCGGCGCGCGGGCTGATCCAGTAGACGGACAGTTCGGCCTCTTTGATGCCCAGCGCCGGAATTTCGGCTTTAAGCGTCGAGCCCACCTTGATCGAGGCAAGCTCATCTTCGCGAATGTTGAAGACGACCCACTTGTCGGCGTGGTCAATGAGCGTGATCAAGGGAAATCCTGCCGGGGTCACTTCGCCGGCGTGCAGCACCACGCGCGAGACTTCGCCTGCTCTGGGCGCCTTCAAAAGAGCCTCGTCGGCAAGCGACTTGACTTCAGCAACGCCTTGGGCGGCCTGCAGCGCCAGCGCCTGCGCGGCTTTCTTTTCATCGATTCGCGCGCCGGTGACGGCCATTTCGTACTGGCTCTTGGCGGCCTGCGCCAAGTTTGAGGCGTTTTGCAAGGCGGCTCTTGCCTCGTCGTGCTTTTGGGCCGAAACAAGGCCTTCCTTAAAGAGCGAATCGACGCGCGCATAGGTCTTCTGCGCAAGCGTCTGTGCGCTCAGGGCACGGCCGTACTGCGCCTTGGCTGCCTCGATCTGCTCGCTGCGCACGCCTTCTTCCACAAGGCGCGCCTTGGCATCGGCCGCAGCCTGCTGCGCTTGAACCTGGCCGAGCTTGGCAGAGAGTTCAGGAATTTCAATTTCAACGAGCACTTCTCCGGCATCAACGCGATCGCCTTCCTTGACGAGCACCTTGCCGATGCGGCCGGGAATTTTCGGGGCGAGCTCGATGACGCGCGCATCGGCCTGCCCCTGCAGGGGCGGCGTCGGCGGATTGGCTGCCTTCCAGAGCCCAACGCCGATGGCTGCGGCGGCGATGAGGCCGACGACGAGGGCAGTGGTCTTGACAGGAAATTTTGCAGTATCAGACATGACGTTACCGCTCAAAAATGTTGTCGCTTCGGTTGGCCGAAGACTCAAATTCATGCATCGTGCCGGCAATGCCGTTTAAGGCCGCCCAGGCGGCCACGAACCGGTAGGCGGCCACGCGCCGGGCGATCTGAGCGCCTAAAAGCTTGGTGCGGGCGTCGTTGACCTCATCGGCCGTCGAGAGGCCCTCGGCGAAGCTTTTTTCGCGCAGGCGCAGATTTTCCTGCGCAAGCGCAAGCGTCGAGTCCGTCAGCCGGTGCTGCTCTCGAGCCTGTTCGCTTCTGAGGTAGGCCGTCTGTACGGCTGTCTCAAGGCGGCTGACGGCCTCGGATCTGGCGGCCTGCGCTTTGGTCGCAAGGCTGCGGGCTGCCGCAATGTTTTCGTTGCGGTCCTTGTTGTCCCACAGCGTAAAGCGCACGCCGATGCCTGCAATCCAGTCGGGTTCAGTGATTGCCAGATAGTGCTTGATGAGGTTGCCCGTGGCGAAGGCATAAACCTGCGGGTGCCAGGCGGCCTTGGCTGCGGCGACGCCTTGATCGGCCTGGCGGCGCTTGGCGTCAATCGTCTGCAGCAGGGGGCTGAAGGCCATGGCCTTGTCGATCCAGTCCTGCAGCGAGCCGAGATCGGAGGTAAGCACGAAGAGGGGATTGGAAAGTGCGCCCACGTGCTCTTCACGCAAAATCCCGGCAAGCTCGCGCTCGGCCACGGCGCAGTCGGTTTGTGAGGACAAAAGATCGCGCTTGGTTGCGTCGCGGTTGACTTCAACCGTCATGCGCTCAAGCTTGCTGATGGTGCCTGCCTTTTCATACCTTCTGGCTTTGTTGAGCTCAAGCTCCTGCTGCGCGAGCATGTCTTTGCGCAGATCGACGACAGCGCGCGCAAGCTGCACGGCAAAGTACTTCTGAGCAAGCTCGGTGTCGATCTGATCGCGCACGACTTGGGTCTGCGCGCGGCTTTCCGAAACCGCCTCGTCGGCCGCACGAACTTTGGCGGTGATGGCGCCGCCCGTATAGATCGGCATTTCAAGGCTCAGCGCTGCTCTCGGGCCGTCGAGATCGTCGCGATAAGAAAGGCTGGTGTCGCTCAGCCCGCCCAGCATGGCGCCGATGCCGGGAATTTGTCCCAGGCTGGGAGGCATCATGGAGCCCAGATTGATGGGGCCGATGTCGACTGATTTGCTGCCCCAGACCTGCTTGGCGTCGAAGGTTACCTTGGGGCCGTGCAGGCTTCTTGCGCTTTTGGCTTCATGCTGGCGCTTGGCGGTTTCGGCGTCCTCGGCTTTGATTTTGTCTGCGCGTGCATGAGCCAGCGCACGGGCCGAGGCGAAGTCCAGGGCCGCAAAGGTCTCTGAGCTGCGCGAGGCGGCGCCTTGCACGCTGTCGGCAGCGGACGCCTGCGCCGTTCCCAAAGGCGGCTGCGCCGAAGCCAGGCTCGAGGCCGCACAGATCAGAATTGTCGTCAGAGAGCGCTTGAACATATGCGAGGCTTTCTCATGAAAAAGGATGAGGCAGGATAACACGCCGGAGCCGCTCCGAAGCCTCCTTGCCCATGAAAATCGAGCTTTCTTTATGTACAATTCCCATTTTACGCGCGCCCGGGTGACGAAATTGGTAGACGTAGCGGACTTAAAATCCGCAGCCGCAAGGCGTACGGGTTCGATTCCCGTTCCGGGCACCAGAGTGCAATTCTGTTAAGCGCGATGAAGTGCGAAAAGCCCTGATTTTACAGGGCTTTTTCAATCTGCAGGTGTGATGAAGCGCGGTGAATATCCATAAAGCGCACATCCACATGGTATACAACTCGGGCTTTGTATACCATCATGGAAAAATGCTGTATACCATGTTTGGCATTTGTATACCATGCTCCTAAAAATTTGTATACCATGAAGCCAATCGCCCCCTTGTCTGCCAAGGCTGTCAACGCCATCACCAAAGAGGAAAGAGCTGCTCTCGAAGGAGCACGTAGCCGGCATCCTTTTGTCCGCTGAAAGTCTCCAAGCTCAGTCCTTTTGCTGCTTGCTCATCAAGCAGGCAAAAACATCAGCCTCAATAAGATCTTCTGCCGAATTTTGTCTTCAAGAAGTTCGCTCAAGCATGACTTCTCAGGTCAGTTTTGTACTTTTTTCTTCAGCTGGCCGCGCCTTTGATAGATTCCAATGGAGTGGATTTTTGCTTGGAGAGGAACGGTGTCGCGTGTTTGGTTTGTCACAGGAACTTCCAAAGGCATTGGTCTGGCAATCGTGCGCGCTGCGCTCAGGAACGGCGACAAAGTTGTCGCCGCAACGCGCAGGCAGCGTCGGCTTGACGTGCCTTCTCAATATTGTTCAAAACTCCTGCATCTGACGCTTGACGTCTCGGATCCGGATCAAGCCGTCTACGACAAGGCTGCAGCGGCTGCTGTTGAGCAGTTCGGCCGCATTGATGTGCTGGTGAACAATGCGGGATTCGGTGCCATCACCTCCTTTGAGGAAAGCAGCAAAGAGACGATTCGGGAAGTTTTTGAAACGAATTTTTTCGGCCTGATGCGCGTGACGCGAGCTGTTTTGCCGGTCATGCGGGCGCAAAGGTCCGGCCGCATTTTCAACATTGCATCTGCTGGTGGGTATGCCGCTGGTCCGGTTGCATATCACGCATCGAAGTTTGCCGTGACAGGCTTTTCTACTGCATTGGCTTTTGAGGTCGCTCCCTTCGGCATTTCGGTCGTCAATGTGGCGCCGGGAATGTTCAGAACAGGTTTTTATGCACCCGAATCTTGGAAAACGGAGCCCGACATCCATATTCCTGACTACGATCAGTGCCGTTGGCAGAATCAATTCGTGCAGCAGGCTCGGCAATACGACCAGCCCGGAGATCCCGATAAATTGGCTGATCTGCTGTTGGAAGCCGCTGAAGCTGAACATCCCCCGCTGCATCTGCCGGCAGGAAAGGATGCCGTGCAGGCGCTGCAGGCCTACTGCAGCGGAATAGAAAAAGATCTAAGCGCCTGGGCTCAAAAGGCTTCACGCACAGCCTTTGGCGATTAGGTTCGGCTTTCGCTGCACGGGATTGTTGATCTTTGCAAGCTCCGCCGCAAAATTTTGCGTGGTCGTTTTTTGAGGACGAAAACGATCACGTGCGGCTGTTTTATGTTTTGCCGACTGGTTTGGCTTGAGCGTTCTGACGCTTATTTGTACAGCGCAGGCAAGCTCAAGCGTGAGCAAGCTATTCGTAGGGTGTTGCGGGCAATGCCGGTCTCCTTAGAGCCGTCCCTATAAAAATTCGCTTTCGTTTCAGAGAGCGGCATGACTGCTGCTGCACATTGTCCAAAATGGACGTCTCGGCGTAAAATTTTGCGAGGAAAATCATTGTTTGTGCAAAATTTGCGATGATTGATAAAATTTTGCGGAAAGAATCCTCAATATCGCAAATTTTGCGAGCTCGTCTTCTGAGGACGGAATAATGCAGTGCGGGTACTCTCATCTTGCCGAGAAGTTCGGCTTGACGGTTCTGACGCTCTTTTGCACAGCGCAGGCAAGCTCCAGCGTGAGCAAGCTCATTCGTACGGAGAACCAAATACTCGTCCCATCGCGCATGGCGCCGCAAGAGGACGATGTTTTCGGCCACCTTTCGTTTGCGGTGAAGCACGAAGGCACCAATCTGGAGGTGCTCTCGCAGGTGCTGCCCAAAATCGAGGCTGAGGTTCTGC
The DNA here is from genome assembly GCA_944390715.1 of uncultured Duodenibacillus sp. GTDB lineage: Bacteria > Pseudomonadota > Gammaproteobacteria > Burkholderiales > Burkholderiaceae_F > Duodenibacillus. The sequence goes on along the minus strand of CALXQS010000014.1, from coordinate 18,463 downwards.
AAAAGGCCGTCGACGCCGCGCCAGGCAGCGCCATTGCCAGAAAGCTTGCGTGGCTGTGGGAAGAATTCACAGGCCGCAGGCTTCGTTATGAGCAAGCCGCCGGCGCCTATTGTCCGCTTTTTGACCCCAAGCTGTATTTCACTGGTCCCGAAGTTCAGATTCCGCGTTGGCGGGTGCTCTACAACGGACTTGGGCCAATTTCGTATTGTCCCGTGGTGCGCAGAGCTCCCGGCTTGTCTGAAGAGGATATTCGAGCGACATTCAAGCAGCTGCATGAACAGATGGCCTCAGTTCCTTCGACGCTGCTGCAGCGAGCCGTTGAATGGGCTTATTTGAGCGAGACCAGAAGCTCGTTTGAAATAGAAAGGGAGCCTGCCTCAGGCAGCAAAGCCCAGCGCTTCATGAATCTGCTCAAAAACTTGGAGTTGTTTGAAAAGCTTGACGAAGACAAGCTGTGCGACATTCAGAATCGGATTGTTTCTTCTCCGTTTGCCCAAGCAGTGACGTATCGCACCGAGCAGAATTGGCTTGCCAATTCGGGGGCTTTCGGCGTGCGCAGAGTTGCGTATATTCCTCCGCCTGCGGACATGCTCGACGATTTGATGGAAGGCTGGCTTGTTCTGGCCAATGCCGACGGCTCAAAAATCAATCCTCTTGTCGCTGCGGCCGTGACATCGTTCGGCTTTGTCTACCTGCATCCTTTTTTGGACGGCAACGGACGGCTGAGCCGATTCTTGGTGCACCATCAGCTCAACAAAGCCAAGGTGCTGCCTGAAAAGCACGTCGTGCCTGTGTCGGCAGCCATGCTCAAGCATGAACAGTCGTACCTGCAGGCCTTGGAAGCCTTTTCTGGTGCGGTTCGCGACTTGTGGGACGTTGTTCAGATTGATCAAGGCAATTTTGACTTCCAATTCAAGGGCTCAGGCGCTGTTTACCGGTATTGGGATGCGACCGAGCAAAGCAAATTTCTTTTTGCAATGATTCGCGAGGCAGTCGATACGTTTTTGCCGCAGGAAATCAACTTTCTTAAGCAGTACGACCGCATCTACCGCGCAATGAACGATCGCTTCGATGTTGTTCAAAAGGATTTGGATCTGCTTGTCGCCGCGGGCATCAGCGCGGGAAGAATTTCCCAAAACTTGAAAAAGAAATACCATTACCGCGTGCCCGAAGGCTTTTTTGAAGCGCTCGAAAGCGAGTTGTCTGCCCAATGACGGCTGGCTGCGCTCTATATAGCCTTGCCGATTGTCCCGAATTCTTCGACTTCCCAGAGCCGTGCGTCGGCGTCAAGACTGCGCATGAGCAAAGCTGCAGGCGCTTATCTTTAAGAAAAGAAAATTCAGACGCACCTAAAAAAGGCCCGCCAAGAGAACTTCTCTTGCGGGCCTTTGTCAGGACGAGTTTGCCGTCAGGCTCTTTCGGGTTATCCCAGCGCGAGATTCATTACGAACAGCGAGCACAGACCCAAAACCGTCGGCAGCGTCATCAAGCAGGCGAGCTCCTTGGGATAGTTGGTGATGCCGACGACGCCGAGCATGCGGCCAAGGAACTGCACTTGCGAACCCATGATGAAGAGGCAGGGCGTGACGATGGCAAGTTCAGTGAGGTTGAGCAGGCCGCCCTCAAACAAGGCTGCGGCAATGCCCACGCCGCCGCCGATGGACAGCCATGCGCCGATGATGGCCGCGGCAGCCTCGCCCGGCAGACCGAAAAGCGACATGACGGGAGCAAAGACGTCGCCCAGAATCTTCATCAGGCCGGAGTGGTTCAGGAACTTGATCAGCACAAAGGCCATGATGATGTTGGGCGTCATGAATTTGACGCTGATGTTCCATCCTTTTCCGATGCCTTCGCAGAAAACTTCCGTGATCATCTTCTTGCGCGTCTGCGCCGTCTGAGCGGCCTGAGTTTGAACGTTTGTTGTCATGATGTTTTCTCCGGTAATTTCTATACATTCTTAAAGATGGTCATCGTCAAGCCGCGCATGATGAAGCAGCTCACGAACCGGAAGGCGAGCAGAACCAGGAACGCTGTTCCCATGGTGAGGGGGATGTGCGAGCCGTCTGCAGCTGCGAGCGTAAAGAGCACTGCACCGGAACTGAAGAAGTTGGTGATGCAGCCAGGAGAAACCATGTGGTAGGCGCAAAGCCTCAAAATTTCTTTGTGGTTCATGTTGCCGCTTTCCTCGAGCTGCCGGGTCATGGCAGCCGCCGCGTCCATGGCCTGCATGGAGGTGATCATGGCGAGCACGGCCGTGCCGGGAAGACCAAGAATGGGGCGCATGATGGGGGTGAGCAGCCGGCCGGCGGCCTTGAGAGCGCCGTAGTGCTCAAAGACCGTCACCATGCTGATGGCAAACATCACGGCCGGAAACAGCGTCAGAGCAAACATGAATCCGTCCATTGCGCCGGATCCGCCTTTGCCGCGGAAAACGCCCATGACCGTCTTGAGCTGTTCGCCGTCAAGGCCTGCGCCCAGCATGACTTTGCCGAAAGCGCCTTTGAGGACGGAAAAGTCAAATACGCCGTACCACTCGGGCGAAGTCAGCGTGCCGGAGAAGAAAATGCAGGCGCAGATGAGCGAGATGTAGGCGCCGATTCCTACTTTTTCCTTTTGAAGGGGAGAATCAACAGCATTCGTTGATGTCATAACAGCATCTCCTTTGATTTGTGGTTCCCGTCCGTCAGCGGTTCCGACGGACGGAAAGCTTCAAGCGTTCTCTAGCAGCACGTCCTTAAACTTCGCCGTAGACGCATTCGTCGCCGACAATGGTTGCGAGAACCTTGATGTCCTTGATCACGATCGGGTCGGCCGTCAGGGGATTCGTGTCGAGAATCACCATGTCGGCAAGCTTGCCGGGCTCAAGCGACCCCTTGTAGTGCTCTTCGTGATACTGATAGGCGCCCCAGATCGTCACAGACTTCAGAGCATCGAGCACGCCGATGCGCTGCGCGGCGCCGAGCACCTTTCCGCTGCTGGTCAGGCGGTTGACGGCTGACCAGACCGACATCAACGGGTCGATCGGGGTGACCATCGTGTCGTTGTGCAGCGTGAAGGGGATGCGGCGCTTGAGCGCGCTGCGCAAGGGCGAAATTCGCGAGGCGCGATATTCGCCCAGGAAGATGTCGCGGTGCCGATCGCCCCAGAAGTAGGTGTGCGTCACGAAGAAGGAGGGCATGGCGCCGATGCGGGCGATGCGGTCCAATTGATCTTCGCGCACGGTCTGGCAGTGAATGGCGATGTCGCGGGCGTCGGCGCGCGGATAGGCCTTCTGCGCTTGTTCGTAGGCTTCGAGCACGTCGTCGATGCAGGCGTCGCCGTTGCAGTGGATGGCAACCTGCCAGCCCTGCTTGTGGTAGTTGACCACCAGATCGACGAGAGCCTGGCGGCTGCGGATCGGGTAGCCGCGCCACAGATCGTCGTTGGAGCCCGCGGGCGAGGTGATGTACGGATTGGTCAGATAGCCCGTGTAGCCCTGCAGACTGCCGTCTTGGAAGATCTTGACCGCGCCCATGGTGAGCTTGCAGTCAGGCGTCAGGGGAGTGCCGCATTTGGTCGTGGTGGCAAGCGAAAAATCAAAGTGCGCGTGCTTGGGCAGCAGCTGAATGCGGTTTTTGATCATGCCGCGCTTGTAGGCAGCCATGTAGTTGCGCCACATGGCGGTGGTCACGCCGCCGTCGTGGCACGTGGTCACGCCCTTGGCGAGGTAGTCCTTCGTGGCGGTTTCAATCGAGTTCTGCCACATTTCGTCGGTCATCTGGGGCGACGCGGCCAGAACCATTTCCATGGCGGTGGGTTCTTCGATGAGACCCGTGAGGTTGCCCTGTGCGTCCTTGCGGAAGACGCCGCCTTCCGGATTGGGCGTCTCGGGCGTAATGCCTGCAGCCTTGAATGCCAGGCTGTTGGCGACGGCCAAGTGGCCGGAGATGTGACGCAGGAAAAGAGGATTGTTCGGGGCCATGGCATCGAGCTCGGCGATGGTGAAGTGACGATGCTCGGTGACGTTCGTATCGTCGTAGCCTGCGCACAGAATCCATTCGCCGGGCTTAGCCTTTTCGCAGGCCTGAGCAACCTTGCGCTTGATGTCGTCAAAGCTGCGTACGTCGCCGATCGGGAAGGAGTTGATGTCGACCCAGTAGCGGCTGTACATGCCGGCGCGCATGAAGTGGCTGTGGCCGTCGTAGAGGCCGGGCATCATGAAGCGTCCCTTGAGGTCGGTGATCTTGGTTTCGGGCGCGGCGTAGCGGGAAACCTCTTCTTCGCTTCCCACGGCGAGGATGCGGTCGTCAGCCACTGCCATGCAGGGAACGATTGAGCAGCGAGAGTCCATTGTCAAGATGACGCCGTTTTTGTAGATGTGGGTGGCATGCTTGTTTTGCATTTGCTGTCTCCTTTTGTTGCGCAGGCGGTTTTTTTGCGCGAAAAAAGAATTCAATGACCAAAAGATGAAACCGAGGCTGCGGGCTTTGGCAAAGCTTCGTGAAAGGCAAAGCGCGAATGCATGCTGATTCAGTCGACCTGCATTTCAGACGATGTGCGCAAAGCTGCCGCACAAGGTTTTTTTTCTTTCAAATTTTTTTTTGAGCTCCTCGGCTTGCCGACGCTGCAGAACATCAGCGCCGAGCAGCGCAGTCTTTGAGGGAAATTGCCGTTGACAGCGGCATCGACAAAATAAAAATCAAACCCGGCAAATCCCAAAGGCTTGGCTCGAGTCTGTCACCCATTTTTCAATATGTCAATTTCACTAACTTTTAAAAATAACTTATTATTACAAATGTGAAGAGACCCGCCTAAATGCAAGCGTTTCTTATCCTAGTCTTTGTCTGGGATTGGGGGGCGGGAGCTTTGGAAATCGTCAGGTTTTTTATGGTCCAAACAGCTTGGCAAAGATGTATTGCTTCAAAAGAAGTTGTCTGGTCTCGACAATCAAGGAGTGTTCACCATGCCCAGAAATTCGCGCAGTCCCTACATTTACAAGGAACTTCTCATACGCATCCAGCAGGGCGACTACAAGGAGGGAGAAAAGCTGCCCACGGAAAACCAATTGAGCGAGGAGTTTCACGCCTCGCGCCCGGTCATCCGCTCGGCTCTCGAGCAGCTGCGGCAGGAAAACTACGTTGAATCAATCCGCGGCTCGGGAACCTTCGTCAAGCAGACCAGGGATCCGACGCTCACGCGCTTTGCTCCCGTGAGCGACCTGCGCGAGGCCATACAGTGCATGAAGTATCGGGCGATTCTCGAGCCTGAGATTGCCTATCAGGCAGCGGTCAACAGCAACGAGAAGGATCATGCGGTTTTGCGGCAGGTGCTCGATCAGGTGTGCGCGCACAAGGGGGAGTCCGTAAAGGAAAACGTGCACAATGACCTCAACTTTCACTTGACGGTTGCCAGCATCGCGCACAACCGCTTTTACTACCAAGCCATGAAGATGCTTGCCGACCAGATTCTCGACAGCATCTCGCAGGTCGCCTGGCACTTCGGCAACAAGTCTGAAGATCTCTGCTTTTTGAAGGATTTCTGGCACCGAGACATCGTTCGCGCCATTTTGATTCGAGACGCTGAGCTCGCCCGCACCGCCATGGAAATGCACATCCGCCGCGCCATGAGCAATCTGATTCTGCAGACGCAGGGAAAAACGACGGCCGATTATCTGAAGTTCGACTTGTCGCCGATAGTTGGAAAAAGTTGTTATTGATTGAAAATAACCAAATTTGACAACGCGGACTTTTAGACGTACATTGTCACCAGCTTAAGTCAACCTATTGACAGTGGCGCTGACGAAGGCAAGGAGAGGGCACCATGAAAGTCCCTTACATCAGCATCACGCTCTCCGGCTCGCCCAGAGAGCGCGGCATTCAGTACGGACAAGCCGCTTGCGACAAGATCAAGCGCTCCATTGAAAACTACCAGTGTCTGTTCAGCAACCGCTCGGGCGTCTCGTGGCAGACCGCCCGGGAGATTGCGCATCGGTTCATTCCCTACATCAAGGAAGTCTATCCGGACGCCCTTCTTGAAATTGAGGGCATTGCCGCTGGAAGCGGCTTTGACTTCGACGACATCTTGGTGCTCAACTGCCGCAGCGAAATTCTTTTTGCCGTTCCCGACGGCTGCAGCGTGATTGCCGCCGTGCCTGAGATGACGGCAAACGGCCACACGCTGCTTGCTCAGACCTGGGACTGGACGGAGAACTCGCTTGACACGATCGTCGCGCTCAAAATCAAGCAGGATCCGCTGCCGTCCATGGTGATCTTCACCGAAGCCGGCATCATCGGCGGCAAGGGCATCAACTCCAAGGGCCTGGGGGTGACGCTCAATGCAACGAGCACGGGCAAGGGGCGCGTCGGCGTTCCGCTGCACATCCTCTATCGCGGCATTCTCAACCAAAAGAGCTTCTCGGAAGCCGTTGAAGTCGTCACGAAGGCTCAGCGAGCTGGCTGCGGGTGCTTCAACGTCGCCTCAAGCGACGGTCTTGCGGGCAGCATCGAGTTTACGCCCGAGAAGTTCGACGTTCTGATGTGCGAAGACCGTCCGCTGTGCCACACCAATCATTATCTTTCGCCGCTGATTCGAGCCGAAGACCTCAAGTTCATTTCGACCCATGCGCACACGCTTGTCCGGCTCAACGTCATCAGACGGCGCACGATGCTTGCTGGCAAGCTGGACCTTCAGAAGATAGAGGCCATCCTGAAGGATCACACGAACTATCCGAATTCCGTCTGCAAGCACGCAGATCCGGCCATTCCCGAGTACAACCGCACGATGACCGTCTACACCGTCCTGATGGATCTCGACGAGGGAATCGTCGACTTCTATCCCGGCAACACCTGCGAGGTTGCGCAGGTGCGCTTTACGCTGGATTTTTAAGAGGAGACGGTTATGAGACAGCAATATCTGGACGACCTTCGCGATGTCGTCAACATTGATTCGCAAAGCTGCGATCTGCCCGGACTGAGAAAGGTTGCCGAAACGCTCAAGGAAAAGTTCGAAGCCATCGGCTGCACGGCGCGCATCGAGCACGTGCACGACAACGCAGGAGACTGTCTTTTTGTCACCAACAAGCCCGATGCAGAGCACTTCGACGTCATGATGGATGCTCACATGGACACGGTGTTTGCCCACGGCACCGCCGCCGCCAGACCGTTTTCTTATGACGAGGAAAAGGCCTACGGTCCCGGAGCGCTCGACTGCAAGGGCGGCTGCATCATGATGCTGCACGTGCTCAAGAACACGCCCAAGGAAGTGCTCGACAAACTCTCGATTTGCATCACCTGCAACAGCGACGAGGAGATTCTCACCATCTACACGACCGAGTGGCTGCAGTCCTACGCAAAGCGCTCCAAGTGCGCGTTGATTTTTGAGCCAGCCCGCAAAAACGGCGAACTCGTCTGCGCTCGCAAGGCGGCGAGCTCCTATGAATTCACGTTCAGGGGCAAGGCCGCGCACGCCGGCGTAAGTCCTGAGCTCGGGTGCGACGCCGTGATGGCGATGGTGAAGTTCATCACGGCAGTCAAGGCGCTTGAAGACAGGCCCAACGGCATCGTCATCAACTGCTCTCCCGTTGAGGGCGGCAAGACGCCCACAACGATTGCCGACTATGCGCGCTGCCAGTTCCGCTTCTTTGCCTGGACGAACGAAGACCATGACCGCATCAGGGATGCGATTCTTGAGTATGCGGGCAGGCAGTGGGAGCAGGGCGTGAGCATCGAGCCGCGCTTGATCAACACGGCCCGCGCCATGACCTTCAATGAAGAGACCGAAGCTTTTGCGAAGATGCTCGAAGAAGCCGCGCGCCGCGTGGGCAAAGAGATTCAGTGGATCCGTGCAGGGGGCCTTTCGGACGGCAACCGCATTTCTGCCGTCGGCATTCCGACGCTCGACGGACTTGGACCTTCGGGCTTCAATCTGCACAGCGACAAGGAATACCTCGATCTCAAGAGCATTGACGAGCACATCAAGATGGGCGTTTCACTGCTTACCATGATGGCCGAACAGAAATCCTGAGACTCCACAACAATAATCTTTCTCTCCTGATTCTCAGAGTTTTGCCGGAGGCGTTGCCAAGAGCTTGTCTCCGGTTCTTTTATGAATTTCCAAACTCTCGGCTCACTAGATCACGAATGAACTGTTCCCAGAAAATGTTTCGCTTTCTAGGGACAGTTCATATCGGGAGCAAAGAGCCGGGCGTTTTTTAGGACATTTGCAAGCAGAACAATTTTTGCGGCAATGATCAAGCTGCGATCGCAAGAGATCCCTTTGCGAACCACTGAAATGCTCTCGCGCCTTGGGCTGGACGTGCTGAAAGGACGTGATGCGGCAAGAGGCGGCGAGAGTCATTGTCTATAGCAAATCACTATCAGTATTTGTTGAAAATAGTATTGGGCTATTTGTTGGTCTTTCTGTAAACTGCTGTCAAGGCGATCAAAATCGATTTGAAAGCATTGTTTTAAATGGAGAAAATTATGTCCTGCTGTGAAAAGAATGCCTCTGGCGCTGCATGCCAATTGAAGCCCGGCGTCTGCCCGGTCAAGCGCTATCTCGCCAACCTCGCTGTTTGGAACGCCAAGCTTCACAATCTGCACTGGAACGTCGTGGGCGGAGCCTTCGTTCAGGTCCACGAGTTTACTGAGTCGCTCTACGACGAGGTCAATGAGCAGTACGACGCTGTTGCCGAGGGCGCCAAAATGCGCGGCAACTTCCCGCTGGTTCGCCTGACGGAGTATCTGGAGATTGCGACGATCGAAGAGATTGATTCGCGCGACTATCCGGTTGAGGAAGTCGTCGACATCATCCTTGCCGACATGCTCAAGATGCGCGATCTTGCCGAAGTCATCCGCAACGGAGCCGAAGAGCAGGGCGACTACCTGCGTGTTGCGCAGTTTGAAGGCTACCTTGAGAAGTACGCTAAGAACATCTGGTTCCTGAAGGCCATGCAAAAGCGCTAGTGCCCGGCCCGAGTTTTCTGAGTCAGTGATTTGTTGTTTTTGCCGTGCCGGCTTTCTTTGCGGAGAGCCGGCATTGCGTTTTCTGAGAGCTGAAGAAAAAAAAGCTGGTCTTTTTTCCAGATGGCCTCTGTTCGGACTTCATTTGAGCCTCAAGCTTCATCCTTGGCTCACGTCGCCGCGGGCCTGTGTTTGATGAGCTTCGTGTTGCTTAGCGCATCGTTTTGCTGACAAAGCAGCAGCACTCAAAGCAATAGTTGATGAAGACATAGGGGCGCGAGTTCAGCGGTCACGATCTTAGAGCATCCATACGGGCACAATAAAAACATCGCTTTGCAGTGCGCTCAATTGCGGTGCATTGCAGATGACGGCTCCTGTCCCGATGGGCAGATTTTTGTTTTTGAGCTTTTTGAAGGTTTTCGTCATGGACAGATTAGGCGTCGTCATGCGCTTGATTTCGATCGGGTGCAAAACGCCGTCTGCCTCAAGAAGCAGGTCGATTTCGTCCTGGTCAAAATCGCGGTAGTACCACAAAGGACATTCTTTGCCAGCGTTGTGAAAGCTCGCGCGAATTTGGTTGACGACGTAATTTTCCAGAATTTGACCGCAGAGCGCACCGTTGGCGAGCGTTTCGGGATTGTTGTGCCGCGTCAAATAAGCGACGAGACCGGTGTCAAAGAAGTAGAGCTTCGGCGCTTTGACGGTGCGCTTGAGCAGATTGTTGGCGTAAGGGTGCAGGAAAAAGATCAAATCGGATTGCTCAAGAATTCCCAGCCAATGCTTGGCCGTTGCTGGAGAAACGCCGACATCCTGCGCGATGGCGGCAATGTTGAGCAGACAGCCGCAGCGGCAGGCTGCGGCGCGAATGAAGTCGACAAAACGATATCGGTCAACGTTGCCGCTGAGCTCCGTCAAATCACGTGCCACGTAGGTCTGCAGAAAACTTGAATAAAAGACATCGCGATCGGGATGGCGGCCGCTGACGAACGCAGGCATGCTCCCCTGCCAAATGCGCGTGTAGATGTCCATGATATCTGCGGGCTTGCCGATTTTCTGAGCTTCTTGAAGCGCGTTGAGTTCGAGAGAAAAAGTTCTTAGGCAAGAGTTCGCCGAATAAATTTCGTGTTGCGAAAGAGCCGGCATGTGCAAAAGTGCTGCACGCCCCGCAAGCGATTCCTGCGCCAGCCTCATCATGCTGAATGCCTGACTGCCAGTGAGCCAGAACGCCCCAGGCTCGGCATTTTGATCAATTTGCATTTTGATGTAGGAAAAAAGCTCCGGCGCGTACTGTGCTTCATCAATCATCACCGGTGCGCGATGGAGCTCGAGAAACATGCGAGGATCGGTGCGGGCTAGGTTGCGTTCGGTCCAGTCGTCGAGAGTTACGTAGGCGCGGTCAGCCTCTTTGAGCTGCGTTAAGACGGTTGTTTTGCCGACCTGTCTGGGACCAGTGAGCATGATGGCGCTGTAGGACTGAGAAAGTCTGGAAATTGTCGGGGCAATATCGCGCGCAAAAAGAAGAGGCATGTTGAATTCGTGTATTTGTTAGTCTGACTAAATTTTACACGCAAGCAAACGAGGCATTGAACTGCCTTTGTTGTTTTGATGTTTTCGGCGGCAGTCGCCGAACCGCGGCGCCTTCTCGACAGTCAACCTCGAGGCGAACGACATCCCAAAGCTGCGGCGCAAGCTGCCGTTCGTCAATCAGTCGCGGCACGTCGCCTTCGAGAAGAAGCTTTGGGTTTAGAGCGGCAATTGGCAGTGTTTGTCCTGGTTCCATCAAGAGAACGCTTTTGGCTTGGTCGATTTGCCGCAGAGTTTCGGTCCTTCGATGAGTAGGGCGCCTATGGCTGCCGGCTTTCTTTTCAGGAGTGCATCAACAATCCTTGGCCGATAGTTCAACATGGTGATATGCAAGAAATCTTTATGAGCAGGAACAACATGGAAGAAAGAATTTTTATGCTTTTGCCGAAAATGATGACGTGATTCGGCGTGCAGGCGTTTCAGAGGATTGGTACGGCTAAATTGTGCTCAGTTCAGTCACCGAGCTCCTTTGCCTGCATGAAGAAAGGATGCATCTGCATTGCTGCTGAAGATATTGGGAAGGGCTTAATTGAACAGGCCTAGGGCGGCCCAATTCGGGAAAAATTCTTGTGGTTCTTGAATGCGTAGGCCGCCCGCTCAAGACAATGAAGGGGCGGCCTGGAGCAGCCGCTGATTAATCCTTGCAGACGTAGCGCTGCTTGAAGTTTTCAAGATTGATGGGCTGTTTGACGACGTGCGAAATGCCGCGCTTGGCAAGCGCCGCAGCACCGCGTTCATCGCACACAATGGTCGTGCCTTTGCCAAGGAGCACGCCGTTGTTCATGATCACCTTGCCGTTGGCTACGGTTGCGGCCGCCTTCTTGCGCTCGAAGTCAAGCACGGTGACGTCGCCGTCGGCGCCCACGCTCAAATGGCCTTTGTTGGGAAGCCCAAGGGCACGAGCGCCTGCAAGACTAGCCTTGGCGACGAACTCGGCAAGCGTCAGTGCGCCGAACTGCACGAGCATCAGGCCGTTTTCAACGATGACGTTGCGCGGATAGCTGCCGCCGTCGGTGGAGAAGGCGTCGACCACGAAGCTGCCGTCGTCGCGCTTTGCCTGTGCAAGCATGAAGCGGCTCACGGCCGGGTTGACGGCAAAGGAGCCCACCGTGACGCTTTTTTTCAACTTCCAGTAGTCAAGCGCTTCCTGGCCGTAGAGCAGCCTGCCGATGACGCCGTTGTCGGCCAAAACGCCGACCTTGTTCGCCAGAATGCAGGCTTCAAGCCCCGCTGCTGTTTCGTCAAAGCCCAGACGCCGCAGGCAGGTCTTGGTGACTTCGGTGGCGGCAACGCCGTTTTCGACCGTGAGCCGAGTGCCGTTCAACGGCGAAAGATAGGATTCCGAGAAGATCTGCGGGTGGTTCTTTAAAAGATCAATGGCTTCGAGCGCTTCGTCAAGCACCGGACGAATCTTGCCGCGGCAGTAGCTGTTGATGTGCGCTACGTGCAGAAAATGTCCATTGGCGGCTTCAACTGCGTCGCGCATGCCTTCGATGTCTGAGCCGTGAATGGTGTTGCCGACGTGCCAGGCAACCCAGGCGTTCTGGCGGGAGGCTTCTTCGATGAAGCTAGCGCTGACATCCAGATCCATCGGGAAATGTCCGCCTAAAAGCTTGATGCCGATGCCGCCCGAGGCAAGCGTCTTTTCGATCAAGGAGCGCTGTTCGGCCAGATCAGGGCGCGAGCTTGAAAGCGTCATGCCCGCGCGCGCAGCGTCAGCGATGGCAATGCTGATGCCGGAGCCGCTTGTCGGAATCGATTCGAGGATGTTTTCCAAGGGACCGGCCATGTCAAGGACGGTCGTCACGCCGGCGAGCGCCACCATGCGCTGCGCGTGCGGGTGACCAAGCACGGTGCGCATGTGTGCGTGCATGTCGATGACGCCGGGCATGACGATTTTGCCGCGGGCATCGAGCACTTCGGCTCCTTGGGCGTCTTGTCCGGGAGCCACGCGGACAACTTTTCCGTCTTCAATGAGCACGTCGGCCTGCGCGTCCACGTGGTTGAGCGGATCAACCACGCGGCCGCCGACGATCAAAAGCTTAGTCATAAGAACCTCGAATGAGTTGAAAAACGCATCTATGCGCTGAAATGCTGGAAGAACTCAACGCCTTTAGTCTATGCCTTTGCGGCCGGACATGAAAAGCATTTCTTAAGACGCCGAGCGACTTTTTCTCATGCTGGGCAAGCAGCCCATGTGCAGCCGTTGGAACAAGCCGATGCCAAGAAGCTCGTAGGCCTCAGAGAAAGACTCGTCTTGGATTTGATTTAAGGCATGGTACGTACGTACACAGCGTGGGATTCTTCAACCATAACCAGAGGGCGGTTAAAGCCCTGATGTTTAAGTTGGATATGAGGAGAAGCTCATGACGGAATTGTCTCGTCGCTCCATGATTAAGTCTGGTCTTGCAGCTGCTGTGGCGGCTACGGCTTCAGTGGGAGCTGTTTCAGCTCAGGCTGCTGGAAAGAAGCAAGACAGCCGCGTCTACGACGTGGTTGTCATCGGCTGCGGCTGCGCCGGCATGGCGGCGGCCATCGAAGCCAAGCGCAGCGGCTACAAGGTCTGCATTCTTGACAAGATGCCGCGTCCTGCAGGCAATACGATTTATTCGGGCGGCATCATCAATGCAGCCGGCACGTACGTCCAAAAGCGCGACGGCGTCAAGGATGACCTCGAAACCTTCTATCAAGACATGATGAAGGTTTCGCTTGGCCGCGGCGACAAGGAACTGACCCGCATGTATGTCGAAAAATCGGGTGAAGCCATCCAGTGGCTGACGGATGTCTGCGGCATCAAGTTCCGCAAGCTTGAGCATGAAGTTTGGCCGATGCTTCAGCGCGGCCACGTTGTCGAAGGCCCCCTGAAGCCCGCCGGCGCTCAGCTCTCCAAGCAAATGCTCGATACGGCCAAGAAGCTTGGCGTGGATATTTTCTTCAACACCAAGGTCGTTGAGCTCCTGCACGATGACGTGCTTCGCTGCACGGGTGCCAAGGCCATCGTCAAGGGCGAAAAGGCCGTGACGTTCGTTGCCAAGGGCGGCGTCGTCATTGCGACCGGCGGTTTTCACGCCAATAAGGAAATGGTAGTGCGCTACATGGGCGGCGGCGTTGACTGGATGCCTCTGCGCGGCTCTACGATCATCACGGGCGAAAACATTTCGCTGACGATGCCCTTTAGCCCGATGTACGTCAACATGGATCAGTTCCACGGCGGCCCGATTCATGGTCCGACCCGCGCCAACCCCTCCATCATGGTCAACTACGGCATTCTGGTCAAGAAGGACGGCACGCGCTTCATCGACGAGGTCGAAACGTACGTCTACATCGCCAAGGCCATGCCCAAGCTGATCCCAAGCAATCAAGCCTTCATCATCATTGATGATCAGGTGACGGGCATTTCTACGATTGACGACCGCATCAAGCGCTACGAAAGGGCAAATGCCAAGTACTTCAAGGCCAACAGCATCAAGGAATTGGCTCAGCAGGCAGGCATTCCCGTCGATACGCTCGTCAAGGTTGTCGACGAGTACAACAAGGCCGTCAAGGCAGGCACCGCCAACAAGCTCACGCCTCCCAACACGCTTGAGAAGCCGCGTCTGCTTGAGAAGCCGCCGTTTTACGCATTCCCGTTCATGGGCGGCATGACGGCAACCTTCGGCGGTCCCAAGATCACCAAGAACGCTGAAGTGCTCAACACCGAAGGCAAGCCTATTCCCGGTCTGTACGCAGCCGGCAATGCCATCGGCGGTCTTCTGTACTCGGACTACATCGGCGGCTCTCAGCTTTGCGCTGCCGTCATCTGGGGCCGCGTTGCCGGCGTGAAGGCTGGTGAACGCGCAAAGAAGGCGAAGTAAGCTCTTTCTCTCCTCTCGGCGGCCCTTTGTTTCTCCCTCAGTGGCCGCTTAGGGCCGGTGCGGGAAGGTGCTCTCATCTTCCCGCACCTTTTTCATGGACGACGAGTATGAAGAAACAATTGTGTATCTGCGCCGTGCTGCTGGCATTTGCCTCAGCGAGCGCTGCTGCTGCAACGCTGGCTGAAGCGCATCAGGCAAAAGGAGTTGCCTGTGCGGGGTGTCATGCTGAAAATCCTCCCTCTGAGCCTGCGGATACGGCAAAATGCCAAACCTGTCACGGTGATTATCAGAAGCTTGCCGAACGCACCAAGGATATGCAGCCCAACAATGTGCACGCCAATCATTTGGGAGAACTTGATTGTTCTGAGTGCCACAGCGCTCATGCGCAAGACAAGCTTGTCTGCAGTGATTGCCATCAATTCAAGTTCTCAATGCCTGGAAAGAAAAAATAGACATGCGTCGACTTGAGGGATTGTGCGTGCTTCGGAGCCTTTCGTGCGCGGCATTGCTTTTCTTTGCTTTGCTGCTGACGGCCGCTTCAAGCGCGCAGGCGCTCGAAAGATACAAAGGTTCCGTCGTACGCGTCGGAGTTGTGCGGTTCACGACGCCGGCTCCAAACAATCCCATTGTCGGCGCAACGATCCGCACGATCAAACAATGCCTGGCTTCGGACTACACGGTCGAAGTCGTCAAGATGGCGCGCGAGGATCTTGAAAAAGCTGTTGTCGAAGGGCGCGTCGACGTGTTTTTGTCGAGCGCCGGCTTTTATCGGCGGCTTGTTCCGTACGGTGCCAAGGATCTCGCAACGGCGATGTCTCCTCGCTATCCGGACCCGAATCACGGCGAGGGGGCGGCGATCGTCGTCTCCAACCGCAGCGCCGGGCGGATGACGATTGATTCGCTGCGGCACAGCAAAGTCGCCGTGCCGAGCAAAAACGCGTTTTCCGGTTTTCATATTCCGATGGCCGAAATCGCTCGGCGCGGCTACGACTATCGAACCTTTTTTTCTGCCATTCATGAGGTTGGCGACGGAGACAAGGCCATCAATGTCTTTGATGAGCTGCTCGCCGGCAGAGTCGACGCGGCCTTTGCCAAGCAGTGCGTGCTTGAGGCATACATCAAGACGCATCCGCAGGCAGGCAAGGCGCTGCGCGTGATTGAGCCCAGACAGGGGGTCGGGGAGTGCGCCCGCACGACGGATCTCTATCCAACATGGACTCTTGGCTCTTCTTTTGCCGCGCCGCCCGATGTTTCCCGCCGAATTACTTCGGCCGTGCTTGCCATGCCTGCAACCGAGAACGGCCTTTTGTGGGGAGTGGCGACCGACTTCAGCCTGGTCGACAGGCTGCTGATGGATCTGCGCATTGGTCCCTACGAGTATCTCAATAAATGGACGATCGAGAGGGTGTTTGATCGCTTTTGGCCCGTGATGCTTGCCGTCGTGATGCTCATTGTCGGCTTGATCTTGCACAGCCTGCGCGTTGCGCAGCTGGTTCGAGTAAGGACTGCCGAGCTTGAGCGCTCGCTCAAAGAGCAGCAGCTGCTGCAAAAGCAGGCAAACGAGGCCGTGCGAAAGCTCAACGCCATTCAGAAAATAGGCGTCATCAATCAGATTTCCTCTATTTTGGCCCACGAACTGCGCCAGCCCGTTGGTGCCATAGCCTGCTATCTTGACGGATTGAAGTCGCTCGTCGCCTCGGGCAACGCCGCCGCTCCAAAAGTACTTCAGGTCATTGGTCAGATTTCTGCACAGGTTGACCGCATCGCCGGCATTATGCAGAAGGTCAGAAGTTATAGAAAAAATCCTGGAGGCTTGAACGAGCATCTCAACATCAGCATCACGGTCAGCCAGGCAATTGAGACTGTGCGCCACAGCTGCTCGAACTGGCCGGTTGAAATACGCCAGTCGATCGAACCCGACTTGATGATCAGAGGAGATGC
The DNA here is from genome assembly GCA_944390715.1 of uncultured Duodenibacillus sp. Lineage (GTDB taxonomy): Bacteria > Pseudomonadota > Gammaproteobacteria > Burkholderiales > Burkholderiaceae_F > Duodenibacillus. Next base: position 2,145 of record CALXQS010000014.1, on the reverse strand, counting down.
GCTTGAGATCGAGCTTTTGACGATCAATTTGACGAAAAATTCCGCAGAGGCGGTCAGAGATCAGCCGCACGGCTGGGTCAATGTTGCCTTGCACAACACGGCTCAAGGCGTAGAGCTCATTGTGTCCGACAACGGCCCGATCAAGACGCAAGCTGAATTAAGGGCGATTGCCGAACGTTTTGAGACGACGAAAGACGACGGTCTGGGCTTGGGACTGCAGATTGTCTACGGCATTGCTGAAAGACATCGCGCCAAAGTCGTTTTCGGCGTTCGTGCTTCGGGCGGACTGATCGTTCAGGTCACATTTCCTGCGATGACAGAAATTGAAAAATGACGCAGACAATTCAGCAAGTGAAAAAAAACGCGCTCATTCGCGTTGTCGACGATGACGAGGCGCATTGCGACGCAATGAAGTTCATGCTCGAAAGCAGAGGCTGGCGGGTCAAGTGCTTCGATTCGGCTGAGCTTTTCCTCGTCAACGATGTCGCGAGCGTTCCCGGCTGTCTGATTTTGGACGTGCACATGCCGAAAATGTCAGGTCTGGAACTGCAGAATCGACTCAAAGAAACGCATGCGCAGATTCCCGTCATCTTTTTGACGGGATACGGCGATGTTGACATGGCCGTTCATGCCATGCACGAAGGAGCGGCTGACTTTTTCCAGAAGCCCGTAAAAACTGAACGGCTGGTTGCGGCAGTCGAAAAAGCCGCGCATGCCTCGGTGACGCTTTTGCTGCCTTTTTTGCTGATGACGCAGGAGCAGGCGAGGGCAAAGCTAGCGGTTCTCTCGCCTAGAGAGGTTCAGGTAGCCAAGCTTGCCGCATTAAAGCTCTCGAGTCCAGTGATCGGCGAAAGACTCGGCATCAGTGAAAGAACTGCTGAAGCTCATATGTCATCGGCCTTCAAGAAGCTGGGACTGCATGCATCAGGCGAGCTTGCAGAGCTGCTTGAAATAGCCGAGATCTAAGCACTGCGCAATGAAAAAGTCTTCAAATGATCGAGGATTTTTTTAATTGTCGGTCGCTGGCTCAGTCGACGCAGGCTGAATTTCTGGCTTCGGCTTGGCCTTGCCGGCCGCGTACGACCGCAAGAGTTTCTGAGGATTTTCCAAGATGCCGCAAATTTCAGCCAATGGCCGCGCAAAAACTACTTTCACGCAAACGGCCGAAAAACCGTTTTCTTGAGCGATTTGCAATTTTTGAATAACGAGGTCATACTCAGGCTGTCGTCCAATTTGGGAGAGGCTTGAAATGAACTTCAAAATGCTGATTGCCGGTGCCGGTCTTCTGGCTTGCTCGGGAGTTTTTGCTGCTGCTGCCGTAACGACCGGCGCAGGATACGTACCCGTTGTCAAGAACGTCGTCAAGGTCTGCCAGAAAGAAACCGGGTAGAAGGTTACGGAAAGCTACGGCGGCAACATTGGTCAGATGCTTGCGCAGGTATCAGCGGGCGGGGGAGCCAACGTAGTCATCACGGACAAGACGACGCTCATGAAGCTCAAAACTCCGGTGAAGTTTTCCGTCATGCAGTCTCTCGGCAAGACGCCCCTGATGCTGATCTGGAAGAAAGGCGCAGCCGTTGACGGTCCGCAGTCCTTGGCTTCTGACGGCATTGCGCGCATTGCGCATCCTGATGCGAAGGCTGCTGTCTACGGTCGAGCTGGTCTTGAACGGGTCAATAGTCAAAGCGCCGCGTTCAAGAACAAAGTCAAGCCCAAACTGATGCAGGTGGCTGGCGTTCCTCAGGTTGCTTCGTACGTCGTGCGCGGTGAGGTTGATGCGGGTTTTGTCAATTATCAGGCAGCCATGAAGAACAAGGACAAGCTTGGCGGCGTCCTTGCCGTTGAACATGGCTACGAGCCCATCGAGATGGTGGCGGCCGTCGTCGACGGACAGCTGCAGGATGCGGGCGTACAGGCATTCTTGAAGTGCCTGCAAGGCTCGAAGGCTAAAAAGGTCCTTGAAAAGGCCGGCATTCGCTGATTTTTTTTTCAAGCAACTGCTGGAGTTTTGACATCCTCACCGACCTAAAGGACGATGATTCCCTACTGCGCCTCTCCCGACTGAGCTGGGAGAGGTCGCTTCGACGGGTTCCTGCTGCTGGACGACGCTTCTCTTACGAGAAGGCCGACTCACTTGAGCTACGT
>CALXQS010000013.1 GCA_944390715.1 uncultured Duodenibacillus sp. | reverse complement strand
AATAAGGTTGGAAAGTTGCTCCAGAAACTGAATACAACGATGACAAACGAGGAACTTGCATCCATTCTCGACGCAAGCTCCTCGCTGAAGTCGATTCCCTAATTTCAAGAGTTACAGTTTAATGCAAGAATCATCATGAGGGATTGAGATGATGGGACACAAAAAGCCGCAGCCTCAAGAAAAGGCGCGGCTCTGTAAAAAGCTCTCCGATGGGCGGCTTATCGTGCGTCGCTGATCTTAAAGCGCTTCTCAAGATACCCGACAAGACGCGTAATCGAAAGCGTCATGATGAGGTAGAGAATAGCCACAGCCGACCAGATTTCAAGCGAGCCGTAGGTTTCCGAAATGATGAGCTGCCCCGAACGGGTCAGTTCTTCAAAGCCGATGACGGACACCAATGAAGAGTCCTTCAACATGGCGATGAACTCATTGCCAAGCGGCGGGATGATGCGCTTAAAGGCCTGCGGTAGGATAATGTAGCGCATCGTCTGGTTCCAATTCATGCCCAGAGAGAGGCCCGCGCGCATCTGACCGATGTCGATTGACTGAATGCCCGCGCGGAAGATTTCAGCAACGTACGCACCGGAATTGATTGAGCAGGCAGCCACTGCGGCCACAAAGGGATCAATGCGCTGGCCGATGATCACGGGCAGTGCGAAGTAGATGATGAAGATCTGCACCAGAAGAGGGGTGCCGCGGATGAAGTCCACGTAGACCTTGGCAACAATGCGCAGCGGTGCCCAGCGGCTTAATTGTGCAAGTGCGGCAAGCAAACCAAACACCAAGCCAAGGCCCACGGCCAAAGCCGTGATCTCGAGGGTCACAAGCGCTCCCTGCAAAAGCAGCGGAAGCGAAGACGTAATAAGAGAAAAATCAAATTCCATGGGGCGTCGGTCCGAAATGCAGGCTCTGCGCTAATGCGCGGCAAAGCTGGCAGTCATGTAAAAAACCAATGCAGAAAGTAAAAATTCCGCACAGGCCGAAAGTATAAGCGAGATCGTGTTGGCGGTGCGCAAAAATTCAAGCTTGAGCGCTTTTGTGTTGGTCCCTGAAAGAGTAAGGCGTCACGGCTTGGGATGATTTTTGCGACCGTACAAATTTATTGCTTGGGCTTGCGCGTTCGTCCCAGCAGGCAAACGACGGCCGCGGTTGCCGTGAGTCCTGCCCAGATGAGAAACGTTGGCTCCCATCCCCAGATAAGAGCCGAAGCTCCGCTTGCTGCAGTTGAGGCTGCCGCTCCCAGATACCCTAGAGCATTCAATAGGCCAGAGACGCTTGAGACCGTGCCGCGTCCTTCAAACCGAAGCGGATAGATGGAGACAAGCAGCGTATTGACGCCCATCGTGAGAGCCGCAGCAAACGCAATTAAAAAAGCCGCGGCAAATAGCGAATTCATGCCCCAAAGCGAGAGAGTGACAAGGTCCAAGGCGGCAGCGGCGAGCAGCAAGGCAGTAGCGACGAAGACATTTTCCTTCACAAGCCCGAGCACAGTTTTGGCAAGGTATGCCCCAAAGAAGTTGATGATGGGAAGCACTGCCGTCACCAAAAGCGCAAACGATGCGGTTAAGCCGAAACTTTCACCCAAAATCGTGGGTGTCCAGGCTGAGAGGCCGTCTTTGAGCGTGCCGTGCACGAACGCGGGCCAGGCCAAAAGCGCGATGCCGCAGCCCGAAAGCAAAAGCACTTGCGAGAAGACTTTCTTTATGCTCGAAGTGCCGCTCATTGAGGTAGCCTTCCAGAAGTCGGGCGTTTGAAAGCCGGTGAGCCTTTCAAAGAAGAAAAGCCAGCCTGCGGCAGCCGCAAGAAGAATGACGGCGGGCACCGCAAAAACGCCCTCCCATCCGATAAGCCAGCTTGCTGCAGCAGCAAGCAAAAGCGAGGCAAGCGTGCCGCCCACTTGAGAAGACACGATGTCAACGCTAAAGGAAATCTTGTCGCGATCAGTCAAAAGCAAGGCAAACATGCGCAGCATCGGAGCCCAGACCATGGCCTGCGCCCAGCCGTTGACAGCCCAGACAAGAGAAAGAAAATCCGTGTGCGCTACTATGGGCATGAGCGCATTGGCCGCACCCGACAAACCAAGGCCGGCAGCAATCATTGTTTTGGGAGAGAGCCGGTCGCCTGCCAAGCCGTTTACAAAGCTTCCGATTCCATAGGCCGTGAAATAGGCCGTGTTGATGAGGCCCGCCGCAGCAGTGGTGACGAGTCCGGCATTGACCATGTCAAGCGTTGCGCTCGAAAAGTTGAGTCTTCCGAGGTACGAGCAGAAATACGCCGTCCAGCAAAAGAAAAACAGCACGCGTACGCGGCAGGCATCAGTGATTTTTGACATGCTGCTCAACAAGAATTAGTTGTTGCCGGGGAAAAGTGTTGACGCAGATAGCAACTGCAAGCCGAGGCAGCGCATCTTCTCCCATCAACGGCAGGAAGACGCATGCTTGCGGGCAAAAGCATCGATTGGAAAAAATACCCATGTTTTTTTGTAGGGTATTTTTCTGTATGATTCCTGACTAATTGAGTAGGGTATTTGAAAGTTTGCGAAAAGACGCTGCAAAAAGAAGAGGTTCTTCGCGACCTTTCTTTATCCCTGCCGACACGGATGCATATCAACAACCCCGACATTTTGAGCAGTGAAGCTTACCACTCGCGGACGGTTTGCCGTCACCAGCATGATCGATTTGGCGCTCAATGCCGAGAACAAGCCTGTGCGCTTGAGCGACATTGCACGCAGGCAGAAGATGTCGCTTGCCTACCTTGAGCAAATCTTTTGCCAATTGCGTCACGCCGAGCTCGTCAAAAGCGTGCGCGGCCCTGGCGGCGGTTATCTGCTAGGAAAGCCCGCTGCTGAGATCACCGCCGGCGAAATCGTGCGGGCAGTTGAAGGCGATGTGGATGTCAGCCAATGCCGGGGTGAAGCCTCCTGCAGAGGCGGCGCGCAGTGTCTTGCGCACGGTCTATGGTCGGAGCTCAACGCCAAGATGGCGGAATTTTTAAATTCGCAGACCTTGCAGTCGATCAAGGATAGAAATTTGAGCCGCACGGCAGCGCTTTCCGGCAACACCGAGCATGTGGTGAGCCTGCATCGTTCGGCAAGAGTGACTTCCTCTGTTTCGCAATGAGTGCATCCCGTACGAAAAGGAATTGAATCGTTTGTTTTTAGTGCAGCTTTTCCAGCGACTGATTTTTGATCAGACTCCACATGGAAAAGAAGAAAAAAGAGAGAATCAAAATGAGATTGCCTGTTTATCTTGACTATGCGGCCACTACGCCCACCGATCCGCGCGTGGTCGAAAAGATGCTTCCCTTTCTTCTGACGAAGTTCGGCAACCCTGCAAGCCGCTCCCACGCCTATGGCTGGGAAGCGGAAAAGGCGGTTGAAGAAGCCAGAAATGAAGTGGCAGCATACCTCAACGCAGATCCGCGAGAAATCGTTTGGACTTCGGGCGCAACCGAGTCCGACAACCTTGCCATCAAAGGCGCTGCGCACTTTTATAAGGACAAGGGCAAGCATCTCATCACGGTCAAGACCGAGCACAAGGCAGTTTTAGACAGCATGCGCCATCTTGAAACCGAAGGCTTTGAAGTCACCTATCTTGGCGTGCAGCCCGACGGCATGATCGACATGAAGGAACTTGAAGCTGCCATCCGTCCGGATACGACGCTTGTGTCCATCATGGCTGTCAACAACGAAATCGGCGTCATTCAGGATCTTGAAGCCATTGGCGAACTCTGCCGCAGCAAGGGCGTGATCTTTCACTGTGATGCGACGCAGGCCGCGGGCAAAATGGAGCTTGATATGACGAAGCTCAAGATTGACCTTCTGAGTCTTTCGTCGCACAAGGTCTATGGCCCCAAGGGCATGGGGGCTCTTTACGTTCGCCGCAAGCCGCGCGTTCGCATTGAGCCGCAAATTCACGGCGGCGGACACGAGCGCGGCATGCGCTCGGGAACGCTGGCCACACACCAGATCGTGGGCATGGGCGAAGCCTATCGCCTGGCCAGACTTGAGCAAAAGCACGACATTGAGCACTGCACCAAGCTTCGTGATCGGCTCTTAAAGGGCATTTTGGACAACATTCCTGACGTCTACGTCAACGGCAATATGGAGCACCACGTCTGCTCGACGCTTAATGTGTCCTTTGCCTTTGTTGAGGGAGAAAGCCTCATGATGGCCGTCAAGGACATTGCAGTGAGTTCAGGATCAGCCTGCACGTCTGCCTCTCTTGAGCCCAGCTACGTGCTTCGTGCTCTTGGGCGCGACGATGAACTTGCCCACAGCTCGATTCGCTTCTCGATCGGGCGCTTTACGACTGAAGAAGAAATCGACTTCACCATCAAGACCCTTACCGAGCAGGTCGCTAAACTGCGCGAAATGTCCCCCTTGTGGGAGATGCACCAGCAGGGCATTGATCTCTCGACCGTGAAGTGGAGCGAACACTAAAAAGTCTGCATGCGTCTTGAAGCGGCTTTACTTCATCAAAAAAGTCGACGCTTTGTCTTTTTTGAGGTCAGCGCCTTCCTGACGCATGCAAGAGGATAAGACATACTTAAAAAAGTCCCCATTATCAGGAAACGACAAATCATGGCTTACAGCGAAAAACTGATGGACCACTACGAGCATCCGCGCAATGTGGGCACGCTCGACAAAAATGATGATTCGGTGGGCACCGGCATGGTCGGCGCTCCGGCTTGCGGCGACGTGATGCGCCTGCAGATTAAGGTCAATGATCAGGGCGTGATTGAAGACGCAAAATTTAAGACCTACGGCTGCGGCTCGGCTATTGCCTCAAGTTCGCTCGTGACCGAATGGGTCAAGGGCAAGACGCTCGATGATGCAGCAAAGATTTCCAACGCCGACATTGCCGAAGAGCTTGCGCTGCCGCCCGTCAAGATTCACTGCTCGATTTTGGCCGAAGATGCCATCAAGGCAGCCATTGACGACTACAAGTCCAAGCAAAAGAAGGCTTGATGCCGCACGATACGGACAAGGAGAACATCCACCATGGCAGTGACACTTACTGAGGCCGCGGCTAAGCATGTGGCGGCCTTTCTCGCTAAGCGCGGAAAAGGCATCGGACTGCGCCTTGGCGTCAAGACGAGCGGCTGCTCGGGCATGGCCTACAAGCTTGAATTTGCCGACGTCGTCAACGACGATGATCAGGTTTGGGAGAGCTTTGGCGTCAAGGTTATCGTTGACGCAAAAAGCCTTCCTTACATTGACGGCACGGAACTTGACTATGTGCGCGAAGGCCTGCAGGAAGGCTTTAAGTACAAAAATCCGCAGGAAAAAGAAACCTGCGGCTGCGGCAAGTCGTTTCACGTCTGAAAGTTGAAGGTGCGTGCATGGCTCAAATCGAAGCCTTCAAAATTTTGGGACTGCCCGAGCGTTTTGTTCTTGAGGATGCGGTAATTGAAGAAAATTGGCGCAAGACGATTGCGCTCGTGCATCCGGATCGCTTTGCGGACAAAACGCCTGCTGAGCGGCGCGTGGCCGAGCAGTGGGCAGGGCGCATCAATGAAGCCAAAGATGCCCTTTTGGATCCGGTTTCTCGCGCCTCGCTTTTGATTAAGGCCGCTGGGGTAGACGTGGGAGCCGAGACCGACACGAAGATGCCGGCTGAATTTTTGCTCGAGCAAATCGAGTGGCGCGAAGAGCATGAAGCCGCTGCAGGCAACGAGAAAGCCGAGCAAGCCCTGTTGGCTCGCGTGCAAGCCGTTCGAAGCGAACTCCTAGGCAAGCTTGCCATTGCCATTGATCAAACCCACGACTGGACTCTCGCGCGCGAAGCCGTTCGGCGCTTGATGTTTATTGAAAAGATGCGTCGCGAGATGATTCGCGGCAAAGTTCATCCACACGAATAAGAAGAAAAGATGATCGGACTCATGCAGATTGCAGAGCCCGGCATGTCGGCAGCTCCGCACGAAGAGCGCTACGCCGTCGGCATTGACCTGGGCACCACGAATTCGCTTGTTGCCATTGTGCTCAACGGCACGACGGAAGTCATTGCCGATGAAAAGGGACGAAGCCTTTTGCCCTCGGTGGTGCGCTATTGTCCCGACGGCAGCATAGATGTGGGCTATGAGGCGGCCACTGACGCATCTTCAGATGCAGCAAATACCATCAGTTCGGTCAAGCGTTTGATGGGGCGTGGGTTAAAGGACGTTGCGGGCAGCATCATCTTTCCCTATGACTTTGAAGACGTTCCGGGCATGGTGAAGATTCGCACCCGAGCCGGCGTCAAAACGCCTGTGGAGGTTTCTGCGGAAATCCTCAAGGTGCTGCGCGAGCGTGCGCAAAAAAGAGTGGGAGCAGAACTTGTCGGAGCCGTCATCACGGTGCCTGCGTACTTTGATGATGCACAGCGCCAAGCAACGAAGGATGCGGCAAGGCTTGCGGGCCTTACCGTTTTGCGGCTTCTCAATGAACCGACGGCGGCCGCCCTTGCCTATGGGCTTGACAATGGCGCAGAGGGCCAGTACCTCATTTATGACTTAGGCGGAGGCACGTTTGACGTATCGCTCTTGAGGCTTACCAAGGGCGTTTTCGAGGTGCTCGCCACGGGCGGCAATTCGGCTCTTGGGGGCGACGATTTTGATCACCGATTGGTGTGCTGGGCCATTGAAAAGTTGGGAGCCGGCGTTTCGGCTGAGATTCTAAGCGGGCCCGATAAGCGAACGCTCACGCTTGCGCTCAAGAAGGCCCGAGAAGAGTTGACGCAAAAAGAAAGCGTGTGCGTTGATGTGCAGTTGGCAAATGGCCGCAAGCTTGAAGCTGAGCTCACGCGCAAAGAGTTCGACGATATGGTCGCTCATCTTGTGCAAAAAACGATGGATGCGGTCAAAAACGTGCTCTCAGACGCCGGCATGAGTGCTTCTGACGTCAAGGGGGTAGTGCTCGTGGGCGGCGCAACCCGCATGCCTTGCGTGAGAAAGGCCGTGGAAGATTATTTCGGGCACGCTCCCTTTGCCGATATTGATCCCGACAAGGTGGTGGCGGTGGGGGCAGCCATGCAGGCCAATAAGCTTGCGGGCAACGCCTCGCAAGGCGACGACTGGCTGCTGCTAGACGTTACGCCCTTGTCGCTGGGTCTGGAAACGATGGGAGGTTTGGTCGAAAAGATTATTCCGCGCAACAGCCCCATTCCGGTGGCGATGGCGCAGGACTTTACGACCTTCAAGGACGGCCAGACGGCAATGGCGCTGCACGTGGTGCAGGGCGAGCGGGAAGTGGTCGACAAGTGCCGGTCGCTTGCGCGTTTTGAATTGCGCGGCATCCCGCCTATGGCCGCGGGCGCAGCGCGCATTCGCGTGACGTTTCAAATTGATGCCGATGGCCTTTTGTCGGTCTCTGCGCGTGAAACCCAAACCGGAGTGGAAAGCAACATTGTCGTCAAGCCCAGCTACGGCTTGACCGATGAAGACGTCATCTCCATGCTCAAAGACGGGTCGGCAAGCGCTGAGGCCGATATGCGCGAGCGCGAGCTTAGAGAGCAGCGCGTAGAGGCCATGCGCTTGATTGAGTCGACGAATTCTGCCCTTGAAGCAGATGCCGATCTCTTGAGCGCTGATGAGCGAGCGCTTATTGATGCTGCCATCCAAAAGCTTCAAGAGGTAGCTCAGAGCGAAGACGTTGACCGCATCAAAGAGGGCATTGCGGAACTTACCAAAGCCACGGGCGAATTTGCAGCCCGCCGCATGGACCGCTCGATTCGCGAGGCACTCGCAGGGCGCTCCGTTGATGCCGTGATTGAAGAAAAAGAGCAATAAGTCGTATTTGCAAGTAAAGGATTTGATCATGCCTTTTGTCACAATTCTTCCCAATGCCGCTCTTTGCCCAGAGGGTGCAAAGATTGAAGTTCAAACGGGCGAAAAAATTGCGCAAGCGCTCAACAAGGCCGGCATCAAGCTGCCTCATGCCTGCGAGTACAACTGCGCTTGCGCGACGTGCCACATCATTGTGCGCGAAGGCTTTGACAGCTTGAACGAACCAGATGACGACGAATATGATCAGCTCGACAACGCCTTTGGCGCAACGCCCTTTTCACGACTGGCCTGCCAGACAGTGATGGGCAAAGAAGACATCACGATTGAAATTCCGAAAAACAACCGCAACCTCGTCACAGAAGAGTAGGACGCGTTCGAAGGAGAAAGCATCATGGGCTACAAGTGGACCGATGCTCGAGAGCTTGCTGAAGAGCTCTATGACAATGAACCAGAGCTTGACCCGGTGACGCTGCGCTTGAGCGAACTGCGCGAGCGCGTGCTTGCTCTCTCTGATTTTGATGATGATCCCGAAGCAAGCAACGAAAGAGTGCTTGAGGCGATTTTGCAGGCGTGGATAGACGAGCGCTAGCCCTGATTGGGGAGTCGCAGAAAAAGTGAATCTTTGCGTGATAAGTTTCAGCACTCGGATATTTTGTGTGCGGCAAGCTCTGAAACCTCATGCCTAAACCGAAGAACGAACCATCCGCAAATCAGAAAAGAGCCGACTTCAGCTAAGGGCTGCGCGCTCTGCAGCCCAATGAGCCCAAAGGTCGGCGGCAGAAGAAGAATCATCGGCAAAAAGAAAAGTCCTTGCCGAGTGCTGGCAAGCAGCGTGGCGATCGTGGTGCGTCCGAGCACTTGATAAGTCATGTTGCCGATGACGTTGACCGGCACCAAGGGCGCAACGGCGCACTGAAATTTAAGCGCCAGCACGGCCACGGCAAACACTTCCGGATCATTGGTTTCAAAAAATCCGATGACTTCTCGGGCAAAGATAAATCCCAGACAAGCTAGGCTTGTCATGACGACTGTCGACATCAAAAGCGTCGCGTCAAAGGCTTTCTTGACGCGGTCGAACTTTTTGGCTCCCCAGTTGTAGCCAAGTACCGGCTGAAAGCCTTGCCCGATGCCGATCAAAGCGGCAGCCGTGATCATCATGACGCGCCCGACAATCGATATGCCGGCAACGCCCGCGTCGCCAAAGCTTCCTGCCATAAGGTTCAATACCGACGCAGCAACAGCCCCGAGCACATTGCGGGTAAGCGACGGGATGCCGTTTTTAACGAGAGAGACGTAGACAGCAGCGCTTCGCGAAATCCAGGAAGGCTGCATCGCAATGGAGCCTTTGCCGCGCATGTAGTGCGACAAAAGAACGAAAAAGGATAGCGTCTGACACAAAGCCGTCGCCCAGGCGGCACCCGCAATTCCCGCATCAAGCACAAAGATGAAGACGGGCGCAACAGCAATGTTGAGCAGTCCCCCGGCGGCAAGCCCAATCATGCCCACAAGCGCCAGGCCCTCTGAGCGCAGAATATTGTTTAAAGTAAAAGCACCGGCCATGAAGGGCGAGGCCAAGAATACTGCTTGAGCATATTGCCGGGCATAGGGCAAAATGGTGGGCGTTGCTCCCATGACGGACAAGAGCGCATCCACAAAAGCCCACGCAAGCAGAGCAAAAAGAGAACCCGCGCACAAGACGGCAAAGACGGCTGAGGTTGCAAGCGTATTGGCGCGTGCATAGTTTTGCGCTCCCAATAGGCGCGATGTCTGCGTTGCGCACCCCTGACCAATCATGATGCCGATGGCTTGAATGATCATCTGCAGGGCAAACACCACGCCCATGGCTCCGACGGCGGACGTGCCGAGGTAAGAGACGTAATAGGTGCTTGCCGTGTTGTAGAGCGCAGTGACAAGCATCGAGAGCATGGTGGGCACGCCCAGCCGCAGGACGAGTCCTGCCACGGGAGCCGTCGTCATGCGCTCAAACGTGCGACTGGCCGCAAGGCCGCGAGCTTGCGGTTTGGTCATAAAAATAGAGAGCCCAAGCCTAAAAAGAAGAGAAAAGAAATCTGCCGACCACAGCAGATTCTGCAAGCAGAATAGCTGATTTGAGATGGGCTGAGCAGCTCACCTGTTGCTACTCAGGGTTTTCCGGCAAGGCTCAAATTGCAACTACCAATCAAGCTGCATGATGACCGGCGCATGATCGCTTGGTTTTTCAAGTGCGCGCGGTGCGGCGTCAATCCATACATCCTTCATGTCCTTGGCAACAGCCGGACTCACAAGCAGGTGGTCAATGCGAAGGCCATGATTTTTTTCAAAGCCTGACATCCTGTAATCCCACCATGAGTACGTTTCAGGAGCGTGAAGCCCCAAGGTCCAGGTATCGACCAACCCGCTTTGTACTAAGCCTGCATAGGCGCTGCGCTCGGGAGCCGAGACCAGAATCTTTCCCTTCCACTCCTGCGGATTCCAAAGATCAGCATCTGTGGGAGCAATGTTGAAGTCGCCTCCCAGCACGAAGTTCTTTTCGCGGCCTAGTTCATCTCGCACCCAATGGGTGAGCGCGGCAATCCATTCAAGCTTATAGAAGTATTTGTCAGAGCCCACTTCCTGCCCATTGGGAAAGTAGGCACCGGCTAGCCGCACTTTTTCTCCGGTTTTTGTGGTAATGGTCGCCGCGATCAGACGCTTTTGCTCATCGGGATAGCCGGGGATGTTGAAAACAATATCGTCAACGGCAGAAACTTGCGATTTGCGCACGGCAAGCGCAACGCCGTTATAGGTTTTCTGGCCGCAGAAAAGAACCTCAAAGCCCGCTGCTTCAAAGTCATCTTTGGGAAAAGCATCATCGACGGTTTTGGTTTCCTGCATGACAAGCGCAGTGGTTTGCGTCTGCTCGAGCCAATTGAGAACATGATTGAGACGAACTTTTATGCTGTTGACGTTCCAGGTGGCTATCTGCATAAGGAAAACCTAAAAGTTTGAAGGATCGAATTTAAGTCATTGCCGTCAAAAAGGCGACGGCGCTGTCCCAGGGAACAATGCCGGCGGCGATGCGCTCGAGCACATCTGCGGGTTCTAAAAGCTCATTGAAAGCAACTTCACCATCGGTATTGTGCACGTTTTCAGTGTTGTGTACGACGACTTTTTGACAAAACGCATCTTCGTGCATCCAGCCTTCTTCAACCGGACGGCGAATGGTAAATTGCCAAGAAGAGTCCTCTAAAGAATAGTCGCCGGGCTTGAGCCCTGCTTCTTCTGCGATTTCCCGGGCAAGACTCTCGTGCGGCGCTTCACCCGCAGCAATGAGGCCCGCAGAAAGCGCATCCCAAAGTCCGGGGTCGACTTGTTTTGTGAAGCTTCTTTGGCTCATGAAGATGCGGCCGTCTTCGGTCATCCCCACAGCGTAGATGCAGCGCGTTGCCATGCCTAAATAGCGAAAAAGTCCTCTTTCGGCTTGAGCGAGAACGTCTCCTGTGTCGAGATCGCGAACATCAAGCAGTTCTTTTCGCCATTGAAAGAAAAACCCTGCTTGGTGAAAGACGTTTGCCGCAAGTGCGAGACCTTCGTTGAAGTTCGATTGAGGGGTAAAGACAACGCCTTGCGGCGTGCGGGAAAAAAGCGTGCTTAAAGAAGATGAGTTGATTTCGCCAACAGTCTTTTCTGAAATTAGGCCGATGCGATGATCATTGAGCCAAAGATCAATCATTCCTGCCGGAGGCAATTGTTGATTGAAGTCAAGAGCTTGTTCAAGCAGAGCTTGAGCTCGAGCGCGATCAGCGACGGTCAAATGAAAGTCTGACATGGGAAGCAATGAGTACAGTCAAATGGACAGCAGGAGGTTTTTCTTGACAGTGGGCTTTAAAGGGGAATTCTACAAATTGCATCTTTTCAAAGAGGCAATGAAATCCATCCGATTGAAGCACCCCAGAACGCAATCTGAACGCTTCAGAGTAGAGTAATCCTATTGATTTTATGTTTTTAATTAGCGAATTCTATAGGTCGAAACAGCATCATCCCTGCGTCCTCCCGCATGTAGTGTTTTTGCGATTTTTGAACCTTGCTGACAGGCGATATTGGGTTGTAGGTTGGGTAAGCTGACCGAGGCGACAGATGTTGTAGACCAGAAATGTCAACGTGATGTTGAACTTTGCTCGTATCATTGCAATCGAACGAACAATACTGCCGCCGAGGGCCCCCTCAATGAAGCCAAAAACATGCTCAATACGGCTGCGAATCGTCGAAATCTGTTTGTTGCTTTTCTTCTGTTTGGCCGTCAGCGGAGCTCCCTTCTTGCCTTTCTCGCAGATTAAAGGGGGGAAACCGGCATTGAGCAGCTTGTCCTCAATCTCCTTGCCCTTGTAGCCGGCATCTGCGAAAAACACCACAGGTTTTCCGCATTGCTCAGCCCGCGGCAAGTATTGCTCCATCGCCTTGGCGTTGGCGTCATGAACTTTGGCCGTGCTTGGAAAAAACTTGACAATGAGCTTGCTCACGGCGCACATCAGAAAGCGTCCCTTGTAGCCGTAGCGCACCTCTTGGCGTTTCTTGGTCCAGCCGGCGTCAATATCCTTGTGGCGCGTCTTGTTCGGCTGATCGTTCCACAGCGTGGAGCCTTTGCCTTTTTTGATGAGGGCATTTTCTTCACGTGTATTGCGTTGCTTGGCTGCCTCCACAAAGCTCGAGTCGGCAATCACAGCCTCGGTACCCACTTTGGAGTTGATCGCTTGAAGCTTGTTAACGTAGTCGGAAAAGACTTTTTCAAGCACTTCCGTCTGAGTGAAGATCTCCTTGTATTTCCAAATCGTCTTGTGGCTCGGAACGTCGCTCGGATAGTTGATTCCAAGCCAGTCCTGAAGCACGTTGTTCTGCAGCATCTCCTGCTAAAAATCCTTGTCGGCTTTACAGAACAGTCGTTGTGCAACAATGCATTTGAGCATGAAAACAGGGTCCATCGGTCGCCGCCCGGATCGACAAAGTTTCTTGTCGGATTTGCCTCCGCGCGCAATACGGTAGGCGTTTATGGCTTCTGTGAGTTGCGATCGGTGGTAAAAAGGTCTTGCTGAGCGGCGGGCTTGCGGTACAATCTCTGCATAATGGATTTTTTGGGTGGTTTTTTTGGTGCAACGAAAATTCTAACCCATTGAATCCATTATTTTTTTTTTTTTTTGCCCGCTACTAGGGTTCTGAGAATTTATAGATCCCCCCTTAAGATCAATATTTTTGGGATCTACGGGGGGCACTAGTTTTTAAGTTTGTATCCTTTAACAAAAAGTGCTGTCGCTGCGGCAAGAAGCGCAACCGAGGCAGCCGAAACGATCGACAAAGACAGCCAAGGAGCGAAGTCGCTTTTGCCGAAAAAGCCGTAGCGAAAGCCGTCGATCATGTAAAAGAAGGGATTAAAAAGCGAGGCTTTGGCCCAAAAGGGAGGCAATTGCGAGACCGAATAAAAGACGCCCGAAAGAAACGTCAGCGGCAAGATGACAAAAGTCTGAAACGCTCCCATTTGATCGTACTTTTCTGCCCATAGTCCGCAGATGACGCCCAGGCTTGCCATGATGACTGAGCCCTGCACGGCAAAGAGCACGATCCACAATGGATGTTTCAAGGCAGGAATGCTCCAGAAAAACGCTGCCAAAAGAACGCCCGTACCCACAATCAGGCCACGCACGACAGAGGCCGCAATATAGGCTGCGGCAAGCTGCCAGCCTGAAAAAGGAGGCAGCAGCACGAAGACCATGCTGCCGGTGATCTTGGACTGCAAGATGGAAGAGGCAGAATTGGCAAAGCTATTTTGTAAAAGCGTCATCATCACTAAGCCAGGGATGAGAAAATCGACATAGGAGACGCCTTCGAGAACCGTCATTTTGCCTTCGAGCACGCCGCCGAAAACCAGCAGATAAAGCGTCGAGGTGAGAATTGGGGCGAGCACCGAGTGCAGGGCAATTTTTCTAAAGCGCAAAATCTCTTTTTCAAACAGAGTGAAAAAGGCGGCGCGGCCGTTGTAGGCTAGGGGTTGGGGCTGCATGGCGTGTAAGTTATTTGGCGGTGAGCCGCAGAAAAACTTCTTCTAAATTGGCTTGCCCGACATGCACGATTTCCATATCGAGGCGAGCTTGCTGCAAGGTAAAAAGAACGTCGGAGAGCGCTCCGGCATCCTCAAATGAGGTGCACCAAAGGTTGTCTTTGATGTGCTCAAAGACGTAGGGCGTGTTGTTGGGAATGTCGCCCGAGATCAACCTGAACTGCAGGCGGTTTCCGGAAAATCGTCTAAGCAGCATTGCGGTGTCGTCAACGGCGGCGACTTTTCCCTTGTTTAAGAGCGCTATGCGCCGGCACAGGGCTTGCGCTTCTTCAAGGTAGTGCGTTGTGAGCACAATGGTATGGCCTTGGGCATGGAGTTCTTTCATGAAGTCCCAGATGCGGTGCCGAAGTTCGATGTCTACGCCTGCCGTCGGCTCATCGAGCACGATGACGGGAGGCTTGTGCACCAGCGCCTGCGCAATGAGAACGCGCCGCTTCATGCCGCCCGAAAGCCTAGAGACGCGGGCATCAGCCTTATCCGCAAGACCCAGTTTTTCGATGAGCGTGCTGATCCACTTTTCGTTGTTCCTTAGACCATAGTAGCCGCTTTGCTGGCAAAGAATTTCATTCACAGTAAAGAAAGGATCAACCGTGATTTCCTGCGGCACGATGCCGACGGCCATTTTGCAAAACCGCCAGTCGCGCACCGTATCTCTGCCCAGAACCTCAATGGTGCCGCCATCTGGCTTGATCAAAGAACCCAAAGCAGAAATAAGCGTGCTTTTTCCTGCACCGTTGGGGCCTAGAAGACCAAAGAATTCGCCTTCAAAAACATCAAGCGAGACGTCTGAGAGCGCAATTGTGGCGTGTCCGCCTCGACGGTAGCCCTTAGTCAGATGCCTAATGGATAACGCGGCTTTGCTCACGCTTTCTCCTTGGTCTGAAGCGCAAGAAGGGCTTTTTTTCTAGCTTGGTGCCATTCGTCTTCGTGCTTTTTAACAAAATCAACTAGAGCAGCTGCTACGGCGATGGATTCTTCTGAGGCCTCAGCAGCATGGGCTTTGGCTGCCTTGCGGGCAGCGTCTGTGGCGAGTCCAATGACCTCAGAGAAAAATACTTCAAGCGCTTTTCGCTTCTCGTGCAGAAGCTTGCCAAGGATGAGTCCGTCTGCAGTCATCTCCAGAGGACCGTAGGGGTAGTAGTTGATAAGTCCCAGAGCTTTGAGCGAGCGCATGGTCGCAGCAACCGTCGCGCGCGAGACGCCTGCGGTTTGCGCTATGGAGCAGCCTCGGGCAACGCCCGTTTTGAGCTGCTCTTCGTAGATGATTTCCAAGTAATCAGCTTGAGCAGCGGTGAGCTCAGGCAAATTGTCCGGAGTTGAGTGTTCGTGAGACGTGTGCTGCGGCAGCGACGGCATGGTGAATGAATGCGAAATGCTTCTCAGTTTGACATTGTCGAGATTATAGCGATATACTCGCCGGACTGTTAGTTGCGACTAACAATGAGAATGAGTATCACTCAATTAGATGAATCGAATATCCAGAAGCACGCCTATCCATGCAAAGTCAGCTTTCCACGCAGAAGCAACATGCGCAAAGCTCTGCAACGTTTGAATCCGGCGCTTTGGTTATGCGAGAAAAATTGCGCTCGCACGCCGTTGAAGCCTATTACGCCAACGAAAAAGATCCGCTGCATGCTGCATTTCAAGCCAAGGCAGTCATTCATTCCGGTCCCAAGGACATGCCGGTGATGGGTGTGGCGGCAAGAAGCGCTTTCGATGCGCTCTCAGACAAGCCTCGCTCGGGGAAATGTCTGGCCTACATTCATGTGCCGTTTTGCGAGACGCGCTGCCTGTATTGCCTTTTTTATCAGAACCCTTACAGGCCCGAACAGTCAAGCGCGTTTGCCTCGCGCCTTATCCGGGAGCTTGAGCTCACCAGCAAAAAAGTCTCGCAAAATTGCGCTCCCGTGCATGCGGTCTACTTCGGGGGCGGCACGCCGACGGCGTTGGAAGCAGACGACTTAAAGCGCATATTGAAGGCCTTGCCAAAATGCCTTCCTTTGGCCAACGACTGCGAAATTACGGTTGAAGGGCGCATTCATAACTTTACCGACGAGAAGATGGAGGCTGCGCTTGAAGGCGGAGCCAACCGATTCTCGCTTGGCATTCAAAGCTTCAACAGCAAGGTGCGTCAGTCGGTGATGCGCGTTGATGATCGAGACACGCTCATTGCGAGACTTGAAAAGCTCATTTCTTACGACAATGCAGCCGTTGTGATGGATCTCATCTACGGCTTTCCCGGACAGAGTCTTGAGGTTTGGGAAGATGACCTCAAAACGGCCGCAAGCCTGGCTCTTGACGGCGTGGACTGCTATCAGCTCAACGTGTTTGAAAAGTCGCCCTTGGCCAAATACATCGCCAACGGCAAGCTGCCCGCAGCGGCTGACTCAGCCATGAAGGCCGACATGTTTGCCATGTCGGTTGAGCACTTTACCAATGCGCAGTGGCGCAGGCTCTCCAACAACCACTGGGGGCGCACCACGCGCGAGCGCAACACATACAACGCGCTTGGCAAAAGCGCCTGCGATTGCCTGGCCTTTGGATGCGGCGCAGGCGGGCGCTTAAAGGGCCACAGCTTCATGCTTGAGCGAAAGCTTTCAGACTGGGAAGCGCTCATTGATGCCGGGCAAAAGCCTGTGTGGGTTCTCACGCGGCCGGGGCCGCACTGGCACATGCTGCGCACCGTCAGCGCGGCCATGGAGTCGGGGGCGGCCAATCTCGCTTCAATTGGCCGCGAGTACGGCCTGCCGGTCGATGACATCACGCGTCCCGTGACCGATCAGTGGATCGAAGCCGGGCTTCTTGTGCGCACGGGCGAGTGGCTTGTGCAGACCGTGGCAGGTCAGTACTGGCACGTGACGCTCGCGCAGCTTTTGATTGATTTTCTTTCACAGCACTTGGCCAAAGAAGCATAAGAGGCGAAATTTTTCGTATTGATTTCAAAGAGCAGTTTTTTCACACCCCTTCTTTTTGATCAACCGCAGGAGTTTGCAGCGACAGGCTTCTAAAACGAAGGTTCCAAACAAAGAGAACCAACCAGAGTCTGTCCTAAACCGAAGGAAGAAGCATGCAATTTAATGAAGTCAAAATCGCGCTGGCCGTTTCTGCGGCACTTGCAAGCATCGGAGCGCAGGCGCAGGAATCGGTGAGAACCGAAGAGGTCAGGGTGACGGCAAGCCGCGTTGAGCAGGAATTGATGGATGTGCCGATGTCGGTGAGCGTGGTGACGGCGCAGGAAATTGAGCAAGGCTCAGGCAAGACGGTTGCTGATTTTCTTGACGACATACCCGGCGTTGAAGTGCAAAATGACGGCAGTCAGGGTCTCAAAAGACTGCAGATTCGCGGCGAATCGCCATTCCGCACCGTCGTCATGATTGATGGACAAAAGATTTCTGAACACAAGTCCATGTCCGGCACGCCGATTCTTATTGATCCGTCCATGATTGAGCGCATCGAAGTCATTAAAGGACCAGCTTCAGTTTTGTATGGTTCTGATGCAATTGGCGGCGCGGTCAACATCATTACCAAGAAAGGTGGCTCGAAGCCGTTTCAGGCTTCCGTGTCAGCCGGTTACGACTCTTCTGGGAACGGCAGGACTTTGTCGGGCTCCATTTATGGAGCCGTCAATGGATGGGAATATCGCGTCAGTGGTGCAATTGAAGAATATGATGATCTCGACACACCGGTAGGCAAGGTCGACAACACCAATTTTTCTTCCCGCTCAGGAAGTGCGTATCTTGCCTACAACGTCAATTCAGACATCAAGTTGGGCGCATCTTTGGACACCTTTGACTTAGAGACGTATTCGGCCAATCAAATCGGCGTAATGCAAGGATCTATGCGCAACTTTGCCGTTGATGTTCCAGAGTGGAAGCGCACCAAGGGTGCAGTGTTTTATGAGCATAAAAACATCACGGACAATTTTGTTCGGCTCAGACTTGACGCATTCCTGCAGCAAACCGACAAAGACATGCACAATCTGGTCATGCCGAATATGGGGAGTTCCAGCCGTTCAATGGAAATCAACAATTGGGCAGACAATGAATTGAAGCAGACATCGCTTTCCGTTCAAACTGATTGGCAGTTTGGGGAAAGCTATTTCATTTTGGGCTACGAATACTCGCACGAGACGCTCGATGCTTCTACAAAGCAGATTCAAGATCTGCAAGTTGCCATGACGCCGATCGTTTCCATGAATCAATACTCGAGCGGCACCGAATGGTATGACGCTGAGCAGAATCGCCATTCGGTCTATTTGTCTGGTGAAACTCCGGTGCTCGATGCCGTGACGCTCAACTACGGCGTGAGATACACATGGGTTGATGGTGAGAATACGACGATCGGGTCAAATACAACGACAACAACAATAATGATGAACGGCCGTCCTATGCCGGGCGGTACGGAGGTGCTCGATTCGAACAGCCATACCTCGGCCTCAGACGGCAAGGCAGTCTTCAACTTCGGTGCAGTTTGGCGTCCAGCGGATCACCTCAGCTTGCGGGCGACGTGGGCGCAGGGCTATAGGTTCCCCTTGATGCAGGAAATGTTCATCGACAGCGTCATGGGCGGGGAATACACCTATGCCAATCCTGATCTGAAGCCTGAAACTTCGGATAATTTTGAAGTGGGTGCCCGGTGGGACGGCCGTTGGGCCTCGGTTGATGCGGCGCTCTTTTACAACAAAACCGATGACTACATTACCTCCGTCACGATTGGCGAAGTCAATGGCGTTGATGCCAGCGAAATGCAAAATGTTTCAGAGGCAACGACATTCGGGCTGGAAATGGCTGTGAACATGCGTCCCTTTGAATGCGGTCTGGCTCCCTATACGAGCTTTACCGTCATGCGCCGCAAGTACGAAGAAAACGGGATTGCCACTTACGACAGCGGAACGCCGGATTTTACGGCGCGTTACGGCGTGAAGTGGAACGGAAGCTACAACGGATTAGCCCTGAGGTCCGATTTGTTTGCGCTCACGCGCACCAGCACGGATGAAAAAAGCTTGGATCCGTCTAGTCCCGGGACCACGCATTTAGGGGGCGCCACCACCTACAACCTGACAGCCGGCGTTTCCTTTGGACCCAAAAAGCAATACGGACTTGATGTCGGACTCTACAACATCACCGACAAGCTGTATACAAAGTCGGGAGCAATCTATGAGGCAGGTCGTTTCTTTACGCTGAAATTCAATGCCAAGTTCTAATTGAAGGCCTTCTTAGCGCAGCTTGCGCCAGGTTCGGTGCTTGGCGCAGGTCTGCGGCAAATATAAAGAAATCATCATGACGGAACTTGAAAGCAAAAAACGACACTGGTACGCGCGCGAGCTTGTTTTGATCGGCGTTTTTGCCGCCGCAGCAAAACTCTCGAGCCTTTTGATCGCTCTGGCGGGCGGCGGCATGAATCCGGTGAGCCTCATTGCAAAGAATTTGGTGTACACGACGCTTGTGATCGTACTTTTGACCAAAGTGCCTAAGCCCGGCACGCTGCTTCTTTTTACGCTCATCAGCATGATCGTGAGCATCTGCCTGCTGGGCGGAAGCCTGACATTGCTGCCGGCGGCGTTTGCGGGTGCGATGGCGGGAGAAATTTTCATGTGGCTGACGGGCGGAACCAAGCGTCTCTGGGCTCCCTGGGTCGGCGTTGCGGTCTACGACCTTGTGAGCAAAGGGCTTTCGCTCATTGTTTCGTATCTATTCATGCGCGAGTCACCGGCATTGATGACGGTGGTGGTGCCCATTGTGCTTAGCGGCTATGCGGGTTCTCTGGGAGGGCTTTGGTTTGCCTTAAAAACGGTAGGAGAGTTAAGACATGCGGGCTTTGTTCGCTAAGGGGGCGGCGGCTTCGAGCCTTTTGAGGTTTCTCGATGTGCGTACCAAAATCGTCGTCATTGCGGCAACGGCCGTTGCGACTCTTGTCGTTTCAGGGCTTGCGGCGCAGCTGGTGCTTTTTGCGGCAACGCTTGTCTACGCTTTGTTTTTAAAGCGCGCAAAGCTTTTGGCCGTTCTCTATGCGCTGATGGCCGCCATGATGGCCATTGCCGCCGTCTGCGCCTGGGGACTTCAGACGTGGCTGCCGCAGATGGGAGAGCTCAACATTCATGCGCTTGCGATTCCTTTTTTGCGCGGACTTTCCATGATGAACGCGGTCATCGTGCTGGCGATGACGACGCGCGTCGAGGATCTGCTTTCAACTTTGGAGCGCATGCGGCTGCCGTTTTGCATTTTTCTGCCCACGGCCGTGATGCTTCGCTTTGTGCCCACGTTTGCCAATGACATCAAGCAGGTGTGGGAGACGCTTCGCATCAAAGGTTGGCCGCTGGGGCCGGCGATGTTTACGCGCCACCCCATTTTGTCGGCGCGCTTGATTTTGGCTCCCATTCTTTTTCGCGCCTTAAAGAGTTCCGAGACGCTTGGCGTTGCTGCCGAACTCAAAGGAATGGGCTCGCGTGAGAGAACCGTTTTGGTCGACGCCAAGACGATGACAAGTCTTGATGCGCGCGTATACTCCGTGCTGCTTTTGACGCTTGTTTTCGTCGCTGCAGCCGAAGTGCTTCTTGCTGACTTGTGGATGCCGACGGGCTCTCAACTGATGCCCTAAAAGGAGTTCTGACGTGAAGCCGGAAATCAAGTTTGAAAGCGTCTCCTATACCTACGCCAATCAGAAGCACCCTGCGCTGCAGGACGTTTCGCTTACCGTCTCCTCTGGCGAACTTAAAGTCGTCACCGGCGCTTCGGGTTGCGGCAAAACAACGCTCATGCGGCTAGCCAACGGCTTGTGCCCGCAGATTTACGGCGGCATCGTCGAAGGACGCGTGACGGTCTCGGGGCTCGATGTGTCGCACACGCCCGTTGCCGAACTCTCTGAAGTGATCGGCACGCTTTTTCAGGATCCCGAAGAGCAGTTTTTTGCCTTAAGCGTGGGAGACGAAATTGCTTTTGCCTTAAGAAGCCGCGGCGTGCCGGCTCCGGAAGTCGTTGAGCGCACAAGACGAGCTGCAGATAGGCTTGCCATCGGACATCTGCTCGGTCAAGACATTCATGCGTTGTCTGAAGGTCAAAAGCAAAAGGTGGGGCTTGCGGCTATTTTGGCCTTGGGGCCAAAGGTGCTCATTTTTGACGAGCCAAGCGCCAATCTCGATCCTGAGTCCACAGAGGCGCTTGCGCTCACGATGGCCGAACTCAAGCGCGAGGGCGCTGCCATTTTGGTGGTCGACCATAGGCTGTACTGGCTGAAAAACGTTGCCGACAGCGTCTGCGTGATGTCGCGCGGAAAAATCGTCTTTGAGCGCGAATTTTCCGTCTTGAATAATGCCGAGGTGAGAAAAGCATGGGGACTGCGCCAGGCCGAAGTGCCCGACATGCGTCGGGTGCTGCCGCGGGTCAGGACGGCCGTGGGCAAGAATGTGCAAAGCGAACGCGCCTCTTTCAGCGCGCAGCGCATGAGCTTTGCCTATGACGAAAATCATCGGATTTTTAAAGAGGCAAGCTTTTGCATCGAACCCGGCGTGACGGCTTTGATCGGCGACAACGGAACGGGCAAGACGACCCTTGCGCGCATTTTGACGGGACTAAATCAGGCTCAGGGCGACTTTTTTATCGGAGGCCGCAAAGTTGGGCGCGACGGCTTGATGCCGCACGCGGGCCTTGTGCTTCAAAACGCAGATCACCAGCTGCAGATGCGTACGGTTCAGGAAGAGGTGCAAAGCGCCTGCGCCGCGGGAGAGCTTCTCAAGCACGGACGTTTTGAACTGTGGAGGCGCTCGCTTGGCGCAAAAGATTTTTTGCGCTACCGCGGGCGAGTCGATGAGATTCTTGCCCGACTGCGGCTGTCGCACTTGGCAGAGCGCCATCCGCAGAGTCTTTCTGGCGGGGAAAAGCAGCGTGTCGTGATTGCCTGCGCAATTGCCAAGAACCCGGCCGTTCTTATTCTTGATGAGCCCACAAGCGGCCTTGACGGGGCAAACATGGCAGCCATTGCAGAGCTTTTAAAAGATGAAGCGCAAAAAGGCACGGCTGTTTTTCTGATTACGCACGATCTGGAACTGATGCAGATCTGCGATTGGGCGCTTGACATGAAGTCGCTTCAATCAAGCGCGGCTTGAGAAAAGATTTTTTCAACATCAAAGGACAAGCAATATGCAGCACATCACTGCAACTGCTCAGGAAGAGCAAAAGATTCAAGAACTAATGAAAGCGCCTTTTCCGGTGACGCTCTCAACGGTGGCCAAAGCTCTGCAGACAACTGAACTTGAGGCTGCAGCCAAGATGCCCGAAGATGTCGTCAGATTCGTCAACGGCAATGTTGCCGAGCAGTTCGATGAAATTTGGGCAGAGCTCGCTCAATGGGAGAAGGTGACGCTTTTCATCGTGCACGACGGCCACGTCTTTGAGATTCAAGGAAAGCTTCACACGGGCAAGCGCGCAAGAGGCTACTACAACATCCTAGCCAAGGATGCCGTCATCGGCGGACACCTTCGCTATGAAGGCGTCGCAGCGTGCGCTTTTACAAACTTTCCCTTCATGGGGCGCGAGTCGCTTGCCGTGCAGTTTTTCAATCAGGCGGGTGAAGTGAGTTTTTCGGTGTATGTTGGACGCGAAAATCATCAATTGATCGAATCTGTGCGCGAAGCGTTTTTTGCTGCGCAAAGCCGCTTTTGCAGCAAGAGCAAATAAGGAGAAATAGTGATGAAAACGTTGATTGTGGTGAGTTCCAAAACAGGAAATACATTGCTTTTAGCCCATGGCATTTGCGATGCCTTAAAGGATTGCGACTTGGTTGAGGCCTCTTCAGTTCCTGAGAATCTCTCTGAGTACGGCGCAGTGCTTCTTGGCTTTTGGTGCGATCGCGGCATGGCACCCGAAGACATGCAAAAAGCCGCGCGCGGCATTCATGGGAAGCGCATCGGGTGCTTTGCCACCATTGGCGGCGACCCGGACTCAGACTGGGCGCGCAAGTGGATGGATAAGACCTCTCAAGAGCTTGCCGCATTGGGCGAAGGCAATACGCTTGAGGCAACCTTCATGTGCCGCGGGCGTATTGATCCTGCCGTTTTCGAGATGATGACCAAGATGGCCGGCGGTACAGTGACGCCCGAGCGCGAGGCTCGCCGACAGGCAAGCGAAACGCACCCTGACCGGCTGGATGTGCTGCATGCGGCAGAGGTCTTCGGCAGGATGCTTGGCTAGGGCGCGACGGGCGGAGGAAGTGAAAATGCAATTTTCTGCCGAGCGTTTTTCCTACATCTACTCGATGATTGGACCTGCGGGCGTTGCGCTCGTCTTTGTCGCTCTTTTTGCTGTTTACATCGCGGTCTGGCAGCTTTTGTACATGTCGGCAGTCTGGCGCAACTTTCGCAGAGACTTTCTCGATTTGGAGCGCGGCAGCGACAGGTGTCTGAAGGATATTGATCCTAAACGGGCCAACCCGCTCATTCGCATCATCTACGAGATCGTCAAAACGCACGGCTCGCACTCTGACGACATTCGAGCGGAGGTGGGCTATCTCTTTCACCGCAACTTCAAGCGCGTCACGAACGGCCTTTGCTGGCTCAAGCTCATTTCGGTTATATCGCCTCTTTTGGGGCTGCTTGGAACCGTGTGGGGCATGGTTGACGTGTTTCAGAGCATGGCCGACATCACGCGCGCCAACGCATCGCTTCTGGCCTCAGGCATCTGGTCAGCGCTTTTGACGACCATCATGGGCTTGACGATCGCCATACCGACGTTGATGAGCTACTACTACCTGATGCTCAAATTCAGGGGTTTTCACATTGAGGCCATTGAGCACAGCTACCGTGCTCTGGAAGTGTGCCGCGGCATGGGACCCTTAAAGCGCAGCCCAGCCGTCAGGGCGCATGACACGAATTTGATTTAGGCGCAAAGGAAACTGCGATGGACAGCAATTTTTTCGGTAATTTTGATGAAGAGCCGCAGATTGATCTCACGCCTTTGATCGACTGTCTATTCATGCTCATCATCTTTTTTGTGCTGACGATGACGTTTTCTCGTCCCGTGCTGGAGATTGTTTTGCCTGAAGCCGTGCATGCCGAAGCAAGCGGGAAAAGAGACGAGATTCTTTTAAACGTCAAGTCCGACGGCACATTTTGGCTTGATCAAGAGCGTCAGGTGACGCTTGCAGAGTTGGCCTCAGAGCTTGACGCCAATCCGCAGAAGCTTCTTAACATCTACATGGACAAAGGGTCCGATTTTGGGGTTTTCGTTTCAGTGCTTGATTTGGCCAAAGACAAGCGCGAAGGTCGCTTTGTGATCAGCACTAAGCAAGAAGGTGCTGCAGAAAATGTCCAAGAAAGCTCCCAAAATTAACGCCCAGCGCGAAGCGCTAGCGGCGGCTCGAGGGGCTCGCGGCGTGCTCGTCGCATTTGCAGCAGCCTTGATTGCTGCCGTCGGTATGAACAGCGTTACGCAGGCCATTTCCGTGCCGAGCCTTCCGTCGGGCGTGATGCGCCAAAAAATCGTGGTGCCTCTCGTGGAAGAACCGCTGGCGGCGCAAAAGCCCAACGAAACGCTCATTGAACACACGGTCGCCAAAAGCGATTTTCAGATCGAAAAGAAAATTGCTGAGCCTGTCATTGAGTCAAAGCCGGAACCCAAACTTGAGCCTAAGCCCGTTCCTAAGCCGAAGGTGCGCCCCAAACCCGCGCCCAAGTCCAAGGCTCAGCCTAGGCCTCAGCCTCAGTCGGAGCCTAAAGCAGTCGTGCAAAAAGTAAATGAATCCCTGGCAAGCGAGGTCAAAAGCACGGGCTCAGATGCTGTCGGCGCTTCAGGCGGCGTCGGCCTTTCCGCTGGTTCCAATTTGGGGCGAGCAAAACAGGCTCAAGAAAGTGCTCTGGCCGTGATCGTCAACGTGATTGAGGCCAATAAGAGCTACCCGCGCAGGGCGCGGCAGACAGGCGTCGAAGGCAAGGTGCTGCTCACGGTCCGCATCGCAGCCGGAGGTTTGATCTCTTCCGTTGATGTTAAGAAAAAGCATCGCTCGGCGCTCTTAAACCGTGCAGCGGCAAGAGCGGCCGACAAGCTGTTGGGCATGCGCATTGAAGGCGCGCCGCAGATGACGGTGGATGTGCCGGTCGTGTTTTCCTTGCAGGATTGAACTCAATGTTGTCAGTCGCAAATTTCCACCTACGGAACTGTCATAGCGAAAAATATGCAATTTTCGCTATGACAGTTCCGAATTTTTCTGGGGCTGAAAAAATAGCTGACTTCATTAATCGAGATTTGGAAAGGAATGTCGCGGCGGCAACGCCGCCCGCAACTGTCGACATCATCGGATTGCGTCGCTGCGGCAAGACGACCTTTTTGCGGCAGCAGGTCGAAACGCTTTCAGGCGAAATAAGGTGGTTCAACTGCGACTACGCCTCCGATGCAGAACAGCTGAGGATTGGATCAAAGAGCGACGCCGAAGCGATTTTGCGGCTTGTTCCAAATATCGTCATTGATGAAGCGCAGCACGTGGCGTTATTCGGACTTGAGAAGAAATTCGACCAAATTTTGATGATCAATACCTTTGTAAGGACGCGCGATGGGATCAAGCGAGAGCACTAGTTTGGGATAGTTGTCCTGAACGCGGGCAAGCGGTTCAAACTCGCGCTTGAAAGTCTCCTCACCGGTAAGCAGGTAGCAGACCTGCACGTACAGGCGAGAACCAGATTTTTCGGCAACGAAGTCAATTTCCCTGCCGGCTTCGTCGCCGGTTCGGATTGACCAGCTGCGCCGCTTTAGTTCGATGCAGACGATGTTTTCGAGCACTTGGTCAATGTTGAGCGCATTGCTGCCGGCAAAGACGCCCTCTCGAAAGCCATGGTCGCAGACGTACATTTTGGGTTGAAAGATAAAGACGCGCTTGCCTTTGGCATCAACGCTCTCGAGCCAATGGAAGACAAATGCGTCAGTGCCGGCTTTGATGTAATCCAAAAGCGCGTCTCGAGAAAGGGAAATTTTTTGGGATTTCAAATACTTTTCAATGTTGGCGGCGCTGATCCGATGCCCTGCCTGCTCGAGCAGATAGGCAAAGAGCCCTTCGAGCACGGCACTCTGACGAATGCCGCAGCGCTGGGCGACGTCGCGCAAAACAATGCTCTCATAGGCGTCTCTCAGATAGAGGCGGCCCGCTTCGAGATTTGGGTACAAAGACAAGCCGGGCATCCCGCCCCAGGTAAGAAAGTCTTGCCGCGTTTTCGAGATCGGTTCAGCGCAATCAATCTGAAGGCGCGAGTCTCTAAACTCGGAAAACGAAAACGGAAAGACTTCGAATTGAAGCGTTCTGCCGGCAAGATGCGTAGCGAGCTCGCCCGAGAGCAGCTTGGAATTTGAGCCCGTGATGAAAATGTCGCAAAGGTTCCTTGCCCTGAGCGAATTAATGCAGTCTTCCCAATCCTCGACGTTTTGAACTTCATCGAGCATGACCGTTGCTCGATTGGACGTGTGCGAGACGAAAGCTTCGATGTACTCATGCAGAGCCTGTGCGGTTTTCAAACTGCGAAGACCGAAATCTTCGAAGTTAAGCTGCACAAACGAGTCTTTAGGCCGGTGTAGGTGCTGCATGTACTCGGCGATTAATCCGAGCAGCGAGGATTTTCCCGTACGACGCAGTCCGGTGATGACTTTTATTAAGCCATCGGTGTAGTAAGGACGAATTTGATCAACAAGTGAGGATCTGTTGATGATCGGAACGACGGTCTCCGGGAAAAGTTTGATGCGATAGGAAACCTAACGCCATCGGTTATAGTCGAAGATGTTTGGATATCTTGCAATTTCATCGATTACGATCGATGGGATTTTAAATAGGCTGAAAGTGTAATCGCGAAAAATTCAAAATTTCCGCTATTGCAATCGCGAAAATTTCAAAAAAACACATAAAAATGCGCCGCTCTGACTCCTAAGGAGCAAACGGCGCATCAGCGACCTTGCTTAATCAAAGCAGATCGGATTTAAGCGCACTCGGGACGCATGGCCGGAAAGAGCAGTACTTCGCGGATAGTCGAAGCGTTGGTCAGAAGCATCACGAAGCGGTCAATGCCGATGCCGCATCCAGCCGTGGGCGGCAGACCATATTCAAGCGCGCGGATGAAGTCTGCGTCGTAGAACATGGCCTCATCATCTCCGTGGCTCTTGGCGTCAGCCTGAGCCTGAAAGCGCCGTGCCTGATCTTCGGGATCATTTAATTCCGAGAAGCCGTTGGCGGTTTCTCGTCCATAGATGAAGAGCTCAAAGCGCTCGGTCATCTCTGGGTTGGCGTCAGAGGCGCGTGCAAGCGGGCTTACTTCAACCGGGTAGTTGATGATGAAGGTGGGCTGGATGAGCTTGGATTCAGCGGTTTCTTCAAAAAGCGCCATCACCAATGCGCCCAAGCCGACGTAGTCGGGCTGCGGGGCGCCCAGACGCTTGAGTTCAGCGCGCAAAAACGCTTCGTCCTTTAAGTTTTCGGTCGTGTACTGCGGCGCGTACTTCAAAATGGCCTCTTCGGGCGTGAGCTGCGCAAAGGGCTTGGAGAGATCGATTTCGGTGCCCTGATAGTTGAGCACTTCCGAGCCCGTGGCCTCACGCGCCACGTGCCGCAAAAGCTTTTCCGTAAAGGCAATCTGATCGCGGTACGTCCAGTACGTGGCGTAAAACTCAATCGTCGTGAATTCAGGATTGTGGCGCGTATCGATGCCTTCGTTTCTAAAGCACCGGTTGAGCTCAAAGACGCGCTCAAAGCCGCCTACCACCAAACGCTTCAAGTAAAGCTCAGGGGCAATGCGCAGGTACTGATCAATGTCGAGCGCATTGTGGTGCGTAATGAAGGGCTTGGCATTTGCACCGCCCGGAATCGGGTTGAGCATCGGGGTTTCGACTTCCACGAAGCGGTGTTCTTCCATGTAGCGGCGAATGGCCGAAACGGCCTTAAAGCGCGTGAGAAAGCGCTGGCGGCTTTCCTCGTTGATGATGAGGTCGGTGTAGCGCTGGCGGCAGCACATTTCGGGGTCGGAAAGTCCCTTGTGCTTGTCCGGAAGCGGTCTGAGCGACTTGGTGAGCAGGCGCAGCTTCTTGACGCGCACCGAGAGCTCGCCCTTGTTGGTGCGAAAGAGCGTGCCTTCGGCAGCGACGATGTCGCCCAAGTCAAGCGTCTTGAACATGGCATAGGCTTCAGGGCCTACGTCGTTTGCGCCGACGAAGTACTGCATGCTTCCCGTGAAGTCGCGCACGGTGGCAAAGCTTGCCTTGCCCATGACGCGCTTGAGCATCATGCGACCGGAAACCGCCACTTGAGGAGCGGCTTCTTCGAGTTCTTCGCGCGTCTTCTCGCCCCAGGCCTCGCGCAGGTCGCCGAACAGATCCTTGCGCACGAAATCATTGGGATAGGCAACGCCCGTCTCGCGCAGGTGCGCAAGCTTTGCGCGGCGCTCGGCGATGATGTGGTTTTCATCTTCGGCTGCGGCCGCGGCAGTCGTGCTCTTTGTGTTTTCTTCGCTCATGACAAAATTTTTCAAAAGAAATTGTTGAACTGAGATGATCAGATGCCCATTTTGAGGCTGGCTTCAATGAATTGATCCAGATCGCCGTCGAGCACTGCGCCCGTGTTGCCGGTTTCGACATTGGTGCGCAGATCCTTGACGCGGCTCTGGTCGAGCACGTAGCTGCGGATCTGATGGCCCCAGCCGATGTCGCTCTTGTTTTCCTCAATCTTTTCCTGCTCGGCCATGCGTTTTCTCAATTCGAGATCGTAGAGCTTGGCCTTGAGCTGGCGCATGGCCTGCTCGCGATTGTTGTGCTGGCTGCGATCGTCCTGGCAGACCGTTACGATGCCTGTGGGAATGTGCGTGATGCGCACGGCCGATTCGGTCTTTTGAATGTGCTGGCCGCCGGCGCCCGACGCGCGAAAGACGTCTACGCGCAGATCTGCAGGATTGATCGTGATTTCAATCGAGTCGTCGACTTCAGGGTAGACGAAAACCGATGCAAAGGATGTGTGGCGGCGGGCATTGGCGTCAAAGGGGCTTTTGCGCACCAGACGGTGAATGCCTGTTTCGGTGCGCAGCGTTCCGTAGGCCCATTGGCCTTCGACATAAATCGTGCAGCCCTTGATGCCTGCGACGTCGCCTTCGGTTTCTTCGGTGAGCTTGGCCGAAAAGCCGGAGCGTTCGGTGTAGCGCAGGTACATGCGCTCGAGCATGCTCGCCCAGTCCTGCGCTTCGGTGCCGCCAGCGCCGGCTTGAATTTCGATGTAGCAGTTGGCGCTGTCCTGCGGACGGTTGAACATGCGCTTGAATTCGAGCTTTTCAACGTCGCGGCCGTAGTCTTCGACCTCAAGAGCAATGCTCTGAGCGCCGGCCTCGTCGCCTTCTTCAACGGCCATGTTGAAAAGTTCCTTGGCGTCAGCCACGCCTGCGGTGAGCCGCTTGAACGTGCCGACCAAGTCCTCAAGAAGCTTTTGCTCCTTGCCGATTTCCTGAGCTCTCTTGGGATCGTCCCAGAGCGCAGGATTTTCTACTTCGCGATTGACTTCTTCGAGGCGTCTTTCCTTGCGGTCGACGTCAAAGATACCCCCTAAGCTCAGCAAGACGGTGAGCCAGGTCATCGCACAGATTGTTGATGAAATTGATGCGTTCAGCTTCCATGTAGATGCTCACGTAGGTGAGGAAGTTGCTGCCTGATCGCTTGCCCCCAGAACGTTTGTGCGTCTGTTCTTGGGACAATCAAGGCAGGTAATGATTAAAACGGAAACTCGCATTATACCGAGGCCGGTTGGCGCGCACTTTCGTTTTTTTGATCGCAAACGGCTTGACGGATGCCCGCTTGGAGCATTGCTTGCGGCCCATGCGGCAAAAGGCATTTTGCAAGGACCTGCAAAAGCCCAAAAAAAGCGCCCGGGCACAAAGAAGAAAGCCTCGGGCGCGAAAAGTGCATAAAAGCTTATGCGAGCAGAAAAAAGAATTGCGAATTAAGAAAGCAGCTTTGCAAGCGCATGCACGTCGGGCTGCGCATCGATGTTCTTGACAAGATCAATGATGCGCGCACGGCGCTCGGCGTCATAAAACGGCACGGCGGCCTCGAACTTGGCGACGATCTGCTCTTCATCGGCGTTGTCGCACGAATCAAGCGTGATTTCGTCAAAGACGCGTCCGTCTTTGAGCGTGATGATGACGCGGGCCTGGCGGTGCGGGAAGCGGGCCGTGGCGGCCGGATCTTCCTCAACCTTGATGCGGCGGGCAAGGCCGAGCACGGTTTCATCAGTGCGATAGGACGCGGCGAAGTAGTTGAGCGAGACGCTGCCAAAGAGGAAGGCCAGAGCGATGCAGTACGGAAGCGAGAACTTGGCTTCGTCTTCCGTGGCGGTCTTCAGCTGCGAGGTGAGATCCACGGAAACCTTGTAGGTCTTGACCTGAACGCTTTCGATGTCCTCGGCCTTGATGCCGTACTTCTTTTTCATCATGAAGACGACGTCAAGCGGCGAGTTGGTGTGGCCGCACGAAGAGTAGACCTTGAAGAAGGCCGTATCGGAAACAAGGGAGGCTTCCGAGGGATTCTCGAGATTTTCAATGTGCGGTTCCGTGCAGGTGGCGGCAATAAAGCCCTTCTTGCCCAACAGCGCGGAGTGCGAGCCGGTGAATCCAAGCTTGGCAAGCTCAGCCGAATCCAAGCCGTTTTGGCAGGCAAGCGCAATGTTGGTTGCCTTGGCATGCGTGCCGAAGGACTCAACAATGCCGCCGGCGCTCGTGGCTGCAATGCCAAGCGCATTGTTGACCTGTTCGGCATCAAGCTTCAAGAGGCTCGCGGCAGCGGCAGCGGCGGCAAGCGTGCCGGCGGTGCCCGTCGTGTGCCAGGTGCGGTAGTGCGTGGGGTTGAGCGTGCGGCCCATGCGGGCGAACATGTCGTAGCCCAAAATCACGGCCTTGAGAAAATCTGCGCCTGTGGCGTTTGTTTGCTCGGCCAAAGCCAGTGCAACAGGAAGCGTGATGCAGCCCGGGTGTCCGATGGCTGTACGGTGTCCGTCGTCAAGTTCGCAGACATGGCCGGCAATGCCGTTGAGATAGGCCGCGTTGCGCGCCGAGTGTCCGCTGCCGTGGCCAACGATTGTGCAGCTGCCGGTTTCTCCCAAAGAAAAGAGATACTTCGAGGCAATCTGCATTTGCGGATAGTCGGCGCCTGCGGCCGCGCACCCAATCCAGTCAAGGATGCGGAGACGGGCATCGGCCTTGAAGTGTTCGTCAATTTTGGAAATGTCGCAGTTAGCGATGAATTCTGCGAGTCCCAGTTGGATAGGTTCGTTCATTTGAAATCCCTGTAAAAAGGGTCATCACAAACATGCATTCGTGATGACCCGAGTGATCACTAAGTGGACCTGAGAATTACAGGATCACGAAGTAGGTCAACAAGAAGTTGACGATGATGCAGCAGATCAGCGGGAAGGCGTTGCGCTTGACGATATGGAAGGGAGAAACACCTGCCAAACCAGCAACGGCAACGATACCGCCGGTCACGGGGGACATCGTGCGGCCAAAGCCGGTCATCGTCTGCAACGGCAGCAGGATGTCAGCAGCATGCACGCCGAACTTCTCTGCGATCGGCGGGCAGATCGAAGCGAAGGAGTAGAACGGAGCATTGCCCGAACCCATCAAGAAGGCGATGATGCCGATGATGATGCCCATGACGAGGATCATGCTGAAGACGCCCAGGCCGAGAGATTCGGCGCTTTCGATCAGCGCGTTCACAGCGCCGATTGCCGTCAAGCCCTTGCCGAACACCTGACCAGCGATGATGAGCGTCACAACCAGGGCGAAGTACTTGCCCATGCCTTCGAAGAAGACCTTGAGGCTCGACATCACTTCGCGGCCGTCACGCGTACGGATGAATTCGCAAATCATGCCGGCGCAAATGGTGATGAACACGGCTGTCGGGATGCCGACCTTGATGTTGATGCCCAAGCGGCCGATAACGATCGGGTTGAACGTCAGCAGGATGATCAGAGGCAGCAGCGTGAGAAGAGCGTAGATCTTCGGAGCCTTGTAGCCTTCGTTTTCAGCTTCTTTGCGGAACTGTTCCTGCAGAGCAACGTAACCGGGGTCGACGCCTTCCTTCTTATCCCAGTACTTCTGCGTGAAGTACATGGTGATCAGCATCGTCGGCAGCAAGGCCCAGTAGATACTCATCTGCCAGTTCAAGAAGTAGTCGGCCCATTCAATGCCGGCCGTCTTGCAGGACATGTTGCACGATGCAGAGCCCGGGCCAAGGTCAAAGAAGCGGCCGGCAGCAATCACGCAGACAGCGGTCATGCGGGTAACGCCGGCACGAATCAGAACGGGATACAGGGTCACCATCATCAGCAGGGCAAGACCCGAAGCCGACGGGATGGCCATGCCGAGGAACTGGTCCACGCAGAAGCCGGCCATGGCGAGAATGTACGGGTTCTTGATGTACTTGAGCGGTGCGCCGACGATATCGTAAAGAGCGCGACCAGCTTCGAGCTTGTCCATGTACTTGGCAAAACCGCCCATGCACATGATGTTGAGGCCCAAGCCAGCCAAGGTTGAAGACGAAACCTGCTCAATGACCTTGAAGATGTCGAAGAAATCAGAGCCGGTCGACTTCTTGAGAACGATGCCGGGGTCGACATCGAGAATCACGGCAGCTGCCAGCAGAATGATGCCGGCCAGAAACAGCACTGCGGTCGGGTAGACTTTCTTGACGATCATGTAACCGACGCAGAAAATCACCACAAGCGCGATGGTATTGGCAATCATAGTCATCGTCAAATGCTTCCTATGGTTTGATTGTTAATCTCGGCGCAGCCCACTTGGAGGGGGAGACGGGCCGCGCCGAGCTCTTTGGTTTAGATTACTTCACCGTTTCCTTCGGAGATTCAGCGATGCTTTCGTCGGTCAGTTCCTGACCGATGCCGGGGAGATCGGGGATGGTGTACTTGCCGTTCTGGGGCAGGTAGTCGTACTTGCAGGTGTCGCGGTTGCCCTTGAGCAGAGCATAGCGGTGCAGTTCATGGATGGCGAAGTTCGGGATCGCGGCTTCGAGCTGCAGGGAAGCAGCCGTCATGATCGGGCCGCCGCAGACGTGCACCTGGCAGGTCGTATCGTAGATGTGGCCCATGTCGCAGATCTTCTTGCATTCGGACATGCCGCCGCAGGTGCCGATGTCGGGCTGGATGAGGTCGATGACATGGTTTTCCAGGAACGGACGGAAGCCCCAGCGCGTGAAGACGCGTTCGCCGGCAGCGATCGGGATGTTGATGTGTTCGCGCACATCCTTCAAGCACTGCATGTTGAGGTTCATCACGGGTTCTTCGTAAGCCGAAATGCGGAATTCTTCGATCATGCGGCCGAATTCAACAGCGGAGACCTTGTCGGTCAGAGCATGAGCTTCGACGATGATGTCGACGTCGTAGCCGATGGCTTCGCGGATGGCCTTCAGGCGCTTGTAGCCGACCATCAGGTCGCGGCGGGCGAAGGCGCCGTACAGATTGCGGCGCTTTGCATAGCCCTGTTCGTCGATTTCGTTGACGTCAACCTTGATGGCGTCATAGCCTTCTTCGACAGCGCGCACGGCAGCGGCGGCGTACTGTTCGGGCGTGGTGAGGTGTTCCTTCTTTTCAGGATCGCCCCAGCCGAACTGCAGCTGGCTGGCATAGGTGCGCAGTTCGTCGCGGCACTTGCCGCCCAGGAGCTGGTAGCAGGGAACGCCGAGAGCCTTGCCCTTGATGTCCCACAGAGCCACGTCGATGGCGCTCATGCCGGCAGAAACGACCGTGCCGCCGCCCTGGCCCCAGAAGGTCTTCTTCTGCAGCTTGTCCCAGAGAAATTCGCTGCGCATCGGATCAACGCCCAGCAGCAGACGAGCAAAGTCCTTGACCATGCCGTAGCCGGCGGAAGCACCGACGCCGTAGGCAAGGCCTACTTCGCCGAAACCCGAGATGCCTTCATCGGTGTTGATGCGCACGACGACCGGACGCCACTTGGCAACAGCCGACTGAATGGGATTTTTTACATCAATGATGTCAACGCTGATGATTTTCATTTTTAACAATCTCCAAATAAGAGCATGACGTAGCGTCCGTGGTGGCCGGACGATACGAAAATCTTTATAGGTCAATGACTTAGCAGAGTCAAATTTGCTTGGTGTCTGCTTGCAGGCAGAGTTGTCTCAAAAAGAAAACGTTGTTCGGGCCGCTCAGGCCTTGAAATGCTGGGCATAAGCTTTTTGCCTAATTGATTTTTGGTAGGATGCAGATTGCTAAAATGACAATCTAGTTTTCCTTTCTTGCTAAAAATGATCAACGATATTGAGGCTCTGGAAGTCTTTGCCTCTCTTTGCGAGACAGGCTCTATTCAAAAAACTGCAGCGTTGCTGGGCATTGAAAATTCTGCAGCGTCGCGCAAGCTCACCAAGCTTGAGCAGCACATCGGGCGCGTGCTCATTGACCGCACGAAAAGACCCTTTGCGATGACCAAGGATGCGCACGCCGTCATTGACGAGGTGCGAAAAATTCTTCAGGCTAGGCAGTCAATCGATCAGTACTGCCGCAAGCTGCACGACAATGATTCAATGGAAATCCGCGTGATGTTCGGCAACGGCCACATCAACTTCGGTCCGAGACTTATTGTTGAGTACGCCGAGAAGTTTCCCAACACCAAGTTCAACATGATTTCGCCCACCGACGTTGACGATTTTTTAGAGGGAAAGGCCGACGTCATCAATTTGAGCGGTCAGGCAAGTCTTGCCGATTGCGTCAAGGTGCCGCGCGGGCGCATGCTCTTCATTCCGGTGGCTTCGCCCGAGTACGTGCGGCTGCACGGACAGATCAATCACCCCGATGAGCTAAAGCACCATCGCGTCTTTCACAACCTCTATGCGCACCGCTACTCATTTCAGAGCAACTATGTGCTTACCAAAAAGGGAGTGAGTCTGCATTTTGACTCAATCGACACGGTGCGCTTTTCCAATGTGGAGATGACGCACCGAGCGGTGATCGAGGGACTGGGAGTGGCGCCCTGCATGCCGATTTTTCTGTGCATAGAGGATTTGGAAGCGGGCAGGCTCGTGCCGGTGCTCAACGGCTGGCATCGCCCCACGCACTTGAACTATGTCGCCTGCAAAAAAGAGGATTGGAAAAATCGGCAGATCCGCACGTTCGCCAACTGGTGGGCAAAACGTCTGGCTGATTATGAAAAAGAGTGTGAGGCAAGACTTGTGAAGCTCTTCGGGCGCTACTTTCTTTTGAATCTGCTGCATTAAGAGATGATTCGCAGCGGCAAAGCCGCTTGGCTCCGCTCCAAAGGCGAAGCTCAAGAAAAAGGCTTTATTCTTCGACGGCTTCCACGACGAGCTGCACCGAGCGCCGTCCCATGTATTCGTTGATTTCAGGACGGTAAGCCAGACGTGCGTGCGAGGCCACGGGCGTGTTGCGTCTGAAATGGATTGCCTCGAAGCGGCTGCCCGCAAGATCGACGACGAGCTTGAGGTGCGCGTCTTTTAAGACGCGCTGCGACAAGATGCTGAAGTCGTTGGCAAAAAGCGGCCGCTCAAAGCCTTGTCCCCAGATGCGCTCGCTCATGGCCTCAACGAGCCCGAAGGAGATTTCTTCGGGCGAGAGTGCGCCGTCGATGTAGACCACTTTGTCAAAGACTTCCGGATCGGCTGTTTCGGTCACGGCGCGTTCGAAAAGTTCGGTAAAGCGCTCCAGATTGTCTTCGCGAATGGTCAGGCCCGCGGCCATGGCGTGTCCGCCGAAGCGCTCGATCACATTCGGATCCTGCTTGCTCACCCAGTCGAGCATGTCGCGCAGATGAATGCCTTCGATCGAGCGCCCAGATCCCTTGAGCAGGTTGTTGTCGTCGCGGGCAAAGGCAATGACGGGGCGGTGCGTGCGCTCCTTTAAGCGGCTTGCGACGAGGCCTACGACGCCCTGGTGCCAGTCCTCTTCAAACAGCGTGATGGTGGCGTGATGCCGCCAGTCCATGTTCGAGAGCCGCTCAACGGCATCGATTTGCATGCTGTCTTCTAGGCCGCGGCGCTCGCGGTTGAGCTGATCGAGCTCCTGGGCGCAGCGCAGGGCCTCTGCCGGGTCGTCCGTGAGCAGACATTCAATGCCGATGCCCATCTCGGTCAGTCTGCCTGCGGCATTGATGCGCGGGGCGATGGCAAAGGAAAAGTCGCGTGCAGTGGCGGCCGCAACGTCGCGTCCAGCCACTTCAAAGAGCGCATTGATGCCGGGCAGCGCTAGACCGCGCCGTACGCGCGAAAGGCCCTGTGCGACGAGCACGCGGTTGTTGTGATCGAGCTTGACGACGTCGGCCACGGTGCCGAGCGCCACCAAGTCGCTCAGACGATCAAGCCTCGGCTGCGAGGCTTTGTCAAAGACTCCTCGGCGGCGCAGTTCGGCACGCAGGGCCAAAAGAACGTAGAACATGACCCCGCATCCGGCAAGCGCTTTGCTCGGGAAAAGGCTTTCCTTGACGTTGGGGTTAACGATGCAGGCAGCTTCGGGCAGCGCATCGCCCGGCAGGTGATGATCGGTAATGATGACTTCTATGCCCAGTTCCCGCGCTCGGCGTACGCCTTCGACGCTGGCAATGCCGTTGTCGACCGTGATGATGAGATCAGGTCGGGGCGTGAGGCTTGCGGCAAGATCAACGATGGCAGGCGTCAGTCCGTAGCCGAACTTGAAGCGGTCTGGAACGATGTAGTTGGCCTCAAGCCCCATCATCCTCAGGCCTCTGACGGCAATGGCGCAGGCCGTGGCCCCGTCGCAGTCATAGTCGGCCACGATCGTAATTCGTCTGCCTAAGGCGGCGGCGTCGGCGAGCATTTGCGCGGCGCGCTCTGCGCCTTCGAGCAGCGACGGCGCCAGCATCGAGCGCCAGTCTTCGAGCAGATCCTGCGGCCCATGGATGCCGCGCGCGGCCAGCGCTTGCGCAATCGGACGGAGAATGCCTGCGTGCTCGAGCCGCTCGCAGGTCATTTTGTCATAGGGCCGCAGGGCAAAGCGCGTTTTCACTGAGCGCCTCCGTCCTGAAAGAGCCATTCTTGAGCGGCAAGCCTGCGGTTGGGCGCAAGCCTCGATAGAAGCGATTTGGGATTGTTGTTTTTGCGCACCAGCGTCACGGTAAGCGAATCGCCGCAGCCGACGATGACGGTGCGGTCGCACCCTTTTTTGCGTGCTGCCTGCGCGAGCGTGTCGACCTGAAAGAGCACCGAGGGCAGCCGCTGCTGCCACTGCGCCCAGTCTTGGGCAAGCCAGGCCGAATAAAGCGTGTCGATGACCGCGATGCACTCTCCGTTTGGCGCGTCGGAAGGCCAGTCTTCAGCGCCCGTGATGCGCCCAAGCCGGTGGTTGAGTATGCCGGCAGCCAGAGCCCAGCCCGTGACGGCATCAATATCCGTGAGAACGCTTCTGATGCGCGTGGGCGGATAAAAGTTGCTGTAGCAGCCGCCGCCCGAAATCCAAAGCGCATTAAGGGCAGCGTCGGTGCTTTGAAGGGCGGCTTTTTGAAGCGTTTGGGTCAGCGCCTGCAAATCGTTCCAGGCGGCTTGCGGATCGGAATTTTCGCGAGAGGCTTCAAAATCGTCTTCAAGCGACGGCTTGCGGCCGACAAGCGCTTCAAAGGGGCGCACATCTGCGCCCCAGGGCGTTTTGCGCGTCAGATACAGCGTTTTGTCCCAGCGCTGCAGACGAAAGCCGCGCTCCTGCAAGGGGGCCGTCATCACCGAGGAAAAAGCTTCAATGGCTTCATCGGTGAGATTTTCTACAGGGTAGAGACGACCATTTTCGTCGGCATGCGCAAGATCAAGCGACCAGACCTCGTTGGCCAGCTGCGGGCCTTGGTTGACCGACCAGACAAAAGGCGCGGTGACTGCAGGCAGCGCGCGGCGGCAGAGCACCGACCAGGCCCAGATTAAATGCACCGAGCGCGAAAAGGGGCGCGAAGAAAAATCCTGCCGCACGGCATCCTGCACCAGTCCTGTCGAAAGGCTGCCGGCGGCTTCAAGCACGGGCGCGCCGATGAGCTCCTTTTCCTGTGGCGAAAGAATCAATCCTGGTATCAAGAAATAAACCTGCTGCATGGCGCGGCCCGTACAAACTCAGTTCAAAAATTCCACGAAGAACTTCCGCAGGCAAATCCCAAAGAGGCAAGGAAAGAACGCCTGCTGGAAGGCAATAGAAAAAAGCACAAAAGAAGGCGCCCTTTCAGCGGGCAGCCTTCTTTATTTTCTGCGGCAGCG
This sequence comes from uncultured Duodenibacillus sp., assembly GCA_944390715.1. Classification (GTDB taxonomy): domain Bacteria; phylum Pseudomonadota; class Gammaproteobacteria; order Burkholderiales; family Burkholderiaceae_F; genus Duodenibacillus. The sequence continues at coordinate 22,407 of CALXQS010000013.1, read as the reverse complement.
ACAAGCGTCACAGACCGTCGTTTTGCCTTAAGCCGGCTCCGAGCACGACGCGCATCAGATCGGCGACGGTGCCCGAGTTGGTCTTATCCATGATGGAAGCGCGGTGCGCCTCGACGGTCTTGATGGAAATGCCCAAATCGTCGGCAATCTGCTTGTTGAGCCGTCCGGCGGTGATGCGCTCGAGGACTTGCTGTTCGCGCGCGGTGAGTTTTCTCAAAAGCGCTTCGTTGAGGCTTCTGCGCTCATTGCGCACGCGCCGCTCGCGCGCTTCCTGCAGCATGCGCTCGACCTGCTGCTTGAGAGCCGCCTGATCAAACGGCTTTTCAATAAAGTCGACGGCGCCCTTTTTGAGTGCATTGACCGCCATCGGCACGTCGCCGTGGCCGGTGATGAAGATGATGGGCAAGTCGGCGTTGCGGGCGATCAGGTGCTCCTGAACTTCCAAGCCGCTCATGCCGTTCATGCGCACGTCAAGCAGCAAGACGGCGATGGCAAAGGGATCGTATTTCGCGATGAAGCTCTCGCCGCTGTCATAGAGCTCCACTTTGTAGTCGCTGGCTTCAAGAAGCCAGCGGATGGAGTCGCGTACCGCCTCATCATCGTCGACAACGTAAACGGTTCCCAGCGTCTGGGAGGATTCGGAAGGAGTTGCGTAGTTGGAAAAAGGCATAGGTGCTTCTCGTTTTTTTATGTACTCGTTTTTGCGTGAGCGCTGCTGCAGCGTGCCTCACGCTCTCCGGTTGAGGTCGCCGGAAGCGACAGCTTGAATATTGTACCGCCCTCGGCATTGGGCTCAAAGCTCAAGCGCCCGTGATGGCTTTCGACGATTGAACGGCAGATGTTGAGTCCAATTCCCATGCCGGTGCGTTTGGTGGAATAAAAGGGATCAAAAATGCGTCGAGCGCGCTCTGCGTCAATGCCGCAGCCGCGGTCAATAATGTAAAAGCAAAGCGAGGCGCCCTCGCGGCGCACGACAAAGCGCACGGTCTGAGAGGGGCTCTCAAAGCTTGCCTCCATTGCGTTCTTAAGCAAATTGATGAGCACCTGCTCGATCAGAACCGGGTCGCACGTGATGCTCTCTTGATTCGCAGCGCCGTCGTCGCCCAGATCAAGCTCAATGACCATGCCGTATTTCTTGGCCTGCATCTGCGCAAGCTCCATCGTCTCATCGAGAATGCGGGCAACGGGAGTTTCGGTGCGCACGATTTCGCCGCGCTTGGCAAAGCCGCGGATGCGCTTGATGATCTGTGCGGCGCGCTGCGTCTGATTGATGATCTTGTTGAGCCCAGTCTCAACGCCGGCTTCGGTGAGCTTTCTTGCCTTGAGCATGGTGAGCGTTGCCGAGGCATAGTTCTGCACGGCCGCAAGCGGCTGATTGAGCTCATGGGCAAGAGAGCTTGCGAGCTCGCCCATCGTCATCAGGCGCGAGACTTGCTCGGCGTTTTTCATCTGCTGCTCAAGGAGCGCCTCGTGCGCCTTTTTCACCGTGATGTCCTGAATCGTGAGCAGATCAGCCTGTCTGCCGCTCATCCAGGTGATGCTGCGAAGACCGACGAAGTACCAGCAGCGCGTGGTCTCGTCGTAGACTTCTCCGCCTTGATTGACGGGGCCTTGGTTTTTTAAGAGCGCCTGCAGTCTGAGATGCGCTGCGGCCGTGTGGCCGAAGACTTCGGAATAGCGGGCATTGGCAAAAAGAAGCTCTCCGGCATTGTCGCCCGCCGTGGCCACAACGCTCACGGCCGAATCCATGGATTCGAGCACGCGGATGGTGCGCTCGTGCGCCAGAGCCAGCGCATGGCGCGATTTTTTCTGCTGCGTCACATCGCGCAGCGTGACAAGCCACCCCGGCTGCTTTTGATCGGATGAAAGCGCCTGCAGCGGCAGAATTTCGGCCGCACAGATAAAGCGCGTGTCGTCTTTTCTCAGGGCGGTAAATTCTGCCCGCACAATGTCGCCGGAGGCGTTTTCCTGCAGATGACGCTTGAAGTCAAAAATGCTTTTGTCCTGCGGGCAGAACAAGTAGGGCGGCGTTTGCCCCAGAATTTCGCCGGGCTTGTCTTTGAAGAGCTCGTTGAAGGCTCGGTTGGTGTAGAGAATTTTTCCCAGCCGGTCGGTCACAAGCAGCCCGTCGAGAATCGATTGGCTCATCGCCTGCTGCACGATGATGCGTGCGCGCAGTTCTTCTTCGATTTTGAGTTGGCGGTACTGATAGATCAGCACGCCCACCGTCGCAAGCAGCAGCAATCCTCCAAAAAGAACAATGCTTCGAACAAGCTTTGTGTAGCCGTAGGCCGAATCCATGTGCGTGTTGACCGTCAAAAGACGCACGGATTCCGGCAGAGGGGCCAAGGGCGACGTGGCGCGGATGTTGTCGCTCGGGGCGGCTGCCAGTGCAGAGCCGGATCCTTGAGCCTCAGCGCTTGCAGCTGAAATTTCCTTGCCGTCGACAAGAAGCGCGATCTTGTAGCGGTAGTCAAGCGTTGTGCCCGTGAACTGCCGAAGCATTGTGGTCAGCGAAATGCGCGCCACGTAGAGCCGCTCATGATCAAGAGGGAAGATTAAGTCCGAATAAAGAATGCCGTTTTTGCTTCTGGCGTAGGGCAGCGAAAAAACATTTGAAGAAAGGCGCTTTGCCTGATCAATGGCCTGATTGGTCTGCGCCGTGGGAATGAATTGAGCAATTTCGCGCGAGACGAGGTCAAGCGCCGAAGGCGTCAGGCAGGTCTTCAGAACAAGCCCCTCGCGGGTGATGAGCGAGAGCTCGACAAATTCCCCATAGCGGGAAAAAAGATCGGCTGCGTCGCTGCACTGCAAAACGTTGGGGTGCCGCTTGACGAGATCGCCCAGACGGTCTGAGAAAGTCATCATGCGTCGCTCGACCTGCCGCGAAATCGACTGCGTGATGGCAACCTGCGTTTCGGTTTCAAGCTTGCGGGTTTCCAAACTGATCGCGTGCGAGACGAAGGCAAAGAGCACGAACACCAGCACGATGACCCCGAGCGTGATGTAGATGCCGCGTCGACTGACGGAGTGGGCACCGCCGCTTACCAATTCAAGAAGCTTGTCTTCGATTTGATCTGTTGTGCAGGTGGTGCTCATAAAAAAGACAAGAAGAAAAAAGGATCGGCAGCAAGCAAAATCCCTAGGCCGGAAAGCCTGAGTTTTCCCAGATGCAATGGTCAGAAGGCCAAATCATACTACGACAAGGACGAGGGCCGTTTCGTGTTTTTGTCGTTTCAGGCAAAGAAAAGCTTCGCGTATACTTTTTGCCTGCCGGCAGCATGCCCGATCATGCTCAAGCCGCTTAAAAAAGAAGTCTGGAACCGTGTTTTGCAAGGATGACGATGATGACGCAGGACGAATTGAAGAAACTTGTGGCGCAGGCAGCTCTTGAGTACGTTGAAGAGGGGAGCATTCTTGGCGTCGGCACGGGCTCGACCGTGGATTTTTTCATTGATGCGCTCAAGGCGAGCGGCAAAAGCATTCCCGCCTGCGTGTCCAGCTCCGTGCGCTCGACCCAAAAGCTGCAGGCGCTGGGCTACAAAGTGCTTGATTTGAACGAAATCGACGAGATCAGCGTGTACGTCGACGGAGCCGATGAGATCAACGCGGACTTTGACATGATTAAAGGCGGGGGCGGAGCGCTCACGCGAGAAAAGATCGTGGCAAGCGTGTCAAAGAAGTTTGTCTGCATTGCCGATAAGAGCAAAAAGGTTGATGTGCTCGGGCGTTTTCCGCTTCCTGTTGAAGTCATTCCGATGGCTGTCAACGCTGTGGCAGGAAAGCTTCGGGCGATGGGAGGAAAACCCGTTGAGCGCGACTTCACGACCGACAACGGCAACCGCATCCTTGACGTCGGAGGACTTCAAATTACGGATCCGAAGTCTATGGAAGATGCCGTCAATGCCATTGCAGGCGTTGTGACCGTGGGGCTTTTTGCCCGGCGCGGCGCCGATGTGCTGCTGCTGGGGACGCCGCAGGGCGTCAAGAAGTTTGAGCGGTAGCTCTGCGCGATGGAAAAAACATGAAAAAGGCAGGAACTGCTTGATGCGTCCTGCCTTTGCGCGTGCGCGCAAAATGACGCACGGGGCGAGCGGAGCGCCGCTCGCTTTTTTGTTTTGCTACTCCCCAGGAACGTGATTGGGAACCGGATCGACGCCCTTGCCGAAGAAGTAGTTTTCACACTGCGCCATCAGGTGCGAGCGCACCTTGGGATCAGCGCAGTTTAGGCCGTATTCGTTGATCATCATCGTCTGCAGCCGTACCCAGCCGTCCCAAGCTTCCTTGCTGACGTTTGCCCAGATGCGCTTGCCCAGTTCGCCGGGAACAGGCGGGTAGCCGAGCCCAGGGGCATCCTTGTTGAGTTTTACGCAGTGAACCATGCGTGCCATGATGAAAAATCTCCTTGTGTTCTAGAGTTGCTTGATGAAAATCTGCGAGCGGCGGTGCCAGTTGTACATGCGCTGCTTTTCCACCGGCAGGCTTTCGACGGGCGCAGGCTCAAAGCCGCGTTTGATGAACCAGTGGGCCGTGCGCGTGGTGAGCACGAACAAACGCGTCAGCCCCTGATCGCGGGCGCGCTGCTCGATGCGGCGCAGCAGCTTGTCGCCGTCGCCGGCTCCTTGAAAATCCGGGTGCACGGCCACCGCCGCCATCTCCCCGATTTTAGCTTCGGGATAGGCAATGAGGGCGGCCGAACCATAGATGAAGCCGTCGTGTTCGAGCACGGTAAAGCAGTTGATTTCGCGTTCGATTTTTTCACGCGGACGTCTGACGAGAATTCCCTGAGCTTCAAAGGGCTCAAGCAGCTTGATGAGGCTTCCGACGTCGTCGATCGTCGCCTCCCGAATCGACTCCATGTTTTCTTCGGCCACCATCGTGCCCACGCCGTCGTGGGTAAAGAGCTCGGCCAAAATGCCGCCGTCCAAGGCGTAGGGGATGATGTGCACGCGCTTGACGGCGCTTTTGACTGCGCGCAGCGCATAGGTGAGGTTGTAGGTATCCTCCTCGTCGACGGCTTTCTCGTCAATGAGCTGCTGAGCGCGGCTTGCCGTCAGGTCCTGCGCGACTTCGCCGTTGATGCGCACGCCGTTGACGCCCACGCACAAAATCAGCTTGTCGGCGCCGATGGCCGCGGCAATGGCGCTGGCCACGTCTTCCGTGGTGAGATTAAAGGCTTCGCCCGTAGGCGAAAAGCCAAAGGGGCTGGCAAGCACGACGTTGCTTCGCGCAAGCAGATCCTTGATGCTTTCGCCGTCGACCTTGCGCACGAGTCCCGTGTGCTGATGATCAATGCCGTCAATGACGCCCATGGGCTTGGCGGTGACGAAGTTTCCCGAAACCACCTTGACGCGCGAGTGCTGCATCGGCGTGTTGGGAAGGCCTTGAGAGAAGGCGGCTTCCAGATTAAAGCGCGTCTCGCCGCAGGCCTCTTTGACGCAGGCAAGCACTTCGGGATCGGTGATGCGCACGCCTTTGTAAAAGCGTGCGTGCAGTCCCCTGAGCTTCATGAGCGACTCAATCTGCGGGCGAGAGCCCGGCACAAGCACCACATGGATGCCCATGCTCGCAATGAGGCTGATGTCCATGACGAGACGGTTGAGCAGCAGCTCGTCGGCCACTGCCTCTCCAGCACAGCTCACGACGAAGGTGCGGCCGCGGTGCAGGTGCACGTAGGGAGCAAAGCTTCTGAGCCAGGACACCCACTGGGGCAGGTCTTTGGCTTGAGGTTCGCTCAGGGCAGGAACAAAGTTGTGTCGTAAAAATTCATCCTGAGGCATATCGCCGGCACTTCTATAAAAAAGAATTTGTGCTGGCGGGTTCCCTTCGGTTGCGGAGCCCGTCGCGCTTGATGAAAACAAAGCGCGCAAAGCATAGCAAACTATGCGCAGAGCGCGGTTGGATTTCCTTGGCGGCGGCATGCATGACGGCAAGAAGATTCGGTGCACAAGCCGCTAAAATCTCGGCACATTGAAAAAACAAGAGAAAATTTTCAGGATTCAATGGCTTCACAATCGAAAAATCCCTTTGATGTTCTGCGCACTCTGACCAATGTCAGGCGTGCCGTGTCGGCTTCGGCCGCCGACAGCAAAAAGTCTGCCGCAGCCATGCGCTTTGCCGATGCGGGCATTCGCGAGGCCGCGCAAAAAGAAAATCGCAAAAAGAGTCTGAGTGCGAAGCCAAACGCCGTCGTCGTTCGCTCTGATGCCGCACGCGGGCCAAATAAAGAGCCTCAGAAAAAGACAGTGCCGGCAGACAGCTTGCTTCAATCTTTTGCTTTGCCTCAAGTTGAGGCAAAGCGCAGCCCCCTTTCTGGCCGAGCTCAGCGCGAAGGCAGGCCGCAAGGCGGTTTGCAGAGTCTGGCCGAGCATGTCGCACCTAAAAAAGCAGCAGATAAGGATGCCCCTCAGAGCCGCAGGAAAAGCGAACAGCAAAAAGGCCCACGGGGCGCGCTCGCAGAAAATGAAAAAAAGAAAAGCCAAATCGCTCTTGATCTGCGAGCTGACTTGCCCGTGGTCAAGGCAAAAAAGGAAGGCTCCCTAAAGTCCGTCTTGAATGGTGCTGCGCAAGTCAAGACAAAAGGCGGCAAAAAAGCACAGGGGAAGGCTGCAGACCCGGGCCAAAAAAAGCTCAAAGCCAACCCCAAGGCGGCAGTCAGTCTGAAGGATTCTCAAGAGCAGGGCGCGCAGAAAAAGGCGGAAGCCTTTGCTTTGCCCAATCCCGTGACGGTTCCAATTGAGCTTGCAGGCGGACTGCCCGTGAGCGAGCATGCCCAGGAGCTCATTGAGGCCATCTCAAGCCATCAGGTGATCATCGTCTGCGGTGAGACGGGTTCCGGCAAAACAACGCAGCTTCCGAAGCTTTGTCTGCTTGCCGGGCGCGGCGTCAAGGGCATGATCGGACACACGCAGCCCAGACGCATTGCCGCCAGTTCCATCGCCAAGCGCATTGCGCAGGAGCTGCACACCCAAGTGGGCGAGGTGGTGGGCTACAAGGTGCGCTTTACCGACAAGACCATGCCGGGAGCCGCCATCAAGCTGATGACCGACGGCATTTTGCTTGCGGAAACGCAAACCGATCCGCTTTTGCGGCACTATGACACCATCATCATTGACGAGGCCCATGAGCGCTCGATCAATATTGACTTTCTGCTGGGCTACCTCAAGCGGATTCTTGCCAAACGCCAAGACCTCAAGGTGATCGTTACGTCGGCCACTATTGATGCCGAGCGCTTTGCCAAGCATTTTGAAATCGACGGCAAGCCCGCGCCCGTCTATACGATTTCCGGCCGTACGTATCCAGTAGAAATCCGCTACCGGCCGGTGGAAGATCTCGATGAAGACGACGACCGCACGCTGATGGATGCCCTGGCCGATGCCTGTGATGAGCTGCAGATGGCTGGCCGCGGCGACATTCTCGTCTTCTTGCCGGGCGAGCGCGAAATTCGCGAAGCCGCTGAGGTTTTGCAGCGCCGCAATCGGCCGAACACAGTTGAAATTCTTCCGTTATACGCAAGACTGTCGGCCGAAGAGCAGGAGCGCGTGTTTGCCAGCGGCGGTCTGCGGCGCATCGTGCTTGCGACAAATGTTGCCGAAACTTCCATCACGGTGCCGGGCATTCGGTATGTGGTGGATACGGGGCTTGCGCGCGTCAAGCGCTACTCATACCGCAACAAAGTCGAGCAGCTTTTGATTGAACCCGTGAGCAAGGCTTCGGCCAACCAGCGCGCCGGCCGCTGCGGACGTGTGGCCAACGGCATCTGCATCAGGCTTTTTGATGAAAACGATTGGGCCAGGCGAGCCGACTATACCGATCCGGAAATCATGCGCTCAAACCTTGCAGCGGTGATTCTGCGCATGAAGAGCCTCAGGCTCGGCGACGTGCGCGATTTTCCTTTCGTGCAGGCGCCCCCGGCGCGCGCCATTGCCGACGGATATTCGATTCTGGCTGAATTAAACGCCATCGACAAGGAAGGAAGGCTCACCGAGATTGGCTGGAGTTTGGCAAAGCTTCCCGTCGATCCGCGCCTGGCCCGCATGCTGCTTGAGGCGAGCAGACGGCAAGCGCTCAAAGAGGCGCTTGTCATTGTCTCCGGACTTTCGATACAGGATCCGCGCGATCGTCCCGTGCAGGCGCAGGATGCGGCAGATGCCGCGCACAAGCGCTTTGCCGATGAGCGAAGCGACTTTCTTGCCTACCTCAAGATGTGGGCCTGGTATGAGAAGGCTTTTGCGCAAAAGGCGTCCAATCGGCTGTTTACCGAGGTGCTGCACCGCGTATTTTTGTCGCCGCGGCGCATGCGCGAGTGGAGGGATGTCTGGCGGCAGCTCGCTGAACTCGCCTCCGGCATGGGCTGGCGCGAGAACACGCAGCCCGCTACATACGAGGAGCTGCATCGCTCGCTGCTTTCAGGACTGCTGGGCAATCTGGGCTTAAGGCAGCTCGATGCGGATTTTCGCGCTCCGCCCTATCTTGGTGCCCGCGGCATTCACTTTTGGGTGTGGCCCGGATCGGCTCTTGCCAAAAAAGGCGGCAAGTGGATCATGGCGGCCGAACTTGTTGAAACGAGCAGGCTTTTTGCTCGCTGTGCGGCCGACATTGAGCCCGAATGGGTGGAGGCGGCAGCTGAGCACTTGATGAAAAAAAGCTGGAGCGAACCGCACTGGGAGAAAAAGCGAGCCGAGGTAACGGCCTTTGAGCGCGGCGCGCTCTACGGCATGACGGTCTATGCCCAGAGGCGCGTGCAGTTTGCGCCGCATGATCCCCAGACGGCCCGCGAGATTTTTATTCGCGAGGCGCTCGTTGAGGGAGAGTTTGAGACGCGTGCGCCGTTTCTTGCGCACAATCAAAAGCTTGTGCGCGAGATTCGCGATTTGGAAAACAAATCACGTCGCCCCGATGTGCTCGTCGACGAAGAGACGATCTACAACTTTTACGACAACATCATTGATGCCTCCGTTGTGGGGGGCTCGACGTTTGAAAAGTGGCGAAAAACGGCAGAAGAGAAAAATCCCCGGCTGCTCTTTTTGAAAAAAGAAGAATTGATGCGGCACGACGCTAGTTCGGTGACGACGCAGTACTTTCCGAAGAAGCTCGAGATGGCAGGCATTCCGATGGCGCTGACCTATCATTTTGAGCCCGGAGCGCCGCGCGACGGCATCACGCTTGCCGTGCCGATCTATGCGCTCAATCAGATTGATGCCGTGCGCTGCGAGTGGCTGGTGCCGGGCATGCTCAAGGAAAAGGTCAGAGCGCTCATCAAGTCTCTGCCGCAGCGCTACCGCAGACACTGCGTTCCCATTGATCAGTATGCCGAAGGGTTTTATGCCCGCACGCAAGGCGTGCAAAAGGGAACGATGACGCTCATCGATGCGCTCATCGACGACATTCGAGAGCAGACGCGGGTGGTCTGCGAGAGAACCGACTTTAAGCTTGAGTTTTTGCCCAAGCACTTGTTTATGAACTTCAAGGTTCTCGACGAGCATGGCCGACAGCTTGCCATGGGGCGCAATCTGGCCGAGCTTCGCTCTGAGCTTGGAAAAGAAGCGCAGAACGCTTTTCAAAGCATGGCGCAGGCCGATGCTTCCATTGCCGAAGATCTGGCCGATCACATCACGACTTGGTCTTTTGGCGAGCTGCCCGAGCTTATGGAAATCAATCGCGGCGGCCGGCAGCTCATCGGACACCCGGCGCTTGTTGATCGGGGAGAAGACTGTTCGCTTGAAGTGTTCGATGATCTTGATGAGGCTAAAAAAGCGCACCGTGCGGGACTCAGAAGACTTTTTGCATTGCAGTTGCGAGAGCAGGTGAAGTATCTTGAGCGCAATTTAAGCGGCCTGCAGCGCGTGCAGATGCAGTGCTCAGTCGTTGAGCCGGCGGCCAAGGCTTTTGAAAGTGCAGAGGTGCTGGTAGCCGATGTGGTGGCCGCATCGATCGAAACAGCGGCAATGCAGGAGCCCTGGCCTGTGGATGCCGCAAGCTTCGGCGCACGAAAGGATGAAGCGCGCAGCAGGCTTACGCTCATTGGAGGCGAATATTTGCGGCTGATGCAGGATCTCGCGGCAGAGCTCGCGCAGATTCCAAAGAAGCTGCAGAGCGTGCGAGGGTGGCCCGCAGCGGTAAAGGATGTCGAGGGACAGCTGCGAGAGCTCTTTGCGCCGCACTTTTTAATCTCCGTGGATCAGTCGCACGTCAAGCATTATGTGAGATACGTGCGCGCCGTCAACGTGAGGCTTGAAAAGCTTAGAAATGATCCGGCCCGAGACGCCGCCCGCATGGCCGACATTCAGACGCTTGAGGCTGCCTTCAGGCGGGAGCTGTCGCAAAGAAAAGGCAAGGTCGACGCCAGACTCACGGAATTTCGATGGCTTCTTGAGGAGCTTCGGGTATCGCTGTTTGCGCAGGAGCTTAAAACGCCGATGCCGGTGAGCGTCAAGCGGCTTGCCAGAGTGTGGGAGTCGATCAGAAGGCTTTGAGTCGGCGCAAGCGTGCGGATCTCGAGGATCAATGCAAAGAAAAGAGGTGGGAATAAAGAGACAGTCAAGGTTTGTAAAATTCTCAAAAAATCCTCTAAAAACAATATATAATCTCGCCGTTTTGTTTTCGGCCGTTTGTTTTCACTGTGCTTTACCGCGATCAGACTCTATCAGCAGCTTGTGCGCCTATTGAAACACTCTCGCGCATGTTTTGGATGACTCTTTGCACTCTTGCCTGCATGGCGTCGCTTTTGGGTGCTGGAGCCTGTGAGGCGGCAGGGGCGGCGGTTGCAACCTACGCGCCGCGCTCTTTTTCCGTGCCGACGGTCAAGGTGCAGACTCACAAAGCGCCTGTGGTCAAGCGCAGACTGCGCCGCAATTCTCTTTCGGTGGCTTCGCAGTCAGGGCTGCGAGAGACGCCCGATCCTCTTGAGCTGTCGAGTTCGGTGGCCTACATGATTGATCAGGACACGGGCGAAGTCTATTTTGAGAAGAACGCCTACATCAAGCTTCCCATTGCTTCGGTCACCAAGCTGATGACGGCCTTGGTCATTGCCGAAAGCGAGCTGCCTTTAAAGGCCAAGCTCAAGGTCACTCGCGCCGATTATGTCAAGAGCACGGCCCAGAGCAAGCTCAGAAGCGGCATGGTGCTCACTCGCGAAGATGCTCTGCGCGCCGCGCTGATGAGCTCGGACAACAGGGCCGCGCACATGCTTGCGCGTACGTATCCGGGCGGCGTCAAGGTTTTTGTTGAAAAGATGAACGAAACGGCCCGGGAACTCGGCATGACCGACAGCTTCTTTTCTGATCCCACAGGGCTTTCCAACGAGAACGTTTCCACTGCTCATGATCTTGCCGTTTTAGCTTCGCGCGTGCACAGCTATCCGGTGCTTGCCAAGGCGTCAACGGGAGCCGTGGCGCTTCTCAATACCGGTGCGTCGAAGGTGCGTTTGATGACCACCAACCGTCTGATCGGAGATCCGCGTTGGAACGTGGGTCTGCAGAAGACTGGGTATACGCGTGCGGCCGGAAGATGCATGGTGGTGCAAAGCGAGTTTGCCGGACACCGCGTTGTGATGGTGGTGCTTGACTCTGAAACCAACGGCAAGCGCGCCAACGACATGCTCAAGATGCGCCGCTGGCTTGAGGAGGAAGTGCGCTTTGAAAGTCAGTTTGCAGGCGTTGCGCCCTACGGACTGATGTAGCGGCGCGAACCTCCTTGGCAACACAAAAAATGGATTTTTTCAAAAGGCCTTCGGCAGCGATGCTCGAAGGCCTTTTGCTGTCAGCGCAGGCTGGCTTTTGTTGTCGGTCTGTGGGCTTCTTTGCGAGATCTATAATGGCCTAAAGCACCGGATTTTTTGTTCTGGCGCGCTTCTTCGCTCGAGGAATCTGCGCAAGCCCCAACAGCCGGTGCGCGCGGTCGGCCAAAAAAGCCGCAGGCAGCATTTCTGAGGAGAAATTTTATGAAGACCATTGGAATTGTCGCAGGACATCATCAAGAGGATGCGTTAAAGCTCAAGGCTGCCATTCTTAAGCAGGATGCAAGCGTCGAGATCATGATTGACGACGGTGAATTCAAGGTTGATGAAGCCTTCAAGAAAGCTGACTGCAAGATCAACAACTTTAACGCCGTGGAGCGTTTGGCTGCGCGCGGCGCTCAGGTGGTGGGCTTTGGCTGCGGCTGTCCGCACGCATTTTTTGATGAACTTCAGACGGAGACGACGACGCGGCTGGTGGATCCGTGCGGCGAGGACGGCGTTCGGTTGGACCCGGCTCAGTATGCAGCCAAGATTCTTGCGGCTGACGTCAAGCCCTTGCCCAAGCCCTTTAAGGTGGGGTTGGTGGGCGGCCTTGGACCGGCGGCAACCGTTGACCTCTACGACAAGATTACGCGTGCCTGGCCCGCGAAGAATGATCAGGAGCACTTCAAGGTAGTCGTCGAACAGAATCCTCAGACGCCGGACCGCACCAAGGCGCTGCTCGAAGGCGGCACCGATCCGACGCTGGCTTTGTATCACGGCGCCAAGCGTCTGCAGGAGGACGGCTGCGACTACATCATCATTCCCTGCAATACGGCGCATGCGTTCCTGCCGTTTTTGGAAAGACACCTTGATACGCCCTTTATCAACATGCAGCAGACGACGATGGACGAAATCAAGGAGAAGTTTGGCGACAAGGCCCGCATTGGACTTCTTGCCACGACCGGCACTGTGCGCTCAGGGCTTTACGGGGAAAAGGCCAAGGCCATGGGGCTGCCGCTTTTTGTGCCCGACGAAAAGCATCAGGCGCTTGTGATGTCTGCCATTTACGGTCCTCAAGGCGTTAAGGCAGGATTTACAACCGGAACATGCCGCGATGAGCTCTTGGAAGCGGCCAAATACATGGTTCAAACCCATGACTGCAATGTATTGATCCTGGGCTGCACCGAGCTGCCTTTGATCGTTGATGAGGGCGACGCCGAGGTCGGCGGCCGTACGGTGTTTTTCATTGATCCGACGTCTGCGCTTGCCCGCCGTGTCTGTCAAGTGGCCCGCAAGACGATCGACGAGCGCGGAGTGATTTAACGAAGTCGGCCGGTTTCCCTAAATGCCTGCGCCGCTCGTCGGTGCAGGGCGCCATCGGGGAAATCGCCGTCAGACACAATAGGTGCGCCGCAAGCTGCGCGGGCTTGCGGCGTGCGCTTTTTGAGCGCAGCGTTCGTTTGAGAACAAAAACGAACATGACCGACGGCAACTTTTGGTGCGTTCGCACCAAAGTTGTGCACGGCACTTTACAATTACGCCATCGCTGGTCGGCACAACGGGCTGCCAGCCGCAGTTTCGCGCCTCTTTCAATTCTGGCACGAGATTTGCTTACAAAAAATTGCGTCCTGCATGACGGCCGCACGCCGGCAGCTCGGCTGATTGTGCGCAGGTCATCCTTTTCAGGCAGGGCGCTTGCTTCGCTTATACAACGAATGGCTCAAGGAGATTGCATCATGACGTCGCCTGCTGACGTACTGCAAATGGTCAAAGACAACGATGTCAAATTCATTGATTATCGTCTCACCGATACTCGCGGCAAGGAACAGCACCTGTCCGTGCCCGCTCATCAGCTCACCGAAGATACGTTTGAAGACGGCCAGCCTTTTGACGGCTCGTCCATGGCCGGCTGGAAGGGCATTGAAGCAAGCGACATGATTCTCTTGCCCGATCCCGAAACCGCGCACATGGATCCGTTTAGAGAACAAAATACGCTCGTGCTTACCTGCGACGTGCTTGAGCCCGATACGGGCAAGGGCTACAGCCGCGATCCGCGCTCGATTGCACGCCGGGCTGAAAATTATTTGAAGAGCACGGGCATCGGTGATCAGGCCTTCTTTGGGCCCGAGCCGGAGTTCTTCATCTTTGACGGCGTGACGTACGCCAACGATCCCAACTACACGTTCTTCAAGATTTTCTCTGAAGAAGGCCCCTGGTCGAGCCGCATTGAGTACGAAGGCGGCAACCTGGGACATCGCGCGGAGTTTAAGGGCGGCTATTTCCCGGTTCCGCCTGTTGATACGCTCACCGAAATCCGCGCCGAGATGGTGACGCTGCTCGAGCAGCAGGGCGTTCCGTGCGAAGTGCACCACCATGAGGTGGGGGCTGCCGGCCAGTGCGAGATCGGCACGCGGTTTTCGACTCTTGTGCAGCGCGCAGACTGGCTGCAGATCTTGAAGTACACGATCTGGAACGTCGCTGCCGCCTACGGCAAGACGGCCACCTTCATGCCCAAGCCCATGTTCGGCGACAACGGCTCCGGCATGCACGTGCACCAGTCGATCTGGAAGGATGGGGAAAATCTGTTTGCCGGCAACGGCTACGCAGGCCTTTCCGAACTGGCGCTTTACTACATCGGCGGCGTCATCAAGCATGCCCGCGCGCTCAACGCCATCACGAACCCGACGACCAATTCCTACAAGCGTCTTGTTCCTGGGTTTGAAGCGCCCGTGAAGCTTGCCTATTCGGCTCGCAACCGCTCGGCTTCTTTGCGCATTCCGCATGTCTCCAGTCCCAAGGCTCGCCGTGTTGAAGTGCGCTTCCCCGATCCCATGGCCAATCCCTATCTGGCTTTCTCGGCCATGCTGATGGCCGGCCTTGACGGCATTCAGAACAAGATTCATCCGGGTGAGCCCGCCGACAAGAATCTCTACGATCTGCCGCCTGAAGAAAACGCCAAGATTCCGACGGTTTGCGCAGAGCTCTCGCAGGCCTTGGAGTGCCTTGACAAGGATCGTGAGTTTCTCACCCGCGGCGGCGTCTTCTCCGACGATATGATCGACAGCTACATCGCCCTCAAAGAGCAGGAAGTGACGCGCTACCGCTGCGCGGTGCATCCTGTTGAGTACGAAATGTACTTCGCTGGCTAAGGCTGCTGTAAAAAAGATAAACGCATGCCCCGAGCATCCGGTGCAGAGGAACTGCGTTTATGGCTTGGTCTCTGCGTGTTCCATCAATCAGTGCGGACGCGCAGAGCCTTTTGCGAATTTTTCTCTTCTTGATCAGAAGGCCTGCAATAGATGTCTCGCGGCGCGACCAACAATTTTTATGCTCACCTGCAGACAGCGGCAGACTTTTTGAATACAAGCGTTCTTGTGCTGGATCGCTTTGCTCGGGTCTGCTGGTGCAACAGCGCTGCAGAGGCGCTCTTGGGGTGTTCGAGAAGAAGTCTCAAGGGGACGGACGCCGGACTTTTTATGCCTCAGGTGCGGCAGTGGGTAGAGAAATTTTCGCAAAAGGACGCAAAGTATTCTCCCTACAGCGCTGTTGCCGAGCTTACTCGACCAATGGCTGAGCCCGAGTCCGTGCATGCGAGCATTTCGCAGATTGCCGGCAGCGACGGGCTCTTGCTTTTGGAAATTGCCGAAGTCGAAAAAGCAATGAAGCTTGCCCGTCAGGAGCAGGAGGCGGGGATGAGCGACGCTACCCGAGCGCTCCTGCGCAATCTTGCCCACGAAGTGAAAAACCCCTTGGGAGGCATTCGCGGGGCGGCGCAGCTTTTGGAGTCCGAACTTTCAAGTCCCGATCAGCGCGAATATACGGAAGTCATTATTTCTGAAGCCGACCGCCTGCAGGCGCTCGTCGACCGGCTGCTGATTCCATATCGCAAAGAGCGTCATGTCGACGAAGTGAATCTTCACGAGGTGCTCGAGCGCGTGCGCAATTTGGTGCTCGCCGAGTTTCCTCAGGGACTCAGAATTGAGCGCGATTACGACGTCTCGGTGCCGCCCGTCAGAGGCGATCGAGAGCAGCTCGTGCAGATCTTTCTCAATCTTTTGCGAAATGCGGCGCAGGCAACAAGCAGGCTCAGACTAGAGGAGCGGGCAGAGATTCTTTTGCGCACGCGGGTTGCTCGTCAGTGCGTCATTCAAAGAAAGCGCTACAAGCTCGCGCTCAATGTCCACGTCATTGACAATGGTCCAGGGATTGACGAAGCGATGAAGGAGAAGATTTTTTATCCGCTGGTCACGGGCAGAGACGGGGGCACAGGGCTCGGACTTTCGATAGTGCAGACCTACATAGAGCAGCACGCGGGCAGCATCGAGGTTGAAAGTCATCCGGGACGCACCGACTTCAGCATTTTGTTTCCTTTGAGTCATCCGCTCTGAAGACGGAACATCTGTACAGGAGAGAAGAGAACTTGAAAAAGATCTGGGTTGTGGACGATGACCGCTCCATTCGCTGGGTTCTTGAAAAAGCGCTGATGCGCGCGCAGATGCCTTGCCGGCTTTTTGAGTCGGCCGAAGATGTGGTCAAGGCGCTTGAAGCGGAAGTGCCTGCCGTGCTGCTGAGCGACATCCGCATGCATGACATGAGCGGCGTGGATCTGCTGGCTCACGTCAGAAAGACGCATCCTGAGGTGCCCGTCATCATCATGACGGCCTTCAGCGACCTCGATAGTGCCGTGAGCGCCTTTCAGGGGGGTGCCTACGAGTACCTTGCCAAACCTTTCGACATCAACCGAGCCATTGAGCTGCTGCGTCGCGCCTGTGAGGAAAGTTCCCAAAGAGAGCCTGAGGAAAAGCCGGCTCAAGAAGATGAAGCCGTGCCTGAGATCATCGGGCATTCGCGGGCCATGCAAGAGGTTTTTAGGGCCATTGGTCGGCTGGCGCACAGCAACGTCACGGTGCTGCTGACAGGCGAATCGGGAACCGGCAAAGAGGTTGTGGCGCGCGCCCTGCACCGGCACAGCTTAAGGCGCAGTGCGCCTTTTATTGCCATTAATACGGCAGCCATTCCAAGAGAACTTCTCGAGAGCGAGCTCTTTGGCCACGAGCGCGGCGCCTTTACCGGTGCGAGTCAGATGCAGTACGGGCGCTTCGAACAGGCCAAGGGCGGGACGCTTTTTCTCGACGAAATCGGCGACATGCCGATGGATCTGCAGACGAGGCTTCTTCGCGTGCTCAGCGACGGATGTTTTTATCGAGTTGGCGGCCGGCAGTCGATCAGGGCCGATGTGCGGGTGATTGCGGCAACAAACCAAAATCTCGAGGAGCGCGTCAAAGAAGGACTCTTTCGAGA
Source organism: uncultured Duodenibacillus sp. (assembly GCA_944390715.1). Classification (GTDB taxonomy): domain Bacteria; phylum Pseudomonadota; class Gammaproteobacteria; order Burkholderiales; family Burkholderiaceae_F; genus Duodenibacillus. The sequence continues at coordinate 5,387 of CALXQS010000013.1, read as the reverse complement.
AGATCTCTACCATCGGCTCAATGTGATTCACCTGCAGCTGCCGCCTTTGAGAGAACGTCCGGAGGATGTGGAGTCTTTGGCTGAGTATTTTTTAACGAATGCCGCAAGAAGCCTTCAGACCGAAAGGAAAAAGCTCACGCCCGAGGCGTTGGACTTTATTCGGCGCTTTCCTTTTCCCGGCAATGTGCGTCAATTGGAAAATCTCTGCAATTGGCTGACTGTCATGGCGCCGGCGCAGATGATTCATGTCGACGATTTGCCCTACGAGTTTCGTGCTGCTGCAGGCAATCCTGCGCTTGCGGGAGAGACGTTAGGCAAGACAGGACGCAGAGGAGACTGGACGGAGCTTCTGCGCGAGGCGGCAATGAAAAAGCTCGAAGAAGCTGAGCCCGAGGTGATGAATGTGTTGACGCGGCAGTTTGAAGCGGTTTTGTATCGAGCGGCGCTTGACTTTACGCATGGCCGTCGGGTTGAGGCAGCCTATAAGCTAGGAGTCGGCCGCAATACATTGACAAGAAAAGTGCAGGAACTTGGCCTGTCGGAATAAGCGGCTTTGCTCTCTCAAATGAGACATCATGAGAGCGAGGCTGGATTTTCAACCGCGGCTCAATGGCTGCATTTTGTTGAAGATGTGATTACTCAAACTTTTTTTCGCATCACGCGGCTTTGATGTGAAAGGCGATGCCGGTGCTCGCGCTTGAAGCTTCTAGAGCATAGGCATCGCTTGTTATGCGGCGTTTTTAGTTCTGGCAGAGATTCTTCGAGATGGACTGCACGGCATTTTTCAGATGCTTGACCCACTCGGGCTTGTGCTGCATGTTGCTCGAAGAGATGATGGTCAGAGCTGCTACGGCTTTGCCGTCCTTGTCGCGAATTGCGGCTCCGATGCACTGAATGCCGATCTCAAGTTCTTCACGATCTTCCGCCCAGCCAAGTTCTTTGACGCGGTTGAGTTCCAAAATAAGCTTTTCGGCCGTGCAGATGGAGTGCGGCGTACGCGGCGCAAGTCCCGTTCGCGCGATGTAGGAGGAAACTTCCTGCGGCGTGCAGTCGCATAAAAAAAGCTTGCCGCCGCTTGTGCAGTGCAGCGGCGCCATGGCGCCGATCTGTCTGGCCAGCCTCACGCCGGTTTCAGGTGCGTAGACGTGTTCGATGTACATCACATGATCGTCGCGGCGCGTTGAAAGGTTGATTGTTTGGCCGGTTTGCTCGTGCAGGCGCTGCATGGCTGAAATAGCTTTTTCACGAATCTCAAGACGACCGCGCACGAGACTGCCGAGCTCCATGAATGTCAGGCCAAGACGCCAGCCGCCGGCTTCGTCGCGCTCGACAAAGCCGTCTTCGGCGAGGTTCCACAACAGACGGTGAGCCGTAGACATGTGGATGTCGGTGGCGGCGGCAATTTCATGCATTGTGTACGGATCGCGGCGTGAGGCAAGAAGAAAAAGAATCTTGCGGACACGTTCGAGAACTTGGACTTGCTTAAGTTTGTCTTTTGCAACCATACGAGTTAGTGCGTTAGTGTCAATTTAAAAAATGCTGTTGTTTTCTTGTCCGTCAGCTTCGGCGCGAGGCCAAAGAAGCTTCAGCGTGCGCTGTGCTGCTGTCGCCGGACTCATTGAGATTGCGTGCCACGATTTCAGCAATGTCGCTGATTTTTAGAGCAGGCTGCTGGCTGTTTTGCTGAGCTTGGGCGCTCGTAAGCATCGTCAGGCAGTGCGGGCACTCAACGGCAAGCTGGCTGCCGCCGGCGGCTTTGAGCTCGTCGAGACGAATGGCGTTGATGCGAGCGGGCCTGTCCATGAATATCTGCGCTCCCCCTGCTCCGCAGCATGTGGCGCAGCTTGCCTTGTCGTGCGCTTCATCAATCGAAGAGCAGGCCTGAATCAGAATGCGGCGAGGCGCCTTTTCAACGTCGTTGTAGCGGGCAAGATAGCAGGCGTCGTGAAGCGTGACGCTGGCTTCTTTTGCATCCTTGAGCGTAATTTTCTTGTCCTCGAGAAGCTTTGCAATGAACTCAACGTGGTTTTCCACGGGCCAAGAGCCGTTGTCAAACTGCGGATATTCGTTTTTGAGCGTGTTGAAGCAGTGCGGACATGCAGTAAGAATGCGCTTGAAGCTGTAGCGGTTGATGTTTTCAATATTTTCAGCCGCTGCCGTTTGAAAGAGATATTCTTCGCCGGCACGACGAGCGAACTCGGCGTGACAGCGTTCTTCAGCCATGACGGCAAAGCGTATGCCGGCAGTTTTGAGAATTTTGACCATGGCGCGTGCGATTTTCTGCGCGCGGCGATCATAGCTTGCCGAACAGCCAACCCAGTAGAGCACGTCGTACTCTACGCCGGGCTTGGCTTTCTCGACGTCCAGATCCTTGCACCAAGCAAGCCGGCTCCCGGGATCCATCCCCCAGGGATTGCCGACGGTGGCGGTATTTTCGAGCGCCGTGGCAAGTCCTTCGGGGAAGTCGCCCATCTCCAGCGCCAGATGTCTGCGCATGCTGACGATCATGTCGGGAATGGGAATTTCGGCTGGGCACGCTTTGGCGCAAGCGCCGCACGTGGTGCAGCTCCAGAGGGCGTCTTTGGATACGATTCCGTCAATGAGCGGCTTGTCGGCATCGCTGCCGCGCATGCGCGACTGCAGCGAGAGAACCAAATTTTTGGGATCTAAAGGCGTGCCGGCTTTTACCGCAGGGCAAACGCCGCGGCAGCGTCCGCACTCGGTGCAGCCGTCAAGGCGCAGACGGTCAAGCCGCGTGAATTGATCGAAGTTGGAAATGCCGAAGGATTCTTGTTCTTCAATATCGTCAATCTTTTTGACCGCACCCATGGGGCCAGGTTTGTGATGAAAGATGGACGTGGGCGTCTTGAAGATGTGTCCATAGTAGGTGAGCGGGATCGCAGCGATGAAAACAAGTGCTGACAAGCCGTGAATCACCCATACGAAAACATGAATTGCCTGAATCTGGTCGCTGCTCATGGAAGTGAAGATCTGAGCAATCGACCAGCCGACAAAGCTGAAATGAGCCCAGGCGGGCTGTTGAACGGCCAGACGAAGCGCTTCAAGAACAAAGCCTGAGACGATGATGAAGGCAAGACTGCCTAAGACGCAGGCAAAGCGAGAATTTGCTTCAACGCGCATGTCGTGCGATACAAAGCGCCGCCAGGCGGCAATGGCCAGTGCAATCAGCGCAAAGAGACCTGCTGTGTCCAGAACAAGCTTATAGGCAAGGTAAAACGACCCCTTAAGAATGCGCGTGCCGAAAACAAGATGCGCAACGTCCCAGTCGATTGTTGCAACAGCCGTCCCTAAAAAAAGAAAGAAAAAGCCCCAGAAAAGAGCAAAGTGCGTCCAGCCCAAGCCGTCTTTTCGAATGTGCGGCTGCAGAAAGATTTCCTTGAGCATGTGCTTGGCGCGGGCGACGGCATCAGGAAAGACGTCCGGGTTCGGAGCATTGCCTCGACGAAGGCGAACAGAACGGACGATGCCGGCAATGCAGACGACAAGCGCGGCAAGACCAATGATGTAGAGGCCGACTTCCGCCCAAAAAGGGACATTCCAGAAGGCCGGGCGTACGGGAATAACGTCTTGCATAAAAGTAGAGAAAAACAGGCGATTATTATTGTTGTTGACGAAAAAAATTTCACATTGTGAAATTTTTGCTTCTCATGAAGACTGCAACGATAGCGCAAAAATTTCGTTGCGTCAGAATTTCTACTGCCGTGCTGTAGAAAAAAAATAGGCTCTTGCACAGGTAAACCCTAAGGGATTCCTGTTGCTAAAAATACAAAAGACGACCAGGCACAGAGAGTTTTTTGAGATGAACTCGGAAAACTGCAGGGAATTCGTTGGCGCTACCGCATCGCGTTTGAGTTGCATGCCTTGGCGATTGCGTTCGAACATTCAGCAATCAGTGCGGGACCCTTAAATACAAAGCCGCTGAAAAGTTCAATGAGGCTTGCGCCGGCTTGAATTTTTTCAAGGGCGTCAGCTGCACTGAAGATTCCGCCGCAGGCAATAATGGGAAGCGCTTTGGCCGTGTGTTCGGCAAGAAGCCCGACAGTCTGAGTGGCGCGTTCGCGAGCAGGGCCCCCTGAGATGAAAAGCTGCTTTGATCCGTTTGTCTTGCCGGCAGGAGCAAGAAGTGGTCCGCAGGCAATGACGCCGTCGATCCCGGACTCCATGCAGAGGTCTGCGCAAGCAAGGAGTTCGTCTCTAGAGAGGTCGGCGGGAATTTTTAATGCGATCGGACGCTGAGGTCGGCCTGAGTCTTCTGCCAGCCGCTTTTGTTCTGTTGAAAGCGCTTCAAGCAGTTCTTTGAGTGCGGCTGGGTTTTTAAACCAGACCAAGGGATCAGATGATGCGGGACAAAAGAGGTTTAGGGTAAAGTAGTCTGCTCGGACGTGCAGCAGCCTCAGAAGTTCTTTGAGGTCGTGCAAAGCTGATTGTTGAGAGCTTTGCGGATCGGGCGCAATACTGATGCCCGTAATGCCGCCTCTGAGATAAAAGGCATCTGCGCTCTTGAGTCGAAGAAGAGCCGCTTCGCCTCCGATGCTGCCTAAGTTCATGGAGTGAAGGATGCTTGAATTTTTTAAATCTCGCTTGCAGACGGCTGAGGGAGAGGCTTCGTACGCCGAAGGCGTGATGCTGCCGGCTTCGACAAAGCCAAAGCCAAGCGCGCCGAAGCTGCTTACCTCTTCGCCGTTGCGGTCAAGACCGGCAGCCAAGCCTACGGCATTGGGAAAACGCAATCCCATGACATAGACCGGATTCTCGTCAGGCAGCGCACAGACTTTTTCATGACAGCCGAAGGTTGTGAACCATTCGATGTTGCGCATCATCAGCCGATGAGCGGTGCTTGGATCTAGTTTGTCGAGAATCGGTTTGACGATGTCGTAGAGCATGATCAACAAAAGTGCGCAAAGAAGACTAAACAACGCAAATGCCGTTGCTGCCCATCAATCGAAAAAGTAGGGACGAACAAAGGCAAAACGCTTTCTGCAGGACAATTTTAGAGGTCTTCAATGAGGCAAAGAACATGGGAAATGGCTGCACTCGAAAAAAAATGACGATTAGGTCTTGACAGGAAGAAAATTCTTCTTAAAATGCGCAGTCTGATCGAGAAAACGATCAAACGAAAACGGATCGCGGGGTGGAGCAGTCCGGTAGCTCGTCGGGCTCATAACCCGAAGGTCGGAGGTTCAAATCCTCCCTCCGCAACCACTGATTAAAACAGGTTCCGAAAGGAACCTTTTTTAATGAGAGAGTCTGTTCTCGACAAAGCGGGTCGAAAAAAAATATTCAGATTCGCTTGCAAAAGGAAAAGAACTTCTGTATAGTTCGCATCCTTGTCGCCGACAAGGCGATGAAAAAGCTCTTTAAAAACT
>CALXQS010000012.1 GCA_944390715.1 uncultured Duodenibacillus sp. | reverse complement strand
ATATGCTCGCGCTGCTGGGTTTGAAGCTCCCGCCTAAAGTCCTTCGCTGTTAGGAATCAGTTAACCGGGAGTTTGGGTGCGAAAGTTACAACTTCGTTTTCGCCAAGAAAAAAAGGCACGCTCCGAACTGTTCGGAAGCGTGCCGTTGAGCTTGAAAAAGGAGAAAAGGCGTTATTTTTTGCCTTTCTTGGCGTCGGCTACATCTTCAATTTTGGCCGCCTTGATCAAATTGTCGACATAAGTCTGCACGCGCTGCTGCGTAAGCAGCTGGCGCAGCAGCGGAGCTTCAGCTTCGTAGTTTGAATAGCGCTGAGCAGGGCGCTTTCCTTCAAGCTTGACGACGTGCCATCCCAAATGCGTCTTTACGGGATTTTTGGCGATCTGACCGGGTTTGAGATTTTTGAAGCTTGCTGCAAATTCCTTGTCGAACATATTGGGAGAATTCCACTCGATCAGGCCTCCCAATGCACGGTTTTGCAGCGTATCGATGGACTTTTCACGGGCGATTTTGTCAAAGTCGCCGCCATTGCGGACATCCTTCAGAATCTGACGGGCTGATTTCTCATCCTTGACGAGAATGTGACGTACGGAAACTTCCGTGTTGCCCCAGCGCTTCTTCTCGCTGTCAAAAAGAGCCTTGACGTCTTCGTCCTTGACCGGATTCTTGGCGACCCAATCATTGATCACCGTGCTCATCAAAATGTTCTTGGTGGCATTGTCAATCATGCGGCGCACGTCGTCGCGCGAGGCAATCTTCTGCTTTTTGGCTTCCTGCAGAAGCAGCTTGTCGCGGGTGAGGAGGTAGCGTACCTGATTTTCCAGCTGCGGGGTGCGGGCCTGGCCGCGTGCCGTCGTGGCTTTGATGAGCTGCTCTTGCTGGGCTTTGCTCACGAGCTCGCCGTTGACGGTAAACGAAGTGGTGGCCGCCTGGACGGTGCCGATGATCAATGCGGCAGATGCTGCGCCCAGACAAAGCATGGTTTTCTTTAAAGACATAGAGTAAATCCTCGCATCAAAAAAGTGTCTTTATTTTGTCAGCGATTTATCGGTTCGCATAACCCAGAAGCCAAGCGCAATTGTAAAAATGAATGTCAGCGCCATGAGCCCGAAAAGCTTGAAGTTCACCCATGTTTCAGTGCTGCAGGTATAGGCAACCAATAGATTGATGATGCCGGTGGCAAAGAAAAAACCGATCCAGGCGCGCTGCATGGTGCCCCATGCCTGAGCGGGAAGGTCAATCTGCTTGCCGAGCAGCTTGGTGAGAAAGTTTTTCGACGTGAGTTCTCCAAAGAGCAGAATCGAGCCGAACACCCAGTACAAAATCGTGGGCTTCCATTTGATGAACATCTCGTTGTGCAGCCACAGCGTCAAGGAACCGAAGACCACGATGACGGCAAGAGAGATCCAAAGCATTGGCTCCGGGCGCTTGCCTTTTAAAAATACGATGCCGACTTGTACGAAAGTGGCGGCGATTGCCACCAGCGTGGCAGCCAGAACCGGTCCTTGTTCCGGCGAAACAGCCTTTCCGCCGATGAGCGAGCCGATCATGTCGGCGGCAGCCTGCGGGTCGCTCTGACCGAACTTGAAGGCGGCAAAAAACAAAATGATGGGAAATAAATCAAATAAAAGCTTCACGATGTCGTTCCAGTGGTAACTCCAGCAATCGGGAGCCGATGGTTGCGGTGCGGCGAATTATACGTGTCCGACGCAAGAGCAATTCGTGCGCATTGAAGGCCCAGCTGCCGCGCTCGATGGTTTGTTTCGGAAGACTGATCGTCGATGCACAAAGGCGCAGCAAAGCCCTTTAGAAAAACGTCAAAAATCTGAATTTGAGAGATCTTGTCGCGCCAGCCGGCGGCAAGGTAACATGCGAACACAATTTGTAGCGGCTTGGAGCGCTTTTATCTACGATGTCTCGATAGGCTTTGCGAAATATTCGTTCCGTTTGAGATGTCGCGGCGCTCTTGCGGCGGAATTCACCGTTGATCTTGGTGCAGTTCCGTTTGGACAAACAGCCGCGCAAACGGTTTTACGGTCGGCGGGGCTTTCGTCTTCTAATTCAAATATAGAGAAGGGAGCTTCAGCAGGCCCTCGAGCCATTTTTAGACAATTGATCTTTATGCAAACAGGAATTAAGACTTTACTTATGACGATTGCTGCAGTGACTGCAATGGATGCCGCGTCGGCCGCCGGCATCAAGGAGCTCGATACGGTTGAAGGAATCAAGAGCTATGAGCTTGACAACGGTTTGAAGATTGTGTTGTTTGCCGATCAAAGCAAACCCACGGCCACCGTCAATACGACTTATCTGGTTGGAAGCCGTATGGAAAATTACGGCGAAACCGGCATGGCGCATCTGCTTGAGCACCTGATGTTCAAGGGCAGCAAAAACTACCCGGATCCGACCAAGGAGTTCACGCGCCGCGGATTTCGCATGAACGGCACGACCTGGCTCGACCGCACCAACTACTTTGTGAGCTTTACGGCCAATGACGACAATATGCGCTGGGCATTGGGCTGGAGCGCAGACGCCATGGTCAACTCCTTTATCGCCAAGAAGGATCTTGATACGGAAATGACTGTGGTGCGCAACGAATACGAGATGGGAGAAAACAAGCCCGTGAGCGTCATGCTCAAGCGCATGCAGTCCGTGCTCTTTGACTGGCACGCATATGGCAGAAGCACAATCGGAGCACGCAGCGACATTGAAAACGTGCCCATTGAAAATCTTCAGGCGTTTTACCGCAAGTGGTATCAGCCAGACAACGCCGTGCTGACCGTGTCGGGCAAGTTCGATGAGGCGAAGGTTCTTGAGTGGATCAGCGAGACTTTCGGAAAGATCAAGCGCCCCGAACGCGTACTGCCGCGTGAATGGACGGTAGAGCCCACGGCCGACGGCGCACGCGAATTTGAGATTCGCCGCCCGGGCGAAATGCAGCTTGTGGCCGTGGGGTACCGCATACCCTCGGCTTTGGCTGAAGACTGCAATGCTGTTGAAACGGCCGTCGATATTTTGTCGGAGTCCCCGCGCGGACGCCTTTACAAGGAGCTCGTCGAAAGCGGCCAGGCCAGTCAGGTGTTCGGATGGGCGCTGTCGGCTAAGAACCCCGGCTTTGTGATGTTTGGCGCCATGGTTAAAAAGGGCGACAACATTGAAGTCGTCAAGAACAAGATGATTGATGTCATTGAGCGCACGTTTGCCAAAAAGCCGGCAACCGACGAAGAAGTCAAAACCAGCTTGGCTGAAGCGGCCATTGACTATGAGCGTACGTTAAGCGATCCCGAACAGTTTGCCGTTGATCTTTCGGACTACATCGCATTGGGCGACTGGAGGCTTTTCTTTGCCGATCGAGACTCGACGGCCAAGGTGACGCCTGCAGCCGTCAACGAAGCTGCAGCGACATATTTCGTGCGGGACAATCGCGTGGTGGGCAAATTCATTCCTGATGATCATCCGCGCCGTGCGCCTTATATGACCACGCCCGATGTGAAGGAAGTCATTGCCAAGACGACTTTTAAGCGCGAAGGCGATGTGGCCGAAGCGTTTGACGTTAGCCAGGCCAACATTGATGCCCGTACCGAACGGCTCAGCATCAATGGAGTCGACGTTGCGCTGCTGCCGAAGAAGACCCGCGGCCAGACGGTAACGGTGCTGACGTCGTTTCAGTACGGCAATCTCGAGACGACGACTGGAAAGACTGTGCTCAACTATCTGGTCGAGCCGATGCTCTCACGCGGCACGGATCAGATGGACCGCAAGCACATTGCCGATCGTCAAACCGAGCTCAAAGTGCAGGGCGACGTGCTGGGCTTTACGACGACGGCTCCCAATGTGGTCAATGCAATTGAACTGATGGGCAATTTGATTGCGCGCAGCACGTTCCCGGAAAAGGAATTTGATCAGTTCGTTCGGCAGCTCTCGACAATGCTTGAGAGCCGCAGCGATGATCCGATTGCGCTTGGCCGCGACGCGCTTTTGAAGCACTTTGAGGTTTATCCGCTGGGCGATCCTCGCAATCCGACGCGCAATGCCTATTTGCGCGAAGAGCTCGGCAAGGTCAGCCGCGATGAGGTCTACGACTGGTTTGTCAAAGCCGTCTCAAACGGTCACGGTCAAGTAGCTGTGGTGGGCGACTTTGATCCGGCTGCGGTAAAGGCTGCCCTTGAGAAGTCCGTCGGCAACAAGAAAAATGCCGATCCGAAATACGACTACAAGCGCTACTGGAGCGAATACAAGCCGGTAGCTGCCGACCGGATTCTGATCGATACGCCGTCCAAAGAAAATGCGGCGATCTTTGCTCGAGTCGATTTTCCGGCAAATGTCGACGACGCTGATGCTCCGGCGCTTGTTGTTGCCGACTGGATCATGGGCGGCGGCACGGGCTTGAGCAACAGATTGGTTAACCGCCTGCGTCAGAAAGAGGGACTTTCCTACGGCGTGGGTTCTCGCGTAAGACTGCCTCGTCACGGCAATCGTGCAAGCTGGAACATGTCGGCCATCGTGGCTCCGCAGAATTTGCTCAAAGCCGAGGAGTGCGCTCGAGAGGAAATTGCCCGCATTGTGAAGGAAGGCGTGACGCAGACCGAACTTGATGAAGCCAAGAAGGGCATTTTGCAAAGCCGAGCCGTGAGCCGCGCTCAGGACGACTATCTGGCGCACAGCTGGGTCGTCATGATGGATTCGGGCAAGACCTTTGCCGACAGCAAAAAGTTTGAAGACGCCATCAGTCGTCTGACGCTCGAAGAAGTCAATGCGGCCGTCAGAAAGATGCTCGTGGAAAAGAACATCACGTTTGTTCTTGCAGGAGATCTTGCCAAAGGCAAAGTCAAGTAGTTCCTTGAGTGCCGGCTGACTTTTGCAGCATGAGGCGCTTTGCGGGCGAAGAGAGCTTTTCGACCGGCAAGGCGCCTCATTTGATTGGAAAGTGCAGGCTGAGGCGGTCGGCTTGCAGCAGGAAGTTTTTCCCTTCTTCGGTGAGATTTACGCCGGCGGCCTGGATGCTTGAGGCAATTTGCGCAATGCACTCGACGATGACGTCCGGCAGCGCTTGACTTGATCTGGGCCAGAAAACAAAAAAGGGAATGGTGAGCTGATCTTCGATTTCAAGGGCTCGGCAGTCGGCGCTCACGGATTTGGCGGCAAGCATGTCGGTGAAATGCACGCCGACGTTGCGCTTGACGAAACGCAAGGCTACCTGAGTAGAGGATACTTCAGCGGTAATGTGCTCAAGGCCGTGTTCGGGAAGAAGCCGATCGGAGTACTCGCGCTCGGGCGTATCTCGCGAGAGGACGACAAAAGATTCCGAGGCGTAGTCGCTGCGCGAGACCTTGTCTTTTTTTGAGAGCGGATTTTCTTCAGACACCACAAGACGAAACGGGATGTGCGCAATCGGCACTTTCTGCAAATCGTCATGCGTGCTCAAAAGCGTGCCGAAACCAACATCGAAGGGATGCGAATATTTTGAATAATAGATGTCTCGGCTTGCGTGAACGTCCATCGTAACGCTCATCGTCTTTTCATGGCGTTTGAGGATTTTGACCACGGCGGGAATGATCACATCCGAGCAGTGTCGGGCGAGCACGGCAATTCGAAGAGGGTGCTTTTTAGAAAGCCTCTCTTTGCTGAAGTCTTCAAGACGCTTCCAGGCGCGTACCGATTCCATGGCGACGCGATAAAACTCCATCCCCTCAGGGGTTAAAGTGAGAGTTTTTGTCGTGCGGTCAAACAGCTGCACGCCAAGACGGTCCTCGAGCTGCGTGACGGTGCGCGAGGCTGCTGAGGCCGACAGCGAGTTCTTGTTGGCGGCCGCAAGCAGGCTTCCAGTTTCAACCACAGAGCAGAAAAGCTTGATGGATTTGGATTTAAGTTCCATTTTTTGCAATTAACCTTGTAATCTTTGCACTTTACGTAATATAGCAAATCGTTCAGAATACGCACCGAGACATCTGAGGCGGATATACGCTGCAGACGGCAAGAGACGGTTGGCTGCAGAATGTTCCCCGAACAGCTCTGTCGCACTGAGGTAATGCATTTTTTTTCAGGGCCGGTTGGCGAGCACCGCCAGCCGGTTTTTTTTGTTGGTGCAAGCCGCAGACCTCTGAGAGCTGCTCAAAAGCAGCGCAGGACAATAGCAGCAACACGAAAAATCCCAAGGAGATACGTTCATGACGCAGTACGATCCTCGGTCGCTTGCGGCCGAAGAGTTCATCAACGACGATGAGATACAGGCCTCTCTTGCCTATGGCGAAGAGCACAAGCACGACATTGAGCTCATCAATCAGATTCTCGACAAGGCGCTTGCCTTCAAGGGCATGACGCACCGTGAGGCCGCTGTTTTGATGGCATGCGATCTGCCGGAGGTCAACGAAAAAATCCTTCATACCGCTATTTCGGTCAAGGAACACATCTACGGCAAGCGCATTGTTCTTTTTGCTCCGCTGTATCTTTCCAACTATTGCGTCAATACCTGCACGTACTGCCCGTATCACGCCAAGAACAAGAACATCATCCGCAAGAAGCTCTCGCAGGAAGAAATTCGCCGAGAGGTGATTGCACTTCAGGATCAGGGGCACAAGCGCCTGCTGCTTGAAGCCGGCGAACATCCCAAGGAAAATCCGATTGAGTACATCCTTGAGTCGATCAAGACGATCTATTCAATTAAGCATAAAAACGGCGCCATTCGCCGCGTGAACGTCAACATTGCCGCCACGACGGTGGAAAACTACAAGAAGTTGCATGATGCGCAGATCGGCACCTATCAGCTCTTTCAAGAGACGTATCACAAGAAGACCTACGAAGAGCTTCATCCGAAGGGACCTAAGAGCGATTATGCCTACCATACCGAGGCGCATGACCGTGCCATGCAGGCCGGGATTGACGACGTGGGGCTGGGCGTTCTTTTCGGGCTTAACCTTTACAAGTATGACTTTATCGGCCTGCTGATGCACGCCGAGCATCTTGAAGCCGTTCACGGGGTCGGTCCGCATACGATTTCCGTGCCTCGCATTTGTCCGGCCGACGATATTGATCCGACGACATTCAGCAATGCAGTGCCCGACGACATCTTCTTGAAGATTGTTGCGCTCATCCGCTTGGCTGTTCCTTACACGGGCATGATCATGTCCACGCGTGAGAGCGAGCGAATCCGCACCGAGGCGCTTAAGCTCGGCATTTCGCAAATTTCCGGCGGTTCGCGCACCTCTGTGGGCGGCTATACGATCAAGGACATTCGGGATGTTGAAAATACCGCTCAGTTTGATACGAGCGACCGCAGAAGCCTTGACGAAGTGATGGGCTGGCTTTTGGCAAACGGCTATCTGCCGAGCTTCTGCACTGCCTGCTACCGAGCCGGCCGCACCGGAGATCGATTCATGGAATATGCCAAGACCGGTGAAATTGCCATGTATTGTCAGGCCAATGCCGTCATGACGATCAAGGAGTATCTCTGCGACTATGCCTCTCCCAAGACGCGCGAGCTTGGTCTTCAGGTGATTGAAAATGAACTGCCCAAGATCACGCACGAGAAGGTGCGTCTGGCCTCGATCAAACGCTTAAAGCGCATTGAAGAGGGCGAGCGCGACTTCCGCTTCTAATTGAGCGGCGCTGCGCCTGTTGTGCAGCCGCAATGTCAAGCTTTGACTGCGGCTGCAGGCAGAATCATTTTGCAGTTCTCTAATAGGCTGATCCATCAAAAATCGAAAAAGGCAGCGGCAGCAAATGAAAATTTTTCTGCCGCTGCCTTTTTGTGAACTGATTGGCTGAGAACTCTAAAGCAAGTCGCAAGAGCGCTTATCGCTTGATGATGACGCCGGCCAGCGGGGTGTACGTTGCTTGGACCTCGGCGCCAACATCAATTAACTCAGTTCCGGGCAAGAACGGAACCGACATGCTGTAGGGCTTAGTTTGGCTTGTGTTCGGAATTTCCACGTGGTAGTCAATTCGATCGCCTTCGAAAAGACGGTTGACAACTTTGACCGAAAAGCTCTCGGAACCAGCATCCGGGCGGAGGTTTTCCGGACGAACGACAAGATAGGCAGCTTCTCCCACAGCCGGAGGATTTTGTCTGCCCATGCGCGCACGCAATTTGCGGTTGGAAACGGAGATGACGCCGAATCCGTCCGACTCGATGGATTCAAGCTTTCCTTCAATCAGATTTGCCTGACCAATGAAGTCAGCCACGAAAGCAGTGGCCGGATCTTCATAAAGCTGCATCGGGCTTCCGATTTGTTCAATTTTCCCGCCGTGCATCACCATAATGCGGTCTGACATCGTGAGCGCTTCTTTCTGGTCGTGCGTAACGTACAGGCACGTAATGCCCAACGTTTTCTGGATGCGGCGAATTTCCGTGCGCATGTGAAGCCGCAGCTTCGCATCCAGATTCGAAAGCGGCTCGTCCATCAGCAGCAGCTTGGGACGAAGAACCAGCACGCGGGCAAGCGCGACGCGCTGCTGCTCGCCGCCGGAAAGCTGGTTGGGATAGCGATGTTCTGCTTTGGTGAGTCCAACCAGGCTTAAGGCTTCACGCACTTTGAGCGCCAACGCATCACCCGACTCGCCTCGGATTTTTAAACCGTAAGCGACGTTGTCAAAAATCGTCATGTGCGGAAACAGGGCGTAGTTCTGAAATACGAAGCCAAGTCCGCGTTCATTGGCTGGAACATTTGTAATGTCGGCTCCGTCAATGAGAATCTGTCCGGAACTGGGCGTTTCAAAGCCTGCGATCATGCGAAGCGTTGTCGTTTTGCCGCATCCGGAGGGGCCCAGGAAGGTGAGAAATTCACCTTGGTTGACTTCAAGGTTGACGTTGTTGACTGCCAGAAACTCTTCGTTGTCTTTGATAAAGCGGCGGCAGATATTCTTAAGAGTGAGCGATACGGACATTTAATGAGCTCCGATTGAGCCGCCGTTGCGGCACAAAACACGGGCAAGCAGGCTCATGAGGCCTGAAGCCGCAAATACAAGAAGAATCAGAATGATGGAAAAAGCGCAAGCTTGAGCAAACTGCAGCTCTGTCATGCATTCCAGAATTCGCGTCGTGATGAGCGTCCAGTGAACGGATACGAGAAAGATCGTTGCGCTGATGGCCGTCATCGAATGAATGAAGAGGTATTTCATGCCGGCGAGCACGGCAGGCAGCACCAAAGGAATCGTGATGGACGTAAAGGTTTTCACAGAGGATGCGCCCAGACTGCGGCTTGCCTCTTCAATCGACGGATCGATTTGAGAGAGCGCGGCAATGACATTGCGGATGCCGGCAGAAGAGTAGCGAAAGACGTAAGCCGCAATCAGAATGTAGATGGTTCCCGTAAGCACGATGGGCTTGTCGTTGAACGCAATGATGTATGCGATGCCGACGACCGTGCCGGGAAGCGTGTAGTTCAACAGAGATGCGGTCTCCAGAGACTTGCGTCCGCGCACTTTCAGGCGCGTCGTCACATAACCAACCAGCACGGCCAGAAGTCCGCCCAATGGCGTTCCGATGCAGGCGATGAGAAGCGTGTCCTTGATGGCCTTCATGCCGTGGGTCATTACATATTCGTAGTTGGCAAGCGTAAGAGAGTTGTCAACTCCCCAGACCTTCACGATGCTGCCCAGAACAATCACGGAGTAAATGGCGACGATCAGGCAGACGACTGCCAAAATGATCAGGCTCATGATGCTCGTCAGCAGCGGACCTGGACCATGAATGCTGCTTCGACCGCCCGCCTTTCCGCTGACAGTGACGAAGTTTTTGCGGCTCACCCAGTAGTGCTGAAGCAGATAAACGGCCAGCGCTGGAATGAGCAGCATGAACGAAAGCGCCGCTCCGCCCTTGAAGTCGTACATGCCTGTGATTTGCAGGTACGCTTGCGTGGGAAGCACGGGGAAGGAATGTCCGCCCAACACCTGCGGCGTTGCAAAGTCTGCCAGCGAGCAGGAAAAAACCAGCAGGAAAGCGTTGGCAATGCCTGGTACCGCCAGGGGCATTGTGACGGTTCGGAATATGGTCAGGCTTGAAGCGCCCATCGAATAGGCGGCGTCTTCCAGGTTGGAGTCGATCCGAGACAGAATGGTCGACAAGGTCATGAATGCCACGGGAAAGAACGTGAGCGTCTCGGAAATGAACGTGCCCCAGAAGCCGTAGAAATTGAAATCCTCAATTCCGAACAAAGTGAGGATCATGCCGTTGGGGCCAAGCAGCAGCGTCAGTGCAATGCTGCTGGTAAAGGGAGGCGAAATCAGCGGAAGAATGGTTATGCCGCTGACAATCATTTTGAGCCAGGTCGGCATATTGAGGCGCGTGACGGCAAAGGCAAAGACAAAGCCGAGACAGGTGCCTGCAATGCCGACGGAAAGACCCAGCAAAATGCTGTTGACGGCTGCCTGCTGGTCGTACCAGCTGGAAATGAAGGGCTTGAGATTTTCAAGCGTGAAGCCGCTCTCGCCCCAAAAGGTCATGGCAAGGAGCCGGCAAATCGGATAAAGCACGAAGACGCCGATCAGCAGCCACAACATCGCCACAGTAAGGCGTGTTGCGGCATCGCGTCCAGATGAGCTGGAAGATGTCGTCATAATCAAAAAACGCAAAACATCGTCGAAGACCGTGCGCAGGACTTCGGCGCTGTGTTTTCTTAAGTTGAAAGGGAGTGAGCGCCGCGGCAAAGCGTGCCGCAGCGCCCTTTTATGCTTGAAGCCCTTTTATTTGATGACTTCGTTTATCCAGCGCTGCGTGTACGTTTTGCGCATTTCACCCTTCCAGGTGACGTCAATCGGGACCATCTTGATTTTTGAGAGGTCAAGAATCGGATTGCTTGTCTTAACGTCGTTGCGGGTGGGTACGTAGTTGATTTTGTTGGCGACAATGAATTCTGCAAATTTCTTTGAAGCAGCCCAGTCGACGAACTTTTTGGCTTCCGTGTTGTTTTTGCCGCCCTTGATGACGCCGGTGGCTTCGATGCCGTAGCTCACGCCGTCTTCTGGGTAGCTAATGACGACTGGATAGCCCTGCTGCTGGATGTCGAGCGCATCCACGATGTAGAAAATGCCGGCTGCGCATTGACCGGTTGCGACCGGCATGGCTCCGCCAGCTCCGCTCTTGGTGTACATCTGGATGTTGGCGTTGAGTTTTTTCTGGAATTTGAAAGCTTCATCCTCTCCCATGATCTTCACGAGTGAGAAGATGCGTTCGGTTGCTGTTCCGGATGTGCGGGCGTCGGCCATCTGCAGGTTTTTCTTGTAGCGGGGATCCAAGAGATCAGCCCACTTGGAGGGAGCCTGCATGTTGTTCTTTTTAAGGAACTTGGTATTGGTGAGGAAGCACAAGGGAATGACGCCGATGCCGGTCCAGTGGTTGCCCGGGTCGCGCATTTCAGCGGGGATGGCATCGGAATCCGCGGGGCGATATGCTTCGAAAATTCCCTCTTTGACGGCAACGGCATACATGTCGGCAGGTCCGCCCAGCATTACGTCGACCTGCGGGTTTCCTTTTTCAGCCGTGAGGCGGGCAAGAGCTTCGCCGGTAGAAAAACGAAGAAAGTTGACTTTGATGCCCGTATCCTTGGTGAATTCGGCAAAGATGCGCGAGGCATACTTTTCGGGCATGACGGAGTAGGCGTTGAGTTCGGCGGCATTGGCGCCGGCGCAGAAGACTGCAAGACTTGCGAGCACGGTCAAAAGTTTCTTTTTAGACATGTTCTTTCATCCTTATTGTGAAAGTTGTGGTGCCGCTGCCTGCAATGAATTGATTGAGAGCACTGACGGCGCGGGCAGAACCTGTCTGTCTGACTGAGCGCATCAATTTACGGAAAAGATTCGTAAGGCAGCGCATCGTTGGGAATTTTAGCCAAATGCGCTCTGTGTTAGGCCTTTTGAATTAGAAGCGTCTCAAGCTTGGTTTGAGTGCGGTGCGAAAAAATAGAAAGCAGCTTTGAGCGGCATGTGATGCGGCTTTCGGCCTAAATGAAATCGTTGAGAAGTCGTCGCTAGGTTCCTGCTTGGCTAGCTGGAGCAAGCCGCGGCAAGGTTGAATTTTGTGCGATCAAGCCGCTGCTTTTGCCGACTTGTCTTTTTTCTTTTCGTAAAGCGGCATGCGGGCAATGACCTTCAGTCCATGCGGCTGTACGTTGGCAAGCTGCACGGTGCCGTCTGAGCGGCGCACAATGCGGTCGATGATGGCTAAACCAAGTCCCGTGCCGGAGGCGCCGCCTCGGGCGGCATCACCGCGCTCGAAGGGACGCATCAGCCGATCGGCCTGACTCATGTCTAGGCCTGGACCCTGATCGCTGACCGAGAGCACGGCCTTGTCCTTGTCCCTGAAGACCTCCATTGTGAGGTGCAATATGCCGTCGTCGCTCTTGCCGTAGCGCAATGCGTTGGTAATGAGGTTTTGCACGACTCTGGAGAGTTCAATGGGGTGTGCGCGCACGATGACCTCGTCGGTGATGTCGACTTTAAGATCGACGGCAGGGTCAATTTCAAGACGAGCGCCGTGAATGGCCTGCTTGACGGTGCGCGAAAGATCAACGGCTTCAAGCGGCTGCGTGCTGCGGCGGGCGTAAGCCATGAACTGATTGACGATCATTTCCATCTGCTCGAGGTCGCTCACCATGTTTTGGCGCGTTTCCTCCGGAAGATCGGCCATCTCAGTTTCAAGACGCAGCCGCGTAATGGGCGTGCGCAGGTCGTGACTGACGCCCGCAAGCAGCATTTCGCGGTCCTTTTCCATGCGCGTTATGTCCTGCACCATGCGGTTGAAGCTGGAGTTCACCTCTCGGATTTCCTCGGGACCGCTGTCTTCAGGCAAGGAGGCGGGCATGACGCCGCGGCCGAAGTCGCGAGCGTAGCTCGAAAGCGTGCTCAAAGGCTCGACCACGCGTCGGGTGAGCAGGGTGGCGCCGAGAATTGAGGCGACAAAAGCCGCCAGCGCCCACCACATCCACGTTGTCCCATAAGATGGATTAATGAGCGTGGAGTTGGTCATGAGCCAGTAGTGGTCTCCCTCAATAGAAAAGGAAACCCACAATCCTCGCTCTCCGTTGACGCTGCTGGCAAGCACGGTGTCAGGCCCCAGGGCGGCGCGAACGTAGTTTTCCACGTCGGCAATCGACCAAGGCGAGCCGCTCTCGCCGGCGAGAGGCTCGTAGTGATCGTTTGTCTCCATCGGCAGAATGCGCAGTCCCTCGCGGCTGGCCAGCACCAGCAGCAGGTCTGGCCGATAGACGGGATCTGCGCTCACAAGCGCGTAGCGCGTCAGATTTGCCATGGTGACGATCTGGCGCGCGGCGCTGATCGCGTATGGCGTTTCGCTCAAGACGCGGAAACTCTGCAGCCAGCCCATCACCGAAAAGATGATGAGCAGCATCAGAAGAATGAACGTGCGCCAAAAAAGATTAGGCGAACTGCGCGAAGTTATGGAGGCCATGCCGCAAGTTGTGGACGACGTGAGCTGTGATTTTTCGTCGGGTTATTTTTTCGTATCGGCTGCCGGCGCCGTATCGTCAGGAATGAACACGTAGCCGAGTCCCCAGACAGTCTGCAGGTAGTGAGGCTTGGAGGGATCGGGCTCAATGAGCTTTCTCAGACGGCTCACCTGAACGTCAAGAGAGCGGTCAAATGCTTCGTATTCACGCCCGCGGGCCATTTCCATGAGTTTGTCGCGCGAAAGCGGCACCCTCGGATGACGGGCAAAGGCCTTCATCACGGCAAATTCACCCGTGGTCAGCGGCACGGGCTTGCCATTTTTTCTCAACTCGCGGCGGCCAAGGTCAAGTTCAAAGTCGCCGAAAACGACCACCTCATTTTCAAGAGACGGAGCACCCGGTGCATCGGCGCGCGGGCGACGGCGCAGCACGGCGTGGACGCGGGCAAGAAGTTCGCGCGGATTGAAGGGCTTGGGGATATAGTCGTCAGCTCCGAGCTCCAATCCCACAATGCGGTCGACGTCTTCGCCTCTGGCCGTGAGCATGAGCACCGGCGTGGTGTCTTTGCTGGCGCGCAGCCGGCGCAGAATCTGAAGACCGTCTTCACCAGGCATCATCAAATCCAGAATGAGCGCATCAAAACGTTCACGCATCCAGATACGGTTCATAGCCTGGCCGTTTTCCGCGACAGTGACGGAAAATCCGTTTTCGCCGAAATAGCGGCGCAGCAGATCGCGCAGGCGAGGGTCGTCGTCAACGATGAGAATCTTGGGTGTGCGTTCAGTCTCGGCCATATTGTTTTTATCTCCGATAATGCGTCAAAAATTTCCATAAAAGAACAGCCAGCGGCTTGTTGCTGAGGCGCTCTCTTTTGTTTGCGAATTTTGCCTGTTACAAATTCGACCCGATACAAGACTAACACTGTCTGTTACAAAATCAAGGGCATTTTTGCGAATTTCACAGGCACTTTCAGCGATCTTTACACGCAATGAAGGTAAAGTACCGTTTCAAGGACAACCGGAGAGTTTTCTGCACGATGAATTCTTTGATTGGAAAATTCGTTTTTGCGGCCTGTCTGGCTGGATGTGCCGGCGCAGCTTCGGCAGAAGCGACGCTGGCGCCTGTTGTGCCTCAGGCATCCCGCAGCGGTCCTTCGGAAGTGCTTCTATGGGATCAGATGGATGCGCAGCAGCGCGCCCGTTTGTGGCCGTTGCTGACGCACGAGCAGCGTCTTTTCCAATGGCGCTACATGACCAAAGACGAACGTCGCGAGATGCGCATGAACATGACGCCGGGCGAGCGAAGGGCCATCAAGCAGCGCTATGTCATCGACTTCACGCCGAATCAGGAACGCACAGTAAAGTCTGTCAGACGCATGACGCCGGCCGAGCGTGAATTGCTTCGGCAGCAGGTCATTGAAGTTCATGTGGAAATTCGCCGCGGCGTTCCCTACAACTGCACGGATCCCACGGATTGTCCAAGATCGGCTTTTAGAACTCGGGCAGCCGAAGCTGCCGGAAGCATGATTGTCGATGAACAGAAGGTGCACCAGGATCTGACTGGACGTCAATAGCGGCGAAAGCATTTATTTCGGCGCTCAAGCAGCCTGCCTTGCGCAGGCTTTTTCATGTCCGGATCGTCAACGGCAAGCCGCATATGCTGCAAAAGAGCTGTTTGAACCGACGAACATTGCGCCGACAAGGTCTCGGAATTTTGTTGCTAAGAAATATAAAAGCCTAAATAAAAGCCTTTATTCTCGTAAATGCATATTCTTTTATGCACTCAATCAAAGATAGAACCTCATCATAAGTCTTTTGACGCAC
The DNA here is from genome assembly GCA_944390715.1 of uncultured Duodenibacillus sp. Classification (GTDB taxonomy): domain Bacteria; phylum Pseudomonadota; class Gammaproteobacteria; order Burkholderiales; family Burkholderiaceae_F; genus Duodenibacillus. Next base: position 45,973 of record CALXQS010000012.1, on the reverse strand, counting down.
CAGAAACAGCAACCACATAAGCATAGTTTGGACGCTCTTTAAGGTTTGCATTTAATACTTTAATCTGAACACCAAAGCTTCTGGAAAGGTTTTCTTCATTGATGACCTTCTTTGCTGAGCCAAAGATTGTTTTACAGTCGGGCATCATGATGAGCGCTGAGTCGCTCAGTTCGATGGCATGAGAAGGAAAGTGCGTGTTGATCACTGCTCCAATGCCGAGCTCTGTTTTGAGCTGGTGGAGAACTTTGAGAACTTGGAGCTGATTTTTGTAGTCCAGATTGCTTTCCGGTTCGTCGAGTACGAGAAGCTGCGGGTCGCCGGCCAGTGCGCGTGCGACCAGCGCAAGCTGATATTGACCGCCCGAGATCTGATCGCAGCGAGCTTGCGCGAGATGTGCGATGCCCACTAGCTCGAGAGATTCTTGAACCTTCTGCCAGTCTTTTTTTCCGGGCTTGGCAAAGGCCCCCAGACGCACGCTTCGTCCCAACACCACCATGTCTTGGACGGTAAATGAGAGCGTTGTGTTTTTTGCCTGTGCGACATAGCCGATGCGAGACCAAAACGTGCGGGCTGCCATGTTGCGGATGTCTACGCCGTCAATCAGCGTTGCGCCTGAATTCCAGCGCTCAAAGCCGAGCAGACATTTCAAGAGGGTGGTTTTTCCAGCTCCGTTTCGCCCGAGGATGCTCAATATCGAACTGCAGTCGAGTGAAAAATCGACATCTTGCAGGACTGGATGATCATCAGCGTAACGGAAAAAACCGTGTGAGACAGCAAGTTCCATTTCTGTGCTCCTAGAGTCTGACTGCAGCGCTGCGCCTGAGCAGGATCAAAAATACAGGAGCCCCGAGAACGGCCGTCAGTATGCACACCGGGATTTCCATCTGCGTTGCTGATCGAGCAGCAGTGTCGCACAAAAGCACAAACAGAGCACCGTAGACGAAGCTTGCTGGCACCACGCGCTCGTTGCTGCTGCCGACAATCAGGCGTACGAAGTGAGGAATAAGCAGCCCCACCCATCCAATCAATCCGCACATGCTCACGACGGCTGCGCTGATCATTGTGCAGGATACAATGACGGCCACGCGCAGCTGCGGCAAATTAATGCCTAGAGACTTTGCCTCATCGGCCGGAAGCGAGAGTGCATTCAGTCTCCAGCGAAGCAAATAGAGCACCAATGCGCCTGCGAGAATGAACGGAAGTCCCAGAAAAAGGGATTTCAACGTGGCTCCGGTCATGGAACCCATCAGCCAAAACGTCACAGCCGGCAGCTCGTCCTGCGGATCTGCCACGTACTTCACGAGGGCAATCAACGCGCTGAAAAAGGCGGCGATGACCAAACCCGACAAAATGAGCATCAAGATTGATGTTTTGCCGCGTACGCAGCTGATGCTGTAGACAAGTGCGACAGCCCCAAGCCCCATGAGCAGAGAGGAAATTTGAATGGCAAATCCATCGGCTCCGAGCAAAATGCCGAGAACTGCACCAAAGGCTGCTCCGGTGGCAACGCCCAGCGTATCCGGAGTTGCCAGCGGATTGGAAAAGAGTGCCTGAAAAGCGGCTCCTGCCGAGGCAAGTCCGGCTCCTGCAGCAAGAGCAAGCAGTACGCGGGGCAGCCTTACATTGAAGACAACGGACTTCATGGCGGCAGTGACGTCAGCATTCTCGGCAAAAGGTGAAATGAGTACAGCAACGGTCTGCGCCAGCGACAGTGAATAGCGTCCTGCGGCAAGGGCCGCCAGCGCTGAAATTGCGCTGAGAGCAATGCCTGCGATCAAGAAAAGCCGGTAGTGGTTCTGCGTTTGCATGCTGCGCTCCATCAGCGCACGGCAAATAGGCTTCGGGCGGCGTTCTCATCAAGATCAACGCCAAAAAGCTCTTTGTAGTACGTCAGCGTTTCTTGGGTCATGTCAATGTCTGAGAACCGGTCGGGATAAAGCGTTTTTGCCATCCACAACAGCGTTAAGGGGGAGTCGGCCGAAGGCGTGTAGCTGCGGTACAGACCGAGAGGCATTTTGTAGACGGCTTTGTTTTGGACAGCTTTGACGCTCGACCAGTCGTGCAGCCGATTTTCCCAGAGGTCGGCCGGTTGGGCTTGAGTGAAGTTTGTTAGGAAAACAACGTCTGGGTTCCAAGCGTAGACCTGCTCGATGTTGATGACGGCATTGGCGTTTTCAGCCGAGATTGATTCTGCGGCATTTATGGCTGCTGCTGCATCGCACCAGAATTGTCCGAAAAATCGGCTGCCGCTTGTGACAATGCGGCGAGCGTCGTACTGCACAAGAAAAAGAACGCGCTTTTTTTTGTTTTCATCTATGTTTTTGGTGCGCTCGTGGACAAGTGCAGCAATTTTCTGTCCGTAATCTGTGATGCGGGCGGCATCAACAGAGCTGCCGAGCACCTCGCGCAGCATTTGCACCCAACTCTCGAAAGTCGAGAAGACGTTGTAGTTTTCTCGCGTTGCGCTCACGGCAACGGCTGGCAATCCGGCAGCCTCGAGCCGAGAAACCAGAGGTTTGTTCGAAGAGTTGACGAAGATGACGTCGGGAGCAAGCGCCATGAGCGATTCGACGTTTGCTTCGGAGCCCTTCATGAAGCTTGTGTCGGCATTGAGCACCTGCGGTCTGATTTTTCCCAAAAGTCCGCTTTTGGCCGCGCTCATTGAAACCGGGTGCATGCCGACAATAGTTTCCGGTCGGCTCAAGACAGCCGCAAGAGAGGCAAGCGGGTAGATGTCTGCAATCACGATGCGTTCGATTTTGTCAGGAACGTCAACGGCACGGTTTAAGTGGTCGACTACGGTGCGTGCTGAGGCGGCCGTGGCGAAAAAAACTGCGAGAAAGGATGCGCACGATGCAGACAACAAGAGCTGAAGCGCAATGCGAGAAAGCTTAAGCATGGACAACCGAGGGGCCGCAGCAGCGGCGCAGAAACGAAGACATGAAGAACAAAATATCCGAAAATCGCAGACGCAGATAGAGCTGGAGGCGCTGAAAGGCACCGGAGGACAGCCGCAATTTATAAATTCTTGGCTGCATCTAAAAAGAGCTTGGCCAGACGATCTCGCTGTCGATTGTACTCGCCCCAGGTAATCTGGCCGGAGAGCAGATTTTGCTGATTGGCATGACTTTCAACGTCAATCGCATCAGCCCGGCGGGCCAGCTGAGCATAGTTTTCAAGCTGCGACTCGACCATCATGCGGCGCGTCACGCGGTTTAACTCATCGAACTCGCGCAGAGCCATGCGCATGGCCCGCGCCTGCTGCGCAGTAATTCGCGTTTTGTCCTGCATATGCTTTTCAGTGATCAGCGTAGCCAGACAAGGCGTTTTTTCGAAGTACGAACTAAATTCAGGGGCATGGCAGATTTCGTGCACGACGTTGCCGACTTGACGAAATCGTTCCTTGAGATCGGCTTCGGTCGGCAGCGAGTTCGCCATATCAATTAACTCTTGTTCGCTGGGAGAGTGCGCTGAAGGAACCTGGCAGCCGGGGAGGCCGAGCATGCTGGATGCGGCCAGGACTGTCAGAGCGAGCTTGGCAACGCGTGAAGCCGCGTCAGTCTTGCAATTTTGAGGAGTCAAACGAAACAAGGATCTAAACGGCATGCTTCAGGCTCAAGAGAAAAAAGAACACAGACGATTATGGCAAAAGATTTTGCGTCAAAAAAAGCGAACTCCCAAAATTTTAGGAGCTCGCTTTACTTTTGCGGCAGCCTCAGAGCATAAAAGCTGTGAGCGCTGCGGCGGGAAATGAATCAGGAAGTTACTTCTTGGCCTTGCAGCACTTCTTGCAGTTGACGGCGCTCTTGAAGACGGAACCAGGAACAAACTTTGGAACGTTGGTTTCGGGGATCGTGATCGTTTCGCCTGTGGCAGGATTGCGGCCGGTGCGTGCCGGACGAACCTGCTTCTTGAAAGTGCCGAAGCCAACGAGCGTCAGGGGATCATCATTCTTGACGGTGTTGACGATTTCTTCGGTGATCGTCGACAGAATGCGAGCAGCCTCTGCCTTGGACAGACCATGCTTTTCCGCAATCTTTGCAACGAGTTCGAGACGATTCATATCTAAATTTCTCCTTGTACCCGATGGGAATACAGACAACAAAGACGTCGGACCCGACTGGCAGCACCAGCCGGTCGGGATCTAACCGGCGCCAGCGATGGCAAGGAGCATCACGAAAGAAATTGCTTGTTTCCACACCATCGACTAACCACTGTCGATAATACCGCGCTGGCTGTGGCTTTGAAAGCTTTTCTAGGCAAAGGAAGAACAAGTTTTTGATTTAAATGTTGTTCGTCTTGAAAAAATGCAACATTTTTTTGAGCTTAGCCAACTTTGGAGTGGCTAAGCAGCGGCAGTCCAAAAGATGCGCAGATGACTAGGCGCAGTCTACAAGGCATCAGCCTTTTGCTCTTCTTAATGAGGAATAGGTGTGGAGAGAGGAAACGATGCCTGTAATACCACTATATAGGTAGTCATATAAGCATTTTTTTCTTTCCTCGTACTCCTTTGGCATATTGAAAAAGCTTGAAAACAATGGTTAAATGAGCATGTCAAGAGAGCAGGTGTTGACGACGTCCTGCTCGTTGATATCTCCTTTGGTGGTATAGCCACTGCTTGATGTTTATGCCGGTTGTTCGTAAGCACCGGAGCTTGGCGTCGTGTCGGGCCGCAGCGGGAACTGCGGCATGTGATGGATGCGGCCTGTCGAGCAGCAGCGAAAAGGCTTGCGCTGCATGATGACGTCAGGCAGTGGCATTTTTTTTGTCTCGGCCGGCCGGTCTCAGGCTCTCGAGAAGTTCTTTAGTAGAGGGCTTGTCTTCGCAGAGCATTTGCGCGGCAAGCATCTCGCTTGTTTCGGCCACGGCCGACAGCTCTCTGAGCCGCAGTTCCACTTCTTGAATCTCGTTTAAATCCGCGCCTGCTGAAGAAAGTTTTTTTACGAGGGGCTTGCCGCTCGATTTTTTCCCATTGGCTTGGTTAAGCACTTGCTGGGCACGCAGCGCCAGTGCATAGGCTCCGCACCGGTTCAATGCGCAGCCTGACCCTGTTTCGTACAGACGCGATAAAAAGAGCAGCGCCCGCACATTATTTTGTGCAGCAGCTCGCGAGGCCCAGGCAAAGGCTTCTTGTTGATTGCGAACGACAGCTCGGCCCGACCAATAGAAAATGGCCAGCTCATATTGAGCCTTGTCAAGCCCGGCGCGAGCGGCTTCAGAAATCCAACGATAGGCATCCTGATTGCTTGCCTGAGGATTGTCTGGCCGCAGGTAAAGCAGTCCCAGCTGATAGCAGGCCTGCGGGCAGTGACTCAGGGCAGCTTTGCGGAGCCAGGAAGCAGCCTGCACGAGATTGGGTTCGCATCCGCGGCCTTCCGTGTAGGCGCGTCCGACGGCAATCTGCGCCTGCGTGTGTCCTTGGGCGCCGGCAAGTCGATACCAGGTTAGCGCCTCACGCAGATTTTCTTCGGTGCCGAAGCCCCACTCAAGGGCACGTCCGAGATCGTACTGAGCGTCGGCATTGCCCATAATGGCGGCGGCGCGAAAAAGCTGCGCGGCCTGCTGCGGATTGGCGCGGACGCCCTGACCTCGGGCAATGAGAACGCCGAGCATGTGCTGGCTTGCGGCGTGTTCTTTTTCAGCCGCTTTTCTAAGCCATTTGACCGCGGCGCGGTTGTCCGCCGATAAAGGATTTCCGCTTGTGAGCATGCGGGCAAGTTCGTATTGAGCTTCAGGACTGCCGAGAGCGGCTTGACGCTGCCATGCCTCGATGTCCTGGGGCTTGTTCTGCAGCGCAGCGTCGACCCTTCCGTCAAGAAGGGCTAGAACGCGAGACATTGCCGGTGCGGATTGCGTTTCCGGCAAGGTAAAGCGCAGATCAACGTTGTTTTTCACGCCGTGACTCCGGACTATTGCTGCAAAATGGGAGCATCGGCCGGTAGCGGGTCAATACCCGTGATGTGCAAAAAAAGAACCAGAGTCAATGCCACGGCGCAGTAGGCAACCCAGCCGAAAGCTCCGATCATGATTGGACGGCCGAATCGTTGAGGGATGCGGCGCTCGCCCACGAATTCGCGTACGAATTGAACCTGTTTGAGGCCAATGGAGAACGTCCAGCTGAACCAGAATCCGAAGAACAGAGCAATCATCAGATAGCGTCCGAAAAATGTGTCTCGTATAAAAGGTTCGGCCAACGTGTAGGCGGCAAACGTATAAAACGACCAGCGCACCCAGCCCATGCTGCGTGCGGCCATTTCATCGTCGCCTAGTTCGCGCCAATTGAGCCCCTGCAGAAATCCGCCGAACATGGGGGTAAACAGAAGCGTCAGCAGCACGCAGACGAGTGGGTTGTAGATTTTTGGAAGTTGGCTTTCGCCGGCAGCATTAGTCGTTGCGCTCATTCGTGGATAATGTCGTAGGCATAAAAAATTCAAACAGGCTTAATTCTAAAGACTAAAGAGGTTCGAGGCGTACTGAAGACGTACATCGGCGTCTTGCCTTTTAGCGCTGGCGTGTTCTTGAGCCTGTTTTTGAAAAAAAAGGAGTAAGCATGCATCAGAGTTGGCCGGCTCGTACGAGTCAGGATGAAGATCAAAGCAGCGGCATTTGGGATCGTGAAGCTCGACAGTGGGCTCAAAAGCCTGATGCAGATTCCGAAAACGATCCTCTTATCGTTCTGATGCGTCAAAAAGGCGCTCTTGCGCCTGAGCACTCTTTTCTCGATGTCGGCTGCGGGCCAGGCCGCTACAGCGTTGTTTTGGCCCGGGAGGCCAAATTTGTCGTCGGTTGTGATTCTTCTGCTGAAATGATCCGAGCGGCAAGGCAAAGAGCGTTGACAGAAGGGAGGAGAAATGTACGGTTTGAGGTCTCCTCTTGGAAGTCTTTCTGCCCTCGGGAGGTGTTTGATGTGGTTTTCGCGCACCGTACCGGCGCCATTGACTCTGTTGAAGATATTGAGCACATGACGCGATTGAGCCGCAGATGGTGTTTTTATACGGTATTTCTGCGGCGTGAAAACAAGGCTGTTGCGGCTGTCCGCAAGGCGGCGGGCTTTGCTGGCGGGCCGCGCTACGATCAGCATGTATGCCGCGTGCTCAGTCATCTGATTGAGAAAGGTTTTTTCCCGCACATTTCGTACCGCAGCGAGGTTCGTTCCAAGCTCATGCCGATAGAGCACGCGACGCAGTGGTGCCTGAATCGGCTAAGACTGCGCGCTCAGCTCTCCTTGCAGCAGCAGGAGCAGGCGGCCAGCGCCGTAAGCCTGCTTGCTCGAGACGGCATGATCGACATGACCCAGCAAGCGCTGCTTGTCGACATTGACTGGCGCGCTGACAAAGAACTGTGATTGAAGCAGGGCCGCTGAGCAGCGCATCAGGCGGGCACAGCCGGCAGCGCCGTGAGCAGTCGAGTTCCTTCAAGCGAGATTTTTGCGACAGCACGCGTAATGGCCTCAATTGCCGCCGTGCGCGGGAAAGACTTGCGCCACACCAAGACTACGCGGCGTTTGGGGATGGCAGGTTTTTCAAAAGGAAGAATTTTGATGAATTCCGAGTCGCGGTAATAAGGTACGGCTGAAGCCGGCAGAACGGTCACTCCAAGTCCTTGAGCGGCCATGTAGATGATGGTCTGCAGAGACGTGCCTTCGACCGTGCGCTTGCCTTCGCTGCGTGCATAGTCGGCGCAAAAGTCCAGAATCTGGTCGCGGAAGCAGTGTCCGGAGCCAAGCAGCAGCATCGGTTCGTTCGTCAATTCTTCGCGAGTGATGGAAGTGCGTTCGGCATACTTATGATCGGCAGGGACTGCAGCTACAAATTCTTCATCGTACAAAGGCTGCATCATGAGGCCGGTCTGCGCAACGGGAAGCGCCATGACGGCGCAATCGATGATGCCCGTTTTGAGCTGCTCGAGCAGTACCGAAGTGAAGGCCTCAGACAGGATGAGCGGCATGGTAGGCGTTGTTTCATGCATGCGGCCGACAAGCTGCGGCAGCAGGTAGGGGGCAATGGTGTAAATCACGCCCAGACGCAGCGGACCGGACAGAGGGTCTTTGCCCTGCGCAGCGCTTTCTTTGAGTTTGTCTGCATTTTCGAGCACGCGCTGGGCCTGCTCGAGGATGACGGCGCCGATCGGGGTGACGGTGACGTCAGAGCTTCTGCGTTCAAAAATTTTTACGTCAAGTTCGGACTCGAGCTTTTTGACGGCAACTGAGAGCGAGGGCTGAGAAACGTGGCAGGCTTCAGCCGCACGTCCGAAGTGACGTTCCTTTGCTACAGCCAGGATATATTTGAGTTCAGTAAGTGTCATAGCGCAGTTTCCCAAAAAAGTTTTAAGCGTCCAGATAATCGCTTCCGCCGCTAAACCAACGCCGAGCGTGCTTCAAAGCTTTCGCTTCATCCTCTGCAAGCCAGCGTGCAGCGGCGTCGCGCGCAGCATCAAGCAGTTCTGCATCGGTTTGAACATCTGCAAAGCGCAGTGCAGGAACGCCTGATTGACGGGCGCCCATGAACTCTCCAGGTCCTCGCAGCCGGAGATCCTCGCGAGCAATTTCAAAGCCGTCGTTGGTCTGTCGAATGATGCGGAGGCGCTCACGGCCCGTTTGGCTCAGATTAGGGTCAAAAAGAAGGATGCAGAAGCTTTTGGCGCTGCCGCGTCCTACTCGTCCTCTGAGCTGGTGCAGCTGCGACAGACCAAAGCGCTCGGCATGCTCGATGATCATGACCGAGGCGTTGGGCACGTCAACCCCCACCTCAATGACGGTAGTGGCGACAAGCACGCCGATCTCTCCTGCAGCAAATGCGGCCATGCGCGCGTTTTTGTCCTCGGCGCTCATCGTTCCATGAACGAGCCCGATGCGTGCTTGCGGCAAGGATTCAACCAAAAAGTCGGCGCGCATGGTGGCAGCCGTCAGGTCGGCTTTTTCGCTTTCCTCAATGAGCGGACACACCCAGTAGCATTGTTTGCCTTGAGCGGCTGAGTTTTTGACAGCTGCCACGACGTCAGCAAGGCGATCGAGTGAGACGGCTTTAGTAGCAACCGGGGTGCGGCCGGGCGGCAGTTCATCGATGACGGAAATGTCAATGTCGGCCAGATAGCTCATTGCCAGCGTGCGTGGGATGGGAGTAGCCGACAGCGTAAGCAAGTGCGCAAGAGAACCTTCTGCAGAGCTTGAGCGCACCCGCAAGCGCTGATTGACGCCGAAGCGATGCTGTTCGTCAACGATTGCTAGGCCCAGATCCTTAAACTCGACTGCGTCCTGGATTAAGGCGTGCGTGCCGACGACAAGCCGGGCTTGGCCCGAACGGATTTTTTCTTGAGCGGCGGCCTTTTCCTTTGCCTTGAGGCTTCCCGATAGCCAGAGTACCTCGAGTCCAAGCGGCTTGAGCCAGGCTGAAAGTTTTTGATAGTGCTGCTCGGCCAGAAGCTCGGTAGGGGCCATGAGCGCGGCCTGAGTGCCGCTGTCGACGGCACGAAGCGCTGCCAGCGCGGCGACAATGGTTTTGCCGCAGCCTACATCCCCCTGAACAAGACGATGCATTGGGTGAGAACTTGCAAGGTCTGAATTGATTTCCTTGAGGGCGCGCAGCTGCGCTCCCGTCAGTTCAAAAGGCAGTGATTTAAGAAGTCTTGCTTCCCAACCCCCATCTGAGCCGAGAAGAGGTTTGGCGTGGAGCGTTGAGCGCAGCTTGCGGCCATGGCGCAGCGAAATCTGCTGCGCGAGCAGTTCATCGAACTTCAGCCGCTTCCAGCCTGGAGTCTGGCGTTGGCTGTATGCCTCAGGGTCCGCGCCGGGCAAAGGATGGTGAAGTTCCTTGATGGACTGGGCAAGACTGGGCAGGCTGAGCTTTTGAAGAATGTCGTTCGGCACCAGATCAACAAGATCGACGTCGAGGATGGCTCGGTCGATGCGTTTTCTGAGCCATGTCTGCGTAATGCCTTCGCCAGATGGATAAATAGGAGTCAGCGTTGAGGGCAGAGACTGATCGGTCGATGAGCAGGCTTTTATTTTTGGGTGCACGATTTCAGGCAGTCCGCCGACAGATTGGCGAACCAAACCATAGGCGCGGATCAAATTGCCTGGAGCAAGCTGCTTTCTTTGACTAGGGTAGAAGTGAATGTGTCGCAGCTGCAGCGTCCCGGTGGAGTCGGCAACCTGCGTCACGAGCTGCATGCCGGAGCTTTGACGCAGTTCAGAGCGTGTGACTGTTGCCTGTATCTGGCAGGTTTCACCATAGCGCACATCAGCAATGCTCGTAATGCGCGTCTCATCTTCATAGCGCAAAGGCAGGTGAAGGACGAAGTCCCAATCCCGCACGAGTCCGAGCTTGGCGAGACGCTCCGGCAGCGGAGCTAGCTTTTGACCTTTTTCGTAGCCAAAACGGCGGCTTCTCTTCGGTGCCGTCTGTTTTTTTGCTGAAGTAGCATCGTCTGCCATGGTTTGCTTATGCGGAAATGTTTTAAATGACGCAAACCTCATTGTATAGAAAACGTCAATGGCACACCAATGTGCAATCAAAAAATACTAACAATAGACAGACGAGAGAAACCAGCAACTAATCACTAAAGGGTATATGCCAAGCAAATTTGTCAAAAATCAGTCCGTCTCGGCTGATGGGCTTTGCGAGCAGACGGACGAATGAATAAAGGTAGGGAAATGAACTAAGTGGAGTATCTTAGGGTATTTCCCTATAGTACTTGAGTAGTATAGACCCTAGACTGTGGAAAACCCGCCTTTTGTAAGGAACTGACGGGCTGCTTTTTGCATTTCAAAATGCTTCGCAGCGCCGGCAGCTGCCGATGCAAGGCGTGTTGATAAAGCGGCGCAAGCGCAAAAGGCCGAAAAGGTCTTTTGAGCATTGAATCTCGGGCGTCGCGATGTCGCTACTGCAAACGGGCTGGCTCAAAGCGGTAGGTTTGCATGGCGGTCTGAGCACAAAATCTGGTGGCGATTTGTAAACGCGCCCCCGAACTTTTGGCTTTTATCATGGAGATTCGAATTGTAAATTACCGTGCCTTACCCATAGAGAGATAATACGCGCGGTATTCCACGAAACGATTTTGGGCGGCTGCTGGGCCGCTAGATTCGTTTCGTGGCCGAGGAAGGAAATTTTTGACCCTGCTGCAAACGGGCTTCGGCATGCGCACCAAGCTTTCCGAGGAACGTTGAGCGGATCCATATCGGATCAAGGAGACCATAAAAAATGAAAATCATCTACACCGACGTACTGGTGATCGGTGGCGGTCTGGCTGGTCTGCGCATGGCGGTTGCCGCCAAGCGTCGCGGTCATGACTCCATCGTTTTGTCGCTGGTGCCCCCGAAGCGCTCGCATTCCAAGGCGGCTCAAGGCGGCATGCAGGCCTCGTTGGCAAACGTGATCAAGGGCCTGGGCGATAACGAAGACATTCACTTCGCCGATACCGTTCGCGGCTCGGACTGGGGTGCCGACCAGGACGTGGTTCGCATGTTTGTGCACACCGCTCCGAAGGCTGTTCGCGAGTTGGCTGCTTGGGGCGTTCCCTGGAGCCGCATCACCCCGGGCGACCGTCAGGTGATCATCAACGGCGAAAAGGTGACGATTACCGAACGCAAGGAAGCTGCCGGCCTCATCGCTCAGCGCGACTTCGGCGGTACCAAGAAGTGGCGTACCTGCTACGTGTCCGACGGCACGGGTCATGCCATGCTCAATGCGGTCAGCGACCGCATCATTGCCGAGCACGTTCCGGTTGTCGAGCGTGTTGAGGCTCTCTCTCTGATTCATGACGGCAAGCGCTGCTATGGTGCTGTTTGCCGCGACCTGATCACCGGCGAACTGCTGGCTTATGTTGCCAAGGCTACGGCTCTTGGTACTGGTGGTGCCGGCAAGCTCTTCCGTGTGACGACCAACGCTCAGATCTGCGAAGGTACGGGCCACTCTCTTGCCTTGGAAACCGGTGTTGCTGGTTTGGGCAATATGGAAGCTGTTCAGTTCCACCCGACGGGCATCTTCCCGGCCGGCATTCTGGTGACTGAAGGCTGCCGCGGCGACGGTGGTTTGCTGCGCGACGTTGACGGCCATCGCTTCATGCCCGATGTCGAACCCGAAAAGAAGGAACTCGCTTCCCGCGACGTGGTCTCCCGTCGCATGGAAGAACGCATTGCTCAGGGCAAGGGCGTCAAGAGCCGCTTCGGCGAACACCTCTGGCTGGACATCACGCTGCTTGGCGAACACCACATCAAGCACAACCTGCGTGAAGTTTATGAAATCTGCCACTACTTCCTTGGTGTTGATCCGACCAAGGAATGGGTTCCGGTGCGTCCTGCCATGCACTACACGATGGGTGGCGTGCGTACGAACTACACCGGCGAATCCCGTCAGCTCAAGGGCTTGTTCGCAGCTGGCGAAGCAGCCTGCTGGGATATGCACGGCTTCAACCGCCTGGGCGGCAACTCCGTTGCTGAAACGGTGGTCGGCGGCATGATCGTCGGCGAATTTATTGCTGACTTCTGCGAACGTCCTGAAAACGGCATCGACATCCCGACCTCGCTCATCTACGACGCAATTGCCAAGGTTCAGGATGAACTCGACGGCTTCATCAAGAATTCGGGCACCGAGGATATGACTGTGATCCGTACCCGCATGCAGGATCTGATGACGAGCAAGATCGGCATCTTCCGCAGAGGCGAGGATATGGAAAGCGCCATTGCCGAGCTTGAAGATCTCTACAAGAAGACCTACAAGGTGTCCTGCAAGGACGTTGCCGGCAACAATCCCGAACTGGTCTACGCTTATCGTACCCGCAAGATGGTCAAGCTTGCTCTTACCATCGCCTGCGGTGCTGCCGCACGTAAGGAAAGCCGTGGTGCTCACTTCCGTGAAGACTATCCGGTCCGCAACGACAAGGATTGGCTGTCTCGTACGATCGCTACCTGGAAGGAAGGCGATACGCTGCCCACGCTCAACTACGAGAAGCTCGACATTTCCAAGATGGAACTGCCTCCGGGCTGGCGTGGTTATGGTGCCAAGAACTACATCGAGAATCCCGAATCGGCCAAGCGTCAGGCTGAGGTCGATGAGATTCGTGCCAAGATGGAAGCCGAAGGCGCTGATCGCTTCGCGATCCAGGATAAGCTGCTGCCGTTCCATGACCTTCTGCCGAAGCGTCTGCAGGGCCGCAACGAGCGCATCGATGAACCCTTGTCGTAATTAAAGGAGCTGACTTAAATGAGTACTCAAGTTAAGAAGCAGCACCGCATGCTCAAGATCAGCATCCTGCGCTACAACCCTGCTGATCCCGCAAGCGTGCCGCATATGCAGACGTTTGAATGCGAGGAAGCTGATTCCATGACGCTGTTCATTCTTCTTAATGAACTGCGTGACAAGCAGGATCCTTCCCTGCAGTTTGACTTTGTGTGCCGTGCCGGCATTTGCGGTTCGTGCGCCATGCTGATCAACGGCAAGCCTGGTTTGGCCTGCCGTACCCTGACGCGCGACCTTCCCACTGAATTCACGCTGGCTCCGTTGCCTGCGTTCGAGCTGATCGGCGACCTTTCGGTCAACACCGGCAAGTGGATGCGCAACATGAGCGAACGCATGGAAACGTGGGTTCACATGAAGAGCGAAGAAATCGACCTCCGCAAGAAGGAAGAACCGATGGATCCCCAGCTCGCCGAGGATGTGTACATTCTCGACCGTTGCGTGGAATGCGGTTGCTGCATTGCGGGTTGCGGTACGGTTCGTCTGCGTCCGGACTTTGCCGGCGGCGTTGCAATCAACAAGATCGCACGCTTCCGTCTTGATCCGCGCGACACCCGTAATGACGCCGACTTCTACGACGTCATCGGTGATGACTCCGGCGTGTTCGGTTGCATGTCGCTGCTGGCATGCCACGACTTCTGCCCGAAGGATCTGCCGCTCAAGACTCAGATCGCCTTCATCCGTCGCAAGATGGCCGAACAGGGTATGAAGAACTATGACAAGGTTCTTCCGACCCCCAAGACCAAGAAGGCTATTCCGATCAAGGCTGCTTAATTCGGCACGTTGATTGAAGGAATGTTCCTCAGAAATGAGGAACATGAAAACATCCAGAAGCACTTCGCTGCGTCAGCAGTGAAGTGCTTTTTCATTATCAATACAGGTTCAAGTCCGCAATTAAGGCAAGTTAAAAGCAAAGTGAAAAAGCAAAAGGGCGACAACCAAGCTCTTGTTCTGACGGATGCGCACTCTGGGCGACTATGGCCGAATAGGGATTCAAGGGCAGGCATGATGCAAAGAATGCCGTGCTACAAAGATTTCTGCAGGGGAGGGGCCATGAAAGGCTTAAAGAAGCTTTTGTTTTGAAAAATATTCTTAATTTGCTCATCTGATTTCGTCAGCGCGGTTGAATTTGCCAAAAACACAAGATGTCGTAGTTGCTGAAAAAATGATGGCTGGACATTGTCCTTAACAGAGCAAACTGCTGGGATAAGCAAGTTTATTGATGAAGGTCAAAATCGAAAAAATTTATTACACACCGTCTAGACGAGAAAATGTAATTTTGATGACGACCTAAAAAACATAGAAAAATCAAGGAGTTCAAAGCAACGTCTCTGTGCAGATTTTTTTCTAAGCAAAATATCTTAGGAAAAAAGACCCTGAATTTTGATTTTCAGCCGGACTTTACGATAAACATTTTGAAAACTAAGTAGTAATATCTAGGCCAAGAAAATGCAGGGGGAGGATTTATAGCCCCCTGAAGTTTTCTTGCGTACGTCCCGAACAGCGTCGGACCACGCAGTGCATTCCCTTGGCTGCGGACGTTGAACGGGGTTACATCTAAACATAAAGAGAAATTTTGAGGAGCAAATAAATGTCTCGTATTGAAAGCGATTTCCTTGGCGAACTTGAAGTGCCTGATGATTGCTACTATGGCGTCCAGACGTTGCGCGGCAAGGAAAATTTCCATATCACCGAAATGCCGATGAGCCAGGAGCCCTACTTCGTCATCGCTTTCGGCTATGTGAAGAAGGCTGCTGCTCTTGCCAACAAGGAACTTGGCACGATCCCGGCCGACGTTGCTGATGCTCTCGTTTGGGCTTGCGATCAGCTCATCGAAGGCAAGTACCGCGATCAGTTCGTGACCGACTGGCTCCAGGGTGGTGCCGGTACTTCCACGAACATGAATACCAACGAAGTCATCTGCAACCTCGCTGCAGAAAAGCTCGGCACCGTTAAGGGCGACTACAAGCGTGTGTCTCCGAACGACCATGCCAACTTCGGTCAGTCCACCAACGACACCTATCCGACTTCTCTGCACCTGGCTCTGTTGCTGCGCAGCCGCGTTCTTCTCAAGGCTGTTGAAGATCTCGTCGGCGCCTTCTATGCAAAGGCTGAAGAGTTCAAGGGCGTTCTGAAGATGGGCCGTACCCACCTGCAGGATGCTGTTCCGATGACGCTCGGCCAGGAATTCCATGGCTGGGGCTTTACCATTGCCGATGAACTGAAGGTTATCCGTGAAGCTCAGGAGCACCTCAAGGTTGTCAACCTTGGTGCTACCGCTATCGGCACCTGCGTGACGGCTCACCCCGATTATCCGGCTCTTGCTGTCAAGAAGCTTGCTGAACTCACCGGCATTGACTTCAAGAACAGCGAAGACCTGATCGCCGCGACGAGCGACTGCGGTGCTTACGTGGCTTTGTCTTCGGCTATTAAGAGCCTCGCTGTGAAGCTCACGAAGGTCTGCAACGACATTCGTCTCCTGGCTTCCGGCCCGCGTTGCGGTCTGGCAGAAATCAATCTGCCCCAGCTGCAGCCTGGTTCTTCGATCATGCCGGGCAAGGTCAATCCTGTGATCCCTGAAGTCACGAATCAGTCTTGCTTCCTCGCCATCGGTCTTGATACCACGGTGATGCTTGCTGCTTCTGCTGGTCAGCTCGAACTCAACGTCATGGAACCCGTGATCACCTTCGCTCTGTTCACCTCCATGAAGGTTCTGACCAACGCCTGCAACGCTCTGCGCACGAAGTGTGTTGACGGCATCACGCCCAATGCAGAACGCACGGCTCAGATGGTGATGAACTCCTGCGGCATCGTCACGCTGCTCAAGCCGCACCTCGGCTACAAGGCATGCTCTGAAATGGCCCACGAGTGCTATCACACCGGCAAGGCTCTGCATCAGGTCGTCGTTGAAGAGCGCAAGCTCCTTACGCAGGAAGAATGGGACAAGACCTTCAACCTGCAGAACCTGATCGCTCCGAAGTTCGTTCAGTAAACTGCTGAGCAATTCCGTTCTCCGGACGGTTTGGTTTTGACGGCCGGAGGATAGAGCAAATAGGACTAACGGCGCCTGGGCGGTTGGAAACAGCGGCTCAGGCACTGTTGGTTTAAAAAATAACAAAACCAATCAAACCATTTTTGGAGATATCATGGATATCATGCTCATCCTTGAATTGATTGTGCTTTTGGGCGCAATCTTCATCGGTGTCCGTCTCGGCGGCATCGGCATTGGCTACGCCGGCGGTGCCGGTGTGCTGGTTCTGGGTATCTGCCTCGGCATGAAGCCCGGCAACATTCCCTGGGACGTGATCCTCATCATTGCTTCTGTGATCTCGGCCATTTCCGCCATGCAGCTCGCCGGCGGTCTTGACTACCTCGTTCAGATTGCAGAACGCATCCTTCGTTCGAACCCGAAGTACATCAACTATCTGGCTCCTATCGTGACCTATGTGCTGACGATTTTCGCTGGTACCGGCCACACCGCTTTCTCGATGATTCCGGTTATCGTGGAAGTTGCTAAGGAACAGAAGATTCGTCCGGTTTGCCCGCTGTCGATCGCTGTGGTGTCTTCTCAGATCGCCATTACCGCTTCGCCCGTGTCTGCTGCCGTGATTTACATGTCTGGCGTGCTCGAGCCCTTCGGCTGGAGCTATCCCGCTCTGCTGGGCATCTGGATTGTGACGACCTTCATCGGCTGCATGTTGACGGCGTTCGTCATGACCATGATCCAGAACCTCGACCTCGACAGCGATCCGGTTTACCGTGAACGTCTGGCCAAGGGTCTGGTGAAGGCCCCCACCGGTGCTACCCATACGGAGCTCAAGCCCTTTGCTAAGCGTTCTGTGTTGATCTTCTTGGTCGGCGTTCTGGCTGTCGTGCTTTATGCTTCCGCCATCAGCCCGGCTGTCGGCATCATCAAGAACGTTGTTGTCGGCCGCGACGCTGCCATCATGAGCTTGATGCTGTTGGTCGGCACCCTGATTACGGTTGGCTGCAAGATTGAACTCGGCGACGTTGCCGGCACCAGCGTGTTCAAGTCCGGTATGGTCGCCATCGTCTGCGTGCTCGGCGTGGCTTGGCTCGGCGACACCTTCGTGTCCGGCCACAGCGCTGAAATCAAGACGTTTGCTGCTGATACGGTTGCTCACTATCCGGCTCTGCTTGCCGTGGTGTTCTTCCTGGCTGCCATGCTTCTGTACTCTCAGGCTGCTACGGCTAAGGCCATTACGCCTGCCATCGTTGCTGCTCTGGGCATCAGCGCCGCCAACCCCGGCGATTCCTACATGCTCGTGGCTTCGTTTGCTGCCGTGTCTGCTCTGTTCGTTCTTCCGACGTACCCGACGCTTCTGGGTGCTGTTCAGATGGACGACACCGGCACGACCCGCATCGGCAAGTGGGTGTTCAACCACGCCTTCTTCCTGCCGGGCGTTCTTGCCATCGTCTTCAGCGTGGCATTGGGCTTCGTGGCCTGCGCTCTGTTCTAATCGACAGTTTGCGATTAGCTCTTAGAGGCTAAGTAAAATGCGCCGCCTAATTCCCTTATCGGAATTGGGCGGCAATTTTTTTTCGGCTGACAAGGTTCGATACATCCTTTCTCACGTTTTTAAGGCTCGCAGAATCAAACGCGTGCTAGGATGATGCGGCTATGTTTGAAATTCTTCGCTCAATTATTCTTTACGCCATTCCGACCATTCTGGCCATTACGCTTCACGAAGCTGCGCACGGCTATGTTGCAAAGAGGCTGGGAGACAACACCGCATGGGTGCTTGGTCGCGTTACGCTCAATCCAGTCAAGCATATTGACCCGGTAGGCACTATTCTCGTACCTGGGATTCTGCTTGCTGGCGGCATGCTCACCGGACTTGGCGGCGTGATGTTCGGCTGGGCCAAACCCGTGCCCGTCAATTTCGGACGCCTTCGCAACCCCAAGCTCGACATGATTTGGGTAGCTCTTGCCGGCCCTGCCAGCAATTTCGCTCAGGCTCTTTTATGGGCTCTCATTGCCAAAGTTGTTGTGCTCGCAGCTCCCTCGAGTCTTTTCGGTCCGCTTATTGAAGTCTGCTATGGCGGCATTACCGTCAATCTTGTTTTGATGGCCTTTAATCTGCTTCCGGCACTGCCGCTCGATGGCGGACGAATTGTTGTCGGTCTTCTTCCTTGGAAGTGGAGCATGAAGTTTGCTGAAACCGAGCGTTACGGACTTCTCATTTTGGCAGCGATTATCTTCAGCGGCGTTTTCGAATATTTGGCTCGGCCTGTCCTGGAATTTGCAAGGTGGCTATTTTTTGCCGCCGCTGGTTCTTGAGATATGAATGGATGACGGAGCGTAGGGGCATGGCGCGTGATATTTCTACCGCAGCTGATCCGACCAGCTCTTGGCTGATGCGCTTTGCTCCGCTTATAGATTTCGGCAGCAGCGTTCTGGAAATTGCTTGCGGAAACGGCAGAAATACGCGTTTTCTGGCTGACCTGGGCTGTCGGGTGACGGCTGTCGACATCAATCTCATGCCCCAGACGTTTCCAGGGGTTAAGTTTGTAAAAGCTGATATTGAGAAAGATCCCTGGCCGTTCGAAGAAAGTGCTTTTGATGTGGTTGTGGGAATCCATTATCTGTGGAGGCCTATTTTCCCTCAACTGTTCAGCTCTCTTAAGCAAGGCGGATTGTTCTTGTACGAGACTTTTACCGAAGAGCAGTTCTTAAGTGCGGGCAGACCGAAAAATCCAGAACACTTTTTGCGTGTCGGCGAGCTCCTCGAACTTGTTCCTAGGCACTGGAGAGTTCTCTCTTTTGAGGACGGCCTGACGGACAATGGTGCTTTTTATCAGCGAATTGCAGCACGCAAATGCTTGTTGAAAAATGTACTCGATGCACAAGATGTACGCGTGTGCCAACCGCGATAAAATTTGAAGTTAATTGCTGTGACACCCAAGGGCAGCGGGTGCAGGAAGCCGCCCTGTATTGGATGTAAGACTATGACAAATCAGACTGAAGCTTTGAAGACCCCGGGTGCGACCGCCGATATGAACCAGTGGCTCGACTACATTGCCAAGGTGCACGACAAGCCTATGGAGCTTGGGCTTGAACGCATGAAGGCAATGATCGAGCGCATGGGCATTGACTTCGCATGTCCGGTCATCACCGTTGCCGGCACCAACGGCAAGGGCAGTACCTGCGCGATGATCGACAGCATTTTGCGCCACGCCGGCTACCATACGGGACTGCACACCTCGCCGCATCTCATTCGCTTCAATGAGCGCGTTGTGATTGACGGCAAGGAAGTTGAGGATGCCCGGATTATTGAAGCGTTTCGAGAAGTTGAGCGTGCTCGAGGCGATTTGACGCTCACGTACTTTGAATTCACAGGTCTGGCAATCTTACGCATCTTCCAGAAAGCCCATTTGGATGCTGTGATTTTGGAAATCGGTCTTGGCGGGCGGCTTGATGCGATGAATGCTGTAGAGCCTTCCTGCAGTGTTGTCTGCAGCATCGATATTGACCACACGGCCTATCTTGGTACGACGCGTGAGGAAATCGGTTTGGAAAAGGCTTGCATCTATCGCACGGGAAAACCTGCTGTATGCACCGATCCAAATCCGCCCAAGAGTCTGCAGGAGCATGCACATGTGCTTTTTGCTCCGCTGCACGTCTATGGTCGAGATTTCCATACATACAAGCATCACGGGATGTTTGATTTTGAAATCCAGATGTATCGTCCGACGCCGGAAGTTGTGGACTGGCGCAATCTGCCGATGCCTTCGATCAGCGGCGCAGCATCGCTTCAGAACGCCGCAGGCGCTCTTGCGGCGCTCGCGTTGATGAATGCAGAGCTGCCGATTACTCGCAGCGCGGTTGTAGAGGGGCTTGAAAGCGTTCATATTCAGGCACGCTACGAAATGGTCAAGCATGCTGATGAGCACGGTGCAAGCGTGACTGTAGACGTTGCCCACAATCCGCAGGCTGCCCGCGTGCTTGCGGCAAATTTGACGGCTGACGGAGACCCCAATGTAGAAACTTGGGCTGTTTTTGGGATGCTGCGCGACAAGAACATGGTGGAGGTTTCCCGCACGCTCATGCGGCACATTGACAAGTGGTTTGTGACTGGACTGCCGGGCGTGCGCGGCGCTTCGCTCGAAGAGCTGCTGGCTGCCATGAAGGAAGCCGGCGTGGACCAAACGAAGGTCTCCGACTTCAAATCCGTAGACGAGGCGCTGCGCGCGGCGCTCGAAGAGAGCAAGCGCAAAGAACCAGGTGCTGTTAGAATCATTGCCTTCGGGTCATTCGTGACCGCTGCGGCGGCAATCGAATCGCTGCGCCATGATGTGCGCGAAGCCGCGGTTATACAGTAATTCTCGCTAAGAAGGCCGGCTCTTAGGCGCTAAGGGCCGGTTTTTGAAAATCCTGCGAACATTTAATACGCAAAGCCTTTTTCGGGTCATGATCGATAAGTTTCAAAAGCTGTTCGGACCGAATCCGCCGAGAGCCCCGTTAAGTGGGCCTCAGGAGGTCGACTTCGGCGTGACCCCTGAAGATGATGCTCATCTCCGGCAGATTGCCCGCATCAAGAACAAGCGCCGCATTCTTGGCCTCATGGTCTTGGTCATGGCTGTTGCGGTGGTCGCCCCGAGCTTTTTTGAGCCGAACGACTACTACGCTGATCGCGGCGCCAAGCTGGAGATTCCGGCTCTTCAAGACGAAAAGCCTTCCAAGGTTGTATCGCTTGCTCCGGAAAAGGCCAAGCCCCTTAAAAATGTCCCAGTAGTGCCGCAAGAGCCTAGTTCTGCAGCGAGCTTGTCTGCGGCAAATAAAGTGGCGGCAGGCGTCAAGCCCGCGCCTGACGAGCCTTCCAAGGTTGTCAAAAAGTCTTCTGATTCTGCAAAGAGGCCTGCAGAAGGAAAATCGAAGGCTGAAAAAAACACAACGAGCCTGACGCAGAGCACTCAGACGATTACAAATACCAGGTCCTCTTCAGAGTCAGCCAAGCACGCCAAGCCTTCGAACAAGACCTCTGAGGCTGCACCTTTGCGCGCGGTGGCCAACGGACGCTACTTCATTCAGGTCATTGCCACGAGCAATAAAAATTCAGCACAGAAACAGGCACAAAAGCTGCGTGCGCTGGGTCTTCCAGCGTATACAGAAATCGTGCATCGCAGAGGAACCGATCTGTGGCGCGTGCGCGTGGGACGCTTTGCTTCCGAGCAGGAGGCCAGACGTGCTCTGGACATTCTTGCCTTCAACGCTATTGAGAACGGCGGCGTCAACCAAGAACCCGCTAAAAAGAATTAAACTGCGCTTTTTTCGTTTTTCGTACCATGAATGAAGTTGATTGGGTAATTTTGGCGGTTTTGGCGCTTTCGACCATAGTGGGCGTCAGTCGCGGCCTTGTGCGGGAAATTCTTGCAATTGTGGGCTGGGTGCTTGCCATACTGCTTGCACTGAAGTTTGCTCCGATGGTAGGAGAGGCGATACCGTTGCCTTCGCTGTCGATCCTGGTGCGCACGGCGCTTGGCGCCGTGCTGGTTGTTGTTGCGACGCTGTTGGTGATCGGCCTGGCAGGAAAAATTTTTGCGCATCTGATGGCCGCGGCAAGCATTACATTTGAAGATCGCGCGATCGGCGCCATTTTCGGCCTTGTGCGCGGTGTTGTCATTGTTTGCGCCTGCGTATTTGTACTCGGACTGACTTCGGCGACTAAAACGGGGCTATGGAGAAATTCTGTTCTTATTGTCCCTTGTGAGCATGTCATCGACTTCTGCATGCCGTACATGCCTCAGACCATTGTCGATCTGCGTCGCGGCAAGGGACTCAATATTTGATCGTCTGCGTGAAGCGGCGTGAGCCGCTTGTGTGCAAAGTTTTTTACAATTAAACATTCAACTTTTTTCGTTTTTCTCGACTCGAGGATAAGAACTATGTGCGGCATTGTCGGCATGATTAGCCAAAAACCGGTGAACCAGCGCGTTTATGACGCCTTGCTTTTGCTGCAGCATCGCGGCCAGGACGCGGCGGGCATTGGGACGCTTGATGACGGCATGACATTTCACGTCCACAAGGCTATGGGATTGGTGCGTGATGTCTTCAGAACGCGCAACATGAGAGATCTAACCGGCAATGCAGGCATTGGCCACACGCGTTATCCGACTCAGGGCTGCGCGAGCTCCAATCAGGAAAGCCAGCCCTTCTACGTCAATGCTCCTTACGGCATTCTTTTTGCTCACAACGGCAATTTGACCAATACGGCAGAAGTCAAGGAGCAGCTCTACAAGCAGGATCGTCGCCACATCAATACCTCGAGCGATTCTGAAGTTCTTTTGAACGTGCTGGCCGATGAGCTTATGAAGGCAAGCCCCGCGGGCGTGGAGTTTTCTGCTGAAATTGCATTTAAGGCAGTTCGCGGCGTGCACAAGCGCGTCAAGGGTGCTTATGCCGTGGTGGCTTTGATTGCAGGCAAGGGGCTTCTTGCCTTTCGAGATCCCAACGGCATTCGTCCGCTGTGTTTCGGCACTCAGCTACAGCCTGACGGAACAAAAGATTATTTGGTCAGCTCTGAGTCCGTGACCATGGTGGGTCTGGAATTTCAGTTTGAGCGCGATGTGGCTCCTGGCGAGGCGATTTTCATCAGCATGGATCGCAAGTTCTGTTCAGCTCAGTGCGCAGACAATCCTCAGCTCAACCCCTGTGCGTTTGAATACGTCTATTTTGCTCGCCCTGACAGTCTGATTGACGGCATCAGCGTTTACGGCGCGCGGCTGCGTTTGGGAGAGTATCTCGCCAGCGAAGTTGCCGAAAAGATTGATCTGTCCGAAATCGACTGCGTGATGCCGATTCCTGATTCGAGCCGTCCTGCTGCACAGCAGCTTGCTCAAAAGCTTGGGCTTACCTATCGCGAAGGGTTCATCAAGAACCGCTACGTGGGCCGCACCTTCATTATGCCCGGTCAGGAGATGCGTAAAAAGAGCGTGCGTCAAAAGCTCAATGCCATGCCGGTGGAGTTCAAAAACAAAAATGTTCTGCTTGTGGACGACTCAATCGTGCGCGGCACGACGATGCGCGAAATCGTGCGCATGGCTCGTGAATCCGGCGCCAAAAAGGTGTTTGTCGCTTCAAGCGCTCCGCGCGTCATGTTTCCCAACGTATACGGCATCGACATGCCCACACGCGCTGAATTGATCTGCGGCCACGGCCAAAGTCCAGAGGAGGTTGCTCGTCTGATTGGCGCCGATGCTGTGATTTTCCAGACGGTGGACGGATTAAAGAGTGCGTTGACGGATCTTAATTGCGAGATTGCTCGGTTTGACTGCTCGTGCTTTGACGGCGAGTACGTGACGGGGGATGTGACTGAAGAATATTTGACGGCGCTTGAAGCTGGGCGCCAGGTTCCGGTCAAGAAGCCTGCTGAAGAGGACTGATTGCGCAGATTTTGAGCTGCCGAACAAGTCGATTGCCTGAGCCCCGAAGCAAGTTGGCGTGTCTGACAGCTTCGGGGCCTTCTTTTTTGGCGTATCTTGACTGGTAGAAGACGTATTTTGAATCTTAGTCATGATGAATTGGGAACTGGCAAAGTACTGCTTTTTGACGCTTGCCGTCGGCCTTGTTGTTGGCCGAGCGTTCAAAATGCTCAAAGTGCCTGCGGGATGGATGATCGGCTCCTTTGCAGGAGCTGCGCTGCTTGCCTGTTCGTTTGATGCGGCGTGGATGCCGTCTTCGACTCGTACGGTAGCTCAGGTGATTGCCGGCGCCTACGTAGGCTGTTCGATGGAGCGCGACGACATCAGACGGCTGAGGGTCATTTTCAGACCTACGTTGATGATGCTTGCCTCATTTTTTACGCTGATGATTGCCGCGGGCGTGACGATTTATTTTGTCAGCCCGCTTGATTTGAAGACGTCCTTGATGTGCGCAATGCCGGCAGGCGTGAACGACACGCCGATTATCGCTGCCGACATGGGCGCCGATGTGCCAAGCGTGACGGTTTTGCAGCTCGTTCGCCAGATATTTGGAATTGCCGTTTTGCCCAGCCTTGTCGTTGCCTATGATCGCTACAAGACTTCTTGCGGGCATGTAGGGCAGCGATCTGAGCAAGCACACGTGAGGAGCACGCCTCGCAATGTGTCGCACCAGAGATCCTTGGTTTCAACTATGGCCGTGCTTTCTGCGGCGGCTTTGGCCGGTCTGCTGGGACAGGCCACGCACATCCCCGGAATGACCTTTACTTTCGCTATTGCGGCGGCTTTGGTCATGAAGCTTGGATTTGATTTTGCCTATATTCCTCGCTGGGTGCGTAAAGCCTGTCAGGTTATTGCGGGATGTTATCTGGGAAGCCTAATGACCGTTGAGCAGCTTTCTGCCGCCCATACGCTCATTGTTCCCATTTTGGTTGTAGTTGCTTTTTATGCCGCCAACTGCATTGTAACGGGTACGCTGCAGCGGCGGTTTTTCGGCTATGGACGCACTGAGGGCATGATGATCGAGACGCCGGCGGGAGCCGCCGACATGGCGCTGATTCTCGAAGATTTGAAGATTAGAAATACGGACATCATCGTGATGCATGTCGTTAGAGCAACGACAGTGATCGGTTTGTTTCCGCAGGTTGTCAACCTGATTTGCCACCTTTGGCAGTGATGCACAAAGCTTCAGGCTTCACTCAATTGTCGAGATGCTTGTCGCGCCAGCGAATTTTGATGCGCTCGGCGACTTCGTCAATGCGTCTTTCGCAGGTTTTCCAGCTTTGCTCAATTTCTTCGGGTGAATCTTCACAAACGCCTTCTACGGCAAGACACTCGAAGTTTCTGACGCCTAGCTGTTCGAAAATAGCACGCACGGCTTTGTCAGCGTGATTAAGCGCTTCCTTGCTTCCGCCGGGTTGATAGCCTGAGCTGCCGGTGCTCTCCAGAATGACGATCAGTTTGCTGTGCAGCAGTCCGTAGATGACGTGCGGCTTTCTCTGATCGTCCATCGTGAAGGTTTTGCCCAGTCGGACGATGTTGTCAATCCATGCTTTAAGAGGAGCGGGAACGCCGAAGTTGTACAGAGGACAGCCGACGACGATGACATCCGACAGCAGTACCTCGGCGACGAGCTCGTCGCTTTCACGCAGGCGCGCGATTTGTGCGGGCGTTCGCTCGGATTCTTTGGTCATGGAAGCCGAGATAAAAGAGGAGTCGATCAATCCAGGCGGTTTGGAGGCAACATCGCGTTCTACAAAACGGACGCCGCGGCCCTTGAGACGGTCTTTCAGGAGTCTTGCCATCTTGCGGGTGTAGGAGCCCTGATTTTCCTTGCGGACTTCGCTTGTCTGCGCGCTAGAGTGAACCAGGAGTACTTGAGGCATTTTTCTTATTCTTCCCTTTCAGCTGCAGCCGACAGTCAGCTGCACGCTTTCGACCGCTCAGGATATCAGGGACGTCTTGGCAGATGGTGCGTAAGTGTATGAACTCGTCAGCAAATGTGAACAAGGTGCGCGCACATAAAAAGGGGGCACGCAAAAAAACACTCGCACAAGACGGATGTGGCGGTCCGTTAAAAATGGAGCACGCATTATGCCTGCCTTTGTTCTAGATGTGGGGGCATTTTGTGATTAATTACAAAATTTTGAGTTTAGGCAAGGTAGAGAAGGCTAAAACCCGACAAACCGAAAAGGACAGAAGAATGCGGGTTCGGATTGGGCAGATGTACAGAAAACAGTAGAAAACGACGAGAAGCTGCGTTAAGACTTGCCGGGCATGTTTGTCCGCCCCGTGCTCTTCAATGCTCTTCAATGATGCAAGAGGCGGCCGGATATTTTGAGAGCCTGAAAAAAGCCGTTGCTACAGACGAACGGCCGCCGACATGGCATCAATTTCCGTGCTGCTCAGCCCGGTGTCTTTGGCGGTTTCTCGCCAGCCCTGCAGGACTGTTTTGATTTCGGCAACGATCTCGCGAGCTCGTTCAATGCCGATGCCCCAGAAAGGAGCCGCGCCAACGAATGCGTCGATGTTGAAGTCTCGGCACTGCTCGTCCCAGGTCAGGCAAAGATGCTCGATGGAGGTCGATGGATTGATGTCAAATGCCGGAGCAAGATGCCAGCCTGTTTCGGTCAGCAGAAATCCGTGGTTGCGCAAGTGATCGTCGCCGTCGCCGATGGCCATTTTGAAAGCCACGCGTCTGAAAAGCTCTTCTGCCTCAACCGCTTTGTCGCGGCAAACCTTCTCAATGATCATGAGAATTTCAAGATAGCTTCGAGGTTCGTGATTTTTATCAGCACCTAAAAGCGAGCGGGTTGAGAAATAGTGACGGCGTCCGGACTTCGTGCGGTCAAAGCGTTTGGTGGCAAAGATGTTGCCGTTGATGAGCTCAAAGGGGGCGACTTCAATGCCGGCTTGCTGTGCGAGCGTTGTCATCACGTATTCCCAAGCGCCCATGTTGCGCGTATCGTAGATGGACGGAAATTTGGCAATCCATTGCGAGCCGTCAGAGTTCTGAAAGCCAATTTTTGGACGAGATCCGCCGAGAGCAGAAGCAGCACGCACAAGCGGCATGAGCGTAGCGGCCGACAGCAGTCTTTTTTCCTCAAAAGCTTTGCATAGTTCTCCGTAGGCTTCTAGTTCGCTTTTGCGCGGAAGCATGTCTGGCGATGTGCCGACAAAGGCATCGGGCTCAGACTCCGGGCTGAATCGCATGGCGCCCATGCGCTCGCTGTCGGCAATAGTGGTGAGCACTTCGGTCTCTGAGAGTTCGTGCGGTACCCGTTCGTCGCGTCTGGCGCAGGCTTCTTCATAGCGATCGAGCACAGATCGGCCCCAGCTGTCGGGCAGGGAATCCGTTATGAGCTTGATTGCGGCAGGGGACTCAGGCAGAGATTCAATGGGGTTGAAGCGTTTGGACTGGGCCGCGCCGATCCAGGAAGAGCTGAATTCAAAGCGTCCGTCGCTCAGACGCATGCGGCCGATGGGAAGCGCAGCTGAAGATTGGTCATCTTGGGACCAAGTGGTCAGAAATTCATGAGTTTTTAGATTGATCATTTTTATTCTTTTTGTAGATTTTATTGAGACTATCGATTTCGCTGCGCATCATAGTCTCAATTTATGAATCGCGCGTGTCGAAAATGTTTCCAATTGATGAAGGCAAAGAAACTATCTCAACGCTTGCGTCTGGCGGCGGCAAAGAAGCAGAGACAGCGAGGGAGGAATTTGCAAAGAGGTGAAGCAAACACCTGCGGCCCGTCAAAATCCAACAAGGAAAAATGACGGGCCGCCGGGGCTCCTTTAAGGGAGGAAGGAGTCAGGAAAGGTCAATCGAAGCTTAGGCAAGCCCCGTGATCTTTCCATCCTTTACGTCAATGTTGTAGGCAGCAGGCTGCTTGGGCAAGCCGGGCATGCGCATGATCGCGCCGGTAGTGACGACAACGAAGCCGGCGCCAGCGTTGAGAATCAGACGCTGTACCGGAAGGTCGAATCCCTTGGGGGCGCCCAGCGCCTTAGGATCAGCCGTGAGCGAGAAGGGAGTCTTTGCAATGCATACCGGCAGCTTGTCAAATCCCATGCTCTCAAGCAGCTTGAGATCTTTGACGGCGGCTGCGGACATGCTGACAGAACCTGCGCCGTAGACGCGGCGTGCGATCTTTTCGACCTTAACCATGACAGGGTCGTCTTCTTCGCATGCGTAGTTGAGAGCCGCAGCAGGCGATTCACAGGCAGCGAAGACCTCGCGGGCAACACTTTCGGCGCCTTTTCCGCCGTCAGCAAAGCCGTCGCTGACGGCAAAGCGAACGCCGAGTTCCTGGCAGCGATTGCGAAGAACTTCGATTTCCTCTTCGGGGTCGTTGGCAAAGTGGTTCATGCTCACAATGATTTCGGGACCGAAGGCCTTGAGGCTCGCCACATGGGCATCAAGATTGCACATGCCGGCCTTGAGCGCCTGCATGTTGGGCTTGCCGATTTCGGGCAGAGCCACTCCGCCGTGCCACTTCAGGGCCTTTAAGCTTGTGACGAGAACCACGGCGCAAGGCTCAAGACCGCATTCGCGGCACTTGATGTCGAAAAACTTTTCGGCGCCAAGGTCAGAGCCGAAGCCTGCTTCCGTGATGGCGTATTCACCAAGCGTCATTGCTGCGCGCGTGGCGGCAACCGAGTTGCATCCGTGGGCGATGTTGGCAAAGGGGCCGCCGTGGATGAATGCAGGCGTGCCCTCCAGAGTCTGCACGAGATTGGGCTTCATGGCATCAAGAAGCAGCGCCATGACGGCACCGGTGGCGCCAAGTTCCTTGCAGGTGAAAGGCGTGCCGTCAAATTTGATGCCAAGCACCAGACGATCAAGGCGACGACGCAGGTCTTCTTCGCCATCGGCCAAGCACAAAACAGCCATCAGCTCGCTTGCGGCCGTGATGTCAAAGCCGGTTTCCGTAGGAATGCCGTTGGCGGAGCCGCCCAGGCCGTCAACAATGAAGCGCAGCTGACGGTCGTTGACGTCAAGTACGCGCTTCCAAGTGACTTCCTTCAAATCAATCTGGCGCTTGTGCCGAGCGTTGTCAATAAGCGCAGCGATCAAGTTGTTGGCGGCAGTGATGGCATGAAAGTCGCCAGTGAAGTGAAGGTTGATCGACTCCATCGGCAGAACCTGTGAATAGCCGCCGCCGGCAGCGCCGCCCTTCATGCCGAAAACCGGGCCAAGGGACGGTTCGCGCAGAGCAAGAACGGCCTTTTTCCCAAGGCGGTTCATTGCCTGAGCCAGAGCAATCGACGTGGTGGTTTTGCCAGAGCCGGCCGGCATGCCCGAGGTCGCCGTAACAAGAATCAGCTTGCCGTTCTGGGGGCGGTTGGCCTTGAGGGACACCTTTGCCTTGTCCCAGCCGTAAGGCTCGAATTCGCTGTCGTCGAGTCCCCATTCGTGGGCAAGATCGTCGATGCGCTTGAGTTTGACCTGTTGTGCAATCTCGATGTCAGAAAGCATGAGGAGTGCTCCTTGAAAATGGTTGAAATAACGAAAAGATTTGGAATTCTGTAGATTCGCTGCGCAGCTTCAGCCTATGCTTGCTTTGCCTTTTGCTAAACGGCAGTCATGGTCTCGGCATTGCCGCGCCGGATCCCGGAAGTTCGGATGCATCAGCACGCGGCCTGCAAAGATGTATGGTTGGAAGTTCACAGCGCAAACGGCCGCCGATCAAATTCATCATGAACGATCCCGGCGGCCGGACGACAATTTGCAGTTCGGCTCTAAGACTCTAAAGAACTAGTCCCGTAAATATGCCACAAAGTCGACTCGAATATGCAGACAAAGATGAAACAAGGCTTGTCAGGCTCAGATAAGCGTGCAGACAGTGCCTTCGCATACCTCGCCGATGCCCCAGCCCAGAAGGCGAAGACCTACGGCAATGGCAACGGCTAGAAGCAGCCAAATCAGAATGGATTTTCCGTGTGGAGTGAGACGCGTCAACATAGCAACCTCCTTTGAGACTGCTGTCCGGCATGATCATGCATAAAACGCCGAACCCATGAATTCTCGAATCTATAGTCAACTCCAGAACTGGTCAGTGGCGAAAAGCCAATGCATCTTCTTCTGGTAGTCCTATTATCGCATTTTGTCGCTTGCGAGAATGAAATTTTTCAAAATGTTTCTTTCTTTTGTCCCCAATATGTATACATTCGCTAGGTGGTTAAGTCATTGATTTTGCAGTGAATTTCCGTTCATCAAGATTGAATGGCTATTCAGAATTCTGAACGACTATTCAGTTTTGAAACAAAATGAAACATCTAACTTTGTGAGAAGAATACATCAAATTAACTCCCTGACGACGCCCCTTCAAGCCAGTACCCGCAAACCTATAAAGTGGCAGAAATACATCGCTCAAAAAACTAGCCGCGCCCCGTATAATCACGTGCATTGTGAAAGCGGGCCAGATCCGGAAGAGCTGCAGAGCGCTTCTATCTAATTCCGGCAGGCTCAAGCATGTTTTCGGAGCTTTTCTCTTATGAAGATTCTTGTAGCGGTCAAGCGCGTAGTCGACTACAACGTCAAGGTTCATGCGCTAGCTGATCATTCCGACGTGGATATTGCATCGGCCAAGATGTCGATGAATCCTTTCGATGAAATTGCCGTTGAGCAGGCTCAGCGTCTCAAGGAGGCCGGCAAAGCCGATGAGGTGGTTGTCGTGAGCATAGGCCCGGCCAAGACTGTCGACACGCTGCGCGTTGCAATGGCCATGGGGGCCGACCGCGCTTTGCATATCACAACTGATGAACGGTTTGAGCCCGTTGCTGTGGCACGCCTTTTGGCTTGCGTTTGCCGCCGTGAAAATCCGGACTTGATTCTGATGGGCAAGCAGGCCATCGACAATGATGCCGGTCAGGTTCCGCAAATGCTTTCGGCGATGCTCGATATGCCCGTGGCCATCAACGCGAGCGGACTGGAGCTTGACGGTGCTCGTTTGACGGTGCTTCGCGAAACTGATGCCGGTCTGCTTCGGGTTGCCGCGGATCTGCCCGCGATTGTTTCTGCCGACCTTCGTCTTGCCGAACCACGCTACGTTACCCTTCCCAACATGATGAAGGCCAAAAAGAAGCCTGTCGAGACAATTGCGGCGGCTGATCTCGAGCCCAATCTTTCTCAGTCCCTGCAGCTTGTCAATGTTGTCGATCCGCCGGCTCGCACGGCTGGCGTCAAGCTTGCAAGTGTTGACGAGCTCATCGATGTGCTCAAAAACAAAGTCAAGGTTCTTTAAGGCGGAGGAGCTTAAACATGTCGATTCTTGTCATTGCTGAAAACGATAACGTTTCGCTTAAGGCTTCGACGCTAAACACCATTACTGCTGCCAAGGCAATTTCGCCCGATATTGACGTGCTTGTCTGCGGTCAGGGATGCGAGATGCCGGCCAAGGCCGCAGCCGAAGTTGCGGGTGTTCGAAAGGTTTATTGCGCTGACTGCGAGCAGCTTGCGCATCGTCTGCCTGAAGCAATGGCCGAGGCTGTCCGTGCGGCATTGCAAAAGGATGCATATACGCATGTTTTCTTTACTTCAAGCACGGCAGGCAAGGCAGCCATGCCGCGTTTGGCTGGGCTTCTGGGCGTATCGGCCTTGACCGACGTGTGCGGCGTGGAGTCTGCCGACACGTTCAAGCGCTATATCTACGCCGGCGGCGTGTTGGCTACGGTCAAGACCTTGGCCAACCCTGTGATCGCAACCATTCGTCCTACCGCTTTTGAAGCGGCACCTGCCGAAGGCGGCAGCGCCGGCATTGAGGCGCTTACCGTCGACTTCAAGAGCAGAGGCTTTGCTTTCGTCAGCGAAGAAACTCAGCTCTCAGACAAGCCCGACTTGCTGACGGCTCGTCGCGTGGTTGCCGGCGGCCGCGGTCTTATTGATGAAGAGGGCTTTGCCGCATTGGAAGCCTTCGCCGACAAGATTGGGGCCGCTGTCGGTTCAACACGCGCCGTGGTCGACATGGGGCTTGCTCCCAACGAGTCTCAGGTCGGTCAGACCGGCAAGATCGTTGCGCCCGAGCTTTACTTCGCCTTCGGCATTTCCGGCGCCATTCAGCACGTAGCCGGCATGAAGGACTCCAAGGTGATTGTGGCGGTCAATAAGGACAATGAGGCCGCCATGTTTGACTATGCCGACTACTACCTTGAGGCTGATGCCGTCGAGGTGATTAAAGAGCTGACCCTCAAGCTCTAAGCGAGCACTGCAAAGAAGGTCAACTTCAAGGGCATGCACCGGTGCCTCTGGTTTGGGGTGCTGGTGCTTTTTTGTTTCACCCTATGTCGACTGAGATAATGGACCGGAGAGCGTCGGGTGTTTCGTCTTTAAGCTGGTAGCATGAACGCTTTCTGTACGGATTCTTTTCAGAGGAAGTGCGTCTTTGCTTTCTTGTCGCGAATTTTTTTGGAACAGAACAATGAGATTTAGTCCAAATTTGCGCCGCATTGCAGCCATCCACGATCTCTCAGGCGTTGGACGCACGTCGTTGCTTGCGGTGATTCCCATCCTTTCCACAATGGGATTTAATGTCTGCCCTTTGCCGACAGCGATACTGTCGAATCATTCTCAGTATCCCGACTTTTCCTTTCTTGATCTCACCGATGAGATGCCGAAAATCATCCGGCAGTGGGCTCAGTTAGGCGTTCGGTTTGACGCGATTTATACGGGCTATATGGGTTCGCCTCGACAAATTGAAATCGTCGGCGGCTTCATTGACGATTTCAGACGTCCGGAGACGCTTATCGTCATCGATCCGGTGCTTGGCGACAATGGCCATCTCTACAGCAAGATGACCGAGGAAATGGTCTGCAACATGCGGCTTCTGGCCAAGCGTGCTGATGTCCTCACCCCAAATCTCACGGAAGCGTTTGCGCTGCTCGATCGCGAATATCAGCCTGAGTGCACAACGCAGCAGATTAAAGACCTGATTGCCGAACTCTCTGAGCTTGGGCCCGATACCGTCATCATCACCGGCGTTCCGGTTTCTGGACAGTCAGGGCTTACGTCCGTGATCGCTCGCAGCAAGTCGGACATGCGCACCTGGAAGGTGACCTGCCCATATCTGCCTGCGCATTACCCGGGAACGGGAGATACGTTTACCAGCGTGATCACGGGCAGTCTGCTGCAAGGCGACAGCCTGCCGATTGCTCTTGATAGAGCTGTACAGTTCATTTTGCAAGGAATTCGTGCAACATTTGGATATCAAATGGACAGTCGTGACGGGATTTTGCTCGAGCGCGTGCTTCCCATTTTGAATATGCCGATTCAGTCGGCTTCCTACGAGCTTGTTTGATGCAAAATTGATGTGAAGTTGGTTGTGAGAACGCGAATGCGCGGTCTCGAGCCGATTCTTTGAAATTGAAACAGTGCGCTACGCGGCCGAAGTCCGGTGACTTTTATACCTTCTCGTTAATAGAAGCATGAAGCATTTCTCGCTTGAAAGCCTTTTCGGTCTGAAGGCTTCAGAAACAACGGTCAAGCAGGAGGTTCTTGGCGGTTTGACGACGTTTGTCGCCATGAGCTATCTGATCTTCGTGGTGCCTGCCATGCTTGCCGATGCAGGCATGAACCGCGAGGCAGCGACTGCCGCCACGATTTTGGTGACGGTTTCGGCCTGCGCACTGATGGGACTATATGCGAATTTGCCGATTGCCATCGGTCCCGGACTGGGCATCAGCGCCTATTTTGCTTACTACATTTGCGGACCGGCAGGCTATACCTGGCAGGCTGGTCTGGCAGCCGTCTTCATTTCGGGCGTCGTTTTTTTCATATTGACAGTGACGAGGATTCGGCAGCTCATCATTGAGGCTATTCCGCCGGATTTGAAAACCGCAACATCTGCCGGCATTGGCTGCTTCATTGCTTTGGTCGGCATGAAAAACTGCGGCCTTATTGTCAGCAGCGCATCCGGCCTGTCCTTGGGAGACGTCACCCAGCCTTCTGTCGTGTTGGCTGCTGCGGGCTTTTTTGCAACGGCAGCAATGATGATCCGAAAAATGTCTGCAAGCATCATTTTAGGAATCCTGCTCACGGCGGCAGCAGGATTTGCTTGCGGAATCGGCAGCTTGCCGAAGGGAAATTTTGTATCGAGCGATCTGCCCGACGTGTCTCAGACGTTTTTAGCTCTTGACTTCACGCAGGCGTTGGAGCATGGGTTGCTGACCATCGTATTTACGCTTACTGTCGTCGATCTTTTCGACAACATCGGATCCCTGATCAGTTTGTCTCGCAAAGCAAACCTAGTGCGTCCGGATGGAACCATTAAAAATCTTGACAGAGCTTTCGTAACCGATTCATTCGGGACGATGTTCTCCGGCATCGTCGGCACGACGACGGCAGTGCAGTATTTGGAGAGTGCAACAGGGATAGCTGCCGGCGCCAGAACAGGTTTAAGCACGCTTGTCACGGCTCTTCTATTTGCCGGCTCGGCATTCTTTATTCCTCTTGTCAGTTCTGTGCCTGCGGCTGCCACCGCTCCAGCACTCATCATGGTCGGCGTGTTGATGATGCAGGAGGTTGTGCATATCCGTTTTTCGGATTTAAGAATTGCAGTCAGTGCATTTCTGATGATTCTTGGAATGCCCGTAACCTTCAACATTGCTACGGGCTTTGGCTTGGGCTTTGTTGCCTACGTGCTGCTTTCTCTTGTCTCTGGCAGACAGAACGAAGTCAAGCCCGCCATGCTGGTCATAGCACTGGCGTTTATGGTGAATTTCGTGCTGAGGTAGTCGTTTTTGCCGTTAAATAAGAAGTCTTGGATGTTCCTGAGCTGAGCGGCTGTCGTTTGTCTGAAGTTGCTCAGAAGGGGGCTTGCTTGGCGCTCATCCCTGATCAAACCAGGGGGTGGGCGCGGCCTGTTCTGTAAAAAGAAACCCGGCGCTTTTGGGCGGACCGGGTGCTGCAGGCAAAAATTGCAAGACGTTTAATTGGTGCCGGTAGAGCCAAAGCCTCCAGCGCCCCGTGCGCTTTCTTCAAAAGACTCGACAACGTTGAATTGTGCCTGCATGACGGGCACGATCACGAGCTGCGCAAGCCGTTCGAATGGTTCAAGCGTGAAAGGCTCGCTGCCGCGGTTCCATGTGGAGATCATGAGTTCTCCCTGATAGTCGGAGTCGATGAGGCCGACCAAATTGCCGAGCACAATGCCTTTTTTGTGCCCCAATCCGCTTCTAGGAAGAATGAGGGCGGCAAAGCCGGGATCGGCCAAATGAATGGCCAGTCCAGTTTTTACCAGCACCGTTTGCCCCGGCTCAATGACAAGCGGTTCGTCAAGCAGAGCGCGCAGATCAAGTCCGGCGCTGCCGGAGGTTGCGTATTGCGGAAGATAGGCGTGCATGCGCTCGTCGAGAATCTTGAGATCAACGTTCATTTCTTTTTTTTGTGTATTAGGGAAAAGGGAATCAGCGTCTGTTCTTTCGCCGCTTTCTGCCTTCTGCAGTGAGCACGACGCTGAAAAATATCGATACCATGCCGAAGGGGATGAGAAAGTCAAAGTCTCCTGGCGCGGCAATAGCAAAAACAATAAGTCCTATGCCTGTTAGTGCCAGAGCAGGGCCCAGCAGCATCATTGCGGCAGCGGCTGAAGCCCTGACGGCAAGATCTCTTTTTTCTTTTTCGCGAAGCTTGTCGTCGGCAATCTCCTTGGTTGTCTGTACGAGAACCATGCCTTGCTGATCACCGTCAGGCAAACTCACATGCAGTCCGCCGAGACGGCCGATTTTTCCTTCTTCAAGCTTTTTGAGATAGGCGACGAAGTCGCCGTTTGCGGGTTCAAGTTCTTGCGCGGGATCCAAATTTTTCACAGATTTTCTCCTTTGCAAAGTCCTAGATCACAGGCAATGGCGTTGATCAACCGGCAGGCAACCTCCTGCTTGCTGATGCCTTCAAATGCAACGGAAGCATTCTTTGTGACAAAAACTACGGAATTGACATCGGCTCCGAGAGCAAAGCCGGCATTGTTGCCCACAACTAAAGATAGTCCCTTGCGATTGAGTTTTTCGCGCGCATAGCTTTCGACGTTTTGCGTTTCTGCCGCAAAGCCGACGCAATACAGTCGCTTGTTGGCCTTGGCTGTTTCCGCAAGGATGTCAGGATTTTCCTCAAGGGCAATCATGGGCTGGGAGCCCTGCAAGCTTGCCTTTTTGATCTTTTGACTGCTGGGAGCACGCACATGCCAGTCCGCAACCGCAGCTACGGAAATGAAAATGTCGGCCTGCGGCGCTGCCTTATCTACGGCGGCCTTCATGCTGAGCGCCGTGTCTGTTTTGACGAGCTTAACCCCGTACGGAGCTCTAAGCCCCGTCGGGCCCGAAACCAGCTCGACATCGGCGCCGGCTTCAAAGGCAGCCTGAGCAACGGCATAGCCTTGTTTGCCGGAACTTAAATTTGTAATGCCTCGCACGGGGTCGATGGGTTCATAGGTGGGACCGGCCGTTACAAGAACTTTTTTGCCGGCCAGAATCTGCGGGGTAAGAACTCTGCGTGCGCAGGCCATGAGCTGCTGAGGCTCCAGCATGCGGCCGGAGCCCGAAACTCCGCAGGCAAGTTCACCGCACGCAGGGCCGAAAATATGGACGCCATCTTGCTTTAACAGAGCAATATTGCGCTGATTGGGCGCATTGGTCCACATCTTGTCGTTCATTGCCGGAGCGACGGCAAGAGGACAATTGCGCCCTGCGATGAGCGTGCTGACCAGATCATCTGCTATGCCTTGAGCTGCTTTGGCCAGGATGTTGGCTGAGGCGGGAGCAACAAGCAAAAGATCTGTTTTTTCGCGGGTCAGCGCCAGATGGGGCATTTTTCCGGAAAACAGATCGAGGGCTACAGGGCGGCCGGAGAGCGTCTCAAAGGTCAGCGGTCCGACAAAGCGGGCTGCAGCCTCAGTCATGACCACCTGCACCACGGCGCCGGCTTTGACGAACAGCCGCACAAGTTCGCACGCCTTGTAGGCTGCAATGCCGCCGGTGACGGCCAGAGTGATGTGTTTATTGGCAAGAGGATTGGTGGTCATGAGAAACAGGGCAGGAGACAAAAATAATGAATCTTCAACACAGGCAGCTCAAGCTGACAGCACATGAGCTTTCTGCGGCGAGGCTCTTAGTAGTGTTTACTTTCTGAGTATATCTCCGCAGAAAGAAGAGGCTAGTGGTGTTTTCCTTCGAAAAACTCAAGCGCAACAGCTCCGAAAGCGCCTGTACAGACGGCAATATCGGCTACGTTGAAGGCTGGCCAGTGCCAGCCGGCAAAATGAAAATCGAGAAAATCAACAACATGGCCAAGAAGCATGCGGTCAATGAGATTGCCGACGGCTCCGGCTAAAACAGCAGCCAAGCACAGCGAAAGCAGAGTTTTATCGTTGTGCTTGTAGAGCATCCAGATGACGGCGGCGCTGACGATCAGCGCAAAGCCGGAAAAAAGAAAGATTTGCCAGCCTCCGGCTTCGCCTAGAAACGAGAAGGCCGCACCGGTGTTGACAACGTGACAGAGATTAAAAAAAGAGGTGACGTATATGGCCGTGCCATAGGCCAGGGTCTGCGTAACCCAGAATTTCGTGAGTTGATCAATGCCGATCAGGCACAGAGACAATAAGAGAAAAAGCGCGAACCGCCTCGGGTTGCGACCCCGAGGCGAACGGCTGTTTGTCAAGCGGATGTCAGCCATGAGTCAGGCACGCGCTCAGGCGAACTTTCGCACTTCGCCCAGTCCGAAGAGGTTGGTGCGGCAGCGCGAACACAGACCAGGATGCTGTTCATCTTCTCCCACCGTGCAAACGTAGTGCCAGCAGCGCTCGCACTTTTTCTGAGTGCTCGGACGGGTCTCGACGACCAGATCGGCTTCAGCCGGGCCCTGAGAGAGGACGGCCGAAGAGGTCATCATCACAAAGCGCAGTTCTTCACCCAGGCTTGCGAGTTCTGCGTAGAGTTCGCCTCCTGCCTTAAGAGTGCACTCAGCCTGCAGACTTGAGCCGACAAGTCCTTGAGAGCGCAGCTCCTCAATGGACTTGAGCACCTGTGCACGGGCCTGACGGATGTCGGCCCACTTGTGCAGCAGCGCTTCGGCGTTCTTGACTTCCGGAACAATATGGTTGACCTCGGTAAAGATCGTGCCAGATTCGTTGGGACTGAAGATGGCAAAAGCCTCCTCAGCGGTAAACGAGAGGATCGGAGCCATCAGGCGCAGGTAGGTTGCCGTAATGTGCCAAAGCGCGGTCTGAGCGCTGCGTCGCGGCAGACCATCGGCCTTGGTCGTGTAGAGGCGGTCCTTGAGAATGTCGAGATAGAAGCTGCCCAGATCTTCACTGGCGAAAGTCATCAACAGGTTGGTGACCATATGGAACTGACAGCTTTGCTCATACTCGAGAACCTGGTCCTGCAGCTGATCGATGCGGGCAAGCGCCCAGCGGTCCAGTTCAAGCATTTCTTCAACCGGCACGGCATCCTTTTTGACATCAAAGTCGCTCGTGTTGGCAAGCAAAAAGCGCAGTGTGTTGCGGATGCGTCGGTAGCTGTCGACGACGCGCTTGACGATCGTCGGTCCGATGCGCAGTTCGCTCGTGTAGTCGGTCGAAGCAACCCACAGTCGGCAGATTTCCGCACCGTATTTCTGACAGATTTCCTGCGGACTTACGGTGTTGCCCTTGGATTTGCTCATTTTCTCGCCGTTCTCGTCGACAAGGAAGCCGTGCGTAAGCAGAGAATCGTAGGGGGCGCGGCCGTCGAGCATCGTGCCTGTGAGCAGAGAGGAGTGGAACCACCCACGGTGCTGGTCGCTGCCCTCAAGATAGAGATCAGCAGGCCAGCGCTGATCTTCAGCGTGGCTCACGCGCATGACCGTGTAGTGCGTTACGCCCGAGTCAAACCATACGTCAAGAATGTCGCTGGACTTCTCGTACTGGCTGATTTCTTCAGGTGCGAGGAATTCTTCAGGCTTGGCGCGCACCCAGGCTTCAACACCTTCTTTTTCTACGCGTTTGGCAACCTCTTCCATGATCTCCAGCGTGCGCGGGTGCAGCTGCTGCGTTTCCTTATGGATGAAGAAGGGCAGCGGCACGCCCCAGTTTCTCTGTCGGGAAATGCACCAGTCGGGGCGGTTTTCGATCATCGCATGCAGACGGTTGTAGCCCCATTCCGGGAAGAACTTGGTGTTGTCAACGCCGCGCAGGGCTGCCGAGCGCAGGCTTTCGGGCTGTGCAGCAAGTCCCAAGACGCTCTTGGTGTCTTCATTCGGAGCATCCATGCGGACAAACCACTGAGCGGTAGCACGGTAGATGAGCGGGGTCTTGTGACGCCAGCAGTGCATGTAGCTGTGCGTCATCTTGTCGCATGTGTAAAGACTGCCGGCAACGCGCATGGCGTCGCAGATTTTGGGCTGCGCCTTCCAGATCATCATGCCGCCGAAAAGAGGCAGCCAGTCGGCATACACGCCGTTGCCCTGCACTGGATTGAGGATGTCGTCGTTGGTCATCCCGTTGGCCTTGCAGCTGTTGTAGTCGTCTACGCCGTAGGCAGGAGCCGAGTGCACGATGCCCGTGCCGGCCGAGACGTCGACGTATTCAGCAAGAAAGACCGGTGAGAAGCGCTTGTAGCCCGGATCAAGCTCGGCAAGCGGATGCCAGAAGCGGATGTGATCAAAATTTGCGCCTTTGGTCGTAGCCACGACTTTGCCTTTAAAGTTGTAGCGCTTCAGGCAGTCTTCAACCAGATTTTCAGCAAGAATCAGGAAACGGTCTCCGCAGTCAACGAGCGCGTAGTCGATTTCCGGATGCATGTTGAGCGCTTGGTTTGCTGGAATCGTCCAAGGCGTCGTGGTCCAGATCACGACAAAGCAAGGTTTGTTGATGTTGATGGCCGTGAAGTCTTCCACCTTTGGACGGTCTTCGTCGGAAAGCTTGAAGGCCACGTCAATGGCGTAGCTTTGCGCATCCTTGTATTCGACCTCTGCCTCAGCCAATGCTGAACAGCAGTCGAAGCACCAGTTCACGGGCTTGAGACCTCTGTAGACGTAGCCTTTTTCAACAATCTTTGCCAGCGCGCGGATTTCTGCAGCCTCGTTGGCAAAGTTTTTCGTGAGGTAAGGATTGTCCCAGTCGGCAAGAACGCCCAGGCGCTTGAAGCCTTCCTTCTGGCGTGCCACTTGTTCATCAGCGTACGCACGCGCCTTGGCAATCACTTCATCCTTGGGCAGGCCCTTGCCGTACTTCTTTTCAATTTGAATTTCGATGGGCATGCCATGGCAGTCCCATCCGGGAATGTAGGGGACGTCGTAGCCGGCGAGCAGCTTTGTCTTATTGATGATGTCCTTGAGAATCTTGTTGAGGGCGTGCCCCATGTGAATGTCGCCGTTGGCGTACGGCGGGCCGTCGTGCAGCACGAAGCGGCGCTGACCTTTGCGGGCCTTGCGGATGACGTGATAGATGTCTTTCTCTTCCCATTGCTTGACCCACACAGGTTCACGGCGCGGCAAGTCTCCGCGCATGGGGAAGGGAGTTTCAGGCAAATTTAAAGGGTACTTTGCCGGCTGTGCGGCGGCGTCTTTTTTCGACATAGAGTGCGCTCCAGGCCCCCTCGGGCTCTTCTGAAGTTCAATGAATGACAAATTTTTGTGCGTGCATCGGGAAAGCGATGACGCGAAAACTTTTGGAGTTTACATCGGCTGAAGGCGCCATGTCACGGCGCCGGCTGTCAGCTGCACGATTTCTAAGGTGTTTGACTTAGAAATCGTTGAACAAATTGTTTATTTTCTCAATCTTCGGGCAGACCGAGGATGCGCCTGGCGTTTTGAGCGTCGCGGCCAATGGCGCGCTTAAGTTCGTCGAGGGACGAGAACTTCATTTCGTCGCGGAGTTTTTGGACAAACTCAATCTGCACGATTTTTCCGTATGCGTCGCCTTCCCAGTCAAAGACGTGCGTTTCCAAAAGCCAGCGTCCAGCAGTGCTCACCGTAGGCTTAAATCCCATGCTGGCAACTCCGCCGAGGATCGAGCCGTCGGATTGCAGTGCTTTGATGCGTACGGCAAATGAGCCGTGCAGACCGCATGCGGACTTGGATCCAGCTGGGCCAAAAGCAACATTGAGCGTAGGAAAGCCCAGCTGTCGGCCAAGTGCGGCGCCGTGAATGACGCGGCCGGTTACGCAGTAGGGGCGCCCCAGCATGAGGGCGACTTCGTCTAGCTCTCCGGCCTGCATGGCTTGTCGTATGCGCGTGCTCGAGACGCGGGCGCTGTCGTGAAAAACAAGCGGCGTGGCATGTGCCTCAAAGCCCAGACTGAGTCCCAGCTTTTGCAGGGCAGCAAAGTCGCCAGCACGGCGTGCGCCGAAGCGAAAGTTTGAACCGACGGTGAGCCATCGGCATCCTAAGCCATCGACGAGGATTTCCTGAGCAAACTTCTCCGGCGAGAGTTCACACAAATGCTGATTGAAGGGCAGGATGAAGATCCGGTCAATGCCGCAGGCGCGAATCGCTTCGATCTTGTCTCTGAGCGTATTGATTCGAACGACGTTTTCTGAACCAAAAAACTCTCTGGGATGAGGCTCAAAAGTGAGTACGGCGCTGGCCAGAGCCTTTTCGCGGGCAGCCTCGCAGACGGTGCGCAGAAGCTTCTGGTGGCCGAGATGCACACCGTCGAAGTTGCCGATGGCAAGTGCGCAGTCAACTTTTTGAGAACTTGCGGGAAGGCCGCGAAAAATATGCCTCATGCTGGTGTATGACGAATGCAGATGATTTTTGGTTTGGTTAAAGCGTTTAAAAAGCTCGTTTGCCAAGCGCTGTTGGTAAAAAAATCGCCTCATTCGACGGATGCGCTTTGCATTCTCAAAGCTCAGGATTATAGGGATTTGATTTCCTAGCCGCTAGCGTGATCATCTCATCGGCTGCGAATGCAAAACAGCTACAATTAGAGCCCGAAGAAAGCATTGCCGGAGGGGGTTGCTGGTTGAAGAAAGATGTTCAAAATCTGCCGTATGAGTCTAGAGAAGAGCTCGCATTGTGCTCCCATCGGTTCTGTTGAGCGCCTCGAGCCGCTGCGGCTGGCGGGCAGGAATTGACCGTTGGTCGCCAGACTGCCCTGTTGGAGCAATCCGCAGCAGTCAGAGCGGGCAATTTCAGGATGGTGCGGCAGTTTTGGCAGCTTTCTGCACATGGCTGGTCGTGGAGTTTGATCCAGACCGGCCTCTTGATGTTTGCAGCAATGCCGAAGAAATTCTTTCCTTTGCCGCAGTGCTGATATGTGCTCAGGATTTGCCGGCGGTACGCTGCATTTGCCGAGCTTTTTTCAGTTGTCCCGGACTTTTTCCAGGAGGCGGCGCTTTCTCCTTAGCCTGCGTGCAGGGGCCTGCGCGACGAATTTTTTTATGAAGAATATTGTTGTTTTAATTTCCGGGCGCGGCTCGAATTTTGTTTCCATTGCCGAGAGCGCCAAGCGCGAAAACTGGTTGGATGAAGGCATTCAAATTTCCTGCGTCATCAGCAATCGGCCGGGGGCGGCAGGACTTGAGCGTGCGCGCGAAATGGGCATTCATGCCGAAGTTGTCGACCACAAGCTCTTCGAGACGCGCGAGGCGTTTGAAGACGCCATGATGCAGATCATTGACCGCTATGACCCGGCAGTCATCGTGTTGGCCGGCTTCATGCGCGTGCTGACCAATCATTTTGTGGAACGCTATCCTGGCAAGATTCTCAATATTCATCCGGCTCTGCTGCCGCTTTTCAAGGGACTTGATACGCATGCTCGTGCGATTGCCGCGGGGGTGCGCGTGCACGGATGCACGGTGCATTTTGTAAGCCCTGAACTTGATGCCGGCGCCATTATTGGACAGGCTGTTGTCCCTGTGCTTGCTTCCGATGATCCGGATACGCTCGCGCACCGCGGACTGAAGCTTGAGCATGTGCTGTACCCCCGTGCTGTTCATGCTGTCGCGACGGGGCGGGTAAAGCTCGTTGACGGCCGCACAAAAATGGACGATGAAACGGCTTTGTCTCTAACCCTTTTTGATGCTGCAGTCTAAAGGCATCGTCTGTTGCGCCCAAGGCGGCGGCAGCTCCATGCTCGCAATAATCGACACCTTCACCATCTTTAAAGGATTTTGCTTGCTCCATGACAGAAGACAATAAAAAACGCAAAATGCCGTTTCGTCCTGTGCGCACC
This sequence comes from uncultured Duodenibacillus sp., assembly GCA_944390715.1. Lineage (GTDB taxonomy): Bacteria > Pseudomonadota > Gammaproteobacteria > Burkholderiales > Burkholderiaceae_F > Duodenibacillus. The sequence continues at coordinate 3,153 of CALXQS010000012.1, read as the reverse complement.
AAGCGCGTCAAGGATGATCGCGAAAAGCACATGACGGAACGACAGATTGCCGCGCGCCGTCGACAACTCGCAGAAAATCGCAAAAACGAGGCTGTCAAGGGATCTTCCGGCGGCCAGCGCATGGCTAAGCTTCATCCCGGACAGGTGCGCATTACCAATCTCATCGTTGATGAATTGGCTCGCGCGTTTGCCGTTATTTTGAAGCTCGATGGTCCTGCCGATCGCCTGATGAAGGCCTTTTTTAAGTCCAATCCCAAGCTTGGAAGCAGGGACCGAACAGTTTTGGCCGAAGCAATCTTCTACGGCCTGCGGCACCTTGCGGGCATCAAGCATCGCATGCATCCGGTACGGCCTGAGAGAGCGCCGCGCGCGGCAGCGCTTTTGACGCTGTCGCTTCAATTTGGCCCAGAGGCAATCATTGATGCCGTGCTCGGTCAGGAGAAAGGGCCTGTGAAGAATATGCTTGCCTGCGATATGACAAAGGCTCCGCTGCACACTCAGGCGGAAATGCCGCAGTGGCTTTTTGATCGAATCCAGGCGCAGTACGGTGAAGAAGCGCAGGAAATTTTCGAAGCAAGCCTAAAAGGAGCTCCTTTGGACCTTCGCGTCAATACGCTTAAGGCAAAGCGCGAGGATGTGCTTGAAGAATTGAAAGAACATCGCGTTGAGGCTCAGCCCATGCGGTTTTCGCCCGACGGCGTGCGCTTGATCGACAAGCCGGGACTCATCCGCTGGCCGATGTATCAGGAAGGCCGCATTGACGTGCAGGATGAAGGCAGTCAGCTGATTGCACGGCTTGTGGCTCCCCGGCGCGGCGAAATGGTTTGCGATTTTTGTGCCGGTGCCGGCGGAAAAACCTTGGCTCTGGGCGCATTGATGCGCTCGACGGGGCGGCTTTATGCGTTTGACATCAACGAGAAGCGGCTTACGGGCATCAAGCCTCGCATCCGTCGTGCGGGACTCACCAATGTGCATCCGATTGCCATTCGCGATGAGCATGACAATCACATCAAGCGTTTGCGCGGCAAGTTTGATCGCGTTTTGGTCGACGCTCCGTGTACGGGTACCGGCACGCTGCGCAGAAATCCCGACCTGAAGTGGCGCCTGTCGGTCGAAGAGCTTCATCGCATCAACGCCGTCCAGAAATCAGTTCTTGAAGAGGCAAGCAAGCTTCTAAAAAAGGGCGGGCGCATCGTCTATGCAACATGCTCCATGCTTAGAGTCGAAAATCAGGAAGTGGTGGAGGACTTCTTGAAGAGACATCCTGATTTTGAGCTTCTAAATGCTTCAGAGATCCTCTCCAAGCAGGGCGTCGAGTTTACCGATGAACAAAAACAAAAGGCTGGAGACTATTTCGTCATGCTTCCCAACCGGCACGATACAGACGGCTTCTTTGCTGCGGTGCTGGTGAAGACGAGTTAATGGGCGCAAAATAGCCTCTCAGAGCGGTCTTAAGAAATATTGCCCCGGCTATTCGCACTGAATGCTGATCAATCTTCCAGTGCGAATCTGGGGTTTTGTTTTTGCGCTAAAGGTCTGTAAATAAGCCGTAAAAAATATTTGCAATGAAGCTTATGCGATGAAATGGATGGCGAAGCGAGACTCGCATCCGACTGGGTGCAGCATCACAAAGTCAGATGTGACCTGCGGCAGATAGGTTCTTTCTGCTTTAAGCAAAAGTTCATAAACGAGCCTTTATGTATGAACCTATGGTGAAACAGCGCATAGGTTCAAAACGCTTCTGCAGGAGCATTTGCTACAAACGAATGCCCATCACGGGTGATGAAACATCACCGACCGGTTCTTTTTTGGTGCAGAGCACGGTATACGCCTTTTTTGCCACAGGCAGCTTTGCGGCTTTGCTTGCCTTGCTCTACAGCACGTACGAAATTTGGCCGGTTTTTTCATTTCTGCCCGCAGAGCTCTTCGAAAAAACTGGTGCGGCGCTTTTCTTTGGTGAAAAGCTCGCGCAGCTTGCAGCAAACATCATGCTGATTTCAGCTCCCATCGTGCTTGCCTGTCTTTTTGCGGACGCCGCGCTCGGGCTTGTCAATCGGTTTGCGCTCCAGCTCAACGTTTACGTGCTGGCCATTCCCGTCAAGTGCGCCGCCGCTTCGTTTTTGCTGCTTTTTTACTTTGCTGTTCTGATGTCGGACGCACCCGAGCGCTTTGCCGCCTTTGGTGTTGATCTCTCGGCAATGAGGTTGCTGCTGCAATGAGCGAGAAAACAGAACAACCGACCCCGAAACGGATTCGTGATTCAAGAGAGCGGGGCGATATCTGCAAGGGGCAGGATCTGGCGCCGGCAGCCACAATCCTTGCACTTGCCTTTTATTTGATCGGCAATGCCGAGTCGATCTTTGAAACATTGGTTGAGATGTTCACTGTGACGCTTTCGTGCGTCGACATGCCCTACGAACAAGCGCTCGAGCGTGTCTCAAGCATCGTGATCGAGGCGTCATTTGCGCTTGTGCTGCCGTTGGTCGGACTTTTGGTGGCTGTGGCGCTCATTGTGCTGCTGGCAGAAACCGGTTTTCTTTTTGCTCCAAAGGCGGCTGTTCCAAAATTGGAAAACATCAGTCCAAGCAGGTGGTTCAAGCGCGTATTTTCCACCCGCAATCTTTTTGAGTTCATTAAGAACATCGTAAAGGTAGCGATTCTCGGAGCCATTGTCTGGACTGTTTTTGCCAAGTATGTTCCCATGCTTTTCAGTGTTCCCAAAGGCGGCGTTGGATCGATGTGGATAGCTTTGGGCAGCGCCATGGGCGAGTTTCTGCTCTATACGGCAGGTGCTTTTGCTGCCGTGGCGGCACTTGATTTTCTCTATCAAAAATATCGCTGGACTCAGGAACACAAAATGAGCATTGATGAAGTAAAGCGCGAATACAAAGATTCAGAAGGCGATCCTCTTGTAAAAGGAAAGCGCAAGGAGCTTTATCGCGAACTGATGAATCAGAATGCCCTGGCCAGCGTCAGGAAAGCCAAAGTGCTGATCGTCAATCCAACGCACTACGCTGTTGCGCTCGATTACGATGCCGAAAAAACACCGTTGCCGGTCATTGTGGCCAAAGGCGAGGGGGTTTAACTAGCCGACAAAAAAACGAACAAATTTGTCATAACCTCAGGAAAAGGGCTCGGTAAACTCATCGTTGA
>CALXQS010000011.1 GCA_944390715.1 uncultured Duodenibacillus sp. | reverse complement strand
AAAAAGTATCCAAGAAGGTGCGTTGGATCCAAAAAATTTTTGACAACCCGCACGTCAGGTACGCTGCGGCAAGTGTCAACTATTAAACCGCCTCGTTAATAGGAATCAAGAGTAAACCCACCCCCGTTCCAATGATTAGGAAAACAGGGTTTCAATAAGTCGGAATCACCGATTCAATTCGTCAGATTTTCCAACTGGCAAAAATGCCGACAGCAGCGTGAAGTTCTTCGGCTGAAAAATGAAACTAAAAAAGCAAACTGGCACTTGCAGCAGCACAGCTGCTGCATCTACCGTTAGAAGGGTGCCCCTCGGCAGCTCATAGTGATGCAAAGCGCCAGGGTTTGCGCTAGGGATGGCGTGCAAATAGAACCTTCCGAAAAAAATCCCGATGCCGTCGCCGTTCATCGGGATTTGGGAAAGTCCTTCAAAAATGAATTAGAAAGCCGGCAGCACGGCCCCCTTGTAGGTCTTCATAATGAAGTCGCGCACCGCAGGAGTCGTCAACGCAGCACCAAGCTTCTTGACTTCTTCACGATTATCTCCCTCGCGAATGGCAACAACGTTTGCATAGGGCGAATCCTTTGCTTCAGTAAAGAGCGAATCCTTGGCAGGATTGAGTCCCACACCCATCGCAAAATTGGAGTTGATCACTGCAAAATCAACATCGTCAAGCGTACGGGGCAGTACTGCCGCTTCCATTTCGACAATCTGCACCTTCTTGGGATTATTGATGATGTCTGCCGGCGTACCGTTGACGCCCACGCCTTCCTTCAAACCAAAGAAACCAGCATCAGCCAGAACCTTCAAAGCACGGCCGCCATTGGTCGGATCATTTGGAATGGCAACCTTAATGCCCTCGCCGAAGCTCTTGACGTCCTTGAACTTCTTGGAATAGACGCCCATAGGTTCGATATGAACAGCCGTCAAGACCGAAAGTTTGAGTCCTCTATCCTTTGCAAAACTATCCAAATAGGGTTTGTGCTGAAAGAAGTTGGCATCGATTTCCTTGTCAGACAACGCCAAATTGGGCTTGACATAGTCGGAAAATTCGATGATCTTCATCTCTACGCCCTGCTTTTTAAGCTCCGGCTGCACGAACTTCAAAATATCAGCATGAGGAACCGGCGTAGCACCTACGGTAATCGTCGAAGAAGCCTGCTTGGACTGAGCCGGAGCCGAATCCTTCTTATCGCCGCAACCGGAAAGACCTACGGCAACTGCAGCGCAAAGGACGGTCATCGTCAGAAACTTTTTCATGGGAAAACTCCAAAAAATTCAGCTTTTGATCTCGGCATTTTATACATTTCGTTATTGTTTGATCTAAATCAGATATCAAACCTCTCGCTATTTCTTGTGGTATTGCCAGAGCGCTGCTGCGTACTGCAGCAACCTTTTCCTTGAGTCGCTGCAAATCTGCTCCTAGGAGAGTTTTCGAACAGGGACATCTTTATGGCTGAAAATTTTTTGAGTACCACTTTGAATTTTGGTACCAGTTTGAGTACCACCTGCGGAGAAATTTTATATGAAGATTTACGACAGAAGAACGAATTTACGAAGATTGACGAAGGTAAAAATCGGGCTAAGAACCCTTTATTTACTGGGGTTTTTGATTGGAAGCCTTGAGGGGAAAGGGAGAAAAGAAGGTGATCCGGTGGTACCCCCGCCGAGACTCGAACTCAGATTTAACCCTTAGGAGGGGCTCGTTCTATCCTGTTGAACTACGGAGGCACCGATTGCTGCGGAACTTTGCGTGAACCATTCCGAGCAGATCGCGCATTTTACCAAAAGGGCACCTGCCGCGTACAACATTTCTGCTAGGATCATGGTCAACGTTCCTAAAGGTCCGAACATGTTCAACTTTCAAGACCGCATAGACCTATGGCTGCGCGCAGGCTTCGGCGCTCTGATTCTGATCGGGTGCTACCTCGTCATTGAGCCTTTCTTGACGGCCATTATTTTGGCCGCCATCTTAACTGTTGTCAGTTGGCCTCTTTACCGACGAGCACTGAGCAGCACCGGAGGCTGCTCTACGTTTGCAGCCCTCATCATGGTCATGCTGGTCGTCATCACGGTTCTGATCCCTCTGTCGTTGTTGTGCGGCGTACTTGCCCATCAGATACCAGAGGTCATTGAGTGGTTCCGCCACTGGGTCACCAATGGGATGCCCCTGCCTGAGTGGCTCACCTCCTTGCCCTACGTTGGACAGAGCATCAATGACGCTTTTCACTTCGGCGTTGATCCCAAAGCTCTGGGCGGCTTCATACAGAAATCCTTTGACCCTTTAAGCAAATGGATTCTGGGCATTTCCGTAGGCATCGGCAATGGACTGTTTCAACTGGCCCTTGTCGCGTTCGTCGCCTTCTTCTTTTATAGAGACGGTCAGACGCTCGCCCGCCGTCTGAGACTGTCGCTCAACAAAATTTCCGGCGATCTTGCCAAAGAATACACAGACATCCTGATCAACACCACGCGTTCAGTGGTCTTCGGCGTGATCGGCACAGCCATTGGCCAGGGACTTGTCGCCGCCGTCGGCTTTTTGATAGCAGGCGTGCCGGGCGTGGTCATGCTCAGTTTTGCCGTCTGCATGCTGTCGGTTGTTCCCGTCGGACCTCCCTTGGTCTGGGGACCGGTGGCATTGTGGCTGTTTTCCACTGGTCAGACAGGCTGGGCAGTCTTCATGGTGTTCTGGGGCCTTCTGGCTATAAGTTCGGTCGACAATTTCATCAAGCCGATTTTGATCAGCCGAGGCACTACGCTTCCTCTGGCTCTCGTGTTTTTAGGCGTATTGGGCGGCATTATGACGTTCGGCATGCTTGGCCTTGTGCTTGGCCCTATTTTGCTGTCTGCAAGCATTGCCATGTTTCAATCGTGGCTCAAAAATCCCGCACGACTCAAAGCACCTGACAAAAACACGCCAGCTGCCGATGAAAACAATTCCGTTCAGCTTGCTGCGGCAAAAAGCAGCGAAACCAGCAGCACGCGCGAAGCAGAAAGCCCGCGCGACGGAAAAAGCCCTGAGAGCCCCTGCTGATTGGGTACAATCTGCGGTCTTGAGAGAATAGAGACTTCGCCCCGCGCTTCACACGCGGGGCGATTGACGTAAAACGTATTTTTATTTATGGCAGTTCGCAAGCGCAATTCAGACTATCAGGAAAGCTCCATCCGCGTACTCAAGGGACTTGAGCCCGTCAAGCAGCGCCCCGGCATGTATACCCTCACCGACAATCCCCTGCACATCGTGCAGGAGGTGCTTGACAATTCAAGCGACGAGGTGCTCGCAGGCTTTGGCGACAACATCACTCTCACAGTCAGCGCAGACGGCACGATTACGGTTGAAGACAATGGCCGAGGCATCCCAACGGGGCTGCATCCTACTGAAGGCGTTCCCACGATTGAGCTTGTGTTTACGCAGCTGCACGCCGGAGGCAAGTTCGACAAAGCCGAAGGCGGCGCCTATGCCTTCTCAGGCGGCCTGCACGGCGTAGGCGTTTCCGTTACGAATGCCTTGAGCAGCTTCATGCACGTTACTGTTTGGCGTGAAGGCAGGCAGTTTGACATCGGCTTTGCCGACGGCTTTGTTGCCGAACCGCTTTCGAGCATCCCGTCGCCGCGCCCCAAGCGCAGCACCGGCACGCGCGTCTCCTGTCGTCCTGATCCAAAGTATTTCGACAGCGCCGTCATTCCAGAGCAGCAGCTCGTTCGCCTTCTCAAGAGCAAAGCTGTCCTGATGCCCGGCTGCACCGTGAGCTACAAAAACGAAATTACCGGCTCTCAACAAAGTTGGAAATACGACGGAGGCCTGCGCGAATATCTGCTGGCAGAGCTCACCGAAGCGCTTCTCATTGAACCTTTCGAGTCCGAGGGATGGGCCGACGACGACACGGAAGGCTTTGCCAATGGAGAAGGCGCTAGCTGGGTTGTGTGCTGGACGGAGTTCGGAGCGCTCACGCGCGAAAGCTACGTCAACCTTATTCCGACTCCGGCTGGCGGCACGCACGAAGCTGGCTTGCGCGACGGGCTCTTTGGGGCCATGAAGTCCTTCATGGAGGCCCACGGACTGATGAGCAAAGGCGTCAAGCTTTTGCCGGAGGACGTTTTCGCCCGCGCAAGCTTTGTTCTTTCAACCAAAGCGCTTGATCCGCAGTTTCAGGGACAGACAAAAGAAAAACTCACAAGCCGCGACGTTTTCAGACTTGTCTCGAATTTCGTGCGTCCGCAGTTCGAGTTCTGGCTCACGCACCATATGGAAGAGGGCAAGAAGCTTGCCGAACTCGTCAATCGTCAAGCTCAGGCTCGCCAGCGTCAATCTCAAAAAGTAGAGAAAAAACGCGGCTCAAGCGTTGCCGTGCTCCCCGGCAAACTCACCGACTGTGAATCAACCGACATCGAGCGCAACGAAATCTTTCTCGTTGAGGGCGACAGCGCCGGCGGCACGGCAAAGCAAGGCCGCAACAAAGAAAACCAAGCCATTTTGCCTTTGCGCGGAAAGGTGCTCAATACTTGGGAGGTCGACAGCGACCGCATCTTCGCCTCACAGGTCATTCACGACATAGCGGTTGCCCTGGGCGTAGACCCGCACAAGCTTGACGATGACGCGGATCTCAAGGGACTTCGCTACGGAAAAGTGTGCATCCTGGCCGATGCCGACGTCGACGGCAGCCACATCCAGGTACTGCTGCTCACGCTTTTCTACAGACACTTTCCAAAACTTATCGCTCAAGGGCACGTGTACATTGCGCAGCCTCCTCTTTTTCGCGTCGACGTTCCCAAATCCGGCAGAAAACCTGAAAAGAAAATCTATTGCTCGGATGACAAGGAACTCAAGCGAACCCTGGCCAAGCTTGAAAAAGATGGCATGACGCTCGAAAAACTCTCCATTTCTCGCTTCAAGGGCCTTGGGGAAATGAGTGAAAAGCAGCTTGCTGAAGCGGCATTTCATCCTGACACCAGAAGGCTCTTGCCGGTGACGCTGGGCGACGTTGAAGCCGCTCAAACCAATGCCGTCATGTCGCTTCTGATGAGCAAAGGCGAAGCACTCGGGCGCCGCACTTGGATGGAAATGCATGGAGACGACGTTGAACTTGACGTTTAACGAGATGCCGCAAAAATTTCTCAAACGCAAGCCTGGAGATGAGCAACGGCCGTTGGCAAGCTCTAATTTAACGTTCGATGATGACAGTCGCTGCACGATCGCCGAAAGATATTGTGCAGCTGCTGGAATTTCTCACACGCTGGTTCCTCGTTTCTACACTTGAGACACGCCTTCCCAACGAGAGGGACAGTTCGGCTGCCCCCGACAAGGAGGCTTCGGGGATTGACAACGCCCAAACAAGCTCTATGCAGCCGCCGTAAACGGACGTCTCAATGGCTGAGAATGCCTATGAATCAATGAGTGCGAAACAACGTCTGCAAAAAATTCGATTTTCCAACTCGCGCGCTCTGGTGCATCGAGATACGAATTTTCACCTTTTTGCCGATTTCCATTGCACTTAGCATTGCTAGACTGAGCTCGTCGAGAACTTGTTTTTGCTGCACAAGATTTGAGCGGCATTGAGAGGAATGTATGGACAGCAAGTCAATTGTCAGCAGCGTCATCATTGCCGTCGGCATCGCCGGTGGTCTAGGCATTCTGGGCTCGCAGATCGACGGCGCCGTAGGTCGTTTTGTTGATCGTGACCGCGTGGTGACGGTCAAGGGACTCGCGGAAAAGCAAGTGCCAGCCGACCGCGCCATCTGGCCGGTATCGTTTCGCGAACTCGGCGATGATTTGCAGGAGGTTTACCAACGCATGAACGACAAAACGGCGGTCATCGTGGCATTCCTCAAGGCGGGCGGCATTGATGCAAAGGAAATCTCCGTTTCCGTACCCAATGTTGATGACGCCCAGGCCAACAACTACGGCGGCAATCAGCGCCGCCTGCGCTATGCCCTCACGCAAACCGTAACGGTGTCCACGGACAAGGTTCAGGCCGTGCTCAATTTGATGCAAAAGCAAAGCGAACTCATAGGCAAAGGCATTACGCTTGCCAATGACTACAGCTATCGTACGCGCTTTGACTTCACAGGCCTCAACAGCATCAAGCCGAAGATGATCGAAACGGCCACCGTCAACGCCCGCGAAGCTGCGCAGAAGTTCGCTCAGGACTCTGGGTCGACGCTCGGCAAAATTCGCCGCGCAAGCCAAGGTCAGTTCACCATCTATGACCGCGACAGCAACACTCCCTACATTAAAAACGTACGCGTCGTCACGACCGTAGAATATTTCCTCAAAGACTAACGAAGTTGCTGCTGATGTTCAAAAGCCCGCGGCCGACACGGTTCGCGGGCTTTTTTGACTGCTGCCGAAGCACCTTTTTTCTCAGATCTTGAGCATATGCTCGCGATAGTGCTTGAGCTCATCGATCGACTCGAGAATATCGCTTAGCGCCTCATGACGCGTTGCCTTTTTAAACGAAGCGACCACCTCAGGCTTCCAGCGGCGGGCAAGCTCCTTCAAAGTCGAGACGTCAATGCTGCGGTAATGAAAATACGCCTCAAGCCGCGGCATCCAGCGGGCCATGAACCGGCGATCCTGTCCGATGGTGTTGCCGCACATAGGCGAGCGCTGAGGTCCGACGAATCGGGCGAATTCGGCAAGCAAAATGTCGCTTGCCTCTTCTTCACTGACCGTGCTCTCAAGCACGCGTCCGATCAAGCCTGAACGCCCGTGCGTAGCCGTATTCCAAGCATCCATGCTGTTCATGATGCGTGCATCCTGATGCACGGCAATCACAGGACACTCATGAATGACGTTGAGTTCGGCATCCGTAATCACCGCTGCCACTTCAATGACGCGGTTGACTTCGGGCTGCAGCCCGGTCATTTCCATATCAACCCAGATAAGGTTGTTGTCGCTGTACTTAGGATCTTTTTGAATCGTTGTGCTCATAACTTTGCAGAGAAAACAAAATTTTCTTTTGTACGCAGTTTAGACTGGGGCAAGGGCTGCAGTCTCGTTGGCAGAGAAAAAATTTTTTCTTCTTCGTCAACAAGATCAGTCTGAGAAAGGCTATTCTTAAGGGTTGATTCTTTTTTTGTTTTTTACCTCGGCCATGGACATTGCGTCTGCGCTCAATGCTCTTTTCGTAGCCCTTGTCGTTTTCTACGTCTGCATTCACTCCTGCCTGACGATTTTTGAGGTCCGCACAGCGGAAGCCTCCGCAAACATCGTCCCGGCAGCTTTTCGCTTCCGCATTTCTCTTGCGCAGCACAGAAAGGCCGTTGACTACTCGGGCGAGCTGCTGCAGTGCGATTTAGTCAACTCCATTCTTGGCGCAGCCATTGCCGTGGTTCTCACCTTTGGCGGAGGCCTGAGCGTGATTCTGGCCGGCATCACCGCCATCAGCGGCCAGGGCCTGGCCAGTCAGTGCATTCTCCTTGCAGGCATGACGCTTTTGCTTGCTCTTATCGATCTGCCGGTGGCCTGGTGGCGCGACTTTCGCGTCAATGAACGCTACGGCTTTGAAAAAACACCTTCGCGCAAGTGGATCGTTTCCCGCATCAATGAATTGCTCGCGGGCTGGATGACCGCTCTGCCTGTGGTTTGCGCCTTTTCCTTCATCTGTGTTTCGGCTTCATACCACTGGTGGATATTTGCCTTTTTCCTGACTTTCTGCTGGTACCTTTGGAAGATCATTCTTGCTCCCAACTGGTTTATCGGCTACGCTGCGGACGTCAAGCCCATGCAGCAAGGCGAGCTCAAGGACAAGCTCGCGCACCTGCTCAAAGAACTGGGGCATCCGACGGCAGAAGTGTTTGTCGCTGACCGTCCCCGCAGCTGGCGTCATGGTCATGCAATTCTGGCAAGCCGCCCCGGCCAAACCCGGCTGATTCTTTTCAATCACGTATTCAAAGAGCTTTCCGATGAGGAAGTGCTTGCCGTAGCGGCCTGCGCCATCGGCCGCATCAATCGCTGGCACAACGCCGCACGTCTGGCATTTTTCACCGCCCTGAGCGGTCTTTTTTGGTACGGCTTTGCCTGGCTTTCCGAAAAGGAATTCTTCTACCGAGCGCTCAACATCGAACCCGCTCTCGCCATGCCGGAGGGCACCGTCAACCCTGCGCTTCTTTTCATCATTCTGCTTACGGTCGTGCCGGTTGTGCTCTATCCTGCCGTTTTCTTCATTCACGGCTTTACCCGCATGCTCGACTACGATGAAGATGCCTACGCCGTCACGCATGTCGGCGCAAAGCCCCTGGCAAGGGCTCTGGCCAAGCTGCATCGAGACTACCGCAGATCACTCACGCCGAACCGCTTTTATTCTTTGGCCAACCACAGGCGTCCGCACGTCACCCAGCGCATTGAAGCCGCTCTGCTCACTGAAAAGCGCGATCGTCGCCACACAGCCAATGCTGCTGTCGATGAAAAGCGGGCCCGCGCTGCACTCTACAATGCAGTACTTGCCAAGCGGCGAGAGGAAAGAAACGAGAGACTTGCGCTGCGCGTGCAGCTCAAGAGCGAAAAATTGCGCGAAGCCGCAAATTTGCGCATGCGCGGCTTCTCGCTTCCCGCCCATTGAAAACATCATGGCCACAACAGGCAAAAAAGAACAATCCCTGCTTGCTGAAGCATTTCATGCGCGCGTAACCCGCACGCACGGCAGGCACCATTTTGTAACCGACGCTGCAGGACGAACTTTTGAAGCGCACCGCAGGGGAAAAAAGTCTGACGTCGTGGTGGGCGATCAGGTAGTGTGCACAGCCGCGCAGGGCGATGTCGCTGCAATTGAATCCATTGCGCCGCGCCGCAATCTTCTTTATCGCAGCGATGAATGGCGCACCAAGGAGCTCGCTTCCAATCTTGACCTTGTTGCCGTTGTTTTTGCTCCTCGCCCGGCTTTCAATCCATGGTTTGTCTGGAAAGCAGTCATTGCAGCAAAAACTGAAGGCATTGCCGTGCTTTTGATCCGCAATAAAATCGACATGCCCCAAGACCGAGAGGTCATGGACGATTTCTGCACTCTCATGCACAAAGAGTGCGGCGAACACGTCGTCAGCCTGTCGGCCAGCGAGCAGCCCGAAGAGACCAGAGCTATTTTGGAAGAAAATTTCGCCGGCAAAACCGTTCTTCTTGTCGGCCAATCGGGCATGGGCAAAAGCACGATTCTCAACGATCTCATTCCTGAGGCAAACGCCCGCACGCGGGAATATTCTCAGGCACTCAACCTCGGCAAGCAGACAACTACGACCACGACGCTCTATGAGGCCTGTTTTGCGGGACAAAAAAGCTCAATCATTGACAGCCCCGGCTTTCAGGAGTTCGGCTTGGCGCACGTCGGCGCGCTTGACGTGCTGCGCGCCATGCCCGACATTGCACGTCACGTCGAAGGCTGCCGCTTCTACAACTGCACGCACACCAATGAGCCGGGCTGTTCAGTGCGCAAGGCGCTTGAAGCCGGACTCATCAGTCAAGCCCGCTACGCCTTTTATGTCGAAATGATTCGACTCATTGCAGAGCAAAAAAGCTGCTAGGCCGCTTTTCAGGATAACGGCAGAACCTGGCGACACTTATCGGTTTTTCGACTGCGCGCGAAGCTTTTGCTCAACAGCCTGCCGACATCTGAAAGCCGGCAGGCAGGGCTCGGCCAAAAAACATCTCGCCCGCCAAAGCTGACTGCTAAAAAACGCAGTCAGACAGGCGGGCGAGACTTTCATGCAAAGCTTTCTCAGACTGCCTAAAAAGTCTGAGAACATGCCGTCAAAGCTTTACTTCTGAGCGGCAAAGTTTGCAGCATTCGTACCAGCCGTACGGCCGTAGACCATCACGTCGGCAATGGCGTTGCCGCCCAAGCGGTTCGAACCATGGATGCCGCCCGTGACTTCGCCCGAAGCGTACAAACCAGGAATCACCTTGCCGGAAGTGTTCAGCACTTCAGCCTTCGTGTTGATCTTGATGCCGCCCATCGTATGGTGCACGGTCGGCACCTTCTTGCAGGCGTACCACGGACCTTCGGTCATGAGCTTGTCGGCCTTGTTGTTGGCTTCAAAGCCGAACTTGTCCTTGGCCTTGCCCGAAACCACGGCGTTGTAGTCGTCAATGCTCTTCTTGAGATCGGCAGCCTTCATGCCCGTTTTCTGGGCCAATTCATCGAGCGTCTTGGCTTCAATCACGGAACCCAGAGCAACCATGTTGGCAATCGTTGCGCCATTGGCGTCAACCCAGTCGCGAGATGGATAACGCAGATGGTTCACGACAACCCAGTACGTGCCTTTGGGTTGAGCAAAAATCGCCTTGGCGAGCACGTCGCGGGCAGCGCCTTCATTGACGAAGCGATCGCCGTCAATGTTGACAAAGACGCGGTTGCGGCCGCTGGTGCGGATGTTTTCCATCAGCCCCGTGCCAGGTGTGCCGCACGGGTGAATCTGAATATCGTCAAGGCCGATCAGATCGGCGCCGACCTTCTGAGCCATGCGCAGACCGTCGCCCTGCGCAGCCTTTTGGATGTTGGTCGTGCCGATGCTGTTGTCGAGCTTGACCTCCTTCCACACGCCGGTGTTGACCTTCTGGCGGAATTGAACATTGGCGCCGAAGCCGCCCGTAGAGACAACCACTGCGTCGGCATCAACAATGACCTTCTGGCCAAAGTGTTGAGCCACAACGCCGGCAACAGCTCCGTCTTTCTGGATAAGCGAAGAAACCGGCGTATCGGTCAAAACCTCAATGGCGCCGTTGGAGTCGGCGATCACCTTTTCAAAAGTGCGGATGTAGGTATTGCCCGAAGGCGTGGCAGGGTAGTGGCTGCGCTGCCAGAGGGCGCCTGTTGCCGTGCCGATCTCATCCTTAAACTTCACGCCCATCGACTCGAGCCACTCGACGGCGCTCATGGCATGACTTGTCAAATAGCCCACGAGTTCAGGATTGCCCTTGTTGTGGCCGCCCTTAAGAGTCTGTTCAGTAAAGAAATCGACGCTGTCCTTAATGCCTTGTTTGCCTTGACGTCCAGGATCAACAGCATTCAAAGCACCTTCGGAAACGTTTGTGGAGCCTCCCACGTAGCCGAGCTTTTCAAGAACAATCACCTTCTTGGCGCCAGCCTGGTAGGCGGCAATGGCCGCAGCCAGACCCGATCCGCCGCCGCCTACGACGGCTACGTCAGCCTTGTAGTGAGCCTCGCCGACGGGATGCTTTTCAACTTTCTTTTCCATCTTGTCCATATCGGCGCCGGCCTGCTTGAGGCAGTCGCCCACGCCCTGCAGCAGTGCAAAGCTCGAAATGGAAGCGCCCGTAATGGCATCAACGCCCAGAGACTGATAGTGGATGATCTTGTCGGACATCTTCTTGAGCGCCACACGACCTACGCCCACAGTCTCAAGATTCTTCGAAGTATCGATGGATTCGATGCGGTTCTTGCTGACGGTCACCTTCACCGTCATCGGCGCATTGTGTCCGTTGATGGTAGCGGTATAAGTACCGGGCTTGAATGTGCTCGGGGCATTCTTGACAGCGGGATCAGCTGCGTACGCAGACGATGCGGCCAGCGCCACGGCAGCCGCCAGACTCAGCAAACGAAAGCATTTCATAGTCTTTTCTCCTCTCATTACACACAGGAGCCGACTTGTTGCGAACAATTCGGGATCCAAAACATGCCGATTAGAGTAAACCTACTTGGGTTTTCCCTGCTCTGATAAAGCATATTAAGCCAAGCTTAAGAATTGTCAAATAGACATTTTCCTAATTGAACCGTAGAAAAAAAGCGACCTTCCATCAGGAAAGCCGCCTCTGTCGAAAGAGACTTGTCAAAAATCAGAGCAGCGCCCGCTACTCTTCGTCGTTCATGCGTCGAGCAAAACTGCGCAGCCTCCCGATGAAGTAGCCGGCCTGCCAAGCCGTCGCCTTGATCCCCTCCATGGCGGAGTCAATGTCGATGGCAGGAACCTTTCCTTCAATGTAGCGGGCGATTTCATCGCGCAAAACATCTTCAACAGGACGCCTTTGCAGTTCGGCCATGGTGTTTAGGGCAAGGCGCGCTTCAGGCGGCAAAGCCTGCATGACGCGCTCAACTTCGTGCGGTTCAATATTGGACATAGGATGAAGAAGAAAATACGACTGTTCGGCATGCAGTATACCGCGCACCACGGTAAGGCCTTGTGCACAGCGACGCATCCTCAGGTGCTCCGAGCAACTTTTTTCGGCTCGCCGAAAAGCTCAGCTTCTCTGCAGCAAGCTTCTTTGCTTGAGCTGATCTACTTGCAAATCGACAAGCCTCTTCAAAAGACGTCGGAAAACCGTTAACATCGGTCAGTCTGCAGAATCTCCGATTTACGCCCAGATGCCACGTACAAAACATGAACTCATGCGCGCCGACATCAAGCTAGAGCGCGACAACGGCATTTCACTTGATCGTCAAATAGCCGACGGAATCATCAAAGCAATCGACGACGGCTTGCTCAGGCCCGGCGATCACCTCATGCCCATTCGGCAGATTGCAAACACTCTTGGAGTAGCCCGCGCCACGGTCGACGCGGCCTACGCGCTGCTTGTATCTGAAGGCTATATTCAGACTGCGCGCGGAAAAGGCTCGTTTGTATCAACCGACTTTCCTCAGGCTCCGTCTGAAGCAAATTCTTCTGAAAACACCCAAAGCAAGCCTGTCTCTGAAAAATCCTCTCTTCTGCGATCGGCTATGAGCGAACTGCTCCCGCAGAAGAACATTCCTCTGGCGATTGTCTCCACCTCAGCCGACGCCAGTCCGGGAAAAGAATTTGCCGCAATTTTGCAGCGCATTACCCGCAAGTCGCTTCTGGACATGGTGTACTCTCACCCTGCTGGACTTCCGGAATTGAAGCTTGAAATCTGCAAGATTGCCTCACGTCTTCGCGGCGTTCGCTGCAGCCCCTCTCAAGTTGTTGTCACATCAGGCAGCCAGCTTGGGCTGACGATGACCCTGCTGGCGCTCTTTACCCCCGGCGACAAAGTCCTTTTTGAAGATCCCGGCTATCCGCTGCTGCACAGCTCGGCTCGTTTGTGCGGATTGGATCCCGTTTTTACTCCTATTGACAAGGAAGGGCTGAATCTGAAGACTGGGCTGGCCATGGCGCCGGATGCCAAAGGAATTTATCTCACGCCCTCTCACCAGTGCCCCTTGGGCATGATGATGAGCATGCGGCGCCGCAGTGAAGTGCTCGACTGGGCCAGCCGTACCGGCGGATGGATCATCGAAGACGACTACGACAGCGAGCTGCGTTATGGAGGCAACCTCCCCTATCCCTCTTTGCAAGGCATGGACTCCGGAGAAAACGTCATCTACGTGGGCACCTTCTCCAAAGTGCTTTTCCCTGGACTGCGTCTGGGATACCTCATCGTGCCTGAGCGGCTGGTTGAACTATTTTCCGGTCTGCGGCTGCTGATTGATCGTCAGGGACAGGAGCTCTATCAGGCAGCGGTGGCGCAATACATCCGCGAAGGACAATATGAGCCGCACCTGCGCCGCATGCGCCAAATCTTCGAGGAAAGAAGAAATTACCTGCTTGAGGTCTGCCGGCGAGAATTCGGCGACTGGGGAGTGTTTTCCTCAGGCGAACAAGGCATGCATGTCGTCTTTACGTTCAAAAACCAGAATATCGACGATCATGCCGTTCAAAGGCTCTGCCTGGAGCAGGGCGTGGAGACTCGTCACCTAAGCTCCTTTTATCACGAGCAGCCTCCTTTGAAAGGTCTGGTGCTGGGCTTTGGCTTTTTCAACGAAAGTCAGATTCTTTCGGCGGTCTCTCGCATCGGCTTTGTGCTCAGACACAACTTCTCGGCTTGGGCTTGATCTGAAGGTCTTTTTCTAGGACAAAAGACCTTCAGCGCCTGCTTCTCATTGAAAAAAACCGGTTTTCCTGACCACGGAAAACCGGTTTCATTAAGCGGCCTTTACTGAGAAAAGTCCTACTTCTTCATCGTGGCAATTTTGCGCCAAGTGTCGACGATGGTATCGGGATTAAGCGAAATGCTCTCGATGCCTTCGTTCATCAGCCAGGCTGCGAAGTCAGCATGATCCGACGGACCCTGACCGCAGATGCCGACGTACTTGCCGCGGGCGCGGCAGGTCTTGATCGCCATCGACAGCAGCACCTTGACGGCATCATTGCGTTCGTCAAAGCTGCTGGCCACGAGCCCCGAGTCGCGGTCCAGACCAAGCGTGAGCTGCGTCAAGTCATTGGAACCGATCGAGAAGCCGTCGACATAGTCAAGGAACTTGTCGGCAAGAAGCGCGTTGGAAGGAATCTCGCACATCATGTTCAGGCGCAGACCATTTTCGCCGCGCTTGAGGCCGTTCTTCTCAAGAAGCTTAACGCACTGCTCAATTTCGGCGATGGTGCGCACAAAGGGAACCATCAGTTCGACATTGGTCAGTCCCATGTCGTCGCGAACACGCTTCATGGCCTCGCATTCCATCTCGAAGCAGTCGGCGAAGCTGTGCGCGATGTAGCGCGAAGCGCCGCGGAAGCCCAACATGGGATTTTCTTCCTCGGGTTCGTAGTGCGCGCCGCCGATCAGCTTTCTGTATTCATTGCTCTTGAAGTCGGACATGCGGACAATCACCTTGCGCGGATAGAAGGCGCAGGCAATGGTGGCCACACCCTCGGCTATCTTGCTCACGAAGAATTCGCGCGGTGAAGAGTAGCCGGCAGAAACGCGCTCGACGACATCGCGCATCTCGCTGGGAATGTTCGGGTACTCAAGCACCAGCTTGGGATGCACGCCGATATTGTTGTTGATGATGAATTCAAGACGAGCCAGACCTACGCCGCAGTTGGGAATCTGGCTGAACTCAAAGGCAAGCTGAGGATTGCCGACGTTCATCATGATCTTGACGGGAATCTCGGGCAGTGCGCCGCGCTTGCTTTCTTCAACGGAAAAATCAAGGATGCCGTCATAGATGTTGCCGGTGTCGCCTTCAGAGCAAGACACGGTAACCGGCTGGTTCTCTTCCAAAACATCAGTCGCATCGCCGCAGCCGACGACAGCAGGAATGCCGAGTTCGCGGGCAATAATGGCTGCGTGGCAGGTACGGCCGCCGCGATTGGTCACAATCGCGCTGGCGCGCTTCATCACCGGTTCCCAGTTGGGATCGGTCATGTCGGTCACGAGCACGTCGCCCTTCTTGACGCGCTCCATTTCATCGGCGCCGTGAACGATGCGCACGGGACCTGCGCCAATCTTCTGGCCAATGGCGCGCCCCTGAACGAGGACCTTGCTCTTGGCCTTGAGCGTGTAGCGCAGCTGCACGTCAGCCTTGTTCTGACGGCTCTTGACCGTTTCCGGACGAGCCTGCAGGATGTAGATCTTGCCGTCAATGCCGTCCTTGCCCCATTCAATGTCCATGGGACGACCGTAGTGCTTCTCAATGATGCAGGCAAACTTGGCAAGTTCAACGACGTCTTCGTCGGTCAAGGCAAAGCGGCGGCGCTCCTCGTCGGGCACATCAACCGTGCGCACGGACCGGCCGGAAGTCTTGTCCGGATCAAACTCCATCTTGATGAGCTTGCTGCCGAGCGTCTTTCTGACAATCGGATACTTGCCCTGAGCGAGGATGGGCTTGTGCACATAGAACTCATCGGGATTGACGGCTCCCTGAACGACGGTTTCGCCCAGACCGTAGCTGGCCGTCACGAAGACAACCTGATCAAAGCCGCTTTCAGTATCAAGCGTGAACATCACGCCGGCAGCACCCTTGTCGGAGCGGCACATGCGCTGCACGCCGGCCGACAGAGCGACCTCGGCATGGGTAAATCCTTTGTGGACGCGGTAGCTGATGGCACGGTCGTTGTAAAGCGAAGCAAACACTTCCTTCATGCGCGAGAGAACCTGATCGATGCCCACGACATTGAGGTAGGTTTCCTGCTGACCGGCGAAAGAAGCATCCGGAAGGTCTTCTGCGGTCGCCGAAGAGCGAACGGCAACCGAGATTTCTTCCTGCCCGTCCTTGAGCCATTCGTAAAAAGCGCGAATTTCCTTTTCGAGTTCGGCAGGAAACGGCGCTTCCTCAATCCATTTGCGGATGTCGGCGCCTGCCTGAGCAAGTGCTTTGACATCCTCAACATCAAGCCCGGTCAGGCGCTCGGAGATGCGGTCTTCAAGACCGCCTTCCTTCAGAAAAAGACGGAAGGCTTCAGCAGTCGTGGCAAAGCCGTCGGGAACACGGATGCCGGCGCTCGTAAGCTGACTGAGCAATTCGCCGAGAGAAGCATTCTTTCCGCCGACGCGGTCGACGTCCGTCATGCGAAGCTGACTAAAAGGAAAAACATAGCGGCCTTGAACCATTTGAACCTCTGTATTTGTTCACGAATCCTCTTTCCAAAGACCCAGGCTTCAAAAATAAAAAAGGTCCCGAAAAAGGAACGGCATTGAAAAATTCGCCCCATATTGTAATGTCTTGGCTGGCTTGGGAAAAGTGCTTAGCAGCCAAGCTCCCGAGAAATTAGGCGTTTTAGCTAAAAAACAACGCTTCCGTCGGGATTAGCACCATTTTTTTAGGGCACACTTTCGAAATCCATAGTTTGGCCGATGCCCTGAGAGACATCAACGGTGCGTGTACAATGCGCACGTTGAGCAATTTCCTTTTTACAAGACGACCCGGCATGACTGAAGAAAATACGCAATGGCGCCCCGTATTCATCGTAAGCGACGGCACCGCCATCACGGCAGAAACCCTTGCGCACTCCGTGCTCACTCAGTTTCCTGATCTCAGCTACGACAAGCAGCGCATCCCCTTTATCGACACCATCGAGAAAGCGCATCAGACCGCTGACAAGATCAACGCCGTGCAGCGCCGCAAAAATGTCCGCGCGCTGGTCTTCTCAACTTTTGTCGACCCCAATTTGTCGCGCGCCTTCATTACTGCCTGCGACGGATTTCAGATTGAGCTGTTTCGCTCATTCGTCGGGCCTCTTGAGCGCGAGCTCAGCATGAAGAGCGTTCACACCGTAGGGGCCACGCACAAGATCAAAAATGAGGAGCGCTACAACAAGCGCATTGAAGCCATCGACTACACGCTCACGCACGACGACGGCCAAACCAACCGCGGCCTTGATGAAGCAGAGGTCATTCTGGTCGGCGTCTCGCGCTCCGGCAAAACGCCGACTTCGCTGTTTTTGGCCATGCAGTTCGGCATCAAAGTTGCCAACTACCCATTGATTCCCGAAGACTTCGACAGAGGGTGCCTGCCCGATGCGCTGCTCCCCTTAAAGCACAAGCTCTTCGGCTTGTCGATCAAGCCCGAGCGCCTTTCGGAAATCCGCAATGAACGCCGTCCCAACTCCCGCTACGCCAGTTTGGAAAACTGCCGTGAAGAGATTGCCGCAGCTGAAAGTCTCATGAACGCAAACGGCATCCACTGGCTGAACTCGACCACCAAGTCCATTGAAGAGATTGCCGCCACGATCATTGCCAAGCTGAATCTGCAGGGCTCGACCTCTCGAGCGGCATAACGCTTTCTGATCATCGGCTTTTTCAGCCAAACGTCAGCGCGGCTTGCACCCGCTGACGTTTTTTATTGCAGCGCGCCGTCCTCCTGCGAGCTGAAGAACCTGGCACAAGCCGGTGCAATTGCAAATTTAGACAAAATCACCTAAGCCGGCTCGCGCAATTCACGCTAGCATAGCGGTCTGACGGTGCGGTGCGCTGCGTTGCTCTGTTTTGTTCATTGGTTCCCCTCGCCTTGGAGACTGCCCGCATCAAACCGCAACACTTACCAACAGAAAGCTGCCGGTGCGCCCACCGGCTATGGAGAAACAAAAAATGAAAAATCCCATTCGCGTGGCCGTCACTGGTCCGGCCGGCCAAATCGGCTATTCCCTGTTGTTTCGCATTGCAGCCGGCGACTTGTTCGGACCTGACCAGCCCGTAATTTTGCAGCTCTTGGAGCGTGATACTCCCGAAAGCGCACAGCGCCTCAAAGGCGTCATGATGGAGCTTTCGGACTGCGCCTTCCCGCTGCTGGCTGAAATGACGGCTTGCTCCGATCCGATGAAGGCATTCAAGGATGCAGACTGCGCTTTTCTCGTCGGCGCCCGTCCGCGCACCAAAGGAATGGAGCGCTCGGAGCTGCTCGAGTCAAACGGCGCCATCTTCACGGTGCAGGGCAAGGCGCTTGATGCCGTTGCATCGCGCGACGTCAAGGTTCTTGTGGTCGGCAATCCCTGCAATACGAATGCCTACATTGCCATGAAGTCGGCTCCGTCGCTGTCGCCGAAGTGCTTCTCAGCCATGCTGCGGCTTGATCACAACCGTTCGCTTTCTCAGCTCTCGGCGCAGACCGGCAAGCCCGTGCGCACCATTCACAAAATGGCCGTCTGGGGCAATCATTCGACCTCGATGTATCCTGACATCCGCTTCTGCACGATTGACGGTCAAAAAGCCGCCGAGTGCGTTGACGCTGAGTGGTACCGCGACACATTCATCCCGACGGTCGCCAAGCGCGGCGCAGCGATTATCGAAGCGCGCGGCGCAAGCTCCGCTGCCAGCGCCGCCTCCGCAGCCATCGACCACATGCGCGACTGGTTCCTCGGCTCCAACGGCGACTGGGTCACGATGGGCGTTCCCTCCGACGGCAGCTACGGCGTGCCCGAAGGCGTCATCTGCGGCATGCCCGTCGTCTGCGACGGCAAGGGAGGCTATGAGATTGTTCAGGGCCTTGAGTTTGACGCATTCAGCCAGCAAAAGCTTGAGGCTACGGTCAAGGAGCTGCAGGCTGAAATCGCAGCCGTAGAACACCTGCTCTAAGGCAGTTCGTCTTTGCTCACGTCTAAGCAAGAAACGACAATGCAAGCGCTCTTGCCGGCGTCTTCACTGACGCCTGCAAGAGCTCTTTTTTTTCGTTCAAAAAGAAAAGTTCGTCGGCGGATGAAAATTTTTTTCTACAATTGGCTGATTATGCGCTGTCACAAGGCCTGGCCGCCTGCCTTAGTTAACTGCACTAGGCTCTGGCGTCAGGAAGCGAACTGCCGCCATTGACTTCGGAGATAAAAAATGACGAACTGCGCCGCACTCCCCTTGCGCGAAGCCTGCCTCGAACCGCTTGTCTGCGGCAGCCGCAGCTGCCGCTTCTACAGCCTGCCCAAACTGCAGGAAGTGCTCGGCGTGAAGCTCTCCCGCATCCCCGCCTCCATCCGCATTGTGCTTGAAAGCGTGCTGCGCAGCTGCGACGGCGCCGTCATTGATGAAGAAGCCGTCAAAAGGCTCGCCGACTGGCGCGCTGCGGGCGAGCGCAAAGAAACGCCGTTTGTTGTGAGCCGAGTTCTGCTGCAGGATCTCACAGGCGTTCCGCTTCTGGTCGACATTGCCAGCATGCGCGAAGCCGCCCGCAGCCGCGGCGTTGATCCCTGCAAGGTAGAGCCGCTCGTGCCTGTTGATCTTGTCATCGATCACTCGGTGATGATCGACAAAAATGCCTGTCCTGAAGCGCTGCAGGAAAACATGCGCATCGAGTTCGAGCGCAATCAAGAGCGCTACGGATTTCTCAAATGGGGCATGCAGGCCTTCAAGACCTTCCGAATTGTCCCTCCTGGCTTCGGCATCTGTCATCAAGTTAATCTTGAATACCTTGCCCGGGGCGTCTTCATCGACGACTCCGGTCTGATCTGGCCCGACAGCGTGGTCGGCACCGACAGCCACACGGTCATGGTCAACGGTCTGGGCATCATCGGCTGGGGCGTGGGCGGCATTGAGGCAGAAGCCGCCATGCTCGGGCGCCCGATCTACATGCTCGCCCCCGACGTCGTCGGCGTCCACCTTGACGGACAGCTCGCTGCCGAGTGCACCACGACCGACATTGCGCTTTATGTCACGCAGAAGCTTCGCGCCAAGAAAGTAGTCGGCAAATTCGTCGAATTCTTCGGTCCCGGCGCACGAGCTCTGGACGTGCCCGAACGAGCAACCATCGCCAACATGGCGCCGGAATACGGCGCAACGATGGGCTACTTCGGCGTGGATGAAAAAACCATCGCCTACCTGCGGCAAACCGCCCGCAGCGAAGAGCAAACCGCTCTCATCGAGGCATACTTCAAGGCTCAGCATCTTTTCGGCATTCCCGACAAGAACGACATCGACTATACCGAAGTCGTCGACATTGACCTTGCCGACGTCAAGCCCTCGATCTCCGGACCAAGAAAGCCGCAGGAAAGAATCGAGCTCTCAGCTGCCTGCTCGGCGTTCAAGACGATGCTCACCGCTCCTGTTGAAGAAGGAGGTCTGGGCGTCCCCCTCGCTGAGGCTGACCGCAGTGCTTCAACGCAGACAGGAAAAATCGCGCACGGCGACATCGTGATAGCCGCCATCACATCCTGCACCAACACCTCCAATCCCTCGGTGCTCATCGGAGCAGGACTCCTTGCGAAAAAGGCGGTCGAAAAAGGGCTTAGCGTGCATCCTCGCGTAAAGACAAGCCTTGCTCCCGGCAGCCGCGCCGTAACTGAATATCTCAAGTCCGCGGGCCTTCTGCCTTATCTGGAAAAGCTCGGTTTTGGCGTTGCCGCCTACGGCTGCACGACCTGCATCGGCAATGCGGGCACGCTTGCGCCCGACATCAGCAAAGCCATTGTGGACAACAAGCTGGCTGTAGCGGCGGTCCTCTCAGGAAACAGGAATTTTGAAGCCCGCATTCATCCGCTGGTTCGCGCCAATTTCTTGGCAAGTCCTGCGCTCGTTGTTGCCTATGCCATTGCCGGCAGCATGAACGTCGATCTTGCGCACGACGCACTGGGCGCCGATGCCGAGGGCAATGCCGTTTTTCTCAAGGATATCTGGCCGACAGAAAAAGAAATTCGCACGCTGCTCGTACAGGCTGAAAACCCGGAAAACTTCAAAAAGAGCTACATCAAAATTCAAACCGATCCGGGCGAACTCTGGCAGTCCGTTGCCTCGGCTTCAGGACCTTGCTACAACTGGCCGGAATCGACCTATATTGCCAGAGCGCCCTTTTTTGAGGCCGCCCAGAGCCGCTTTGAAGACATTCAAGGCGCTCGAGCACTGGGCATTTATGCAGATGCTGTAACGACCGACCACATTTCGCCGGCCGGACGCATTACGAAGGACAGCACGGCCGCCAAATGGCTGTCCGAACACGGCGTGGCCGCGCAGGACTTCAACAGCTTCGGTTCGCGAAGAGGCAACCATGAGGTCATGATGCGCGGAGCATTTGCCAATGTCCGCATCAAAAACCTCATGGTGCCCGCCCGCTCCGACGGCTCGCGCGTCGAAGGCGGCTGGACGGTGCTTTATCCTGAAAACAAGGTTATGCCCATCTTTGAGGCAAGCCGCGAGTACCTCAAGCGCGGTACGCCCTGCATCGTGTTCGGCGGCGAGGAATACGGCACGGGATCAAGTCGAGACTGGGCCGCCAAAGGGACAAAACTGCTCGGCATCCGTGCGGTTGTCGTCAAGAGCTTTGAACGCATTCATCGCTCCAATCTTGTAGGCATGGGGGTGCTTCCGCTTGAGTTCACCAACGGCGAGGGGACTGCAGAACTAGGCGTCACCGGTCGAGAAACATTCGACATCCTGGGGCTTGACCATCTTGAGCCTCAAGGCACAGTGACGCTTGTCATTCACCGCGAAGACGGCTCGTGCACGCGCGCCGCCTTGAAGGTGCGCGTCGATACTCCGGTAGAGCTCACCTATCTCAAGGCCAACGGCATTCTTCCCTTTATGCTCGAGCGCATTGCCGAACATGGATAGAGCACAGGTCTGTGCGGAGATTTCGTCAAGTTCGCGATTTGCGCTGCTGCCCTGCGCGGGCGTGCTTGACCGCATTCGCCAAGCTCAAGCCGACGCAGACGCCGTCGTCGCAAGTCCGTTCGAACGCGGCAGCGTCCCGAACTCTCTGCTTGCGGTGCTCGATACGAACGTCGTGCTTGATCTCATCTACTGGAAGGACAAGGACTGCGAACTGCTTGAGCAGCAGCTGTCGGCGGGCTTGATCCGAGCCGCTGCAAGCGTCAGCTGTCTGGAAGAGCTTGCTGAGGTTATCTCACGTCCGGCATTTAGGCTTGAGGCAAGCACACAGATTGCCCTGATGGAAGACTATGTCCGCACAGCTTTGATTTTGAAAAACATCGAGCCGGCGCCTTGCCGCTGCCGAGACCCTGACGATCAAAAATTCCTTGATCTGGCTTTTTCAGCAAAAGTTCAGGTGATTTTTACCAAAGACAAGCTCGTGCGCAAGGCTGCGAAAAAACTTGCGCGCTTCGGCATCCAGGCTTTTCAGCCGTCCGAATGGACGGCTTGCTGCCGGAACCACAGCGCAAACGTGCAGATGATCCTCAATCAAGCGCGATCTGCGTCGGAGTAACGTCTCCGCCGCGGCGCACGGCCTGCATGAAGTTGAGAATCTTGTCGTGATCCTTGATGCCGCGAGCCGTTTCCACGCCGCTTGCCACGTCCACTGCCCACGGATGCAGCAGCGTAATCGCTTCGCGCACATTCTGCTCTCTAAGCCCACCGGCAATCACCAAAGGCTTGTGAAGTTCGCTGCGAACGGCTGCCACCGCCTTCCAGTCAAAGCACTCTCCCATGCCGCCGTGTTCGTGTCCTGCAGCGTCAGCCAAAATAGCACTAGCCATCGGATACTCATCCTGCGCTGCGATCAGATCGCGAGGATTTCTCACCGCTACGGCCTTCATATAAGGCACATGGAACTGATCGCAGAACGGGCGGGATTCATTGCCGTGAAACTGCAAAATGACCTGAGGAAAAAGTTCCAGATGCTCGCGCACCTCTTCGCTCGTTGGATTGACGAACACGAGCACGGTGGAAACCGACTCTGGAACGAGCGAAGTAAGCGCCATCAGGCGCGAGGGCGTTACGTAGCGGGAACTGCCTGGATAACAGACAAAGCCCACAGCATCTGCTCCGGCTTCAATAGCCGTCACAACATCATCTTCACGCGTAAGCCCGCAGATTTTGACGCGGATGCGGTCGGTATCGTCGGCCGCCTTATCTGAAAAAAGCATAGTTCTTGTTCTTGTGTTTGTGCTTGGGCTGCGCTTAAGCGTCAGGAACAACAGCGCTGCCTCGGGAACGACGCCTTAAGCCCCTAAGCATGAAAAAATAATTGTTTCAACGTCAGGCGCAATGCTAAGGAGCCTCTCAAAAAAAACAACGGAGGGGTTTTCCCTAGGGCAATTTACTCAGGACCGCCCGCCTGCTTCAGTTTTCTTGTCAGCACGCAAAAATTGCCTGCAGAGGATTGACCTTCATCGAATTCCGCAAGCCGTTGGCCTCAGTAGTCAAAAAGCGCAGCCGCCGCCAGAAGTACGAAAATCACCGCGCTGGCGCGATTGAGAAAAAACTGCACGCGAGGCGTTCTGAGCTTATCGGCAAGCTTTCCCGCAAAAACAGCGACAAGACCGAAAACAATGGCTGTAGCAGCGCCGAACGAAATGCCCATGACGACCATTTCCTGCGCGGTCTGCCAGCTGTCGGCTCCTGCCGTGACGAACTGCGGAAAGAAGGCAAGGAAAAAGATCTGCACCTTGGGATTGGTGATGTTCATCACAAAGCCGCGCCTCCACAAGGCGACGGCGGAAAAACTTTCGTAAATGCTCGCCCTTGCCGCTTGGCCTGCCCTCCAGGCGCCGAACGCCAGATAAAGAAGATAGGCGGCGCCCAAAATTCGAATTCCCCAGAATAGCGTCGGGCTTGCAGCAACAACTGCGGCAACGCCTAGTGCAGCCGCGAGCGTCTGCATCAAAATACCGGTCAAAAGCCCTGCCACCACCCACAGCCCCGCTCGTGCGCCGAGAGAAGCCGACTGCACCAAGACAAAAAGGTTGTCCGGTCCTGGGGCCAAGGCCAAAACAAGGCTTGAAGCAAAAAAAGCACTCCAAACTCCAGGTTCCATTCTTTGGCAGCTCCTTGCCTGCTTCAATATTGAAAAAGACCGGCATCACATTGTAGAGATGCCGGCCTTCCTTGCGACAAGCTCTCAAAGGGCTTTTCCCTGCAGATGCTCCTAGCCTACCCAGGCACGGGCATTGTCGAACATGCGCATCCAGGGCGACAGCTCTGCGGCATTGCGCGGATGCCAGGACATCTGCACCGTACGATGCGTGCGTTCAGGATGCGGCATGATGATCGTAAAGCGTCCGTCAGGCGTCGTAACGCTCGTCACGCCCTGCGCCGATCCGTTGGGATTGAGAGGATAAACCTCGGTCGGATTGCCGCTGCCGTCAACAAATCGTGCGGCCACCAGGCACTGCTCGACATCGGCCGGCGTACGCCACTGCACGCGTCCTTCGCCATGGCTGTTGACAATCGGCATCGAACTGCCTGCCATGCCGGCAAACAGTATTGAGGGGCTTTCCTCGATCTTGACCTGAACCAGACGCGCCTCAAACTGCTCGGAACGATTGCGCACAAAATTGGGCCAGTGCTCGGCGCCCGGAATGATCGAGTGCAGATGGCTCATCATCTGGCAGCCGTTGCAGATGCCCAAGGCAAACGTATCGCGCCGAGCGAAGAACTCAGCAAACATGTCGGTGAGCTTTGCGTTGTGCAAAATGGTCTTGGCCCAGCCGCCGCCGGCGCCGAGCACGTCGCCGTAGGAAAAGCCGCCGGCAACGCCCAATCCGCAGAACTCTTCGAGCGTCGTGCGGCCCGAGAGCAGATCAGTCATGTGCACATCGTAGACGTCAAACCCGGCGCGCGTGAAGGCTGCCGCAAGCTCGACGTGAGAATTAACGCCCTGCTCGCGCAGCACGGCCAGCTTCGGACGCGTCATTCCGTTGTGAATATAAGGGCCGCTCACGCGATCTTCCGGATTGAAGGTCGTCTCAACATACAGACCTCTGGCGGCAGCGCTTGTCTGTACGGCAAATTCGCTGTCGGCACATGCCGGGTTGTCGCGGCCGCGCGCAATGGCGTGGCTCACCTCACACCAAGCAGCCATCATGTCGGTGCGCTTTTCAGCAAGAAGCTCTTCGCCGTAGGCGCTCACCCTCAGCACGTCGCTCGAGTTGGGTTCGCCGATGATGGCGAAATAAGAGGCCAAGCCTGCTGCCGAAGCCGCCGCACGCACATCCTTGATGCGGTCTGCGGGCACCTGCAGCACAGCTCCGAGCTCTTCGTTGAAAAGAGTCTCCAGAGCCGAAGGATTTTTATTGCTTGCAGAAAGCAACTGATCAAGCTTGATGTTCATGCCGCAGTGAGAGGCAAACATCATTTCGGCCAACGTTGCCGCAAGACCGCCGTCGCTTCTGTCGTGATAGGCATAAACGCATCCTGCAAGGGCGAGCTTTCTCAGAAGCGCAACAAACTTGGAAAGGACGTCAGGATCAGCAACATCCGGAGCTTCACAGCCGAAGCTTTGAGCCGTCTGCGCCAAAATGGAAGCGCCCATGCGGTTGGCGCCGGCCCCGAGATCAAAGGCAAGCAGCACCGAAGGCTTGTCCATGCGAAGCTGCGGCGTGAGCGTCAGCCGCACGTCGGTCACCGGGGCAGCCGCAGAGGCAATGAGCGAAACGGGACTCGTGACGCACTTTTGCTGATCGCCGTCTTTCCAAGCCGTACGCATTGAGCAAGAGTCCTTGCCCACGGGAATGGAAATGCCCAGACTTTGGCAGAAAAGGCTGGCCGACTTCACTGCCGCAAAAAGCTTGGCATCTTCACCTTCGGCGCCGCAAGCGGCCATCCAGTTGGCCGAAAGCTTCACAAGCGGCAGCTCAATGTCGGCAGCGGCGATATTCATGATCGCCTCGCCGATTGCCATGCGGCTGGCGGCAGCCGAATCGATCACGGCCACAGGCGTGCGTTCGCCCACGGCCATGGCTTCGCCCGCAAAACCGGTGAAGTTGACGTTGGTCACCGCGCAGTCGGCAACAGGCACCTGCCAAGGTCCCACCATCTGATCTCGGCTCACCAAGCCGCCGACGGTTCTGTCGCCGATCGTAATCAAAAAGCTCTTGTTGCCCACGGTCGGGTGACGCAGCACGCTGTAGAGCGCCTGCTGCAGCGTCATGGAGCCAGGGTTGAAGTCGCTCAAAGGCCGCTTGACGCTCTTGACGTCGCGATGCATGCGCGGAGGCTTGCCAAGGAGCACCTCCATGGGCATTTCCACGGCACGCTCTTCCCCTTGGCGGCCTTCGACGACAAGCATGCCGTCCTCGCTGATGGTGCCCAGCACGGCATACGGGCAGCGCTCACGATGACAGAAAGCATCAAACTTTTCAAGAGACTCGGGAGCAATCGCGATGGCGTAGCGCTCCTGACTTTCATTGCACCAGACCTCGAGCGGACTCATGCCCTTTTCCTCAACGGGCACTTGCTGCAGGGACAGGCGCGCGCCGTGTCCGGACAAATCAGCCAGCTCGGGCATGGCGTTGGACAGACCGCCCGCACCGATGTCATGAATGGCAAGGATCGGATTGTCCGCGCCGCTAGCCCAACAGCGATCGATCACTTCCTGAGCGCGGCGCTCCATTTCCGGATTTCCGCGCTGCACGCTGTCAAAATCAAGACTTGCGGCATTTGAGCCCGAGGACATCGAGCTGGCAGCTCCGCCGCCAAGGCCAATGCGCATGCCGGGACCGCCGAGCACGATCAGCAGCGTTCCGGGCTCAAGCGTATGCTTGGCCGTTTGATCTTCGCGGATGTTGCCAATGCCGCCCGCCAGCATGATCGGCTTATGGTAGCCGTAGCGCACATCGCCCACGCGCGACTCAAAAACGCGGAAATAACCGAGAATGTTGGGGCGGCCGAATTCATTGTTGAAGGCGGCGGCGCCAAGCGGCCCCTCGGTCATGATCGACAAAGCAGAAGCAATTCTCTGCGGCGCGCCGTAATGCTTGTCTGCTCCGGCCTCGTCTGCTCCCGTCGTATCCTTGTCGTTTTCCCAGCTCTGTTCGCTTCCCGGGATGTTGAGCGCAGAAACCGAGAAGCCGCACAGACCGGCTTTTGGACGAGCGCCGCGACCGGTTGCGCCCTCATCGCGGATTTCGCCGCCGGAACCGGTCGATGCCCCCGGGAACGGACTGATGGCCGTCGGATGGTTGTGCGTTTCGACCTTAAAGACCGTATGCACTGGTTCAAGCCGCTCTTCAAACTTCGCACCGAAGAGATCGTCCTTGCTCGGACGAGGATAAAGACGCGTGACGGTAGGCCCTTCAAAAACGGCCGCGTTGTCGGAATACGCAACGATCGTGCCGCGCGGCGACCTCTTGTGCGTCTCGCGAATCATGCCAAAGAGCGTCTTGTCCTGATCGACGCCGTCGATCGTGAACTTGGCATTGAAAATCTTGTGTCGGCAGTGCTCGGAGTTTGCCTGAGCAAACATCATGAGTTCGACATCCGTGGGATTGCGGCGCGCTTTGGCAAAAGCATCCATCAAATAGTCGATTTCATCGGGAGCAAGCGCAAGGCCCAGTTCAACATTTGCCTCTTCAAGAGCTTGTCGACCTCCGCCGATGACGTCGACGACGGCCATGGGCTTTCCCTTGACATCGGCAAAAAGAACGGCCGGGTCTGCGTCTGCCGCCAGCACGGTCTCCGTCATGCGGTCGTGCATCAGCAAGGACAAATCCTCAAGCTCCTTTTGAGCAAGTTCTGCTCCCGGCACGAGTTCCAGTGCAAACAGCACGCCGCGCTCGACGCGGCTCACTGCGTCTATGCCCGTGTTGTGCACAATGTCGGTTGCCTTTGACGCCCATGGACTGATGGTTCCCAAACGCGGCACAACCAAAAGACTGACGTCGGCCTTGACGTCCTGGGCGGGATCGCCATAGTCAAGAAGCGTTTCAAGACGCTTCATCTCAGCGTCTTCAAGCGCACGCTCAGCGTGAACAAAGTGAATGTAGCGGCCGCTGACGGCAGCAACGCTGCTCGAACGGGTTTTGAGCTGAGCCAGCAGACGCTCGGCACGAAATGTCGAAAGAGCCCGCGAACCGGGAATCCTGATGACGACTGATGCGTTGGACATAGAAAAAGCTGATTTACCGTAAATAGATGAGCGAAATCCGCAAAAAAGACTCTTGCGGTTCAACCTATTGATTATAGGAGAGATGCCCGCCTGTTTTGGGAACAGCTTTTCCCAGAATTTCCAGCTGCTGATGCCTGCACTCTGAATGTCGGCTCCGTCTCGGGCGGCTCCCTTGCAAGTGGTCTACAATCCTATGCGCATTTTTTAGTCATATTCTCAGCGCATGAGGCAAAAGCAGGCTGCGGAAAAAAAATTTCCAACTCCTGCTGCTTTTTGTGCACGGCACTGAATTCTCCGCTTACTTCTCCGCTACACACCTATGGCTCAGCAAATTCTCAATCTTGATGAACTCTCGGCACTTGAACGCCGCTACAACAATCTTCTTCCTGCAGGCGAATTGATGCGCCGCGCCGGTCGTGCAGTGGCCCAAAAAATTATTGAAGTCGCGCCTGATGCACAGCACGTCGTCATCATCTGCGGTCCAGGCAACAACGGCGGAGACGGCTTTGCTGCCGCTTTGTTTCTGAAGAATCAGGGCAAGCGCGTGACCTGCGCATTGATCGGCTGCTCCAAGCCCAAAACACAAGATGCGCTGATGATGTTTGAGGCCTGGACTGCCGCCGGCGGAACGGTCATTTCTGATCCCTACAATGCCGACAAGGCCGACGTGGTCGTCGATGCTCTTTTCGGAACAGGGCTCAAAAAGGCTCTTTGCGGCGAATACCTTGATGCCGCCATGTGGTTCAACGAACGCCGCGCGCTGCGGATTGCCATTGACATTCCCTCCGGACTTGACGCCATGACGGGAGCCTGGACCGGCGGCATTCGAGGCTGCTCTGCGGACATCACCATGGCGATGCTCGCTCCCAAGGCCGGCTGCTACATGCGCGAAGGCGCAGACGCCTCCGGCATTGTCGAAGTCAACGAACTCGACGTATCAGTGCCGCTTTCCACGCTGGGCGTCGTCGATCAGAGCGACTTTCGTCATCTGTGCGAACCGCGCCTGAAAAACAGCCACAAAGGCACCTATGGGCATGTTGCTGTTTTGGGCGGCGAAACGGGCACGATCGGAGCGGCCATACTCGCAGCCCGCGCAGCGCTCATCATGGGTGCCGGCCGCGTGACGGTTGAGCTTATGAGCGACAAGGCTCCGGTTGTCGACATGCTCTACCCGGAAGTGATGTTTGCCGCCTCCTCCATTGATCTCTCCCAAGCAAGCTGCATCGTGGCAGGCTGCGGCATGGGTTTTAGTCCAAAAGCCAAAGCGCGTCTGAGGGAGGCCATCGCCCTCAACGTTCCTCTGATTCTTGATGCCGATGCGCTGCGCATGCTCGCAGACGATTTGACGCTTCAGGATGCCGTGCTTGCCCGCAAGGCGCACACCGTCATCACGCCGCACCCGGCCGAGGCTGCCGCCATTTTGCGCACCACGACGGAAAAAGTGACTGCCGACCGCGTAGGCGCAGCCCGAGAACTTTCTCTGCAGACCGGGGCCATCTCCGTATTAAAGGGCATCGGCAGCGTCATTGCCTTGAGAAGTTCCCGCACCTGGATCAATCCGACGGGAAATGCGATGCTTGCCACGGCAGGCTCTGGCGACGTGCTCGCCGGCATGCTCGGTGCCTTCTTTGCCCAGCAGTTTGACTTGGTGAGCGCAACGCTTGGAGCTGTGTATCTGCACGGAGCAGCTGCAGAAGGCTCCTTTGCCGGCTTTACCGCCGGTGATATTGCACCGACCGCTGCCGGCATTCTTGATGAAATGCGCGCGAACTTCACGCGTTAACGGAGAGTTGTCCGCCTTGTGATCGGCCCGGCTTTGTCCGGGCCGTCAAAATCAACCAGAACTGCTGGAGAAAAATATCGGCAGCGGCCTGCGGCGGCTCTGCTGCCGAATCACGGTTCGATTTTCTAATGGTTGAGTTGACGCCGACAACTAAGCATCAAGCACAAACATCTTCTCTATGCTGCCCTCGTCGTTGAGTCTCACGGCATAACGACGCGGATGCGTCTGCCACAACAGACACTTGTCGACTCTAGCCTGCAGTTCTGCGGCTCGGCCTCGCAGATCGGCAAACAGCTCATCGTGGACTTTTTCAAGCTCTTGGGCATGTCTGGCAATGGCGCCGGCTCGTTCCACGGCACCGTCGGTCATGGCCCTGTGCGCTTCACTTTCCAAGGGCGCATGGGCCAGCCGCGAGGCCGCCGCCAGAAGCGGCTTGACATCAGTAAATGCCTCAAGATCGGTCATGATGTGATTGGCGCAGCTCACTTCGTGAGCGAACGTGTCGCCGGCAATGACGTGCAGCAGCGCAGCAGCGCGCAGCACGAGGATCGTCATTTCGCGCACGTACATGTAGGCGATGGCGTGCAGCAGCGCATCGTCGGCATCTTCCATCGTCCTGACTGTACGGGAACGCTCGGCAACCGCCGCGTCAATGCGCTCTGCCTCAGCCTTGACCTCTTCAACGAGCTCGTCGAGCCGAACATGAAATTCCGCAGACCCGCACTCCCCTTGGATTCTTTGCCCGCGAAGCTCTTGGGCCAGTTCCTGTACTCGGAAACAGCGTTGCTGCCACGCTGCCGCAGTCAGCGCAGCAACATGCTGCGACAAATGCTCGATGCGATCCTGAAGAACATCCATCTCGGCCGCAAGCTCGGCATCGAGCTCATGGGGCTTGTCTGCGGGATTGAGCGCACGCCACAGAGCCTGCACCCGCGCCGGCTCGGCTGATGCATGCCCGGCGATGCGCATTGCGTGGCCAAGCTGCATTCCAGTTTCATCAATTGCGCAGATCAGGAGATCTGCTGCCGTTGCGTTGCTGCGCGGATGACTTCCCTGCTTGAGAGCCTGCTCAACGGCAGGAGCAAAGCTCACAGCAAAAATATGCCGCTCAAAAGCGCTTCCCGGCACCCAGGCAAGCTTATTGGCTTCAGCAAAAAGGCAGTCGAGGCCGCGCATTTGATTTTGAGACACCTCAATCTCGCGCCAAAATCCACGATCGATCTTGAATGCACGCTGAATAAAAAGTTCACTTGCCGACGGCTCTTCTTGCTTGGTTGTGACAGCAAGCATTGTCGGGCGCTTGACGCCCACCGAATCAAAATCGTATACATCCTTGGGCTTTTTGACTGCGCCCTCGGCAGGATGTTCGTTGGGAAGCGGATGCCCGGCATCATTGCGGCGCATGACGGAAGCCTGGGGCTGATTGCTCTTTTTATTCTTTCTGCGCAGCAGCTGCCAGACAAATGCCGCCAGCGCAGCCGCGCAGGCAATGAGAGAAACGGCCAAGGTGCTGATGTTGTCGACTGCCATAGGATGATGATGTCCGGCTAAATATTTTGCTAAGTTGAACTGCTGCGCTGCGGCCTGCTTCTGCTTGAGGGTCATGCCGCAGGCCGGCTGCCGAATGCTACAGTCTGCAATAGTCTTTGGCAAGACGATTTTGCCCAAAAACGCATTCCGAAAAGCGCGTCTTTCGAGCAATTCAAAGAACCTGACAAAGACTCTCAAAGGAGCATCTTATTCCTAAGATTTGACGGATTTGTCTTTTGATACAATGAGGCCGCGATCGGCCTTTTCACTGAAAAAAATTATTCCATCCAAAAAGGCTTCAGCGGCGGCAGCCGTCGGTCCGACATCGCAGAAAACAATGACAAATTCACCAGGGGAAAGAAAAACAGTGCCCACTATTGCCAGCGGCTTCAAACTTTCAAACGGCGTCCGAATTCCTTGCATTGGCTTGGGAACCTGGCAGGTTCCTGATGATCACGAACTAATTGCTCACATTCACGATGCAATTGAGATCGGCTACCGGCATATCGACACGGCCCACATCTACGGCAACGAACGATGCGTAGGCGAAGCTGTGCACACATGCGGTCTGCCGCGCGAAAAAATTTTCGTCACCAGCAAGCTCTGGAATACTGATCGGGGATACAAGGAAACGCTTGCCGCTTTCGATTTGACGCTGCAGACGCTTGGGCTTGAGTATCTCGACCTTTATCTCATTCATTGGCCTGCCGCCAAAGGCGAACCGATGACCTGGCAGAGCATCAATTCGGGCACCTGGCGCGCCATGGAAGAAATTTACAAAAGCGGCCGAGTGCGCGCCATCGGCGTGAGCAACTTTTTGATCCACCACCTCGTGCCCCTGCTTGCTCGAGCCAATATTGCCCCGATGGTCAATCAGCTTGAATTTCACCCCGGCTACATGCAGCAGCCGACCGTGCAGTTCTGCCAGCAGCGCGGCATCCAGGTCTGTGCATGGTCTCCTTTGGGACGCGGAGCTCTCATTCGCCATCCGGTTTTGTGCGAACTCGGCCAGAAGTACGGCGTATCGAGTGCTCAGATCTCACTGCGCTGGTGTCTGCAGCATGGAACCGTCGCACTGCCAAAATCGCTCAATCCTCAGCGGCGCCGGCAAAATGCGGATCTTTTCAGCTTCACTCTGAGCGATGAGGACATGGAGCGCCTCGACAATCTGCCTCAAACCGGCTTTTCGGGGCTCGACCCCGATCATGTCACGTTCTGACATCTGATTTTTTGAATGCTTCGCCTTGCTGCTGCCCGCTGCAGCTTCAAGGCGCTTTGCCGCAGAATCAAATTTGCACCCGCCGCAGCAAGCTCATGTACACGGCTGTGGCACAATCGCATCTTCTGCAGGGAAAAGATATTTTTCTTCTTATGAAAAGCATATTCATTGCAGCACTTGTCATTGTCGTCGTTGCCATCCCGACATGGATCATCGGCTCGTACGCCAAAACCAAGCCTGCTGCGCTCAACTCGCCGCGCTACAAAAGCGGCTTCGGCGGAATGCTGTGGGTTTTCATCGTCGGTCAGATCGCTTGGTTTTTACGAGCTGTCTGGGAGACGACCTTCATCTCGAGCGAATTCTTTTTCATGCTTGCACGCAATGAAGAAATGATGCTGCAGGCTGCAGTGGCTGTTCTTCCCACAGTTCTTGCCTTGTTTCTCGGCGTTTGCGTGATCTACCAAATTGCTGCCAAAAGAACACCCAATGCCCTGGGCTCAGCCATCGTGATGCTCTGGGTCATGGGGCCGGGCGTAGCGATGTTTCAGAGTTGGTTTTTCAAACTTGCACTCACGCAGGCCTCGTTGCTGCAGCTTTTCGGCTGGGCCATCTTTTGGAGCATCTACTTTGCGGCAAGTCCCCGTGCCGCGCTCACCTACGGCACTCCCAGAGGAAGACGTCTGGCTGCTCAGGCCTGAAGTCAGGCTTGTCGAATAAAAAATTTTTCTGTTTCGAAAAAAACGCTCTGATTCGGAACGGAGCCGCAAGCGGCGACATTTTCTGAATGCGGCGCAAAAGCAGCTGCAAGCAAAGCTTGCGGCGAGCGGCCGGAGTCAAGAATCTCTGAACCGTACTCTACTTCCGGGCTGGAGTGGACAGCCAGCGGCCGCCCGTCGGGCTGGCAATTTTTTCTACGTCGATGCTCAAACCCAGCAACGACCAAAAGCATCGAACTCATCAGCTCAGCAAGGGGCGAATGTCCGGCCTTAACAATGAGCTCGGCCGCTTCGAAGGCGGCTTTGACCCAATCCGCATTTATGCTGCTCGGTTTCATCACCAGAGCTTCAGCCCGCATCACCGCCCTCAAGGCTAATTGCGCCTGAGAATAAAACGTTTGAAAAGCCGCCCCAGCTGCTCTTCAACATCACAGCCCGGCCAGTCTCCCGTGACAGGATCCAAACCAGTCTCCAGTCCTGGTGCTTTTCGGTAGATCTGCAATGCAAAGGTTTCCGTTCCATGAGCAGCAAGCCAGCTTGCCGTCTCAAGAATCTGGTCGACAGTAAAAAGCGAGGGATGCACGGTCGTTCGCGCCTCAAAAGGCACCCCGCTGGATCTGATGATTTCGTAGGATTCCAAAAAAGCCTGCCCCCCTGAGGCGACCTGCAGGACGCGCTGAAAATGCGCCTCGTCGCCAGGAACGGCCTTGACGTCAAGGCCGACCCAATCGAGCCGATCAATGATCTCGCGCAGATGGCGCGGATAAGCCCCGCCCGTGTGCAGCCCCACGAGCATGCCGTGTCTTTTGACGACATCAACAGCGCTCGATAATGCGGGATCAACGCAAGGCTCGCCGCCGGAAAACACCACGGCGTCGAGCAGCCCCTTGCGGCGTGCGAGCAGTTTTTCAACGCGCTCCCAGCTCTCGTCGCCCAGCTGCGGCGTGCGCGACTGCATCCAAGGATTGTGGCAGTACACGCACCGCCAAGGGCAGCCGCGCACAAAGACGACTGCAGAGAGCTTGCCCGGATAGTCGATGCTCGTAAAGGGCGTAACGGCCGCTACGCGCAAATGTGAAGCGGGAACAGCTCCCGCATTGGACTGCTCGCTCATAAATGCGCAGAAAATTTCTTTACTTCGAGCAACTGCACTTTGATTCAACAAAGTACTTGCGCTCTTCAAACTCGCCCTTCTTGCCGATGTTGAAGGACTGCACGGGACGGTGATACCCCATCACGCGCGTCCAGACTTCGCAGGGCTGACGTTCGCTGTCCTTGAGTTTGATTTCGTTTTGTTCATTCTGGGACATTTTCATGCCTCCTATCAAAGTAAGTTGATCAATCAAACGGACCGCCTGATGAACAAGGCCTTTCCATCAAGAAATGACCCTCAGGCAATCCTATTTTCCTTCTATGCGTGGGCCTCGCCCTGAGTCTGTTTGAGCGCCTCGCTCTTGTCGCGCTGGTGCGCTGCAAGCTTGGCTTTTTTGGCGGCAATGAGTTCTGCGTCGCACAGCGGACAGAAGTCATGACGGCCGGAGAGGTAGCCATGCTTGGGACAGATCGAGAATGTCGGCGTTACCGTGATGTAGGGCAGACCAAAGCGCGTCAGCGTGCGGCGGACAAGATCGCGACACGCCTCGGCAGAACTGATCGCTTCATTCATGTAAAGATGCAGCACCGTTCCGCCCGTGTACTTCTTCTGCAGATCTTCCTGCATCTCAAGCGCCTCGAAAGGATCGTCGGTATAGCCGACGGGCAGCTGCGACGAGTTGGTGTAGTAAGGATTGCTCGCAGTGCCTGCCTGCAGGATATCCGGGAAGCGCTTCTTGTCTTCTTTGGCAAATCGATAGGTCGTCCCTTCAGCCGGCGTTGCCTCAAGGTTGTACATATGGTCGGTCTCAGTCTGAAATTCAACGAGCCGCGAGCGCACGTGGTCCAGAAGCTTAAGAGCAAAGCCGTGTCCGACATCATCAGTGATGTCGTACTCATCGTCAAAGAAGTTGCGGATCATTTCATTGATGCCGTTGACGCCGATCGTTGAGAAGTGATTTCTCAGCGTGCCGAGATAGCGCTTGGTGTACGGGAAGAGCCCCTGATCAATATGGTGCTGAATCACCTTGCGCTTGATTTCAAGCGATTGCTTGGCCAAATCAAGCAGATGATCGAGCCGGGCATAGAGCGCCTGCTCGTTGCCCTTGAAGAGATAGCCCAAGCGTGCGCAGTTGATCGTCACCACGCCGAGCGATCCGGTCTGCTCGGCAGAACCAAACAAACCGTTGCCGCGCTTTAAGAGTTCACGAAGATCAAGCTGCAGCCGGCAGCACATAGAGCGGATCATGTTGGGCTTGAGCTCAGAATTGATGAAATTCTGGAAATACGGCAGCCCATAGCGCGCCGTCATCTCAAAAAGGGGTAGCACGTTGGGACTGTCCCAATCAAAATCCGGCGTGATGTTGTAGGTCGGAATCGGGAATGTGAACACGCGCCCCTTGGCGTCTCCCTTCATCATGACTTCGATGTAGGCGCGGTTGATCATGTCCATTTCGCGCTGCAGCTCGCCGTACGTAAAGGGCATTTCCTCGCCGCCGATCAACGGATGCTGTCCTTTGAGATCTTCAGGACACGTCCAGTCAAACGTCAGGTTGGTAAACGGCGTCTGCGTACCCCAGCGGCTGGGCACGTTGAGGTTGTAGATCATCTCCTGCATGCACTGCAGAACCTCCTCATAGCTCGAATTGTCCTTGCGGATGAAGGGAGCCATGTAGGTATCAAACGAGCTGAAGGCCTGAGCCCCCGCCCATTCGTTTTGCATCGTGCCCAGAAAGTTCACAATCTGACCAGTCGCCGAAGAAAGATGCTTGGGAGCTGCAGCCTCCACCTTCCCCGGCACGCCGTTGAAGCCTTCGTTGAGAAGCGTGCGCAGACTCCATCCCGCGCAGTAGCCCGAAAGCATGTCAAGATCGTGAATGTGGAAATCTGCATTGCGGTGCGCAAGTCCGATCTCGGTCGTATAGATGTAGTTGAGCCAATAGTTGGCGATCACTTTGCCCGAAACATTGAGAATCAGCCCGCCCAGACTGTAGCCCTGATTGGCGTTGGCGTTGACGCGCCAGTCGACCTGATCGAGATACTCGTTGATCGAAGATTCGACGTCAACCCAGCTCTTTTTGGCATCACGGCTCTTGGCGCGCTGCTCGCGGTAGACGATGTAGGCTCGAAGCGTCTTGAAAAACCCGGCATCGAAAAGCGCATGCTCAACGGCGTCCTGAATCTCTTCAATATGCGGAGTCGAGACATTGAGTTCGCGCAGCTTGGGCAGCACCAGCTGATCGGTAATTTCCTCGGCGCGCACAGCACCGAATTCGCCAGTTGCCTTGCCTGCACGTTCAATTGCGCGCGCAATCTTGCTCGAATCGAAATCCTTGACCGAGCCGTCGCGCTTGATGAGATATTTGAGCTCCGACGCCATTGTCTGCTTGCTCCTTTGCTTGTATGAATGAATCCTTGCGTTCTCTGCGGCTGTCCGTACGCCGATATTTGTTTTCACCGTAAAAGCAGAGCCTGCGCAAAGACGAGTCGCCTGTGCAAGATATCAAAGCCTCTGCCCTTTTGGCAATAGTCCAAACCGAGAGGCTCAATATACCACCCCTAGCGATACATTTATTTGCCACGCACAATATATTGTGAATATATGCGCGGCTTGAAAGCGCATCAGCCGCGCGAAGCCAGCAGTTTTTGGCTTTTGCCAAGGGCATTGAATGCAATTTCCTCTAGATTTGCAACAAAATTTTTCTGTAATAATTGTGCTGTTTTTCTAGGTGATTTTACCTATGAGAAAATACCCAAAAACTATGAGAAATAAGATAAAGTGCGTAGTGCAGTAGGCGACAGCCTGGTTGCCTCCCTGTGCAGCAAACTCCCGAGGGGCCGTTTTCGAAGCCCTCCCTCTTCGAAAGCGAGCATTGAAGTTTGCTGCATTTCTTCAAGCCTGACTCATTTCCCTGGTCAGGCTGTTTTTTTGCCTGCTCCGCCGAGCGGGCGCGCTCAAGATTGCATGCACGCACTAAAGAATGACGACGTCGTACTGTTCCTGCGTGTAGACAGGCTCAACTTCCAGACTGACCGGCTTTTCTACAAAATCCTGCAGAAGGTTCAGCGCCGCCGACTCCTCGTCCAAAAAAGCATCAATCACCGTCTGGCTGGCGAGCACTTTAAATGATCGTGCATCCCGATACTGGCGGTAGACGCGCACAATCTCACGCATGATCTCGTAGCAGACCGTGCGCGCGGTCTTGATTTCTCCCCTGCCTCCGCAGACTGGGCACGGCTCGCATAAGACATGCGCCAGACTCTCGCGCGTACGCTTGCGCGTCATCTCGACGAGTCCGAGCTCCGTGAATTCAGAAATCGTGAGCTTTGTTCGATCTGTGCTGGCTGCGCGCCGCAGTTCTGCAAGCACTGCCGCACGGTGCTCGTCGCAAGCCATGTCAATGAAGTCGATGATGATGATGCCGCCCAGGTTTCTGAGCCGCAGCTGCCGAGCAATGGTCTGCGCCGCCTCCAGGTTGGTCTTGAACACCGTTTGGGAAAAATCCCGTTTGCCGACAAATCCTCCGGTATTGACGTCAATCGTGGTCATGGCCTCCGTCTGATCCACCACCAGATAGCCGCCGGACTTAAGCGGCACGCGGCGCCCCAACGCCTTTTCGATTTCGTCGTCGACGCCGTAGGCCTCAAACAAGGGGCGTTCGGCCTTGTAGTGCTGCAAAAGGCCCTGCGCCGAGGGGACAAACTTCTGCGCAAATTCGCCGAGCGCCTCAAAGGTCTGTCGGCTGTCGACGTAGACATGCGTCGTGTCTGCCTGCACCATGTCGCGCAGCACGCGTTTGGCTAGCGGCAGATCCTCATACAAAAGACTAGGTGCGGGAGACTTGTCGGCAGCCGTCTTGATCGTCTTCCAAAGCGCGCTCAGATAGCGCATGTCTTCGAGCAGCTCCTCGTCAAACGCACTTTCTTCAGCGCAGGTTCGAACAATATAGCCGCCCTTTTCTTCTGCAGGCCGCAGTCGCATGCACTGTTGGCGCAGGTGCTCGCGCCTTTGTTCGTCCTCAATGCGCTGGCTGACGCCGACATGAGCGTCCTGGGGCAGGTACACAAGCTTGCGGCCTGCCAGTGAAATCGTGGTCGTCAGGCGCGCCCCCTTGGTGCCGATCGGGTCCTTGGCCACCTGCACAAGCAGACGCTGACCGTCAGTCAGCAGCTTTTCGATGGGCTTGTACTCGCCTGCTTCGAGCCTGGCTCCCTCAATATCGAGGATGTGCAGAAAAGCTGTTCTTTCAAGGCCGATGTCGACGAAGGCAGACTGCATTCCCGGCAGCACGCGCAGCACCCGACCCATATATATGTTGCCGACCAGTCCTCTATTGGCTGCCCGCTCAATGTGCAAATCTTCCAGAATGCCGTCAATGAGAACAGCAACGCGAGTTTCGCGCGGCGAGCAGTTGATCAAAATGTCCTGCATGAAGTCCTCTCGTGGAAAGTAGCTCTGCAAACCGACTGTAGCATTTCAGCCTGTCAGTTGTTCCGGGCGGCTGCGCTGCGGCTTTTGGCTGCGCACACGCCGTGCGCGCACTCCCAGCTGCTTGCGCCGCTGCTCCACTCCGGCTGCAGCGTGATGTGGTCGATGCCGAACTCCTGCTCGATTTTTGATCTCGCCTCATTGAGCACCCGTCTCCAATCGACGTCGTCTTCCATCACCAAATGGGCACTCACGGCGCCGTGCCCTGGCGCCAGCATCCAGACGTGCAAATCGTGCGTTTTAACAACCCCCTCAATTGAGCTCAGTGCATCGCCCACATCAAAATAATTGACGTTTTCGGGTACGGCATCAAGCAGCACGGCGCTTGACTCCTTAAGCACGCCCCACGTGCCGTGAAGCACGAGAGCCGCGACGAAAAAAGACAGAATCGGATCGGCAAGACAAAAGCGTTCGCCGCCGAAATAAACCAACGCGCCGGCTGCAATTGCGGCAACAGAACCGAGCAAGTCTCCCATCACATGCAGCAGCGCGGCTCTTGTGTTGACGTTTTTCTTGTCCCGCGACAGCGACCAGGCCACGCCGATGTTGATCAGCAAGCCGACAACCGCCACGGCCATGACCGATCCGCCAGCCACGGCCGGCGGGTTTTCCAATCGGCCTACAGCCTCGTAGCAGATCCAGCCGACAACGCCAAGCATGACCAATCCGTTTAGAAACGCCGCAAGCACCTCGATGCGGCCGTGCCCGAAGCTGTGACCCGCATCAACCCCCTTGCGCGAAATCAGATTTGCAATGAGCGCGAACAAAAGACTTGCCGAGTCGGTCGCCATATGGCCGGCGTCGCCGATCAAAGCAAGCGAATTGGCGTAATAGCCGCCGACAAGTTCGACAGCTGAAAAGCCTAAAGTGAGCACGACGGCCAGCCCGAGAACGCTCAGCTTGACGCGTTCGGCGCTATGCGTGTAGGCGCTGTCGCCTGCATCATGATCGGAATACTTTGTTGCTGCCATTTCTTTTTTTACCACTGCAAAATCTGCAAAAAAATTTTTATGCTCCTGCACGGCGCGCCGTTTCACAGGATCCAGACAAAGAAAGCCCTCCGGCGCAAAGCAGATGTCGCTGCACGCCGCAGGGCTTTGAGTTTAGACCAAGCCGTCGCGCTCAGAGAGCGCGAGCCTGATCTTTTTTCCTGTTGTCAGAAGTTCTCTTAGTCCTTCTTCTTGCCGGTGAGCATCGGAACGACGGAACCTTCGCCGCCCGAGAGCAAGCCAGTCTTGGCATAGGTCTGCAACTTGGCGCGCGTATCGGTAATGTCGAGGTTGCGCATCGTCAGCTGACCAATGCGGTCGACCGCCGTGAACATCGAATCGCCCTTTTCCATCGTCAGGCGTTCCGGCTCATAGGTCAGGTTGGGCGAACGGGTGTCGAGAACCGTGTAGTCGTTGCCGCGGCGCAGTTCAAGCGTCACTTCGCCCGTGATCGGACGAGCGACCCAGCGCATGGCGCTTTCGCGCAGCATGATGGCCTGACTGTCGAACCAACGGCCCTGGTAGAGCAGACGACCGAGCTTGCGTCCGTTGATGTGGTACTGCTCGATGGTATCTTCGTTGTGAATGCCGGAAATGAGGCGCTCGTAGGCAATGTAAAGCAGCGCCATGCCCGGAGCCTCGTAGATGCCGCGGCTCTTGGCCTCAATGATGCGGTTTTCGATCTGATCGCTCATGCCCAAACCGTGGCGTCCGCCGATGCGGTTTGCTTCGTACATGAGTTCCACCGGGTTGGGGAATTCCTTGCCGTTGAGCGCCACGGGCTGACCTTCTTCAAAGCGCACCGTCACTTCTTCGGGAGCAATCTCCACGTTCTGATCCCAGAAGGCAACGCCCATGATCGGCTCGACGATCTTCATTGACGTCGAGAGCTGTTCAAGATCCTTAGCCTCGTGCGTGGCGCCGAGCATGTTGGAGTCGGTCGAATAGGCCTTTTCGGCCTTCATGCGGTAGGCAAAGCCCTCGGCGTTGAGAAACGCGCTCATCTCAGCGCGGCCGCCGAGCTCAGAAATAAACTGCGTATCGAGCCAGGGCTTGTAGATCTTGAGGTTGGGGTTGACCAGCAGACCGTAGCGGTAGAAACGCTCAATGTCATTTCCCTTGTAGGTCGAGCCGTCGCCCCAGATGTCGACGCCGTCTTCGCGCATGGCGGCCACCAGCATCGTGCCGGTGACGGCGCGTCCAAGCGGAGTCGTGTTGAAGTACGTAGCGCCGGCCGTCGAAATATGGAAAGCGCCGGACTGGATGGCTGCAATGCCTTCGGCAACGAGCTGCGGACGGCAGTCGATGAGGCGAGCATTTTCAGCGCCGTACTCCATGGCTCGGCGGGGGATCGCCTCATAGTCGTCCTCATCGGGCTGGCCGAGATTGGCCGTATAAGCATAGGGGAACGCACCCTTGTTCTTCATCCAGCGCAGAGCAGCACTGGTGTCGAGGCCGCCCGAAAACGCAATGCCGACCTTTTTGCCGACGGGAACGCTTTGCAGAATCGTTTGAGACATTGTTTTCTCTTTTCCAAAAGAAACCGACGAGAATCTGAGGATCGCCGGTTGTTTTACAAATACCGTTGTCAGCGCAGGAAGAGACGCGAAAAAGAGCTTTTTGCGGCTCGAACTTTGCTGTGCGGCGCATTGAATACCTAACCTGCAATTATGGACGAGACACGGCGATTTTGCTTGCGCGGCACCTGCCTGAAAAAGCTTGCAGCCCCTACTTTCTCCCAAAACCGCATTTGCTTTCGGGCCGCACTTAA
The DNA here is from genome assembly GCA_944390715.1 of uncultured Duodenibacillus sp. Lineage (GTDB taxonomy): Bacteria > Pseudomonadota > Gammaproteobacteria > Burkholderiales > Burkholderiaceae_F > Duodenibacillus. The sequence continues at coordinate 20,450 of CALXQS010000011.1, read as the reverse complement.
ATCGCCGTGTGCTCAGGCATCACTGCTCTGGGAATATCTAGACAGATCGTCACGCCTCGTTCGGGATTGGCCAGGCCAATTACTCGGCCGTGATGCCGCTCGGCAATATTTGAAACAATCGATATGCCAAGCCCCAAACCATTTTCCTTGGATGTCACCAACGGCAGCATGAAGCGGTCAACGTCGTGCTGCGTAAGCTTCGCGCCGTTGTCGGAAACCTCAATGCGCCAAAAGCGGTCCTCAGGGCGCACCTCGACCCGGATGCGCGCATCGTCATACCCCTCCAGAGCATCGGCAGCGTTCTTCAGGAGATTCAGCACGGCAAGCTCAATTTCCCAGCCGTCGATATCCGCCCAGAGATACGACATGACATGCTTGTCGATCACGGCATTGGTGCGGCGCGAGCGCGTAAAGGCCTCAATGGCGCGGTTGATCGCTACGCTCATGTCCTCCATTGCAAGCTTGGGCGTCTGGTGCTTGGCATAGGCCCGCACACGGTTGACGATTTCGCTTGCGCGCGTTCCCTGCTCGACGATTTCTTCAAGAACCTCAGCAAGCATCTGGGGATCGATCTTGCCTCGTCTGGCGCGGCGCAACAGTCCGTTGGCGAAATTCGTGATGGCTCCCAGCGGCTGCTTGAGTTCATGGGCGATCATCGTCGACATCTGACCGACGATTCCCGTTCGCTCCAGGTTGGCAATGTGATCGCGGGAAGCTGCCGCTTCCCTTTCTATTCTTTCACGATCGGCAATCGCCTGATCGAGCAGCTTCGTGCGCCGGCGCACGAGCACCGAAAGCGAGCCGGCATAAAAAATGACCAAAAAGCAAGCCCCGAGAAAGATCATCACCGTCGTCGACTGCTCCTTGGCAAATGTCGACAACCTCCAAGCCGCCAGATTGGCATAAGGTCCGATCTTGAGGTCGAACAAAAGATCATGCACGGCGCGATTGGAAGCGGGAAGGCTCCAATCGACGGCTTCAATGCCGCCCTTCATCGTAAAAAGCGACGTGCCTACAGCCTTGTGAAGAACCTGGCTCGTTCCAGCCAGAGCCGCGAAATAAAAGCTCGGGTAAAGCTCTGTGGAGTGCGCGCACTGATACAGCCCGTCGTCGCGCAGACCGATCAAATGAAACAGGGATCGATCCAAATGCTCTTCATTGGCCAGCCGCTCAAACTCACACGCAGGCAAAATGCCGGCATCGGCCCTGCCGCTTGAGACTGCTTCGGCAACAAGCTCCGGCTCGGGACCAACAAAAATCACCTTGTCTTCTAGTGATTCAATGACGACGCCGCGCTGATAAAGATCTCTCAATCCTGCCAGATAGCCCGTAAAGCTCTTGGGGTAGTAGGCGGCAATCGTTTTTCCGACCAAATCCTTCGGCGTCAGTATCGTATCGTCCGAAGAGCGCGCAATGAAAAGCGACCCTGTGCCGACCGAAGGATCTGCCGAAGACAACGGCCACACAGAGGCCACGGCCCTCAGACCGTTGGTGGTCTCGTAGCGCGTGTAAAAGCCTGCGTCAAGAATCAGAAAATCAACAGAAGCGTCGGTGATGGCGTTGACGAGTTCTTCAACATTGAGCGGAACAAATACGACATTTTTTATGCCGAATGTCCGAGAAAGCTGCTCGCGCGTGCGCTGATACGCCTGACCATGGTTGTAGTCCAGAAATTCAAACTGAACGCCCACGCGCATCGGCTTGCTGAAAAACTGCTCGGCCTCAGACTGCGCAGTCTGCGAGCCAGCCTCGAGCGGCGCGGCTTGTACGGCATTTCGCCCATTTTCAGAGGCAACTGCCGGCAAAGCACTCTGAGCTGATGCGGGCGCGCACAGCGCCAGACTCAGAAAGCAAAGACAAAGCGTCTTGAAGCGGCTTGCCATGCCTGAGGCTGTGCGCAGATCGAAACACGCGTGCAAGATTTGCATCCTCTGCGTACGGCAATCAGATGCCGGGAATCAAAATATGCTTGCCGGGCTTGCGATGGTCAATCACGCGAATGATGTCGTAGGTGCTGCGCAAACCCTCACTGACGCTCTGCACGGTCGTCACATGCATGTTGACGATAAGAATTTCGCCCGGCCGAAGGCCGAAGACGCCGCTGTCGATCGTATGCAGAAATTCCTCGTCGCGCATCTGCGCATGGATCGTCTGCAGGCCATCCGTAAAGGTCCAGTAGTCGTCGTTGCGGAAAACAGGCGAAGACAAGGCCAGCGCCATCGTGCGCACCTCGTCGACAAGAGGCACCTCAAAATCCTCAATCAGCGCCAAAGCCGCAATGTCTCCCGCGCCGAGCTCAAGAATTGCCTCGCGCGTGCCCCGCTCATAAAAGACAATGCGGGAAATGTCGGGATCGGCAATGGCGTTGACGAGATGCTGAAGGCCTTTTCTGACGCCAATGTGCCTCATCACGCGATAGGTGTTGACCGGAATGTGAAAAAGTTCGTCGCCCACCTCAACGTCGACCTGATCTCCGGTCAAAAACACGCGGTCGATGTGCCGGCCGTTGAGCTGCAGCAAAAAGGGAATCAGGCCTTCAACCCACCCTTCAGGACGCTCCGCCTCGCTCTCGTCGGCCAGATCGCTCGGCCGCAGTCCCAAGGCCTGCATCACGACAGCCGGCTGCGGGTCAATGTACTGCTCAACGCCGGCGAGCGAGGCGCGGCGAGCCATGCCGTAATTGGAATTAAAGCCAAGATCGACTTCAAAACAGCCGACGTCTTCAGCTGCGCGCACGTCGACTTCGGGCTCGACCAGATATCCGAACAGGGCCCTGCCGGCATTGGTGAGCATGGCATCAAGGCCAATAACGGACTCGCGCAGAGCCGGATTGCCGGAGGTCGTTTCACGACGACGCAGACCCTCGTACTCAATATCGAAAACAGCAAGCGTCACTTTGGGCTTCCCACTTATAATCTCTTCGAATTTTTGATTCTTCGCCTCGTGCTGCGAATGCATCCTGCACAAGGCGCATTTCAAACTTAGTTATTTTAATTCAGCAATTCTGCAAATTGGATACGTCTGCTTTTGACGATTTCGCGGTCCGGCCGCTTGCAGGCATTTTGCCTGCGGACCTGGCGCGCCGCTCGCTGGCTCCGCTCGAAGCGCTTGGCATTGCCTGCGCCGAGGACCTCTATGAGTGCATCGCAAACCTGGGAGGAAACTGGTACAAGTCTGCACCAGGACTGACCAGAGACGATGCCGTGCGCCTCGTCGACTGGCTGGGCGGACACAGCTCGCAGATAGGAGAAATCACTGCCCGGTTTTATCCCCCGGGCATGGCCCCCGAAAGCCTCAGCGCCGACAAAGCCGACGACGACGCGTCCGGTCTGCCTGCACCGATTGATTTTGACGCACAGCTCAGAAAGTCCGGCTTGTGCACTGAGCCTGAAAATGATTTCCCGCAGCAGCGCCCCTCCCAGATGATGCTCTCGAGGCCGGCTCGCGAACTGCATCTGTCGGGCGCAAACGGCACCAACCGCGGCAGCCGGCCAGGCAGCCTTGAGGCGCAAAACGATCTTCAGGCAGTCGCAAGCTGGCTTAAGGCTCGCGCCGCCAATGTCAATACGCTTTCGCAATACAAAAAGGAAGCCGAGCGCTTTTTGCTCTGGTGCACGCTTGAGCGCGGCAAGGCGCTGAGCTCGATTTCAACCGAGGATGCATCCCTTTATCCCGTCTGGCTTGAAGAGCTCGGCCGCAAAGAACCACACGAATGGAGCAGCAAATGGCATCTGCCTCAATCGGCCTGGATCGGCTCCAAAAATGCTCCAAGGCTTTCAGCAGACTGGAGGCCCTTCAATGGGCCGCTCAGCGTTTCAAGCCGCAAGACTGCTCTGACGGTCGTGCGCATTCTTTTTGGTTTTCTGACAAAGACCGGGTATCTGCGCTTTAACCCCTTCGATCAGGTGAGCACCAAAGTGCATTTCTTAGCCGGAGAGGGAGCTCCGAGCGCTTTTGCCGACCGCTCGCTCACGCCTCGGCAATGGGACGAGGTGATGGAACACCTCGAAGAGCTCGAAGACTCGCCTTCCAAAAGGCGCATGCGCGTGATTTTGTCGCTCGGCAAGGGCTTGGGCATGCGGGCCTCGGAAATCATCGGCGCCTGTGCCGGGTGGATCGTCAACCGCCGCATCGGCGATGAGGACATGACAGTCATTGAAATCGTCGGCAAAGGCGACAAAGTGCGCAGACTTCCGATTTCAGAAGAAACGATCCGAGCCATCGACCTTTACTTTGAAGCCCGCTTGCTGCCAAGCGTGCGCGCCTGCGAGCCGTCCGTGCCGCTGGTGGCGAGCCTTTCGAAAAATGCTGATGCGCAAAAAGGCATTTCGCGCTCCGGCTTGTACCGCGTGCTCACCGACTTCTTTGAAGCCGCAGCGCTCAAGGCAGAGGAAAAATCTGCTGCCGACGCCGCAAAGCTGCGCGCAGGATCCACCCACTGGCTTCGGCACACGTTTGCCACGACTGCGCTCAAAGAAATGGACATCAACATCGTGCAAAACGCCATGGGACACGCCTCGATCGGCACGACCAGCCGTTATCTCACGCCTGAAGAAGCCCAGATTGCCAAAGCGATGAAGAAGATGGCTCCGCTTTAGATCGGTCCGGGCCGCTTCCGAGCGCCTCTATTTTTTAGTCTTGAGCGCCGCAAGACAGGCAAAGGGGCTGGCGCGCTCTTCTTTTTTCTCGACCTGCTTGGTGTGCATCCGCTCTTGATCGGGCTGGCAGTCGTCGTGCTGGGCAAAAACAGGAAGCGATAGAATCAGCTCTTCTTCAACCCAGGCAGCCAGATCAAATTTGCGCGATCCGACGACTATCTCATAGTCGCCGTCTTCTTCGATGGGGATGTCGTTTGCCTCTTTTTCGTTTTGCACAAACAGAAACGGAACAACTTTGTCGATTTCGATGACGACCGGTTCGCCGCAGCGCACGCAGCGCGTCTGTATGCGGGCGCAAAGCTCAAGATCGGCCCCTGGCAGATCGTTGCGTCCGGCCGTGCCCTGCGCCCGCCAGCTCACGGAAGCCTCGCCCATTTCCTCATCAAGCATGGACATCAGCGCAGGCAGATCGCTGCCCGCAAAAGTTCCGCAAATTTCAGCTCTGGCGCGCGAAAGTTCAAAAATATCCGTGTACTGCATAAAGGCACCGTTCTCTTTGAGAGTCAATCACGTAGAATTTGCGCATTATGTCAAATCCTGAACTTATCCTGGCGTCTTCTTCCCGATATCGCCGTGAACTTTTGGACCGTCTGGGCGTGGACTACCGCACCATGAGCCCTGACGTTGATGAAACTGCCCTCGAAGGCGAAGCCCCCGTTGAGCTTGCCCGCCGGCTTGCGCGCGCCAAAGCCCAAGCCGTCGCCGCCGCCAATCCCGGCGCCGTGGTGATCGGTTCGGATCAAGTCTGCGACCTGCAGGGCTGCGCACTGGGAAAACCAGGCACTTTCGAGCGCGCCTTCGAGCAGCTCAGCCGAATGCAGGGCAAGAAAGTCGTTTTTCATACCGCCGTATGCGTCGTGCATGCCGACGGCACGCTTGAAGAGACGGTAAGCGACACGATCATCACCATGCGCGCGCTCTCGGCCGAAGCCATCGAGGACTACCTGCGCCGCGAAGAACCGTATGACTGCGCCGGCAGCGCCAAGATTGAGCGGCTGGGCATTGCACTAATGGAATCGGTCTCCAGCGACGATCCCACAAGCCTCATCGGACTGCCTCTGATGCGGCTCACGGGCATGCTTGCCCGGGCAGGCATTTTTGCCGTCAAGGGACTGTCGGCTTGAGCACATTTACAGTATGAGCGGCACCCTTTACCTGATTCCCAACCGCATCAGCCCGACGGCCGGCAGCGGTTCTCTTGCCCCCGATTCGATTGCGGCTGCTCGCAGCTGCAGACGCTTTCTTGCCGAGAATGCCCGTTCGGCACGGGCTTTTCTCAAGAGCATTTCTCACCCGCTGCCTATTGCAGAGCTCGAAATCATTGAAATAGGACACGATCCCGACCTCTCGCTGTTGACTGCCTGGCTTGAACCGGTGGCGGCCGGCGCAGATACGGCCATTGTTTCCGAGTCCGGATGTCCGGCCGTTGCCGATCCCGGAGCCGTGATCGTTGCGCGCGCCGAAGCCATGGGAATACGCGTGCGTCCCATGATCGGACCGTGCTCGATTCTGCTCACGCTGATGGCCAGCGGCATGAATGGTCAGCGGTTTCGCTTTCTGGGCTACCTGCCGATCGACAACAGCGACCGCACCCAAGCGCTCAGTGAACTCGAAGCGGCCAGCCGCTTGGGCGAAACGCAGCTTTTTATTGAGACTCCCTATCGCAACAACCGGCTGCTTGAGAGCATGACCGACGTTTTTTCTGCTTCCACGCGGATCACCGTGGCCGTCGACGTCACCGGAAAGGAAGAATCCATCCGCACCAAAACAGCCCGGCAGTGGAAGGAGCTTTTAGGAACTCTTCCCAAGCTTCCCACGGTTTTTGCCGTACTCGCAGAACCCTCTGCATCAAAAAGTCCGCATCGGTCTGCCGCAAGATCTGCTCTCAATCAGGGGCGAAAGGCCAAAAAGCCGCACGCAATCCAGTCGGCCTCTGGCGTCGGCTCGGCTCGCGGCAAAGCACGCAGCCGCTCCGCAAGCTAGATGCGTCGGCGCTCGGAACATTTTTCTCAGCCCAAAAACAAGCTGCGCAGTTCTTCAACCGTGTCAACGACGGCGACGTGCGGCAGCTTTTCCAAATCCCGTCTGGCGCATGCTCCCCAGGTGACGCCGACAGCCTGAGCTCCTGCATTTTGCGCAAGCTGCAGATCGTGCACCGTATCGCCGACCATCACCATTTTGTCGGGTTCCACGCCTGTTCTGTCGGAAAGCTCAAAAAGCATGGCCGGGTTGGGCTTGGAGAATGACTCGTCGGCCGTAATGGTTTCCTCAAAGAGGTGCTCGATGCCCGTGAGCGCAAAGACGCGGTTGAGTCCGGCTCTCGACTTTCCCGTAGCAACTGCAAGACGCATGCCTTGCGAGTTCATTTCTTCGAGCAGCTCCCGAAGTCCTGCCATCACCTCGACGGCGGCTTCGCGCTTGATGTACCAGCTCTTATAAGCCTGCAGATATTCATCCCAGCGCTCATAAGGGCAGTCGGGGTTGACGATGCGCATGGTGTCGGCCATCCCCAGGCCGATGACCGATCGAGCCGTCTCAAGCGAAGGAACTTTCAGGCCCAGAGTTTTTGCCGCCTGCTGAATGCCTCGGGCAATGAGTCCGGTCGTATCCATGACCGTCCCATCCCAATCAAAAACGTACAGTCCGTATTGTTTTGCCGTCATGACTAAGCCTTTTTCTGTTGCTGCAGCACCTTCAGAAGCGAGTCAAGGGGTTCGGGCAGCGCAGCGACCACCGTCATCGGTTCTCCCAAAACCGGATGCACGAAGTCAAGACGATAGGCGTGCAGAAACATGCGCGAAAAGCTTTTTCCGAGCAATCCCTTTTTCACGGCAGCGTTAAAGCCGTAGTCGCCGTATTTCTCGTCGCCCACAAGAGCAAAGCCGGTTTCTGCCGCATGCACGCGAATCTGATGGGTCCGTCCGGTTTTGAGCTCGGCATCAAGATACGTCACCTGGCCGAAGCGCTCGAGAACCGTAAAAATCGTATGCGCCTTGAGTCCGTGCTCGGCGTCTACGCGCACGCGCCTTTCGCCGCTGGCAAGCGTGTATTTCGCCAGCGGCAGCCGCACATGCTGTCTTTCGTTGACCCAGTCGCCTGCAACAAGCAGCCGATAATGCTTGACGATTCTCCCTTCGCGCTGCATCTCATGAATGCGCACCAGCGCTTTTCGAGTCTTGCAGCTGATCAGCGCTCCTGATGTGTCGCGATCGAGCCCATGCGCCCGTTCCAGGAAAGGAGCATCGGGGCGCTGCGCACGGAGTCTTTCGATGAGACCAAAATCAATGCCGGAGCCGCCATGGGCTGCCAGCCCTGCCGGCTTGTTCACAATGAGAATGTCACGGTCTTCATAAAGCACTGGCAGCTCCTCGGGCGTCAAAAGAGGAACCTTGCGCTCGGCCTGCGCCGTCTTTTCGACGCGAACGGGCGGCAGGCGCACGACATCTCCAGCATCAAGCCGATCCTGAACTGAGGCTCTTTTTTTATTGACGCGCACTTCCCCTGCCCGCACGATGCGGTAGACATGGCTTTTGGGGACGCCCTTGAGTATTTTGATCAGAAAATTGTCCAAGCGCTGCCCGGCGGCAGCCTCGTCAATTTCAACGTAATTGACGCGATTGAGATCAAGCTGCTTGAGTGCGCATGATCTCATGGGTTCGGGTTGAGCATTTAGAGTCATAACGATATATACTTCTACGCTTGCAGAACGGTTGCAGGCCGACGGCCTGCGCCAGTTTACAAGCCCGGGAAAGGCATTTTAGCCTGACTGCGGGCCGCCGCTTTGTGCGCGTTTGCCTCAGTTTTGAGCAAAAAGCGCATCCACAGCCAAGCGGCGAACGGTCGCCGACCGGATACTGCCGCGCGTGGTTGCGGCAAGTCTGAGAATCTGCGGCTGGAGAAAACAGTTTCATCAACGCCCGAACAAGCAGGCGTTGCGCCCTTGAGAAGAAATTTTGCTCCGAGCATCCATAGAAGCACGAAACAAGTGCTCTGGATGCAGAGACGATGGACGCGGCGATCTGCCTGCCGGGCAAATGCCCTGCCTTGTCTGCATATTGGACAAGAGCAGCTGCCGGCAGAGAAATTCTGCCTTTTGAGTTTGAAGTAACGGATACATGCTGACGCACGACAATGCATTTATGACGCTTGCCCTCGCGCTCGTCGCCGAAATTCTCGGTTTGACGCGCGAGACGATGGCGCGTTCGTGCGCAGCCCGCGTGCTTAACCGAAAGCTCCTCAGCCTTGTGGGGGATCGAGCTGTCAAAGGTCATCCTTGCTTGAACGACCTTGAATTCCGCGGACGCCCGATTGTGCGTCTTGGCGATGTTTTGTGCTCTCCTCACGGCGTCGTGCCGCTTGATCGGCCCGACCGACACAAACTGAAGAAATATCCCGGCTTTCGCCTGCGTCCAGGCAGCAAAGAACCTGCAGCAGCATTGCGTGCGGGTCTTCTGCCATGCCTCGACGCTTCATGCACGCCTACATCCTGAGGCTCGTCTCAAAAGGCTGATTGTTTCTTTGCCGGCACGTTAAGACGGTCGCCCGCGTCAGTGGCGGCCGAGCCAGGAGTGCCAAATTGAAACGCATGCTTTTTAACGCAACCCACGCAGAGGAAACACGTGTGGGCATTGTTGACGGTCAGAAGCTCATCGACATCGACATCGAAACGGCTGGCCGTGAACAGCGCAAATCCAATATCTACAAGGGCATCATCACCCGCATCGAGCCGTCTCTTGAAGCCTGCTTCATCGATTACGGCGAAGAACGCCACGGCTTTCTTCCCTTTAAGGAAATCTCGCGCAGCTACTTCAAAGAAGGCGTCGACGTGCGCACCGCGACCATTCGCGAGGCGCTCAGCGAAGGCCAAGAACTTATCGTTCAGGTTGAAAAAGAAGAACGCGGCAACAAAGGCGCCGCGCTTACCACCTTCATCAGCCTGGCAGGCCGCTACCTCGTCTTGATGCCCAACAACCCGCGCGGCGGCGGCGTCTCGCGCCGCATTGAAGGCGAAGAACGGCAGGAACTGCGTGAAGCCATGGAGCAGCTTGATCTGCCCGCAGGGATGAGCACCATTGCCCGCACGGCAGGCATCGGCCGAACTGTCGAAGAACTGCAGTGGGACTTGAACTACCTGCTCAAGCTCTGGAACGCCATCAGCGAAGCAGCAACGCCGCAGTACGAGTACACGGTCAATGAACGCGGCCGCAGCACGACGCATTACTGCACCGAATCGGTGCGCGACGGCAAGCCTCTCAAGCGTGCTAACCCCGCTCCTTTCCTCATTGTTGAAGAAAGCAATCTGGTCATTCGCGCCATTCGCGACTATTTCCAGCCCGACATCGGTGAAATCCTCGTCGACACCGACGACATCTATGACCAGGCCCGTCAGTTCATGGCTCACGTCATGCCCGACATGGTTTCCCGCGTCAAGCGCTACCGCGACGAAACGCCGCTGTTTTCGCGCTTTCAGATCGAACACCAGATTGAGACGGCCTACTCGCGCACAGTTCCCCTGCCCTCGGGCGGCGCAATCGTGATCGATCACACGGAGGCTCTTGTTGCCGTCGACGTCAACTCGGCTCGTGCAACGCGCGGCGCCGACATTGAGGAAACGGCCCTGCGCACCAACCTTGAAGCAGCTGATGAAGTTGCCCGCCAGATGCGGCTGCGCGATCTCGGCGGCCTGATTGTGATCGACTTCATCGACATGAGCGAGGTGAAAAACCAGCGGCAGATCGAACAGCAGCTCAAGGAAGCCATTCATCCCGATCGCGCCCGCGTGCAGATCGGCCGAATCAGCCGCTTCGGCTTGATGGAGCTCTCACGCCAGCGTCTGCGCCCGTCTCTGTCCGAAGGCAGCCACATCACCTGCCCGCGCTGCAACGGCGTAGGCGTCATTCGCGACACCGAAAGCAGCGCTCTTCAGGTCCTGCGCATTCTTCAGGAAGAGGCCGCCAAGGAAGGCACTGGAGCGCTCCACGCGCAGGTGCCGGTCGACGTGGCAACCTTCATCCTCAACGAAAAACGCTCGGAAATTGCAAAAATCGAGCAGCGCTTCAGAATTCCCGTGGTGCTCATTCCGAATACTTCATTGGAAACGCCGCACTACCATATCGAACGACTGCGCAGCGACGACGAGCGTCTCGACGACGACCTCGCCAGCTACAAGCGCGCTGAAGACCTCTCTCCCGTTGCCGATGATCCCTACGCGCTCAAATCGGCCAGCGAGGACAAGCCTCAGCGGCCCAAGCAGGTGCCGGTCATCAAGAATGTGCTGCCCCAGGAAGTGGCTCCCGTTCACACGCCCAGAAATGAAGCCAAGCAAGAGGAAACCCAAACCTCTAAAGGCTTCTTTGCCAAGCTGCTGGCGTTCTTCGGTTTCGGCGGCGAGCAGGAACAGAAGTCTGAAGTCAAAAAGACGGAAAAGAAGCCTGCCCGCGGAGATCGCCGCGGCAAAGGCCGCCGCGTGCGCGATGAAATGCGCTCGGAAAGATCGGCAGAAAAGCGCAGAAGCATGCGCGGCGAACGTCGTGCCCGTCCGGCGCGAGATGATGCCGAGCCTGCGCTTAAAAACGAGACCGCAGCAGAAGCTCCCAAGGCTTTGAACGACGAAGCCGTCCGCACGGAGGAAAAGCGTGCGCGCCGCACTCGCCGTCCGCGCCGTGAAGAACCTGCCGCAGCTGCCGAAACCGTCGAGGAAGCAAAGCTCGAACTCAGCCAGCAGCAAACGCAAAGCGCCCCGTCTGAACCTGCTGTCTCGCAAGACGTTGAAGCTGATCAGACACAGCTTGAAGCCAAACCCGAAGAAACGCCCGCTGCGCCTCAGCCGAGCAAAGCCGAGCCGCAGCGCCGCGGCCGCGGAGAACGTCGGCAGAAAAAGCCTCAGGAAAAGGCTGAAGCCGCTGCGGATGATGCAGCTACGCCCGCGGAAGCTCCCCTTGCTCAAGCCGTCGCTGATGCATTTGAACCTGCGCCTGAAGCTCAGCAGCAAGTGCCGGCCGCCTCTGAGGATTTGCTTGAGATCATGTCGGATGCGCCCGAAAATGATGCGGAACCCGTCATCGAAAGCGACAGCCGCCGCCGTCGTCCTCGTCGCCGCCGCCGCGCAACGCGCGCGGCCGAAGCAACAACCGTAACGGCCGCAGTGGCTCCGGTTGCCATGGACGTCGTTAAGGAAGCTGCCGCTGCTGCACAAGACGGCGAGCCTCTGACTCAAATCGAGACGCAGGCTTTAGCGCCGGCTGAAGATCAGCCCGAAGCTCAGGTTCAATCGCCGGCATCTGATGCAGCGCAGCAGCCCGCCTCTGCACCCGCGCAGAATGCTGAGCAGGCCGAGCAACCCGAAACCCGCACTGAGGAGCAAGCTCAGAGCGAGTCGCTCGTGCAGATCGAAACCTCGCCTGAAGCAATGCAGACTGCCGCTCAAGAGGCTGTCGCCGCCCAGGAGCAAACGCCTCGTGCTGGTCGAGCTCCCTCGATTGCCGAGCCTATAGAACACGAAGAGCTTGTGCAGATTGAAACGGCGCCGCAGCCCGAGCTTGTGCAGATTGAGACTGTGCTTGAAGAGCCGGCAGCTGCTGAGCCGGTCACTGAGCCGCAGCAAGCTCCGCTCTCTGTCGAGATGCAGGCAGAGCCGCATCAGGCGGAAATTGCCGTGGGTCTCGAAGAAAATCTCGCCAAGGCCGGATTAACCCAAGTGCATACGGACCCTGCCCTGTGCCAGCCGGTTTCTTACGAGGCAGTCAAGTACCCCGGCCGTCCCCGTCCGGAACTTCCTGCTCTTGAAGAAGAGCCGCTTGAACAAGTGCACACCGATCCCAAGTACTTGGCTTAAGACGTTTGTCCGCTGCAGGTCGAATCAGTCCTGCAGCGGACGACATCAAACAAAAACTTGCGGCCAATCCCGTCAGGCAATGCGTCTGTTCAGACAGCCAAAACCAGCTGCCGAAATGGAGCTTTGCTCTTTGCAGATTCTCAAATCTTCCCGTACGGCCTGCCGTAATTTCCGCATTGCCCCATCTGCATGAGAGCCGCATCGGCAAGCACAAGGGCAACGACAGCTTCGAGTACGGGAGCTGCACGCAATCCTACGCAAGGATCGTGGCGTCCCTTGGTGACGACGACGACGGGATTGCCTTCTTCATCGAGACTCTCAAGAGGCGAACTCACAGAGGGCGTGGGCTTGATTGCCACGCGCGCCACAATCGGCGCTGATGTGGAAATCCCGCCAAGAACGCCGCCTGCGTGGTTTGACGCAAATCCTTGAACAAGCATCCGATCGGCGTTGTGCGTTCCTTTGAGCCGGCTTGCCGCAAAGCCATCGCCGATTTCCACCCCTTTTACTGCGTTGACTCCCATCAGAGCATAGGCAAGCCTTGCATCGAGCCTGTCATAGACCGGATTGCCCAATCCCGCCGGCACCCCTTCGGCAACAACCATCAACTCAGCGCCGATTGAGTCTCCTTCTTTTCGAACAGCATCGACTTTTGCCTGAAGTTCTTCGATCTGGGATTCATTGGGCGCAAAAAACGGATTGCCGCAAACATGCTCCCAGCCCTCAAAGCGCACAGGCATATCTCCCAAAGAAGTCAGACAAGCGCGTATTTCGATGCCCAGACGCGTCTTGAGCCACTTTCTTGCCACAGCGCCCGCGGCCACCGTCGGCGCCGTCAGTCGAGCCGAAGAACGCCCGCCCCCTCTGGGATCCCTGATGCCAAATTTTGCCATGTACCCCCAATCGGCATGAGCCGGACGATACTGGTGCGCAATGCTGCCGTAGTCTTTGCTGCGCTGATCTTCGTTGTAGATGATCAAGGCTATGGGCGTGCCCGTCGTCTTGCCCTCATACACGCCCGAAAGAATATGCACGGCGTCGCTTTCCCGGCGCTGCGTAACAAACCGGCTCGTTCCGGGCCTGCGTCGGTCAAGGTCGCGCTGAATGTCTTCAACGGAAAGCTCCAGTCCAGGGGGGCAGCCGTCAATGACGCAGCCGACTGCCGGTCCGTGGCTTTCGCCGAAGTTGGTCACGACAAACATTTGTCCGGTGCTCGATGAGGCCATGTCTTGTTCCCAGCGTTGATGAAAAGATTTTTGAAAGCGCCGCTCTTTTTTATGCGCAGCTTTGCACATCTTATAGGGAAATTTCGAGAATCCTGCTGCACTGACGAATGGGTTTTGGCATTTGTGCACAAAAAGTGCGTACACTTTGCGCCCAAGACGACTGCCGTCGTTGGAGCAAGCTCGTTTTTTGCCGAAGTCCCCTGCCGAAAATCGGCGCCGCCAATGTTTTTCGAATCTGGACTGAAGCAAGAAGCCTTTTTCCCGCTTCTGTGACGCTGCAAAGGCAACGCTGACGGCCGTCAATGGCACATTTTTTCTAGGAGGCGGCGAAGTCTCGGATCCTGAGCAAAGGTCCGTTCGCCGATTTTTTCATGACGAACTGCATCGACTCGCAATGGCTTCTTGACGCATTAAACGACGCGGCCGAAACGCTGGCCCAGGCCATTGACCGCATTGAAAGCGATCCGCGCCGTGCCGCCGGCGTGCTTGAGCATGAGATCCCCGAGCTCTACGCCAAGCTCAATTTTGCCGTCAACACGGCCGGCACGGGGCCTGCGGCAATTGATGAAGTCGATCACGACGAGCTTGTCGCCTGGCCGGCCGCAATGCCCTTCAAAATGGGTAAGCTCAGCTGCGCCGATCGCCCCGAAGACGGCAAGCCGGAAAACTAACGCAGCGCATCAGGCTGCTTGCGGTAGGCAAATCCTACAATGCCGCTGCCGTCGGACCACGGTTTGCGGGCCGCCAGACTCCAGCCGGTCTTTTCGTAGTACTGCCAGCTGCAGTGCGTGTCGGTTAGAAGCATGCACCATTTGGCGCCGCAAGCTGCCGCGTCTTGAAAGCACGCAGAAACCAGTGCCGAGGCGCAGCCTTTTCCTCGCGCGGCAGGCGAAGTGATCAAAAGCTTCAATTCCGCCTCCCAGCCAAGTCCGGCCTTGTTCATCTGTCCTAAAAGATCGGCATTGACGGCTTCAATCTTGTTGTAAAAGTCCAGAATCCATCGTCCGGCCTGTGATGCCTGCATCCGGCGGCGGCGCTCCAGAGCGATCGCCGTGTACAGGGCTCGATCATGCGCGCAGTCAGCTTTTCCTCTGATGTCGGCGCATAAAAGCGCCCTAAGCCCTTGCTCATCACGAACAACCTGCACCCAGTTGGATGTGGCCAAAGCACCCGCCACATAGAAAACAGCAAGATTTTCGCGTTCGCTCGGCGCATCAGCATCCAGTTCCCATCCCCAGATTTCATCAAAAACGGCAACAGCACCGTCAAAGTCGTCGTTGGCAAAACACGCGCACGGGCTCAAGACCACACTCCAGGAATAACGTACAAAAGAACTGAAAAAAACTGCAGGCACGTGCCCGCAAAAACGAATCCGTGCCAAATGGCGTGAGAATAAGGAATGCGCTCAGCCACATAGAAAATCACGCCGACGCTGTAAGCGATGCCTCCCGCAACAAGCAGCCACAGGCCAGCCGTCTGCAGCTCTTCAGTCAGCGGATCAATCACGAAAATGGCAAGCCATCCCATGACAAGATACAAAAGACAATTGATCCAATCGCTTTTTTTAAGCAGCAGGCTTTGAAGGGAAATTCCCACGACGGCAATCAGCCAGACTACAACACACAGCACAATGCCCGTTACGCCCTCGAGCGTAATGAGGCAAAAAGGCGTGTAGGAGCCGGCGATGAGAACATAGATCATCGAGTGGTCGATCACCTGCAGCACCTTCTTGGCTCGTGCATTGGGAATGGCGTGGTAAAGCGCAGAAGCCGTGTAAAGAAAAATCATGCTCGCGCCAAAGACGCTTACGGCTGCAACAACCTTGGCCGATCCGGAATAGACAACGGCAAAGGCAACCAAAACGGCAAGCCCTGCCACAGACAAAAGCGCCGCGACGCCGTGCGTCACGGCATTGGCGATCTCTTCGCCCACCGTATAGTTTGCTTCACACGCAGCACGCGCAGCCACACCTTGCTTGATCACGGCCAAATTTCCCTCCCATGCCGATTTCAGCTCACTTCTGAGGCTCGATTATGCGCTATCTGTTCAACGACGCCGCAGCAGGCAAAGACAAAAAATTGTCTCAAATGATGACGGGCTCAGGCTCAAGCTTTACGCCGAAGCGCAGCCGCACCTTGCCGGCAACTTCATCGGCCAGAGCTTTGATCTGCTCGCCGGTCGCGTTGCCGTAATTGACCAGAACCAGGGCCTGGCGGTCATAAACAGCAGCATCGCCCGCCCTCTTGCCCTTCATGCCGACGGCCTCGATGAGCCATCCGGCAGCAAGCTTCGCACGGCCGCCCGCCAATGGATAGGAAACAAGCTGAGGCATGTCCTCGAGAAGATGGCGCTGTTTGATGCGTGTGACAACGGGATTTTTGAAAAAACTGCCGGCATTGGGAAGCTCTGCAGGGTCGGGCAGCTTTTTGCGGCGTATCGACTTCACGGCTTGAGCAACCTCCATCGGCGTCTGCGGCTTTGCATCGGCAAAGACGGCGGCCAGCTCCTTGTACGCGATGCGGGGCTCAAACACCTTGGGCAGCTCCAGCACCACCGACACAACGATGAGATCTGCGCACTGCTCAGACTTAAAAATGCTGCTGCGGTAGCCGTAGTCGCATTCGTCGACATCCAAAACACAAGGCTCAAGCGTACGGGCATCCAGGCACTCCACCTTTGTGATGCGCTCGGCCGCCTCAAGACCGTAGGCTCCGATGTTCTGAACGGCAGCCCCGCCGACCGTCCCGGGCACAAGCGCGAGATTTTCAAGTCCGGGCCAGCCGCGCTCGAGCGTCTCGTCAACCGTTTGACTCCAGCTTCTGCCTGCTCCCACGCGAATCGTTCTCGAATGCTCGGTTTGACCGATCTCCTCGAGAAAGTCGATTCTCATGCCGATCACTAGACCATCGAAATCCTTCGTAAACAAGATATTCGATCCGCCCCCCAGCACAAGACGAGGCTCACGGCTCAGCTCTGGGTGTGAGAGCACGCGCCGAAGCGCATCGAGGCTTTTGACCTCAACATAAAACTTAGCCTTGGCCGGAACGGCAAAAGTCGTCAGAGGTTTGAGATCCGCGTTGCGAACAACGCCGAGAGCCTTCAGTTCAGTGTCTGTCATAGGAAACCATTGCACAGGTGTGCGTCAGGCTCTAGAGCACAGCATTAAATGACTGCGCTCTCTTCCCAGCCCGACGCTTCTAGATGCAGGAGCCTGAGGATCCTGCACGGGACTTCTTCTTGGATTTTAGGCGCTGCAAGCCCCGTTCACGCAGATTTTTTTTAGCATTGCGTCAATCTTTTTACGCACGCTCGCCGGATCCATGCCGCAGCGCTCGAATAGAACATCAACGTCGCCGTGATCGATGAACTGATCCGGAATGCCGACTTGCAACAGGGGAACGCAGAGTGCCTCGCGCGCCAGCAGCTCCAAAACACAACTGCCGGCTCCGCCTGCAATGACGCCCTCCTCAGCCGTGACCAAAAGATCGTGCGTGCGGGCTGCTTCAAGCACGGCCTCGCAGTCCATCGGCTTGACAAAGCGCATATCGATCAACGTCGCGCCGATCTCGCGGGCCATGTCGTGAAGCCTCCAAACCATGGAGCCGAAGGCCAAAATCGCCACGCGGGGAGCCCCGCTGCCGGCACGCAGAAGCGTACGGCTTTTGCCGATTTCCAAGCTCTGCAGCGTGCGCTCAACAGGCACGCCCGGGCCTTTTCCGCGAGGATAGCGCACCGCTGCGGGCGTCTTCATGCGAAACGCAGTTGTCAGCATCTGTCGGCATTCGTTCTCATCGCTTGGCGTCATCACCGTCATATTGGGGAGAGAACGCAGAAAAGCAATGTCAAATGCCCCCTGATGCGTTGCACCGTCAGCCCCCACCAAGCCGCCGCGATCAATGGCAAACATGACCGGCAAATTCTGCAACGCCACGTCGTGCACGATCTGGTCGTAGGCGCGCTGTGCAAAGGTCGAATAGATCGCCACCACCGGATGCATGCCCTGACAGGCGAGCCCTGCGGCAAACGTCACCGCGTGCTGCTCGGCAATGGCGACATCGCTGTAGCGACTGGCAAAGCGCTTTTCAAACTCCACAAGCCCGCTGCCTTCACGCATCGCCGGCGTAATGGCGTACAAATGCTCGTCAACGGCGCCCATGTCGCAGATCCAGTCGGAAAAAACCTTGGTGTAGTTCGGATGAGCCGGATCGGAAAGCTTTTTGAGAATGCCCCTTTTGGGATCGAAAGAGCCGACGCCGTGATAAAGCGTCGGATCATTCATGGCAGGCGAATACCCCATGCCCTTTCTCGTTTTGACATGCAGAACTGCCGGGCAGTCAAGATTGCGCAGGTTTTTGAGCACGCTGATGAGACCGGCCAAATCATGCCCGTCAAAGGGCCCGAAGTAGTTGAGATCAAAACTTGAAAAAAGACTGGACGGAGGACTTAAAAAGTTCACCGTCTGCTTTTCAACCCGCTTGGCGAAATCCCACAGTACAGGCACGGGCTTGAGCATGGATTTGCTCAATTCGCGCGCCTTCCAGACAGGGCGCGTGCTGACAAGCTTGGCCAAATGTCCGGAAAGGGCACCCGCGGGGGGAGAAATCGAGCAATCGTTGTCGTTGAGAATGATGAGCAGCTTGACGCCTTTTTTGTAGACGCCTGCATGATTCAAAGCCTCGACCGCCATGCCTCCCGTAAGCGCACCGTCGCCGATCACAGCTATATGCCAGCGATCCGTGCGGCCGGCGAGCTGATCGGCAACCGCCATGCCGAGCGCAGCGGAAATTGATGTCGACGAATGTGCTGTTCCAAAAGCATCGTATTGACTCTCGGAACGTTTCGGAAATCCTGAAATGCCGTCAGTCTTTCTGAGGGTCTTCATCGCCTCCCGGCGACCTGTCAGAATTTTGTGGGCATAGGCCTGGTGGCCCACGTCCCAGATGATGCAGTCTTGAGGCGTCTGAAAGACATAGTGCAATGCCACAGCCAGATCGGCTGCGCCGAGCGAGCTCGATAAATGGCCGCCGGTCTGACTCACGGTCTCGAGCATATAGGCGCGCAATTCACGCACCACCTCGGGGAGCGCTTCCTCAGGAAACTTTCTGAGATCTTCAGGCGAGTCAATCTGCTTGAGGAATGCGTAGTCCTCTTCCTGAGGAAAATCAGTGAGCGGTGCGCCCTCAAGATCCTTGAGCGCCATCAGTGATTCCTCCCGATGACGTAGCAGGCAAGTTCGCGCAGGCGTCTGCACGTCCCTTTCTCAAAATCGCCGCAAAGCTCAATTCGATCCAGTGCATTGAGCGCCTGCTCTTCGCACCGGCGAGCCAACGCTTTGGCTTGATCCAGCCCCAGAAGCGAAACGTACGTAGGCTTGTCGGCCGCCACGTCCTTGCCGGCCGTCTTGCCCAAAACAGCCGTATCGGCCGTAACGTCGAGAATATCGTCGACAACCTGAAAGGCGAGTCCCAGGGCCGTCGAATAGTCCTCAAGCGGCTGCTTTGCGCGATCGTACAGACAGGGGTTGCCGCACAGCGCACCCATGCGCACCGATGCGCTGATCAGCGCGCCGGTCTTGAGCTCATGCATGCGGCGCAAGGTATCAATATCAATTTTTTGACCGACGCTTGAAAGATCGATCATCTGGCCGCCGCACATGCCGCGCAGGCCGCTGGCGCGCGCCAGACAAAACGTCAGAGCATTGATCTGCGCATCAGGAAGTCCGCTTTGCGCGAGCCTCTCAAAGGCTTCCGGCTGCAGGCTGTCGCCCGCAAGCATTGCCTGCGCTTCGCCGAATTTGACGTGAGCCGTGGGCTTGCCGCGCCTCAAAACATCATTGTCCATGCAGGGAAGATCGTCGTGCACCAGCGAATAGGCATGAACATACTCCACGGCAAGGGCCGCCTCATCAAGAGCCTTGATCGGAGCCTGCGTCAAAAGCCCTGCGCCGTACACGAGCAGCGCACGCACGCGCTTGCCGCCGTCGAGCACGGCGTAGCGCATTGCCTCGCACAATTTTCCGAGGGGACCGTCGCCGACAGGAAGCGCTCTTTGCGCATTGTCTTCAAATCGACGGCGCAAGGCTTCTGCCCATTGCCCAAAATCGAGATCCGAAAGAGACAATATTTCGCTCACAACTGCGCTCCCTAGTCCTGGACCTCTGCCTTGAATTCGGTCAAGGTCCCGTCGGCTTCCAGCTTTTTGATCTGCAGCTCGGCCGCCTGAAGTTTCTGATTGCAGATGCCAACAAGCTGCGTACCGCGAGTAAAAGCCTGAACGCTTTCTTCAAGCGGCATGCCTGCGTTTTCCATTTTTGCAACAATGGCTTCGAGTTCGCTCAGCGCTTCTTCAAACGTCGGTTCCTGTTTCTGATCTGCCATACAAAACTTCAAAAATAACAGGCGCCGCAATCACTGAAGACTGCGACGCACTCGCAAAAACTTCAATTCGTTTATTGTAGCCGAGCAGAACACAGGAGGAAACTCAATAAACAGCCAATGCACGCCTGCGCTTGTTCATCGCGGCCTCGACAATGGAAACGACGGTGAGTGCACGCTCACGACGGCGCGCATTTCAAAAACAGCGCAAAGCAAACCGAGCGCCCAACAAACTGTCCAGACAGACAATTCAAGGCATGCTTCAAAAAATAAGGGGAAACTTGGAGCGGGAGACGAGTCTCGAACTCGCGACCTCAACCTTGGCAAGGTTGCGCTCTACCAACTGAGCTACTCCCGC
>CALXQS010000010.1 GCA_944390715.1 uncultured Duodenibacillus sp. | reverse complement strand
GGGAGCCGGATGCGTTAATTGCGCATGTCCGGTTCTGCGAGGGTTGAGGGGCGAATGCCTACTCTTCTACTCACTAGGTGTATTGACCTCAGACAGAGGCGCTCTTTTTAGTCAGCCGCTGGAATTGCGCAGAATAAAAAATCGGCGGCAAAGACCTCATGCACATCGTCCTTTTTCCGCCGCAAGAGCTTAAAAGCTCAAATTCGCTACGGTGCTTTTAGGCCGCTTGCCGTCAAGCCGGCAATCAGACCGCTTGCCACCGCATCGCTTATGCGCGATGTAATTGATCCGCATGTGGCGCCGACAGCATAAAGTCCTGGAATCGGCTGATCATTGTCGGCTCGAAGAACCTGAAAGTCAGGATTGACCTCAAGGCCGCCTTCGGTCTTGTAGCGGATCGGATAGCCTCGAGCCGTGATGTAGTACGGTGCTGCAAGAGGCTTGAAGAGCCGGTCTTTTCTTCCAAACTGCGTATCCTCTCCTTTGGCGGCATCGGCATTGATTTTGTCGATCGTTTTTCTCAGCTCCTTGGGGTCCAAGCCAACTTTAGCTGCCAGTTCTTCGGGCGTATCGGCTTTGAAAAGCCCCTTCTTTTTGAGCGCTTCATCAAAGCGAAATCTCCGGCGATTCGGTCCCTCAAAAGTTTGCTGACCGAAGATGACGTGTCCGTATGGCTCGCCGACGCGCAAAAGAGCCAAACAGGCGCCGGAATACCTAGCCACATGCTCGTCGACGACGCGCTTTGCCTTAGTCGACACCAAATAAGAAGGCTCGACGTCGAAAATCGTCCACGACACCAAAGGAATGCCGACTTGCGTGCGGGCAGAGAGCTTGGGCATTGATTCCATTTCTTCGAGCGCAGCGCCGATGCTTTTTGCCATCACGATGCCGTCACCCGTACGGTCCTTGGCTCTTTTTTCGCCTACGGCCGAAATTGCCGGCTCTGCTCTGCACCAGAAGCGCTTGTAGCGCTGCATCAAAGCTTCGTTGTCCAAAAAGCCTCCCGTTGCAAGCACGATTGAGCGCCCCTTGATGAACATTGGCTTGCCGCCTTCAGTGCTTTGCGCCTTGACGCCGACGACTGCGCCCTTATTGGTTAAAAGTTCCGTCACTCGCGTCATGGTCATGACCGGCACTTTGCTTTTCTCAAGCTCCTCAACCATTTTTTGTGCAAACAGCGAAACGGCAGGCTTTTCTACCGTCAGCTGAAACGGCTTGGCCGGGTTCATCGGCAAAAACTTGATGCCGTAGGAATGCACGAAATCGATGACTTTGGGCGAATATTTCGCCGCTTTCCTGAGGACTTCGGGATTGTGCTTGGAAACACCGAAGTACACCGGCGAATTTCGAGAATTGTCACGAACCTTTGCCAAAGGCTCGTCATCAATGCCCGCGCAGATCTGCTTCCAGTAATCGTCGACTGAAACATTTTTCGTGATTCCAGCCTCATCATGAAATTTCGTTCGTGCGGAATAAAAGATGCCCGACGACAAAACGCCGTCGCCTCCAAGCCACGCTCTTTTGTCAATCAAAGCAACGGTCTTGCCGGTGCGCTTTGCGGTTACGGCTGTGGCAAGGCCTGCGTAGCCGCCTCCGACGACCACAACGTCAAAGGATTTGTCCCAGCGAATGTTCCGGTCGACTTCTTTGGCTGAGGAAAACGGCACTGACAAAGACAGCGCGCCGGCTGCCGATATTTGCAGAAAATTTCTGCGAGTCAGATGGGCGGTCATTTTTCTTTCTCCCAGTGTTGAAATAATGCGCTTATCGTAAAATTGTTGTGAACTAGGTTTCAAATAGGTTTAGTTGAAATTAACGCATCGTTAAAACATGAATAAGCATCTGCAGCTCTTAACTCAATATCAAGACGTCTTTCTTTGTGTTTGCGCAAACCGTTCGCTTGCTCGTGCTGCTCAGCAGCTCGGCATCACTAAAAGCGCCGTCAGTCAGATCATTTCCCGACTGGAAAGCTCCTTGGGCTTCATGCTTTTCGATCGCTCCAGAAGACCGCTTCTCGAGACGGCCGAAGCGGCAGCGCTGCGCGGGCAGCTCGAATCCTCAAAAGGACAACTTGAGCAGCTGCTCATTGAGCTTCAAAGCCGCAACGCAATCCGTCCTCGAATCGGCATCGGCAGCATTGAATCAATTTCTCAATCCTGCGGCATTGAGCTTATTGAGGAGCTTTCGCAAAAGAGCCGGCAAATCGACATGATGCTCGGCACGGTTGTATCTCTTTTTGATCTGCTGTCCAAAGGCTCCATCGACGTGATGTTTTCCTGGTGCTCGCTTGCATCGAAAGGCCATGTCAAGGAAATTCCTTTTCTTGAGCAGTCAAACGTCATTGTCATTGCCAAGAGCAAGGCCGCAAACTTGGACCTCACAGCGCCCAACAAGGATGTTTTTCGGGAACTTTGCACTTGCGGATTGCCGATGATCGTGCATCCGAACTTCACTTTTTTTCCAGAATCCGTTCCCGCCATGCTCAATGCGCGAGGCTATTCTTTCCCGCGAAAGTTCGGCATCGACGGCAATCTGCTTCAAATTGAGCTCGCAGCAAAAGGCATCGGCTGGTGCATTACTCAGCCTTTATGCTTTTACCCGCATTTGGAGTTTCTTGACGATGTCGTGCTCATTCCGGCGCAAGGCCTAAAACGCGTGATTCGACTTGTTTCTCTGGCCAATACGCCTCAAACGCCGGCCGACATCACGCTTGAGGCGGTGCGTGCAATTTTTTCGCGCAGGATTCTGCCCGCAATCCATCGCGTCATGCCGCCATCGGTACTATGCAGGCTTTTGTAGCGACAATGAACCTTGAAGAAGGCGCCGTCAGACTCGACAGAGGCCGCGTGCTATGCATCGGCTGCGTCTTATTCCGAATGCATGACGACAGCGCCCGAGAGCACGCCGACAGCAGTCTTTCATTGGGTTTTCGGAAGGTTTGATCAAGGATGAGGGCAGAAAAGTCTTTCTGTTTGTCGATAACCTCAAAGTCCCCAAAAGCAAGCCTGCAGCGCAGTGGGCGGACAAGCACAAAGACTAAATCGCGAAGTTGTGCATCGGCGGCTGCAGAAGGTCTCAAAAAAACGAACAGCGAAATTGATGAACAAGACGGCGCACAGCATGCGCCGCGAACTTACAATCATTGAGATGGAACTCGTGCGCTGCGCTGCTGCAGTTTGTCAACTTGGCAATAAAAATGAAAAATCCAAACTTTTATGTTCTGACAGGAGGCCCCGGCAGCGGCAAAACGACAGTACTGAACCTGCTGAAAAGCAGGGGATTGGCAACTGTTCCTGAAGCGGCCAGAGTCATCATCAAAATTCAAATGGAAACTGACGGCGATGCCGTTCCCTGGGGCAATACAGTCAGGTATTCTCATTTAATGCTGCTGCACAGCATTGTCGACTTCGAAGAATTTTTTCACTTGCAAACGCCCATTTTTTTCGATAGAGGAATCATCGATGCGTTGGGCTATGCGCGATTAATCGAAATTCCCATCACAAGTGAAATGATCGAGGCGGCAAATAAATATCGCTACAACGTCAAAGTTTTCTTGTTTCCTTTTTGGCAAGAGATTTATGCCAAAGATTCTGAACGCAAACAAGATGTCGATGAAGCGAAAAGAACATTTTTTGCTTTAAAAAAGGAATATGAAAAATTCGGCTATAAAACTGTCGAAGTTCCTTTTTTGACGCCGCAAGAGCGTGCTCAATGGCTATTGAACAACTTGTGAAGTGCAGTCAAGGCCGCAGCAGCACATCCATACGAAGCAGCCGCTCGAGCATGAGCGCGTCGTGCAGCCGCATCAGCAGACGTGCTGCCGTCTGGCTTTAGAGAGTCCCAAAACCTCATTGACTGAGCCTAAAAAATCCTAATGCTTGACGGGGAACTTCTTGATTTCCGCAAGCAGCGCATCGGAGAGATTGCCGTCGAAGTGATCCTTGGCGTAGTAGCTGAAATCATCAAAAAGCTTTGAGAGTCTCGAAGGCGTCGAGAGGTTGAGCCAATGAAAGTAAAAGAGCAGCATGAGCTCCTTTTCGACGTCGACATTGTCTGCCGCGCTGCAGATTTTCCCGCGAAGCTCCGGTTCAAGGCCGTCGAGCGCACGGTGCGCCCGAGTCTGCAGCTGCACGGGTAGCATTTGGTAAGTCCAGCAAGGCGTTTGGTGCGGCCAGCCGTAGTACCCATGTGGCGCTTCAGGCGCCGTCTGAGATTGGGCAAAGCGCAGAAAGCCTTCGCGCAGGGGCTTTCCTGAGAGGGCCTGAAGCTCACCAATGCCGCTGGCCTGCGGCATGAATGCGGGCAGCATCTGAGGAATCATGATGAGTCGCGGGGCGTGCGAGGATTTTTGCTCTGCGGCGCGCTCGCTGACCAAAACAAAGCTGGTTTGGCGGGTTAGCAGCGAATATTTTTGAGCAAAAGCCGCGGCATCCTTGACGCCCGCCTCGGTGAGCTCGTGCATGGCTGCCAGCCGAAGCAAGCCGTCGTCTTCGACCATTTTCCAACGCATGCTCTTGATGACAAAAATCTGCTTGCCGTCGCAAAGCTCGACGTTTGCGATTTGATTGGGAATTTTGGAGAACTTGAAGTAGAGCGTGAGCATGTCTCCGGCAAAAATTCTCTGAGAAAAGCTTTTTGAAGCGACGACGCCTGCGGGCGCGGCTGCGTGCAGCTCAAGCGGGTCGGCACGCATGCGCGCAAGCAGTGAATGCAGGGGTGCCGTGATGCTCTCGCTGGGCGCGGCAAAGGCGGCTTGCCCTGCGCTTGCCTTGGCCAGAGCGCAGCAGAATTCAGCGTTGGGCGCGTGTCCGAGGCCGAGCACGAAGATGCGCTGGCGGCTTTGCCGCACAAGGCGCAGGCATTGGGCAATTTCAGATGGCGCGCCGTTGGTGACAAGCAGGACGTCTCGAGGCTTGGTCTGGCTTTCGGCGGCCTTGGCAAGCGCCAAGGCAATATGCTGTTGGCCTCGATCGGCGTTGACGGCGTTGATGATTGCGCCGAAGTCGCGCCGCAAGAAGGAGGCCGTGCACGCATGCGGCTTGCCCAAGGCGGCATGAGGCTTTGATCCCGCAAAGAACACCCGCAGGTCGTCGTGCTCGGAGAGCTCGCCCGCAAGGTCGCTGAGTGCGCAGCGGGCTTGTTCGGCAGCGGCTCCAGACATGCTGCCCGAGCAGTCGACGACGACGTCAAGCGTCAAAGGCTTTAGGCGGCCTTGCGCGATCGAGCGCGGAATCGGCAGGTGGACAATGCCGCGGTAGTGGCTGCCGTCGACAAAGAACAAGGCGTTCGAAGTCGGGCGCATGCCCGTGACGGCAACAACAAGATCGCGGTCGGCAAAGCCGCTTTCGACGTCAAGGACGACTTTGTCGCTTTCGCGCCGGCAGCGGTGTTCAAATCCCGGCGTGCTGAACGTGCTCTCGACGTAGGCTAGTCCAACGAACTCAAAGTGCGCTTTGATCGGGTAGCGCACGAAAAAGGAGTTTTCAAAAAACTGATGCGGCAGCAGCTTTGCAAAAAAGCCGCCGGGTTCTCTGCGCTTTGCCGTGACCATGGGAATGGCCAGCCGCAGGCTTGAGTCGATTTGACTCAGCATGGAGTCGCAGACAATGCGAACAAGCACCTTTTCCTTGGGCTTGATGCCGGAAATGCTCACCGTGCAGATGTCTTCGTCGGCATGCTCAAGCAGCACGGGCATGTCGCCGGAATTTCTTGCGCTTTCGTAGTTTTCGTCGGCGCTTGAGCGCGGCGCAATGCGCGCCTTGAGCGTGCGGCCGTTGACGACGACGCAAAAGTCAGCAACCACTGCGCCTCGCTGCAGAGAAAACGTATAGACGGCCTCAATCGTTTCCTTTGAGGTGTTGACGTATTCCTGCGTCGAAATCAGCCTGCAGTGCAGGTTCCCTACGCGGCAGTCCCATTTGAGCGTCTTGAGGGCAATCTTTCCATTTGAATTTTCAAGCCCTTTCCATTTCTGCATCACGTCGTCTTTCCTTCATGTATGTCGAACATTCACTGTCTTTGCCGCGAGCAGGCGGCTTGCCGCCTTCAGCAGCTGCGCTCGTCAACGAGCAGCGCCCGAAGACGCATCAGCAGCTGCTGCAGCATCTGGTCGCTGAGCTTGGCGCAGGCTGGATCAATCATGAGTTCAATGCCTTCGGCAATGGTCATGTGCACGCATGAGCGTGCGGTTCCGGGACGGGCCTGCGACTGCTGAAAGCGCTCTTGGGCATCGCTGCCGCCAAGCTTCCTGCGGATGGCTTCAAGCGTCAGCCCTTCTTGAGCCAGTCTGCGGATGGCGAGCAGCCTCTCAAGGTGATGCGCCGTGTAGTGCGCCGCGCGGCGGGTCCCGATCGGAGGAGCAAGAAGCTTTTCCTGGATGTAATAGCGAATGGTTCGGCGAGTGAGACCTGTGATGTCGGCAAGACTCTCAATGCTGTAAATATTTTCGGACATAGTTCATTCATGCTCCTGCGGCAAGGGCAGTGTATGAGAAAAAGATGGCGCATAAAACTGTCGCAAAAAGTGCAGAAAATTTCCACTGTTTTTTAAGCAACGCAGTTAAAAATAAAGAAACAAACGCATTTTTGCTTAGACAGTGAGCACATGATTGCAAAAGTGAGGCTAAGCACCTTTATATCAGCGCAATTTTGAGGATTTTCGCCCTTGGGGCAGTCTTAATTGTCACTGGCGCAAATCCTAAGAACAATTTGAGAAAAAAATTGACGCGGCCGCGCGCTTTGCTTGGCTCGTGAAGCCGGCTTCATAACGGAAGGCTTTCTCGCAGGCGGCTTGCAGTCAAAGCCTTGTCAGAAGCCAGCGACTAAGAGCATGAAAGGGCGTTGATTTCTGACCTCTGCAAGCTCCTTTGGGCGCGTAATGAACGTGCCGCGCGCTCAATATCCTTTGCTGATTCCGAAACAAGTCAGTGCTCAGAGTTTTTCTTTCTCGTCTTGGCGGCTGCAGGCAGGCTCTAAAAGAAAAAGCTTCTTAAAAGCAGCCTTTGTCGCAAATTCTCTTTTTTGCAACGTCAAGGACGAACCCCTAAGCCAATCTTTTGAGACTTTCGAGTTTTCAAACATTTTGGGGGTGTCATCAATACGAATTAAGTACCCATACCCCTTAAAAGGTATTTTTTGTTTATGGGGGGGGGGCGGCTAGCAAACATCCATAAGCACTTTTATTTTCCTTAAGCGTGGAAAAAAGCCAAGCCCAGCAATGGATAGCCTGTATTGCTGAGGGGGGGGTATTAATGACATTATTCTTGCTGGAATCCTCAAGAGTTCCGAATTAAGAGTCATGGGGCTCTTCAGACAAAAAGAATAGGGAGGAACTTATGAGTGCCGAGCAGGTGATGAAAACAGATGTTTTCAAGTGCACACGCCCCGAACAGTGTGCGAGTCTGGATCAGAGAAAAAGAGCAAAAGAATTATTTGCGCAGGGATGTGGCTACAAGTTCGTGGCCAAAGAGACCGGCGTGTCGATGCACACGGTGCGCGACTGGGGAAGGAGGTACAGGCGAGGCAAATTTACCGAAGACATTGCCCAACACCTCTATCGCTATGACAGCCAAGCGCACGACAAGGTTTGCGAGCTGCGCGCTCAAGGTTTGTCGCTTCGAGCAATTGCTGCCCAAACAGGCGTATCCGTGAGCACGTGCCGCGAATGGATCGAAAGAAGAAAGGCCGAGGAATTGGAAAAAGAGAAGGCTCAAAACGCCGAATCTGAAGAGCTCCTTTCGATTTGACGCGAAAGCCTCTTTGATTTTGCTTCAAAGGCACATGCAATCTGCCGCAGGACAAGATTTTCCCGACCGGCAGCCCGCAGACGTGCAAAAGAATCCGGGGGCTGC
This sequence comes from uncultured Duodenibacillus sp., assembly GCA_944390715.1. Classification (GTDB taxonomy): domain Bacteria; phylum Pseudomonadota; class Gammaproteobacteria; order Burkholderiales; family Burkholderiaceae_F; genus Duodenibacillus. Next base: position 61,176 of record CALXQS010000010.1, on the reverse strand, counting down.
CGCCGAAAACTTTAAACGAATCGGCAGACGTGGTCGACGGCAATGTCTGAGAATCCATAGGCCTCGGCCTTGGTGAGCTTGCCGTTGGCGATGGCGACGATTTCTTCAAGGAGTTCGGCTCCCATTTCCTGATACGTTTTTTCTCCGCGCACGATGGGCGAGAGATCATAGTCCATGTTGTCTTCCATGCACCGGTAGGTGCGCTCATTGGCCGTGACCTTCATGACGGGCGCGATGGCGTTGCCCGTGGGCGTGCCGCGTCCAGTGGTAAAGACAACGACTTGACAGCCTGCGGCGACCATCGAGGTAACCGAAGAGATGTCGTAGCCGGCCGTGTCCATGACAAGAGAGCCGCGCCGCGTTGGGCGTTGAGCCTGCTCGAGCACTTCAACGATGGGCCGCGTGCCGCCTTTGCGAATGCATCCGAGGCTCTTTTCGTCCAGCGTCGACAGGCCTCCGGCTTTGTTGCCGGGCGTGGGCTGGCCGGCTCTGCAGTCCTGGCCTGCCGCCTTGAGGTGCTCTTCGTAGGCGCGGCAGATTTCAATGACTTGGTTGTGCAGCTTCGGGGTGGCGGCGCGGCGCGCGACGACGTGTTCTCCTCCGATCCATTCGATCGATTCGCTCATCATGGCCGAGGCGCCGTAATCAACGAGAAGGTCGCTGAGTTCGCCGACGGCCGGGTTGCTGGCAATGCCGCTGGTTGCATCCGAGCCGCCGCATTCAATGCCGAGCAGCAGTTCGCTTATGTCAAAAAGCTCTTTTTGCTGCATGCCGGCGCAGGCCGCCATTTCGCGCGCAGCCCGCACGGCCTTTTCAATCGTCTTGAGCGTGCCGCCTTCTTCCTGAATGCCGAAGGAGACGACGGGCTTTGAGGTCATCTTCTGAATCTTTTCACGAAGCTCCTTGTGGCCCACGGTTTCGCAGCCCAGACCAATGATCACTACGCCCCAGACATTGGGATTGCAGGCAAAGCCCGTGAGAATCTTCTGCGACATGGCCGTGTTGGCGGCCACGTCCGAGCAGCCGGTGTTGAAGATGATGTTGACGGCGCCGCGCACCTGGCTTGCGACAATGCGGGCGGTTTCGCTGCCGCAGGCGCATCCCGGCAGAACCAGCACGTGGTTGCGAATGCCCGGACGCCCTTCGGCGCGGCGATAGCCCCAAAACTTCAAGCCGTTCTTGGTCGGCACGAAATCGGCTGCTTCTTGATCCGTTTCCTCAACCAGCTCGCTGTCATAGTCGCGCGGGACGCTGAGGATGTTGTGATGGTCGACAAGACCTCCGAGATCAACGGCGCGCGTGGCGCGTCCGATGAGTTCTCCGTACTTCAATACATCGGCGCCTTCGGCAATGGGCGCAATGGCGGCCTTGTGGCAGGCGGCAATGTCTTCTTTGGCGAGGACCGTGCAGAATTTGCCGTCTTTTTGAAAAACGACGTCGGAGCCTGCGGCAACATCCTTGACGCAGACCACGACGTTGTCCTTGGGATGCATGAGAAGAGCATTGATTTCCATTGGTTGATCTCCTGGGCGCAGCGGTGGTTTTTTGGGAGGATTGTCATCTGCCTCAAGACAGCTCCCGGCTCAAAGCCGTCGTTTTATCTTTTTGCTGTTGCGGCAGCCTGATTTGGCCAGACGAGTATAGGAGCGAGGGAAACAGTTGTCCATAAAAGAGGTTCAGCTGATGCACAAAAAGAACAGCGTGAAAAGTTTTCCTTTTCACGGTCGATTAATATTGTGCAAAAGCACTAGGAAATTTGCCATGCCTGTAGCCAAGCCAGGTTGCAGAACCATGTGGATGGTTCCTCGCAACATCCGATACATAGAGCCATGGAAGCTCATGCAGATCATGACGCTTCTGAAAAGCTTCGACGGCAACGCTGCTGATCAGTCTTTGCAGGATGCCATCTACGAAGAGCTCGCGGCGCTCGGCGTCAAATGCACTCAGCGCGAATACGGCGTGAGCAACCCTGGGGGGCTGCGCACGTACCTTGCCCAGCTTGCCTGTCTGGGACTTGTTTGGAGAGACCCTCAGACAAAGTGCTATCAGCCGACGAGAGCCGGCGAGCAGCTGATGACGTCGGACAATCCCAGAAGAGTCGTCGTTTGTCAACTGCTGCGCATGCAGTACCCTTCAGTCTACGGGCTCGGCCCCCAGGTCGGCATGGATCCAGGCGTGAAGGTCAAGCCTTTCGCATTTCTTCTTGACTTGCTCGAGGAACCTCTGCTGGAGGGAAGGCTTGCCGATGACGAAATCGCAGTGGCCGTCATCTACGGCCGCACGGAACAGTGTCGGCAGAAGGTCGTAGACAAAATATTGGAAATGCGGCAGGGCAGGGAGCTTGGCGACGTTGTCGACGCTCTCGAAGACATCTGCACGCCTCGCCGATGGAACCTTCCAGATGCAGTTCTTCATGAAAACGGCATTGTGGACGCCGTCAACATCGGCAACACTTTCAAGAACTACATGCTTGCCGCTGGGCTGATCGAGCCGCTGCCGAAGGATTCAGGCTTTGGTCGAAGCGTTCGATGCTATGGGCTGCGCGCGGATCAGGCGCTTGCTGACGAGATCGCCGCTTGGCGAGCAGAGTCTCTGGAGCCGGCTCCCGTTTCAGCGGCGGACGTACGCTGGCAGTGCCGCTTTGGTCGGTACGATCAGCACAAAAGCTCCCCAAAATCATCCCGTGCGAAGGTCGACGGCTTCGTGCAGCTGATGTCATCCAGCTATCTCAGGGCTGCGGCTGAAAATCCCTTCGGCTTTTCGCACGACGTCTTCGTTAGTGAACAGGCGAGGAAATGGGGAAGAACGCAGGCGGAAGTTGAGCAGGCCGTGAGAGCCGTCCGACCCAAGACCCACAGCGTATTTCGCGACGTGCTGACGTCTGCGGCGCAGTCGGGCGGTCGCGAAAGCATAACGCTTGAACTCGGCGTGGCCAATCTCTTCGTGAAGATGGGCTTTGACAAGTCTTTTCAGAGCGGGCAGAAAAAAGCGCCCGCAGGGCGAGCTGGCGGCTATCCCGACGTTTGGGTTCAGTCCTCTTCGGAGGCCGAGTGCGGCTGGGCCGAGGCCAAGGCAACGACGCGTTACGGCTTTCCGATAGGCGACAGAAACAAGCTCAATACGTATTACCGAAACTGCAGCGAAGAGATCGATCCCGCATCTCCGTGCAGCTTCTTTGTCTTCGTGGCAGGGGGCTTTCTGGGTTCGCGGACGACGCTTGAGCAGACGCTCATCGAGTGCTCAAGACGGTTCGGACGGCCAGTGAGCGCACTGACCGTCGAGACGCTTATGGACCTTGCCGAACGCAATCCGGATCCTGCGGCGCTTCTGCGTGCCTTCAGACGAGGACTGTGCTGCGCCAGCGCCGGCGAGATCCTTTGCTTTGGAGACGACTGATCAGAAGACAAGCACGTAGGATCTATCCGAGAGCTTGCGAAGAGTGATGCTTTTGCGGCCGTATTCTTCGAGTACGTCGTCGGTAACGGGATCGCCTTCGCGCATCGCGCCTGCTTCAAGCAGGGCGCCTTTGATGAATTCGCCGAGCAGCGTTCTCGGAGAGGATCCGATGGCCTTGTTTCTGTCCGAATACGAAGCTAGGACGGTTTTGTAAAACGTTTTTTCGTCATGGGTGAGGTAGGCGCAGAAAGGAAATCTGCGATTCTTGCCGAATGTTCCTGAGGCGTCCTTCGGATAGCACGGGTTGTCGATTTCATGAGTTGGGGCTGAAATCTCAACTTCAAGCCAGTTTCTGGGGTGATACTTTCCGTCTTTGTCCCTTCTGCCGATGCCGAAGCAAAGATTAAGGCAGCTTTGCGGCTGCACGCTAGGGCGAAGCTTGATGCTCATTTCGCTCACAATTGAAAGCTCTGCCGGCAGCTCATGCAGAATTTCAAGCGAGGACAGACGCGAGGGTTCTTTTTCCGGCAGCACGTAGTCGCAGGCGCAGACGCAGCGGTTGGACTGTGCCAGCATGTCGATGTAATTCTGAATGTTCAGCAGGTCTTCCGGACTCGTGATTCGCGTGCAGGCTTCAAGTCTGGCACGAAGCCCTTGGTCGGAGAAGTTGTTGGACCCGAGCCAGACGATCTTTTCTGCGTTTTTTTCAATGCAATAGATCTTGCCGTGGTAGTCGCGCTCAATGCAGATGAAGACTCCTGAGCCTGAGGCGCCTGCAGCGGCAAGCTCCTTGTGCAGGCGGCAGAGCTCGGCAAAAAGCATGTGCAGGCGGCCGCGAGATTGAGCGTACATGCCCAATATCAGTCGCACTCGACCGCCGCGTTCGGCGATGTCGACGAGTTTCGGAGCAAAGGCTCGGATGGCTGAAGCGCCGCAGTATCCGACGCATATGTCGACGGAAGAAGCGTCTGCAAGTTCATCTTCAAGCAGACGACCGAAGGTTTCGTTGTTGTTGGTGCAGATCATTTTCGTACTCTCGACTGGGCTTTGAACGGGGATGCAGGCAAGGTTGGGATTGCTCGCTTCATGCCTCACAGCCGTTTGCCTGTTGCTGTAAAATTTGCCGCTCCGTAGCTTGAAATGCAGCAGCAAAATGCGCACCAAAACACTGACCGTCAGAATGAGCGAAGACGAATTCGCAGCATTCTCGCATAAATGTTCGAGTGAGAAGATCCCCAGGTCCCGGAAGACGAGAGAAATGATTCGCGACTACTGTTTTCCGCCTGCGCAGCCGGATCTCTTTGAGCTTGCTTTGGAGCAGGCCTCGGAAGCCGTGCCGCAGCTGCCGAGAGCCGGAAGGCTTCGCGTCGGAGAGATGTTTTCTGGTCCCGGCGGCATCGGCGTTGCGCTTGGACGCGCCAAATCGAAGCACTATTCGTTTTCGCACGTTTGGGCGACCGACTGGGATGCAGACACCTGCCGCACCTATGAGAAAAATGTTCTCCAGAACGAGCCGCACGCCCGCTGCATCTGCAGCGACGTTCGCAAGCTTGACATCGATCGGCTTCCTGTCGTCGACGGCTTTCTCTACGGCTTTCCTTGCAATGACTTCTCTCTGGTAGGGGAGTCCAAAGGTCTGCACGGCAATTACGGAGGACTTTATACATACGGCGTGAAGTACATCAGCCGCGCAAACCCTCTTTTTTTCTTTGCTGAAAATGTCTCCGGTCTTTCCAGCGCAAACGAAGGCAAAGCCTTCAAGCTGATTCTTGAGGCGCTCAACAACGCGGGAGAGTTCGGCTATACCATTACGGCCAATCTTTATAAGTTTGAGGAGTACGGCATCCCCCAGGCTCGTCACCGCTATATTCTGATCGGCATTCGAGGCGATCTGAACAAGGCCTTTGCCGTGCCGCGTCCTTCCGGCAAGATCAAAACCTGCCGCGAGGCTCTCGAAGGCATCCCCGAGTGGGCGGCCAACCAAGAGGGCACAAAGCAGAGCCGCGTAGTTCAGGAACGCTTGAGTCTGATACCTGAGGGGCAGAACGTTTGGCAGGCTGAAGAGGCAGGGCTGCTGCCCAAGCGGCTTCAGCTCAACGTCAAGGGAGCAAGGCTCTCGCAAATCTACCGGCGGCTCGATTCGAGCAAGCCCGCGTATACCATTACGGGCTCGGGCGGCGGCGGCACGCATGTTTATCACTGGTCCGAAAATCGAGCGCTTACGAACCGCGAGCGCGCTCGACTGCAGACGTTCCCGGACGACTTTGAGTTCTGCGGCAGCAAGGAGTCCGTGAGAAAGCAGATCGGCATGGCCGTGCCCTGCGAGGGCGCTCAGGTTATTCTTAATGCTCTCCTGAAGACTCTCGAGGGAGAAGAATATCCCAGCGTCGAGCCCAGCGTCGGCGTTTTTCCCGCCAAAACATATAGACACGACGCGAAGTAGCTGCGCCAAGCCAAGCATATGGACGCATTCAGCTCCGAGAAACGGTCTGCAGTCATGTCCCGCATCCGAAGCAGGGACACGAAGCCGGAGCTGTTCGTGCGTCGGCTTCTCTTCGCGCAGGGGTTTCGCTACAGACTCTGCCGAAAAGATCTGCCGGGGCGTCCGGACATCGTCTTGAAAAAATATAAGACAGTTGTTTTCGTCAACGGATGCTTTTGGCATCAGCATCCAGGATGCGCGAGGGCCGTCGTTCCTTCAAGTCGAAGGGAGTATTGGCTTCCTAAGCTGGAACGCAATCGAGCGCGGGATGCTCGGGCTTATGAGGAGCTTTCTGCGCTCGGCTGGCGCGTGATCGTGGTTTGGGAGTGCGCTTGCAAAATGCGCTTTGAGACAGTGCTTTCGCAGACCCTGTCGGACATCATCAAGCAGCCTGCAGCAAAAGGCCAAGACTTGGTGCAAATCGGTTCGGCCGACTTTTGACGCGCCTTCTCGCGCAGAAGACGAATTCTCGACAGCGCAGTCGTTCAGCAATCCAGTCTTCATTTTGAACGCCGCGGATTCGTGAGCTATGGATTGGCAGAACTGTCGCAAAACGATTCCCAGCCGCGAGCGTCGTGCGTACTGAACGCATGAAAAAGATCACGCCTCATTTTTGGTTCGTCTAAACTTCCTTCTGACGAGGGGGTCTTCGTCGTCGGAATAAGCATTTGGAAATGCGGCGCCTTTTTTTTGCGTCAGTGCCGCAGCCCTGCTCGCTTTTGTCCGGAAATGCGCTGACCGAGTCTTTAGAAGGAAGCATTTTTATGAGAACAGTGTCTGCGGTTCCGCCGGCCGGCAATTTCATGGAGTCGGCTCGCAGCATCGGGTATTCGCTCGAAGCGGCGGTTGCCGACATCATCGACAATTCGATTTCGGCCGGCGCTCGATGCATCGAAGTGCAGTTCCCCAGAAAAATGCGTCCTTTTTTGACGATCATTGATGATGGAGAGGGAATGGACGGGCCGGAGCTCAAGCAGGCCATGGTATACGGCAGCCGTCCGATTTCTGCCGCAAGAAGCAGTGCGGATCTTGGGCGCTTCGGCCTTGGACTCAAGCTTGCTTCGCTTTCGCAGTGCCGCAGGCTCACGGTTGCATGCAAGGATGCGCAGGGAATAATTTCTGCCGCTCGCTGGGATCTAGACTATGTCAAGAAAACCGACGGCTGGGAGCTGATGCTTCTTGACGACGATGAAATTGAAGGGCTCGTCGACATCGAAAAGCTTCGGAATCGACGAACAGGGACGCTTGTAATTTGGGAGGAGCTGGATCAGCTGCTGCTTGCGTATTCTGATTTCGAAGGCAGCCACTTCGTTCGCAAAACCAGCGACGTAAGCAAGCACCTGTCCTTGGTATTTCATAAGTTCATTGAAGAAGACGGCGTTGAGATTCGCTTCAACGGAGCGGCGCTTGAGGCGAGAAATCCGTTCGTAAGGGCGCAGGAAGTCTTTGCGCCCGAGAGGCTTCGTGTTCTCGACGGCTTCGTCGACGTCCGCGGGTGGATGCTCAGGCCCGTATCTCAGCTCACGAAGGAAGAGCTCGACATGCTTGGCGACCTGACGGAAGCGCAGGGGTTTTATGTATATCGCAGCCGCAGGCTCGTGATCTGGGGATCCTGGTTCAGACTCAGAACCAGAACGGACGCCTCGCGCTTGGCTCGCATTGAGGTCAACATTCCCAGTACGGAAAGGTTCGATCGAGCGTGGTGCCTTGACGTGAAGAAATCCTCGGCGGTGCTTCCGCCCGAGATACGTCAGGCTCTCAGACTGACCGTGGACAGGCTTCAGAGTCGAAGCCGACGGTCATTTGCTCGCGTCAGAACTCGCGAGTGCAGTCCCGAAGGCTTCTGGCTCAGAATCGAGGAAGAGGGCGGAAGCGTTTCATATGGGCTCAATATGAATTCCGAGCCGATTCGCAGACTGCTCGCAAAAGCGCCCGAGGCAAGAAGCATTTTGAAGACGATCGCCGCAACCCTGCCGGTCAACAGCATCTATGCCGACTCTTCCGACAACAAGATTTTTTCGTCGCTCGACGCTCTCTCGGATCAAGACAGACAAGTCTTGGAGAGTCTTGGCGCAACAGATGAGATGATCGACCACATCAGGAAGCTTTGCAATGTCCAATTCAATCATTGATGTACTCGAGCAGCCGTTTGCCGATTTATTTGTCTCAAATTTAAAGAAGCACAATCCCACGCCGGACAATTTTGCGGCGCTTTTTGAAAAGCTCTACCAAAGCATGCTTCCGGAGTTTTTAGGCGTCAGCTTTGTCAAAGCAATGCTCCCCGAGGGAGGACTTGATCCGGAAACCGCCGACGTCTTCAAGCGCAGGATTAGGGATGCGGCTGAAAACAGCATTGAATTCGTCTACGACACGACCCAATCGCTCGTTGACGACACAGTTGAGCCTTGGCTGCGGGCGGCTGTTCATTCAGGACGCATCAGCTGGTCTCACTGGAAGTCCTATGAAGAATATTTGAGAAAACGCGCATCGATCGCAGAAGAAAGCATTAAAGCCATCTCCGAAGTCGCCGAAAAGGTTGTCGATTATGTGGGCGACCCGCAGGGCCCAGCAGGTCGCCGATACGGTCTTTTGTTCGGAGAAGTGCAGTCAGGAAAGACCGCCGCCTATACGGGCGTGATGCACAAGGCCGTCGATGCTGGCTGGAAGGTCGTCATTGTTCTTACGGCAAACAGCAATGAATTGAGAAATCAGACGCAGAAGAGACTCAACGCAGAGTTCTCGGGCTATGACGCAGGCACGCTCAGCAACGATGCCGCAGTCGTCGACCGCAGAATCGGCGTCGGCATGTTCGGGGCCGACAAGGCCGCAAAGGTCAGGTCGCTCACGGACAATGAAAACGACTTCATCCGCCACAAGACGGTCGAAAGCTACAGCGGCTCGGAAGTTCTTCTTTGCGTGAGCAAAAAGGAAAGACAGACGCTTCAGAACATCATTCGCTGGGTGCGCGCTACTTCTGCCGTATCCCGTCAGCCGTGTCTGATCATCGATGATGAGGCTGACAATGCTTCGATCAATACTTCAGCAACGAGCATCACGACGATAAATCGGCAGATACGAGAGCTGATGCAGTGCTTCAGCCGGGCCGGCTATGTGGCTGTAACGGCTACGCCGTTTGCGAACATCTTCATTGACCCGATGCTCGAGCAGACGGCGGCAGGCGAAGAGGGCATTGATCTTTATCCCAGACATTTCATCGTTCCGATGGTGCCGCCTCCGGCCTATGTCGGCGTTGAAAAGCTTTTTGGAAAGCAGGCCGTGCAAAATGGAGGACTGTTCGGCAAAACGGTGATGCCGCTTTTGGAAAGCGACGAGCCGAGTTCGGAAATTTTTGCCAAGGGCGAACTGAAGCCGAAGGCGGCCATCAAGCTTATGCCGGCAAGTCTGAAAACAGCCTTGCGCTACTTCGTCTGCACTGGAATCTACAAGGATCTAAGGGAGTCGGACAAATCCAAGGCGACCATGCTGGTGCACATCGCCCGCTTCATCAAGCATCACAGACAGCTCAAGAGACTGATTGAAGAATTTCTGACCGAAGAAAAGGAAGCGGCAAGCGTTTTCAGAGGACTGCCCCCGGAGGAGCTTGCCGACAATGAGCAGCATCAGGCCTATGAAAAACTGTGGTCTGAGCCGGTCGTTCAGAAAGGATGGACGGGCAGCGTGCAGACGTTTGCCGAGCTCACCGGCGTGCCTTGGGAAAGAATCTGGAACGAAGGGTATTTGTACAAAGCTTTGGTGAACATCGACATCCTGATGGTCAACAGCGTTTCTGATTCATCTTTGGCCAATTACCACAAGGAAAACGAAAAAAGAAAATTCCGGCTGATCGTCATCGGCGGAGCGGCGCTATCCCGAGGAATTACCTTGGTGGATCTGTGCACCACGTATTTCAGTCGAAAGTCTTCAGCAGAAGATACCCTCCTGCAGATGGGACGCTGGTTCGGCTACAGGAATCGCATTCTCAAATACATGAAGATTTGGATGTCCGATCCGGTCATTCCGTTCTTCAAGGATTGCGCCGAGGCTACGCGCGTTTTCCGCGAGCAGGTCTTCCGCATGAACGAAAGGAACATGAGGCCGCTTGATTTCGGTCAGTGGATGCTCGTTCCCGACAATGCATATGACGGCCTGCGGCCGACCTCGCTCAGAAAAATGCGTCGATCGACGAGGGTTTCCATCGTTACCTCCGTCAAGCTCCAGGGGCTTGTTCAGATGAATCGCTTTCCGGCAGACAAGGCGATTCTTGAAGCCAACAAGGAGGCGTTGCGGCAGTTTCTGGCTGACCTCGGCTCTCCCGATGAGCATTCTTCATCCTTGTCGCATCCGGCTCCTGTCGTCTGGAACAATGTTGCGCAGGAAAAGATCATCGACCTTCTTCAGAAATTTGACTGTCGACAGTGGTCGGACAAGCTTCGTACGGTTCATATTGTTGACGGGATCAGCAGTTATCCGAACAAGCGACCATGGAGGGTGACGATTGTTTCGCGCAGAATCGCCTCGGAAGAAGCCGGTCTTGTGCAGGATTTCTTCGGCATCGGCGGGGCGACTCGCTGCGTCTCAAGAAGCGTGGTGCTTGAAAAGCCCGACAAGTGCGGCTTCGTACGAATGCCGCAGGCAGCTCTTGCCGGCGGCGGCGACGGCGACGGCATCGGCTGGGTCAGCGATCCTGTCCAATACAGGACCTGGAGGGAAGAAAACAACCTTGCAAGGACCCTCAAGACGGCATCGCTTTACCGTCCTGAAGAAGCCCCGCTGCAGATGCTCGTCTACGTTGTGCAGCAGCGAGGCGAGCTCGAGGAGGCTTTTCTGCGCTCTGGCGAGCTCTTTTATGCCTTCATGTTCCTATTTCCAACAATCGATCCCAGCCGCAAGGAGCTCGGCGACTATGAGTTGGTGTACGTGAACGATGTGTATCTGCACAACAACGGCGAGGAATGGAATCAATGACGTTGGAAGAATTTTTCAAAGAGCAAGGTTCCCAGAATGTCGTCAAGTTCTGTCCAGTCGGCAGACCTCACCCCATTCCTGTGGTTGCCGGCAGAGATGCGGAAGGACGCCTTCTCGTGAGCTTCTACAAGGTTCCGGAGAAAAGAGTTTTCAGGCGCTCCAGGGCAATTGAAGTCAAGCTGAGAAAAGATGATGCCGGCAATCAGATCGTGGATGCAATTTCCGTGAGCGGAGAGTATGACTCAATGTTCATCAAGGCTTTCCAGGATATTCTTGAAGAGGCGGCAGGAGAAGAAGATCCTGTTCGGTGGATGAGGCGGATCGTGTCGCGCTATGAGCTGTGGCTACGGTTTTGGAGCCGAGGGCGCAAGGGGTTGGAAAACGAGGAAAAGCAAGGTCTCTACGGAGAGTTGGTCTACCTCGAACATCTGATCGACAAGGGCGTAGATCCTGAGGACGCGATTTCTTCTTGGCGGGGGCCGGCCAAAGCAGAGCAGGACTTCATCAGGCCAGGATTCTGGGCTGAGGTAAAGACGGTCAAAGCCTCGGCTTCGACGGTGAGCATTTCCTCTCTCGAACAGCTCGATAATCCTCTCAGGTCAACGCAGGGAGAAAAAAGCAAAATTGACGGCAGGCTGGTTTTGGTCGTGCTCAATTTGCAGGCGGCCGCCAAGCCGCTGTCCTTGGGACAGCTGATTGAAAGAATTCGGCTCAAGCTGCGCGAGGCAGGTCATGCAGAGGCTGGCTTCATGAACAACCTTGAGCTTATCGGCTGGGACCCTGCGGTTGATGAAGCTGCAGATCCTTTTATTGCCGAACTCGTTGAGCTCAAGCAGTATTCGGTCAACGAAGAGGGCTTTCCAAAAATAACGCGAAGCATGGTTCCGACAGCAGTCGAAAATTTATCCTACCGTTTGATCATTCAGGCGCTTGACCAGTTGAGGAAGTCAGGGGGTGATTGTGAGCAAGGTTTCTGATGATGCCGATTTTCAGAATTTTCTCGGCCGCTTTATAAACGAGGTCAAGCGTCATCGCGAGGAGGAATTGGGCCTCGGCATGCGGATGAGCTACGTGCAGTGCGCCTATATGAGAACGGATGAATCCGCCGAAGGCGATCTGGCTCCTATCTACATTCACGGCAAAATCGGATCCTCCAACATCGCTGTCGACGGATTCCGCATCAACGACTCTGACGACACGATCATTTTGGCTTGTGCTGATTTTTATGATTTCGAGCGTGTTGAGCAAACGCTGACCAACACCGAACTTGAAGCCATCGTCAAGCGCATGCGGGTGTTCGTCTCAGCCGCGATGAGCGGACGAGCTGAAAACGAACTTAGCGTGGACTATACGACGCCGGAGTACGATCTCATAGATCACATGCATGCGCATCATCCCGAAAGAGTTCGCGTGCTTGTTTTCACGGAGCGCAAGCTCAGCACCAGAATCAAGACGGTCCAGCCTGAACCTGTCGGCAATGTTTTTATTGAGGTGCAGGTGTGGCCTATTGAAAGGATTTTCGAAATCGACAAGTCCGGCATGCAGCATCAGGACAACGAAGTCGTATTCGACGATCCGGTGGTTCTGCATCAGACCGTCGACGGAGAAAGCTTCAAGGCCTACATTGGTTCAATTTCTGCAAAAACTTTGGCCAAGATCTACAAAGAAAACGGCGCGAGAATTCTCGAGGGAAACGTCAGATCATTTCTGACGACCAAAATGAAGGTCAACAGACAAATCAGGGATACGCTTCTCAAGGAGCCGGAGAAATTCTTCATCTACAACAACGGCATTGCAGCTACAGCCAAGCAGCTTGTCTTTGACGGCGACGACGGCGAGCGCCTGATAGGAGCCGTCGACTTCCAGATCATCAATGGAGGTCAGACAACGGCGACGATTTCCCAAACGCTGAATCAGCATCGTGCTCAGGGAGCAGACGATCCATTTGAAAAAGTGCAGGTGCCGATAAAAATCACATGCATCGATGAGTCCCTCCCTTTGGAGCAGGTTCAGGCGATGGTGGTGTCGATTTCGAAAGCCTCAAACAGTCAGAATGCCATCAAGGACGCCGACTTCTTCTCTTCGCATCCGTTTCATCTCGAAATGGCAAAACTTTCTGAAAGCACCATGGCGCCCGCTGTCGAGCGTCTCAGCGGATCGCATTGGTTCTACGAGAGAAGTCGCGGGGCTTATGCTCAAAAGTTCATGTTCTGCACTGAGGCTGAACGCAAGAAGCTTGAAGCTAAGTATCCGCCCGGACAGGTCGTGCGAAAGGAGGACCTTGCTCGGGTGCGGCTCTTATGGACCGAGGTGCCGCGGCCGGACGTCGTCTCCAAAGGATCAGCTGCGCTCTTTAAGGAATTTTCAAAGATTGTCGACGAAAAGTGGAAAAAGCGCGATGAAGTCGACGAATTCGACGAGCGCTACTTCAAGGACAGCGTCAGCCTGCTGATCATCCGCAACGAGCTTCGCAAGGCGGTGTACAACTCAGACTTCTACAACGGCGGCTATCTTGCCAACATCGTCGACTACACGCTTGCCGTGCTGGCATACAGAATAATCGAGGAGTGGGGCGGCCTGAGCATGTTCAATCTGGAGCCTGTTTGGCGAAAGCAGGACGCGGATGCCTCGCTGCTGAATGTTTTGACGGTAATTGCTGAGATAGTTCTGCAGGACATACAGGATCAATCCTACAGTCAGCGCGTTTCAAACGTGACGCAGTGGTGCAAGAGGAGCGAGTGTTGGGAGTGCGTCAAAAAGAGATTCAGCAGAAAGAAGCTGCTGGATTCGATTCGAAGCACGTTTTGCGCCGTCAAGTCAGGATCGCAGGGAACGTCTCCGACTTCGGAACTCGTTGAGGTGTGGAAGTACAGGCACTGGAAGGAAGCTCTCAAGTTTGCAAGCCAAGGCGCTTCGCTCAGTGCGCGGCAATATAAAGCCATCAACGATGCAGCCGAGCAAAAGATACAGAAAATCGAACGGGCCTCAATTGCGCTTCAAGCGCTAGAGGAACTGAGGTCTCAAGGCTTCGAGCTGTAGCTGGATGGAAGTCCCTGAAGCTCTGTTGAGAGAATTCTGCAGGGCAGTGAAATGAGAAAATGAGAGCACAGGCGCCTGCTTGAAGGTTGAAGCTTGCCGACGAGAAGCTCTTCTTTCGGCGGAATCTCCACACTGGGTCGCTTCCTTCAGCGGAGCAACCGGAATTGATGCAGGCAGGTTTTGCAGCAAGCTGACGGCAGCGGCAGCAGGCGTCAGACGGGCGGTGTTCTAGGCTGACGGCATTTCGCTGAGCTCTTGACGGACGGCCGCCATCATCAGCTTGTAGTCTTCGTCGGCGGCATCTTCAGGCAGAGCAAGAGAGCGCGTCTTAATGAGACCCGCGGCCTTCTTGAGCCACTTGGCAAGTTCTCTTTTGCTGTCTCCACGTTTTCTGAGCCGCACATTTGCATACGTGATTTCGGCTCGCCACGTGTTGCGTTTGGCTAGGCCCGGGCCGCGCGAAGACTTGTCTCGATAGATGCTTCCGGTTGGAAACACTTTTCTGCTGATCGTCTTTGACATTTTGTTGCTTATATCTCAGTTTGAGCTCAGACATAAGAACAGGGCGCCAGATGCTCTTTTAACATCACAGCGCCCTGTTGTTCCCCTGATCAAGTGATTTTGCTGCTGCGAACTGCTGCTCTCAGGACGGGGATCTTTTAGAGAGCCGCAGAACGCAGAGCGTGGGCGGTTGCGTTAGAAGACGTACTTAAAGCCCACTTTACCACCGATTGCCGAGGTGCCGTACTCGCCGGAGCCAAGGAGCATGTTCACGTTGAAGAGCATGTTGTCCTTGCCGACGCGCAGACCAATGTCAGCCTGCACCGGGGCCGTATCGATCACGTCCTGGGTGTGGTGCAGCACTTCGATGTCCTTGTCGCCGAAGGTCGGCACATAGGCAATCTTCATGCTCGGAGCCACAACCCAGCCGCCGGCGTTGAAGTCGGCAGCATTGATGCGCAAGGCGATCGGAACCTGCACGAGGGTCTGATCCTGATCGTCAACCTTGACGTTGCCCACCTTCATTTCGTCGGTCGACAGCTGCGAGACGCGCAGACCGATGCTCGGCACGAAGCTGAAGTTGCCGGCCGTGACCTCGTACATGGCTCTGAGGCCGAACGAGTACATCTCGGTGTCAACGCTCTGATTGAGAGCCGTCTGAGACGAGGTGATGTCGTTTTCACCCCAGACATAGGCGAGTTCTGCAGCAAGCTTGAAGGCGTCGGACACCTTGTAGGTGCCGTAGAGCGACACGCCGTAGTTGTCGATGTCGTTCTTGATGTTCGACACCGAGCTTCTCAGCGAACCCGTGCCGTACTGGAAGGCGCCGCCAACGGTGAAGCTGCCGAAGGCAACATCGCCGCCGAACGTGCCGTAGCCCATGTCGGCCGTGAACTCTCCGCCGTGATCAAAATCGTCGGACTCATAGTTTTCGCCCGTGACGTCGACCCAGAGGTTGAGGCCGGCCTTGAGTTCCTGGTCGGTCGAGGTGCGGTCGGCGATGGTCTGAGCGAGCACCGTATCGGCGCGGCGCGTCATCGCCTGCAGACCGGTCGAGGAGAGAGCGGCAAGGCCGCTTTGAGCATCGACTGAGGTCTGAATCGTGCCGTCAGCAGAAGGCGTTCCGCCGACGATGAACGGGTTGTCGGTGACAACCTTGAAGTTTTCAGCACCGGTGACCGATTCGGCGATGTAGTAGGTCGTTTCCTGAGCATTGGTAATGCCGATGTAGGCATTGCCGGTCGTGCCCTTATAGGCCAGCGTGCCGGCCACAAGCGGCTGGGCCGCATCGGTAAGCAGCGAGCTGTCGGTCATGACCATGCCGCCGTTGGCGACGGTCAAGGCCTGAGCTACATCGCTCTTGAGCGGAGCAGAGCTCAGAGAGCCGTCCACGAGAATGCCGCCGTTGCTGCTGCCGAATACAACGCGTTCGCCGAGATAGATGGCAGCGCTGACGGCATCCTTGCCCCAGCCATCAACTTCGGACGAAGCCGCCACAATGTTGTTGAAGGCGGCCGTCGCTTGTTCGGTTGTAGCGCCGATCGTGATCAACGCGTTTTGTCCGGCTACGAGCTTGGTATCGAGCACGCCGCCCGCAACCTGAGAGATTTCAAGGTGCGAAGCCTTGGCGATGGACTGCAGGGACGTCGTGTCGTCCCAGGCGGGATCCACAAAAATCAAGCCGCCGTCCATGTCGAGTTCGGCAACCTTGAGAGTGGCGCGAGAACCGTTGCTCGAAGTCACATCACCGCTTTGAGCAGTGCCGGTTGTTGAACCGACAAGAACCGTACCCGTGCCGCTCAACGTGGCTACCTGAGCAGTCATGTTCTGAACGGAGAGTTTGGCCGTAGAAGTCTCAACAGTGCCAACGATGACATTGTTGAGCGAGCCGCTTGTTTCTGCAGTGTTCGCACCGCTGCCGAGCTGCAGCGTAACGTTTTCAGGGATGGTGACGTTTTGAACTGCCACGGTCTTGGCCGGATCGGAGGTCTCAGCACTTTCGGCCTTGACGGTCACAAGATCACCGCCTTCTTCGGTTCCTTTGAGAACCAGGGTGACATGGTTCCCGGCAGTTGCATTTGCTGCGCGGAGGACAACGTCAACGGAAGCAGCTTCGCCGATTCGATCTGCATCGGCTCTGACTTCAAGCGACGTGCCGCCGGCAGTCGTCGTCTCAATGTTCGTTGTTGCGGTGGTCGTTTCGGGGTCGGTAGATGACGTTACCGTGCTGTCAACGCCGGCTGCATCGTTGTGCACAACGCCCTCGACGAGATCGACAGACGTTTCACCCTCCTGCAGCGTGGCCTGCGCGTTGAGAATCGTCAGAACCATATTGCCCAGTTTGCTGGACATCGCGCTCAGAGAGGAATTCGTGTAGAAACCTTCATCGGTAAGAGCAACAGTGCCTGATGTCAATGTCAGAGTTGCGTTGGTGCCGGAAACTTCGTTATCGGCTTTGACGAACTGCGCAGTTTGTTCGGCCGCAAACAATGCTCCGGCATTTTCTGCCAAAGTAAAGACGTTTGCCGAACCGGTTTTGAGCGTACCGCCGTTGACCGTGACCGAGCCCTCTGCACCGGCAAGACTTCCGGTAACTTCCAGTGTGCCGTTTGCAGTAACAGAGCCCTGATTGACCTTCAGATCACCTGCAGTAAGAAGGCCGCCCGCATCAATAGTGACAGAGCCTTGCGTTTTATCTAAGCCGCTATGGATAGCATCGCTTGCTCCGTCCTCAGTCTGTGCGTTGAAGGCGTTGTCAAGGGTATCGAGCGTGAGCGATTTGACCAAAAGCGTCGCGCCTTTTTTGACCGTAATGGCATTGCCGGCCGTCCAGTCAGTGCGCACATCCATTGTGCCTCCGGCAACCGTCGTCGTGCCGAAATACTTGTTGAGCGTGCTGTGAATCAGCAGCGTGCCGGCTCCGCTCTTGGTAAGAGTGGAAATGCCGTCATCGGTGTTGTACTTCGCTTTGCTAGGCAGGTCGCTTGCGATGGAGTCGGTGTCGAGGTTGGTCTGTCCTTCCGTACCAAGAGTGAGGGTAGCTCCATAGGCAATATTGAATTCAGCAGTGGAACCACGCTGCAGCATCAAGAAGCCGCCGGCCACAACCGGACCGACATAGCCAGAGTTGACAAACGTGTCAATCCGATCACTGTTATTGCTGCCAATGACAGTGTTTCCGGTGTAGGCAGCATTCTGAGAAATGTTGAAAGTGACAGAGGATCCCAAGCCTTTGCCGCCAGTTGTAGTTGTGTTGGGCGAGCCAGTGCTGTAGTCGGCGACAATTGCGCCGCCCATGACGCCTACTTTGCCATCAGAGTCAGAGTAGTCAACGACGTTGTCTTTGAACGAAACGTCATTGAAAACAGCCTGCGTTCCCTTAAGAATTACAGCCCCGCCTCCGAGTGCTTGCTGTTTCATCAGACCGAGTTTTCCGCTGACGGCAACCTTGTTGCCGACATAGGAGCCGCCGGTTTGCGTGAGATCGTCGTTGGCGCCGTAGCCCGTGATGTAGAGAGCGCCGCCGCCTTCGGCATAGCCATCATTGGCAGTAACTAGGTTGCTGGTGAAGTTGGTATTTATGATGTTTGTGTCAGCGCCGCGAATAAATAGAGCGCCGCCCATCCTGTTGGTGTCTTTGGAGGTGTTGTTGGCCTCGTTTTCATTGAATTCGGAATTCTCAATGGTCACGACGGCCTTGTTGCCGGCAGAAGCAAAATACGTGTTGTTCACTGAGATCGCGCCGCCTCTGAAGCCGGTCGTGTTCTTAGTGAACGTGGAATCTTTAACCGTTAAAGAACCCCCAAGCGACGCATCGTCCGCAAAGTTGCCTTTGAGGTTGATGGCTGCTCCGCCTTCTTGCGAGGAACCATCAGTCTGTCCTGAGATTTGATTGGAGATATTGACGCCGACAACTTCAACTGTGCCGCCTTTGTTGTTTTTCTCGAGGGTAATCCAAGAAGCATCTCCATTAGCATCAGCTTCAATCGTTTGGCCTTCAAAGGCGAGGGTGCCCTTCTCAGCAATGGAAACCTTGCTGAGGTCGCCAAAACTTCCAGTCAAAACGGCAGAGCCGGAATTAATAACCAGTTTGCCGACATCGGCGACAACATCGTCTGCAGTTCCATCGGCAGTTCCGTCATACTCTGCGGCATCCTTTACCGAAGTAAAGCTCATGTTTGCAAGCCGCAAGGTTCCCCCATCTATTGTCACGGTATTGGCGATGGCCCAATCTGATGTGACTTCCATTGTGCCTGCATTGACATTCACGGTGCCAAAGTAGTCGTTGAGGCTTCCGTGCATAAGCAGAGTGCCGGCCCCACGCTTGTTGATGACTACATTGTCGTGTTTGACGCCTTTCAAATAAGCTGAACTAGCAATGCTGTCCATATTTGGATCGGTTTTGTAGGCGTCTTTTGTACCGATCGTGTACGTGACGTTTTCAGCAATTTCAAAATTTGCAGTGACATCGCGATCCATGAAGAGGAATCCGCCAGCGGTCGGAATTTTGGTGTCATGACCATCTGTAAACGGTTTCTCGAGGCCGCTCTTGACCGTGTTGCCGCTATTGACAAGGCCGTCTACATCTACTACGAATTTCAAAGTAGATTTGTAGTTAAACTTATTTCTGGTTGAGTCGGCAAAGATAGCGCCCCCTGCAGCGGAGCCGCCGCCTTTATCGCTATTGCTGGTCGCATTGGGCTTCTCAGATTTTGCTTCAGCCGTATTGCCGATGAATACAGTGTTTTTGAAAGTGGTCTCGCCACCTTTGATGAGAACTGCGCCGCCGTATGCAGCGGGACGATTTCCCTGATTTGATTCGGTAACGACAGAGTTGTTTTCAAATCTGACGTTCGTGAAAGTATTTAGGGTATTGTCGTGATAGGTATTTCCGTGTGAATACAGGTAGAGTGCGCCGCCCTGAGCGTCAGCAGCACCAGTCCCGAGCTCCGACTGCAGAGCCTGAAGGGTATTGTTTGAGAAAACAACGTCTGATGCTGTTACATGGGTGCTGTAAGAATGTTGTCCCCCGAAGTAGTCTTCGTTTTTGTTAGTAACGTTGTAAGTAACGTTTGACCAACCTTCGGTGATGTTGGTTGTTTCAAGGGAAGCAGTCTGAGCCTGTGCTGATGCTGTCATTAGTACAGCGGCCGCAGCAGCAATGATTGTCTTGGCTCCCTTCTTTTGCACCGAAGAAGTCGCCTCATTGGCAACCATCAAGCTGCCGCGGGCTTTGTTGAAAACAACTTTGAAAGTCCTGTTCATTGATGAACTCCATGGGTTAGTGGACGAATTTTGCCTACAGTAGCACCCCCCCCCCCTCATCGTGTCAAATTTTTACGTCGGTTTTTTCATTGAGGATTTCTGAAAAGACGGGGGAATGTAGAAACACCTAAGAAATACAGGGAAAATCGCCGCAATTAGTCAAAAGGAGGGGCTGTGGCCATTCATGCCACAACCTCTCCTAGAAAGCTTGAACTGAACGAGCATTCGTTCAAATCAAGCCGAGTTTGGAAAAGATTTAATCCCTAAGGTTTTAGGACTTAGCCTTTTTGCGGTTTGAGAGGGGGAAATTCTCATCAAAGGGCCAGACGCTTTTCCAAAGTTCAGATTGCTTGAGCCTTTCATCATCAAAATTGATGCAGGGCAGGGGGTGAACGATCAGCGTCATGTTCTGCTTGCTGCATTGGCCATAGAGCTCAAGCTGCGCCTTGGCATCGAAAACGCCTGCCTTGGCAAGCGACCCGATGGGAGCGATGGGCATCAACAACAAGCGCTGAGTCCCTGCGTAATGGCTGAACACTGCGCGCATCAGCTCAGACTCACGCTTTTTCTGATCCTTTGTCGTCGTCTGAAAAAAGCACGACCGTCCGCTTTTTGGCGAGACGAACGTGTAGTGATAAATAAGCTTGGAGCGGCTGTTTAGGCGAGCGAGCTCTTCAGGCGGCAGGTCGACGACGTGCCGCACGCGGGTCCCGTCAAAGTAGATGACGCGCCGATGCAGGAATACCTGCTTGGCGTTGCGGTCGCCCTGATAGGCTTCAATGAGCTTTTTGGTTGCCTGCGCGAGCTCTTGGCCGCAAAGTCTGGCAAGCACGAGCAGATAAGGCGCATTTGGGCACAGACAGTGCCGCTCGAAGCAGCGCCGAAGGGTTTTGTTCGACACCCTGAAGTCAGTGAAGTTTTGGAGGAATTGCCCAACGTGGTCCCAGGTGAACAAGCCTGTGATGTTCATTGCACGAAAAGCGGTCCGACAAAAGAATTCAAGCACAGACCAGAATTCTGCATCAGAGAGTTTTCTTTGAGCTCCTGCACATTTTTTAAATTTTGCGTCGCAGCTGGAGGTCTCGGCAGCTTCGGCAGGCCTGTGCGCGAATCGATGGAGATTTGCGTACAAGTTCATTCTCCTTTCTTTGATTGAAGTAAAGAAATATCCCCATCGGTGCATTGTCCGACGAAGACGACTTTCAAAAGACTCGGGATGCTACCTGAATTTTGGAAAGTTTCAAGGGCCAGATGCAGCTTCGTCGAGAAAAGCCATTCGAAATTCAAAGCCGATGAGAGCGTGAGCAAGCTTTCACTTTGCGCTAAGTCCTTGATTTTTCCTAAAAAGAGACGACTTGAAAGAGCAGTCAGAGCGATTTGATATTTCCTTTAAATTTTTGCAATCGGGAAAACACCTATGAAAAAGCGGCCAAAAATTACGGCCAAAATGCTGGGAAGGGCGATTGAAACGAGTAAAGAGGGAAGATTTTTCTTGAAAAATCAAGGCTTTTTCAAAAATTCTTGTTCCATTCGTCAAATCATGCTCAATATAGGAAATTGGTTGGAAAATCAAGAATGCATGTTGAAAAAAATGGCGCAAATGGGAATTGTGTCTGACTTTCGCACGCGTTCATCCCTCTTTCGAGCCGCATGAAAAAAGAAGCGCCGATCGGGCGCAGCTTTAGGCTGAGACTGCATTTGCATGACCTTTGAGGGGCCGATGCGAGCGTTCTTTCTGCCTGCAGAACCGGGACACAATTGGCTTCAAACGCAGACACGGTAGTGACGAAGAAAACGCGCTTGTGCACAATTCGCCCGCCGTGTTCGGCAGTCGGAAAAATTCCTCCTTTAACACAACGCCTTCTGCCGAACACGTCTCAAGGGCCGCAGAAAACTTCGTTTTTTTGCGGATTTTTTTAACTTGAAAAGGGACATTAAACATGAATCCTGAAATAGCCTTGCGCGAAAAGAGAATCCTCAACTGGGGGCTTGCCGCGGTCGGCGTTCTTTTGCTTTGGGCATTGCTGAGCGGCAATGCGCTTGCCGCACCGACGGGCGACGAGTTCAACGACCTCTACGATCTCGTCAAGCAGTGGAGCACCGGCTCATTGGGCAAGACCATTGCCGTGACCTTCCTGCTCGTGGGCTTGGGCGTGGGCATCATCCGCGGAAGCATCATTGCCGCTGTGGGCTCGATTGCCGCAGGCGTCTCGCTCGTGATGCTGCCGACGATCATCGAAGGCCTTTTCGGCGCCGGCGCTTAAGGGCAAGTGCGCCATCGTGAGGCTTGAGCAATGCTCAGAGATCCGAATGAAAGCTCCTGGGTCAGCGTTCCCAGAACGCTTGACGCAAGCCCGCGGTTTCTCTTCTGGGAAATCGACTACGTAATGATTTTTGCCGCCGCTTTAGCCATCGGCATCATCATGTCGGGGGCCTTTACGGGGTGCCTGGCCGCCGCAGGCGCCTGTGCGCTCTGGAGCAAGGCCAGAGCGGGCGGAGGCGTTGCGCGCGCCTTTGCGCTTGCCTATTGGCATCTGCCGTTTGACGTCTTCAGACGGGTGCCGGCAAGCGCTAGGCGGCACTTCACGGGGTGACGAGGCGTTCTTCAAAAGGCCTCGATGCTTGTTCGCTTGGGCAGAGGATCGAAAACGATCGATTCTCTGCCGCTTGAGGCTCAGCCGACGGACCTCGTACTTGTACCCATAGGGCGTTTGCTCTTAGAGAATTGACGACGCCAAGGCGCTTCTTTTTTGCCCGATCTCGGGGCTTTGTTCGAGCCCATTTTTATTCATCCAAAGAGAAATACATGACACAAGCCGCAGAGACGATTTACAGACGCATTACCACGGAAGCGGCCGCGCACCTGCAGATCCGACGACTGATCGTGGTGCTTTTCGTGCTGAGCGCGCTTGCCAATGCTTTGCTGGCGCTTTATCTGCTTTTGAAGGAAGATCAGACGCGCACGGTGGTGATTGCGCCCGATTCGCTTGAGCCCTACATCGCCATGACCGATCGCGTGAGCCCCAATCTGCTTGAGCGGTTTTCTGTGGGCGCCTTGGGACTTTTGATGAACATGTCGCCGCAGACGGGGCGCTGGCAGACGGAAGCCTTCTTAAAGCATGTGGCGCCCGAGAGCTATGCCGAGATAGCAGCCGGCGTGCGGCGCGCTGCGGCAAGCCTAGAGCGCAACCAGGCAAGCACGGCCTTTTTTGCCGAAGCCGTATCGGTCGACGACAAGACGATGACGACATGCATTGCGGGAACGCGCAAGACGCTCATCGGCAAGGCAGTGACCGAAGACGTGCCGGTTTCAGCGTGCTTGAAGTGCACGGTGCGGCTCGGGCAGCTGATGATCGTGCAGCTTGTCTTAAGAGAAGACGTCCACGGCATCAAAAAGGGCGACGAACGCCTCTCAGAGGACTCCGGCAAGGGACTTTGAGTCAAGAAGCGCATTCAGGCGCTGATCACGAATCTGAATGTTTTTAATTTATGACATTCAGATCATCCATGCTTACCCAAAACATTCCTAAAACGATGAGACAAAGATTTTTTGCGCGCCCTGCTTTTGTTCAGGTCCGGCCGATGCTGCGCGCCGCCGCTTTGACATTGTTCGGCGTGCTGCTTGGCCTTGCTGCGGCTTTCGGCGCAGCTGCCGCCGAACCAAATGAGGGCAAATCAAAGACTGAAGACTTGAGCGCGGCCAACAACGCCGTCGCCGAACCCAATGCAGCCGGCCTTGTGCGGCCCTTGTCGCGCGATCACGTCAATCTTGTGAAGGTCCGCGGCGACAAGATCACCGATGTGGTTTTTGACGCTCAGGCGCTCGAAGTTTCTGCCGACAAGGAGCGCGGCATCGTCTTCGTGCAGGTCAAGCCCCGGTGGCTTGCCTCGCACCCGGGGCAGGCCGTGACGTCCGCATTTTTTAATACCGAAACGGAAAACCACGCCGTGCGCTTTGTGGCGGCCGATGTTCCCAGTCAGAGCATTGAGCTGCATGCCGACGAAAAGAGCCTTGCCAAGGGGGCAGCGACCTCCATGCAGAGGCTTCAAGAGGCATTCAGCACGCCTCTGGCGCCGCTTCAGGCCGAAGACTACATCGCGCAGCTCAAGGAAGTAATCAAAAGCGCAGCCGCCGGCAAAGGTTATGAAGCCCAGCAGCCAGCCGTGGGGCTAGCCTTTTCGCAGGAACAAAGCGCGCTGCTGCCCGTGGAGCTCGCAGAAACCGCACGCGCCTCGATGAACGGCTTTGCGGTGCGTCAGTCCCGCGTCTGGGTGAGCACGGAGTTTGTCTGTGAAGAGCTTCACTTCACCAACATGAACATCCGAAAAACGGCCATTGACTTGGGCGAAATTGCGCAGACCCTTGAGGGCGTTCTTGCAATTGGCGCCCAAGCGCTTGAGTTCGAACCCGGAGCTTCCGGCGTGGTGTACGTCATCCGCGCCAGAGCCGAAATGCAAAAAAGACTTGCGGCGGGCGTGAGCGCAGCTTCGCTTTCGGCAAAGGACGCCGCAGCAGTCGTCTTTGCCGCGGATTCGCTTGGAGCTGCCGATGGCGTCCAATGATGCGGTCTGTCCCAAGAAAAACGCCTGCGCACAGGATCAAGGCGCGACGAAAAGCCCGCTCTTTACGCCAGAGCAGGAAAAAGAGTTCGAAGAGATTTTGCAGGATCCGCGCTTTGAAGACGGCTGCCGGCCGTTGTTTGATCGGCTTGCAAAACTCTACAAGCTTCCCTACAGCGACGTCGCCAAGCCCAAGTTCTGGATGCTGGACACGCAGCTTAAGGCTGTTGGCCAGCTCTTTAGCGGCATCAGCAAGGATGACGCAAAGGATGCTGGCAATCCCACACGCAAAAGTACTTGCGAGAAAGCGCCGCAACCCATTGAGCCCGAGCCTGAGTGCTTAATTGTGAAAAACCAAAACATGAACGACGAAAAACGACAGGGTGAAGATTTCCCGCAATTGTCTTCGAGCCGAGCCCCTCTAGAGGCCGCAGGCAGGGCTCGCGGCAGCTTCGGCCAAAGGGAGCCTTTTGCTGACGATTCGCACGAGCGCCGCATATTTGAAAATGATCAGAGCTTTTCTGCCGGGCGCGATTCTCAAGCCTCGGGCGAAAACCTTTTTGAGTCGGCCTCGGCCGACGCGTCGGACCTTGAGCAAGACATCGGACTTCAGGGGGCTTCAGCCCCGCAGGGAAGAACGCCGCTATGGCTTCGCGCGCGTCGCGCGGCTCAAGTCTTTGCCCGCGTGCTCAAAAACAGGCGCGAGCGCGGGGAACTTGGAAAAGTCACCGACCAGAAGGCAGAAAAAACCAAGCAGCGGCGCAATTTGCTCCTTCTTTTGTGCGCGATCGTGCTGTTTTCGCTAGTGGTTGCCTATGTGAGCGAAAAAAATGCCCA
The DNA here is from genome assembly GCA_944390715.1 of uncultured Duodenibacillus sp. Classification (GTDB taxonomy): domain Bacteria; phylum Pseudomonadota; class Gammaproteobacteria; order Burkholderiales; family Burkholderiaceae_F; genus Duodenibacillus. The sequence continues at coordinate 36,131 of CALXQS010000010.1, read as the reverse complement.
GCCCCGCACGCCAGCCGTCAAGACCTACCGCAACGACTTTAGGCTTGAGCCCGACAGCCTCGACAAGCAGAGCTTTCAGCGGCAGTACGAAGAAAAGTTGGACGACATCGGCATCAAGATGAAGTCGATGGAAGCTCTCATGGGGCAGCTTGATGCCCGCATGAAGGCGCTTGCCAAGCAGGAGCAGGCAAAAGCCGGCGCTGCGGCAAAGTCCGCTGAAGCCGACGGCGCCGTGCGCGTGCCGTTGTCAGACCTTGCGCCCCGCCAGATGTCTGACGACGAGGCGCTGCGAGAAGATCAAGCGCGGCTTTTGTCGAGCATCAGCGTGGCCGGTTCGGGCGATTCTGCCTCCGGCCGCATGGGCATCGTCAAGGTCGCCGGACAAAAGAAAGCCGAATCAACGCAAAGAGGGCCGCGGCGCATTGCCGATCTTCCCATTGCGGCCAATCGTGCGCGGCACGAGCGCGAAAACACGTATCTGCCCGCAGGCAGCTTTGCGCACGCCGTGATTCTTTCGGGAGTCACGGCTCCCACGGGCGGCAATGCGGCGCAAAACCCGATGCCGCTGCTCATGGAGATCAAGCGCTTTGCGCAGCTGCCCAACGACTTCAAGGCCAACATCAAGCGCTGCTTTGTGACGGCAAACGCCACGGGCGATCTTTCAAGCGAGCGCGTGCTTGTGCGCTTGGACAGACTCTCGTGCATGAACAAGCATGGCAAGGCGGTCGACGTCAGGGTGCAGGGCTATGTGACGGGCGAAGACGGCAAGGCTGGAGCCCGCGCGAGGCTTGTGACGCGAAGCGGTCAGGCCATTGCAAGCGCGCTCTTTACGGGCGCAATTTCGGGGCTTGGCAAAGCCGTCTCGCTCTCAGCGCAAAGCACCACGACATACGCCTCGGGCGCAGTCGGCAGCAGCGTGGAAAACGCCTGGGCCGCAGGGATTGGCGAAGGCGTCGACGACGCAATGGATCGCATCGTCAACTACTACCTCAAGCTCGCCGACAAGATCTTTCCCGTCTTGGAGCTCGACAGCGGCCGCAAGGTCGACATCGTGCTCTCTCAGGGCCTAGCGATTTCCTTTGACGATCCCGATCCGAAGGAGCCCGAAATCGTCAACCACTCGCAGGTTTTCGGCGACAGGCAAAGAAGTCTGCGCGAAGGATATGCCGCGCTGGAAAGCCGCTGAAACCACACGCCAATCGAGAACAAAAAAAGGGAACAAAAAATGGGCGACATTGCCCCAAACGCCGCGCCAAGCGTCTTTTAACGAACTGCCGGCTTAAAAAAAGTCACTTTATATGAAAACCATGACAAAAAAATTCTCCAGCCTTGTTGCTTTGAAAAACCGCGCCAGGCGCCTGTTGCCGGCGGCCGCCGCTGTTGCCGCGATGCTGCCGCTTGCGGGCTGCGGGAACATCTCGGGGCTCATCGACGCGCACGACGAATTCGGGTGCGGCTCGCCCGGACGGGCAAGCTGCGCGTCGCTCTCAGAGACTTATGCCCATGAGCGCGCTGCCGACGAGGCGCAAAGTAAAGAAAGCGCCAAGGCGATGATAAGAAGCCGTTCAACCGAGGGCGCTGCCGGGAAGGGCAATTTTGAGAACGCACCGAAAGCGGCTGCTGCAAAAGAGGCAGAGAACACCGTAGCAAAGACAGACGAGAGCCTCAAAACGGCAGGCGTGCTGGAAACTCAAGGGTTGACCGAAAGCGCCGCGCAGGCGCTTGCCCGCTCGCAAAAGAAAGTGGATGCGCGCATGCGCGCACTGAAGGCCCGAGCGCAGACGCTTCCTGCGCGGGCTCCTGAAAAAGTCGTGATGCTCTGGGTGCTGCCCTGGGTTGATGCCGAGGGCGATCTGCACGGCGACTCTCGCCTGTGGGTGCGCGTCAAGGATGCGCTGTGGAGAATTGAGCGCGTGCGCTCGCGCGCGATGCAGTCGGTGCCCTCCGGAGTTGAGCCGTGAGAGAGGCAATGACAAGTAGGCAGGAGGCGACTGCGAAGAAAAACGCAAAGGAAAATGCGGTTGGCTCGAGCTTTTTTGCGCGAGCCGCGGCCGCAGGCAAGCGTTTGAAGCAGCTTCATGCAGGCGTGCGTCGGGCGCTTCTTTTAGGAGACAATCTCTCGGGCGAAGGGGTGATTCATCTGCCGCGCAGCGGCGAGCAAGCGCTCGTCGACCGCTTCTCGGGCGTGCTCTCGGCGCTCTTCTGGGAGCCGGAGTCGGGCGTTTTTGTGCTCAACAACGCAGGCGACACCGAGCCCTGCGCGCTCGGGGTCGTCTTTGAGCTCAATGCATTGGTTGCGGCCGATCATGCTCTTATTCAGGGCATTGAGCGCATGCTCTCGGCAACCTATCCGCCGCAGACCGTCATTGCCGCCACGCTTTTTGCTTCAAGCGCCGTGCGCGGCACGCTCTCAGAGTACGTGATGAGCCGCGAAGCCTCAAGCGCGTCAGCGGGCTTAAATGAGAGCGCAAAGACCAATCCCGCTGCAGTCCCCTGGCGCATGGCTCTTGAGCGCGCCCGCAAGCTTGACGCCATGTCGCGCGCTGCCCGCACGGGCGTGCATCCGGTGCGCGAGTACCGCGTGTGGCTTACCATCACGACGCGCGTAGGAGAATCGGCGGTCGCAGATTTTCTCTCCAACGCCAAGAGCGCCGTGGTCGACGACTTTCTTTTGGCCGTGCGCTCCACGCAGTCTGCGCTGCGGCATTTTTCGCTTTTGAAGACGCGCTGGGACGATGAGCTTTTGGTGCGCACGATGCGCGAAATCGTCAATCCCCAGGAGGCGGCTGCGGGAGCGCGCACCTTGAAGACGGCTGTTGCGGCGCCTTTGAGAGACTCCTTTGTGCGGCGCGATACGATGATCGACGTCGGCAAAAGCAAGATTACGTTTTCGTCGCCTTTTTCTAGAGCAGGCGGCGCCGTCGAGTCGGCAAGCCTCACTGTTGCCGGATATCCGCCGGCAGCGCACCTAAACCGCATGCGCATGGCTTTGGCTGGAGACAAATTTCCTTATCCCTATCTTTTGACGTGCGCGGTCGAGCCCACGTCGGTTGCCGACGACAAGGCGCTGGTGTCGATGAAAAACGCCCGCGTCAAGCAGCTCATGCACACCGAAATCGGGCAGTTTCTCACGGACTTGGGCGAACGAGCGCGCGACTTCGACTTGGCGCAGAAGGCTTGCGAAGAGGGCTCGGGCTTGGCGCGCGTCATTCATGCCATGACTGTTTTTGCCCCGGCGGGCGAAGCGGCAAGCGCCGCGCACACCGCTGGCGACCTGCTCTCGGGCGCAGGCTTTGACGCGCACCCTGCTGCCGGCCTTCAGATGATGGCCTTTTTGATGAGCCTGCCGCTTGAGGCGTCGATCGGCCTGATGCAGGACGCAAAAGCCGCGCGCCAGACGTCGACCAAAACGCGCAGGGCCGCCGCGCACATGCTTCCCATCATGGCCGAAAGCCGCGGCAGCGGCCCCAGAGCAGGCGAGAGCGCGCGCACGCCGATGCTCATGCTCGTCACCCGCAAGGGGCAGCTGCTGCCCATCGACATCTTTGCCAACCGCAGCGGCAACTACAACGCGGTCATCGCCGGCACGTCGGGCTCGGGCAAAAGCGTGCTCGCGCAGGAAATCGTGCTCTCGCACATCGGCCTTGGGGGCCGCGTGTGGGTCTTTGACATCGGCAAAAGCTACAAAAACTGCGTGGAGCTCGTCGAGGGGCAATTCATCGACTTTGAGCGCGGCGATGATTTTCAATTGGGCAAAGGCGAGCCCAACGGGAGGCTGTGCCTCAACCCCTTGGACATGCTCGAAGATCCCGCCGACATGCTCGATGAGCTCGCGCAGATCATCACGGCCATGGCAAACGGCGACGCGCCGATGGAGCTCACCGCAAGCGAGCTTTTGAAGATGCACATTGCCGAGGTGGTCAAAAGCGCCCGCGCGCAGCAAAAGACGCCCACGGTGACGATGCTTGCCTTGTCGCTGATGAAGAGCGGCGACGCCATGCTCTCGGACATTGCCGTGCGCCTGATGCCGTACTGCGCGGGAGGTCGCTACGCGCACTGGTTTGAGGGGCAGGCGAGCATCGACTTTGCGTCAGATCTGGTGGTGCTTGAAATGGAAGCCTTGGCCAACAAGCCGGTGCTGCAAAACGTCGTGCTTCTCATCGTGATCATGCGCATCCTCAGAGAGATTCGAGAAAGCCCGCGCAGTCAGAAAAAGCTCATTGTGATCGATGAGGCCTGGAGGCTTTTGTCGGGCAACTCGGGGCGCTTCATCGAGTGGGCATGCAGAACGCTCAGAAAGTACGGCGCGGGCATCGTCTGCATCAGCCAGTCGATGAGCGACTTTGAAGCCACAAGCGCAGCCAGGGCCGTGCGCATGAACGCCGACAGCGTCTTTTTGCTCAGGCAGAAGGCAGAGGGCATCGCTTCGTATGCCGCGGGCGACGCTTATGCCGCAAAGATTCTCTCGGGGCTCACCACCCAGGCCGGGCACTATAGCGAGGTCTACGTCAAGGTGGGCGATCAGGCAGCAGTCGTCGGCCGCTTGATGCTCGATCGATTCTCAATGACAGCCTACTCAACAAAGGCAGAAGTCTTTGACGCCGTTCAGAAGGCAAGAAGCAGGGGCCTGCCGATTGCAGAAGCTCTCGAGTCTGTGAGCCGCCTTGCGCTTGAGTCCTAATGAGCAAATTTTTTTCTGCCCGCAAAGAAAAAAAGCGTTTTTCAAAAAAAGTGTTACCCATAAAAACGATGACGCAAGAAAAGACCGATTGCGCGCAAGCGCATCAAATCGAAGTCTCTCATCATGAGCAATTGCCTTCGAGCACGCCTGCTGGCGGCAAGACGCCGCTTGAGGCAAATGAAAGGAAAAAAGCGCACGCAGCAAGCCGCGCCAAGACTTCCCGCACGCAAAAGTCGACGGCTTCTAAAACGCCGCGCATCGCCAAAAGCCGTGCGCGCGCAAAGACCTCCGGCAGCAAGCAGGAGCCCAGCTCTCAGGCTTTTGAAGCAAAAAGCGACGCGGCAGGCGCCAAGCGCGCGCTCATGGCGCTCTCGCTTGGAGGCGATCAGCAAAATTCTGCGCTTGAGAGCGCCGCGTGCGAGCCCGAACGTCTTCCCGAGGCAGGTCAAAGCAAAGAGCCGTCTGCGGCGTCTTCAAGCGAAGCCGAGACGGAAGTGAAGGCCGAGAGTTTGGCCGCAGCGACGGAAGAGCCCGACAAGGTCAAGGTGATTGAGCCCGCAGAGCTGCAAACGCCGCAAGCCTTAAAGCAGCAGGCGCTCTTAGAAGAATATCGAGAGCGCATGCAAAAAAGGCAGAAAGCTCAGTTTGAAGCCTTTTTGAAGGAGCGGCAGCTTGCGCGCATTGCCGAGAATCCCGAGGCAACCAAAAAGGTGTTTCGGCGCACATCAAGGGGCAACATCAAGTCTGAGGTTGCGCCGAGAACCTACGCTTCGGAAAAAGAGCGGCTGCTTGCGCTCATCTCCATGCCCGAGTGCGTCGATCTCGTGCAGGATCTTGCCCCTGTCGACTCAGACGACTCCCTTTGGGAGCAGCTTGCCTTCGCGCGGCGCGTCTCAAAGGAAGATTTGCAAAAGCGCTTCGTTCTGTTTCTGGAGGCGGTGCTCGAAGCCGTCGAAAGAGGATATTTTGAAGCTGAGTTTTCTGAGAGGCTCAAAAGGCTCGAGCGCATTGAAGCCATCGAACGAGAGATTGCTGCGCGTGAAACCAAAGAGGGTCAGGCGCTTGGGCATGAAGACATTTTCGCCATTGCAGAAAAGTACGGCGAAGAGGCACTGGCTCGCCTGGAAATTCTGCAGAAGGCTTGGGCCAGAGGCATGCCCACGGTCGACATGAAGCTTTTGCAGGAAAGCGACGCGCGCGTGCGCGAGCAAAGGGCTCAAAAAGAAAATGAAAAGACGCAGGACCTGCCTGATCGCGATTCTGAGTGCATGTCGGCTGAGATGAAAGCTCCCTCGCAGGAAGACGCCGTATCGATTGCCGAACTCAAACAAGAGGGTCTGCGGGCGATGGAGCACGCGAGAGCCTTGCGGCGCGACGAGATGGGGTTTATCAAGCGCACCTGCGACAGAGTCGGCGAATTCGCGGAAAAGGCACTCAGAAGGTGCAGGCGCTTATTTTCCGCATTGAGGGAGATCCTCTCCAACCTTTTGAACACTTGTACGGATGCGTCAAAAGAGAAGTCGGGCGAGAAGGCAAAGTGCAAAGCAGCGCATTTTGGGGTTCTTAGAGCAGCTTGGCCCCAAGCGCTCTCGCACGCCTGCTCAGGACGAGGAAAAAAGGCGATTGCTGCCGTCGTCGCCGTCATGGGCCTTGCGGCACTCATCAGCGCGCAAGGCGGGCAGAAGCTGGCCGTGGTCGACGCACGCGCCGCGCGCGAAGTGATTCTAGAGATTGCCCAAAGCGACTCGCTTGCGGTCTCGATGGCTGCCGCCGAAGGGTTTGACGCGCTTTTGGGCGCTGCGCTTGCGCGCACGGCCAAAGAAGAAGACTGCCTCATCATGGATGCGCAGGCTGTTTTGGCAGCGCCCAAGGCGGATGCGCTCGATCGAACCGAAGCCGTCAAGCGCCTTGTGCGGGAGGCCGCAAGGGTTCTTGCCGAGCAAAACGCACGCGTGCCGCCCGAGGCATTTGCCTTGGCAGCGCAAAGCGCCGTGCATGCCGTTGATTTCCCCAAACGCCCGAGAGTGGTTGGCAATGCCTTCGATGCGGCAGTGCTTGCAGTCGCGGATTTTGCTTCGTGGGTCAAGGAGAAGACGATTTTTCTGGGCGCTTGGCTTTGGGACGGGGCAAAAGAGTGTGCGCTTGAGCTCAACGAATTTTTGGAGCTCGTCAAAGCGCAGGGCAGGCGCTTGATGGAAGAGTGCCTTGATTGGCTCTTTCCGCGCTTTGGCGTACATGCCGACAGCTTTGCCGCAAGAGCCCAGAGAATTGAAGAAAAAGTCAGTGAGACAAATCAAGCGCTTGAAGCCAGAAGGCAGGAAGTGATCAAGGAGCTTGCTCAAGATCCTGCAGGAATTCGGCCTCACGAAAAAGGCGAGGGAGCCCTTGATGAGTAGGAAGATCATGCGCGGCACTTTAAGTGCGAAGACATCGCGCTTACATCGGCTTTGTTTAAAGACGAATATTTTTCGGGCTTTGGCCTCAATGGCGACTTTCGCGATGCTTGTCAGTCCGCCTGCGGCACTTTACGCAGAGGTTGTGCAGGACGAAGTGCTTTCAGCTCTTCATCCGGTGGTTGAGCCCGATTGGCTGAGTCTTCTTGAAAACAAGGCAAGGGAAGCCCAGCGCCTGGGGCTGATTGAAGCTGAGCGCAAAAAAACGCAGCAGCTTTTTAAAGCTCATGCCGCTCGTCCCGTCGAAGTTCTCTTGCCAGAGGCTGAGAAAATCGAAAAGCGCCGCGACGTCATTTTTGGCGCATCGCGCTCGCGCATCATGAACGATGAGCAGCGAAGCCTCATTGCGGGCTTTCAGCGTACCTATGTCTTCATCAATGCCGATGATGAAGATGAGGTTAAGTGGCTGCTTGACTGCTTGGGGTTTGAAGGGCAAGACATAAAAAAGAGAGCCGATGCAATGGATTTTGCAATGAAGGCTGCCGAGGTGCGCGTCGTTGCCGTTGCGGGCGACGTCATCAGGCTCTCAGAGCGACTGAAGATGCGCGTCTGGGCCGATCAAGGAGGCGTGCTCGTCAAGCGTTTCGGCGTCACGGCAAGGCCATCCATTGTTCAGTTGAAGGGCCGCAGAACCAGTGCGGGTGAAGCAGAGGTCGTCGTTGAGGTTCAAAGCGTTGCCCTCGATCGCAATGACAACGCTTCGGGCGCTTGAGTCGCTTCCTAACGCTGAAAACAAGACGAGAAAAATAGAGACACGCTCATGACCAGCTACATCAAACGCAGTGAAATTGCCAAAACCCGAAGCCGCATGAAGGAAATTGCGCGCCAGGGCCTTGATCCCGTGCCTGATCCCTTTGCGGCAGTGAATTTTGCGCGCGAATGCATGCCGCTTAAGGTTCTTGATGAATTAAGCCAGCCGGGAGCAAGCGACGTCGGCATCCTCGCGCTTGCCTTGGCGGGGCTTGCGCTTAAAACCGTGCGCGAATCCGTCGGCGTCAAAAAGCAGTCAAGCGAAGCTGCGCTTGAAGCACTGCTGGGGTTGTTTGACTTGACGATGCCGTTAACCATGACAAAGCTCAACGGCGCCTTGAAGGATCTCGTGCGGCTTGCTCCCGTCTATCGCGGCTATGTGCATGAAAAGCACAAAGTTCGAATGGGCAAACTCAAGCTTGTCGGGCGCAGGGATCACGATCAGTTGGATGACGACGAACATCAAGAGCAGCTTTTCGGCAGGAGCCTAGCGCGTTATCAGTTCGGCTATGACGGGCACTGGATGACGCGCGAGTGCGCCTCGCGCCTGAAGCTCGTTCGGTATTTTGAAAAAACAAGCGGAGCCTTTGCCATGCGCGTGCGCTCGTGCTACATGGTTTTGGCGCGCCAAGGCAGAGCCTATGCCGCCTGGAACAGCGGCTATCCGGTATTTCTGTGCGATTTGAATGTCCCTGAGCACCGTGCCGCGGCCGAGAGCTTGTATGACGCCGCAAGCGCAGAACTGGTGGTCATTTCGCCCGCGCCGAGGGCAGACGTCCAAAAGAAGCTTCCAAAATTTCTGCTTGTCGTCGAAGACGAGCAGGGGCTCTTTGAGTGGCTCACGCAGAATTCTGGCACGGTCCTGCTGCTTGAAAGAAGATTGGGAGGGTGGACTGTGACCTTTCCCACGGGGCGCGTCGATCCCCGCGAGCTCAAGAAAAAGAGCCACCCCAAGATTGCCGCGGCGCTTGCGCGCTGCGCTCCCAAATCAAGAATTGAAGAAAGAGCGCTTGTAGAAAAGGAAAAAAAGCGCATCAAGGAGCGCCGCGAGTACAACCAAAGCCTGCACGATCCAAAACGCGATCCGGACGCTGGTCAAAAGGGGGAGTGCGCTCAGAGCGAGGAAGAATAATGAAGATGGCTTTGTATATCGACCTCTCTATTTGCAAGCGCCCGCAAATGAACACTAAGAGAATGACGAATGCTTTGAAGAGCCGTTTTGCAAGGCAAGTTCATGAGGGCGCAAAGCGCTTTTGCCTGCAGGAGGCAGGCGTGCTTTTGGTGCTTTGGGTTTTGTTGCTTATCGTTCTTTTTCATTTCTTGACGGCAAGGACGGCAGAGGCTGCCTGCAGCGGGCGCATCATCAATCCCGTGAGCGACATCTGCTGGTCGTGTCTGATGCCGATCAAAGTTGCCGGCACCACGCTTTCTTCTTCGGGTGTTTCTGATCCCGATACCGATGCGCCTTCGCTGTGCGTCTGCCAAAAGGGGCCGGTGCCGCAGGCGGGCATCAACATGAGCTTTTGGGAGCCGGTGCGAACGGTTGAGATTGTGCGAGAGCCCTACTGCTTTCCGTCCTTGGGCGGGCTCGACATGAATCCCGGCAACGCCATGCCGCATGCCGCAGCCCACGGCAGAAGCGCTTCGAGAGGGAAGACGTCGGAGATCGACTCGCTTGAATCGACGCATCAGTCCACCGCCTTTTATCAGGCGCATTGGTATCACACGCCGTGGCTCTTCATTCTTGAGGTGCTTTTGGATACCACGTGCCTGGAATACGCGCCCTATGACCTTGCCTACATGACCGAGCTTGATCCGATTTGGAACGATGCGCTGGCGGCCTTCATTCTTGCTCCGGAGTCTGCGCTTTTCGCGAATCCCGTCGCCGTCGGCGCCTGCATGCTCGACTGCACGGCCGCAACGATCATGCAGCCTCGCGCCGAGCTTTTTTGGTGCAGCGGCTGCCAGGGAAGCCTCTATCCGCTCTCGGGCTGGATTGCGGCCATGACGAGTCCCCTGCAGGCTTGGCATCTGATTGCCGCGCGCATGACGGTCAAGCTCGCCCGCGAGGGACTCTTGTGGGCGGCCTACGGCAAGGCCGGGCAGTGCGGCCCTTACTTTGAGCCCATTCCACGAAAAGACGTCTGGCGCACGCAGCTTGTGCACCCGACGGTCACGGCCTCAGGCACGTGCTGCAGGCCGCTGGGCGCGCCGACAGCCGTCTGGGGCGCCGGCAAGACGTATCCCGTCAACGGCGAAGACGGCGCCATTCTTCTGTGGAGAAAGCGCGATTGCTGCGCGTCGAAAAATTTCTTCTAAGTCCTTTTAAAGGTTTCTTAGAAGACTCTTAAAGATGACAAAAGAAGTCGATTTTCTTTGTTTTCTCAAACCGACATCGCGCAATTCATGCTGAAGAATTTTCCTCAAATATGCATTTTCTAAAGACTTGTCCATGAACCATTGCTTCAATAAAATCAGCCAAACCGCCCGCATCTACCCTTTTCGAGCGATGCACGCGCGCGCTGCCGCAGCTTTGCTTGCCTGCATGAGCTTGCAGCTCTTCTTCTCTCAGGCGCTTGCCTTTGATGAATCAAGCGCAGTTTCGAGCATGCTCTCGGAGTCGATTGCCGAGGCCCAAAAAGCCGTTGAAGCTGCCGCATCCAAAAGCAGCGTTGAGATCTCGGTTGCCGCATCCAACAGCCTGAGCGCCGAGTATCTTGAAGGGCTTGGCGCAGCATTGCTACGCACGGGCGGGCGGCTGGTCGTGCGCGGCATCGACGTGGGCCTCAGCCCAAATCGAAATGATGTTCGGACGACAATCTCAGAGGCTGCGCGAAAGGCCAAGGAATTTGAAGAGGCTTCATTTTTTGCGCTTGATGCAACTGAACAGCAGCGCGTGCGCGAGCGCATCGGAAAGGGGCTTCGCGCAATGGCTGCCAAAAGCAAAGTCGTCGGCTTTGAAATCGATCCGCAGTTTTTCCGCACGCACCGCATTGATGCCGTGCCGGTTTTTGTCGTGCGCTTGACTTCCAGCGCTCGTGCTGACAATCGAGCGCTTGAAGTCGGCGCGAACCCTCGCACCTACATCGTGCGCGGAGCCCTCGATCTGCACTGGGCGCTTGAGGCCATGGCCGATCGGGCAAAGGATAGGGGCTTGAAGGACGACGCCAAGCGCCTGTCGGCATTGGCCGAGGCCGCGATGGGGGTCGGGCCGTGAGAATCGCTTTTTGCCGAGAACTTCAGCGCCAACCGCTGATGTTGGTTGATGCATGCATTGCGCTCATCCTTTGCATCGCTTTTCAGCCGGCTTTCGCCTCGCTGCACGAGATGGATGGGGATCCCTTGCCCAAAGCAAGCCCGGCGGTTGAAGCTGCGGTTGAGGCCGCGCGCAAAACGCCTTTGCCTGACTATGGGGCACTTCACGCTTCAGGGCACATCAAGGAAGTGCTCGAGCGCGTCACGGGCGACACCACGGCCATTGAATCTCTGCGTCAAAACGGGCAGGGCGTTTTGTTTGCTCCAGGCAGAACGGAAGCCGATCGCTGCAAAAGCCAAAGGGATCCGACGTGTCTGGCCGTGCAAGTCGTTGACCGCACGAGCACGACCAAGCCCACCATCGATCCCGATGCGGCCGGCGACATCATCGGCGGCCGAGACGAGGTCGTCGACAAGGCCGACGACATGGTCAATGTCGAGGGCAACGGCAGCTCAACGGGCACCTGCAGGCCCAACACCGAGACTGTGGTCAAGCCTTCGGTCACGCACACGTGCGATGTGCGCGTCAACGCCGAGAGCGCCTCAACCACCAACACCTGCACCACGGCCTGGGAGTCGATTCTTGAGGAAGCTTCCAAATGGGTGTGCCGCATCGTTGAGCGCAAAGACTTTTCCGCCTCCTGTTCGGTCCCAGTGGTGGTGGCCCAGGAGACGACCTCGACCGTCGCCTGCTGGGAGGGCGTCAAGAACCCCGACGTGATGTCTTGTCCGGTATCGGTTTCCACGGAAATCAAAACGAAGCATCTGGCAAGCTGCCTGCGTCCGAAATTTAAAAAAATCGAGCGCCGCTGCAGCCGCAGGCTTGTCGTCAAGCCCGAGGCGACCTGCCGCGTGGGCGATACGACCAAAGCCTCCAACACCGATTGGGCCGTATTGATGCAAGACGCCGTGCCGGGGGCCGATACGCTTGAGGTCTCAGTGGTCTGCCAAGAAACTAAAGAAGGCGCAATGCCGCTTGTGACCTTTGCCACCAATGCGGCTGCGGGCCTCGCCCCAGCCTTGAGCGTCTCCACGCGCGAGGCGGTCTTCGACGTCCCTATGGCAGTCGCCGACGGCACGGTGCGCTTTTCCGGCAGCACCTCGTGCAGCGCCTCGCAGTGCGAGTCTTCCGTGCGCATGAGCGTGCATGCGGGCACGGGGTCAAACGCCGTGTATTCGGGCGAGGTGTTCGTGCGGCTAGTGTTCGTGCGCTTTATGAAGACGGGCGAGTCCGAGCATTGGACCGAGACCTGCACGGGAGTGGACGCATGAGGCTATCTGTTTCTTTTCGATTGGCTCAGAGCTCGACATGCTTTGCTGCATGCTTCTTTGCGCGCTTGATCATCATTGCCGCTATTGCTTCGCTCTGGGGGCTAACCGAGGCTTGCGCGGCTCTTGCGGCAGATTCTGCAGGGATGGATGTCAAAGCCACGTCTGAAAAGCCTGAACTTCCCGCACGGTTTCTTTTTGAAGGCGAAGTCTTTAAAAATGATCAGGGCGAAACGTGCTTCGTCACCGAGACGACCTGCGTGGAGCCTGGCGGCACGCGCGTTGTCGACGGCATTGAGGTTGTGCGCGACTGCTGGGTCACGCGCGATACCTATGCGTGCCTCAAGCCCGATGAGAGCGCAATTGACGGCTGCGCAAGCCTTCAGGCTGAAGCTGACGGCATGAACGCTGCGCGATGTAGGAAAACCGAGTCCGCATGCGCTGAGGAAATCACGGGCGTCAACGGCGAGAAAGCCTGTCTGAGCGAAAAAGAGTCCTGGGCGTGCGAAGCAAAAATCGACCTTCCGCCGATCAACGCCGCCTGGACCGGAGAAATCCAGGGACAGGAAGAAGTCGTCGATGAGTCCGCCTGCCGGCCTTTTGAGGAAAACGAGGCCTGCGTCAAGGGCGAGCTTGCCTGCACCGATCAATCCTGCAAGCGCACCTATTTGTGCGGCGGCAGGCGCGTGGAGGGCTGCTCGGTGCTGCTGGCAGCCGGCTGCACGAGCGTCAAGGACCCCGTGTGCGATGCAGCCGTTGATCCCGCCTGCGGTATTCTGCAAGGGGAGGTGCGCTGCAAGGGGCCGCTGCCCGAGGGCGTGATCGAGTCGGAAAGCGCTGAAATCATCGACAGCTCCACGGTCAACGTCGGCACCCCCAAGCCCGATGCAAGCGCCTGCGCCAAGCTCGAAGACGACGCCACGAGCTGCCGGCAGATTTCTCAAACGTGCGTGGACCGCTATCCCACCTACCGCGTCATCAACGGCAAGGGCTACTCCATGCCCTGCTGGGGCTACGAGCGCGTGATGCAGTGCACGACCAAAAATCCCGAAAACACTTGCCAAGGGCTTGCCGCCGAAGGCTCCTGCAGCGAATCTGCGCGCACGTGCGTCAAAAGCGACGACTTGGGCTGCATCGAGTGGAATGTGACCTACGCCTGCGGCGCGGGCGCCGACGATGTTGAAGCGGGAGGCGCCGAGCTCGTTGAAGACAGCACCACGATCGACTCGATCGTCGAGGTTTCAACGTGCCGGGAGTTTGAAGAAAATCCCGTCTGCCGGCTCGAAGAAGAAGTCTGTCTTGAAGGGCCGGCAACCAAGGTGGTCGACGGCGTGCCCGTCTACAAGGACTGCTGGAAGAATCAGTCGACCTTTGTGTGCGGCGCGGGCTCGGGCGACTCGGAAGTGATCGACGAGTGCGCCAAGCTTGCCGCCGACCCTGCCTGCAAAAAGACCGAAAGCCAGTGTCTTGGTACCGATGAAGACGGCAGCTGCTTGATGCGCACCGAAACCTGGGTCTGCGGCGGGGGCGAAGAAGAGGTTGAGGCGGGCGTCGTGTGCGACGGCGAAATCTGCATTGCGGGCCTGTGCGAGCCGACCACAAGCGAGACGAGCAAGGATTTTCTTGAGGGCATTGCCTTGATGGAGATCATTCGTCAGGCAGGCGTCTACGGCGACGCCAACAAAGACAGCATCTTCGGCGGCACGGCAAGCCGCTGCACGACGAAAGCCTTTGGGTTTTCGTGCTGCAGCATTGATGACGCGCAAAGCGCTTCTTCAATGGACAACTCAGCATTCGGCGTGGCGCTCACCGTCGGCATTGAAGCCGGCTGGGAGGCCGTCAAATGGGTGGGCAGCCCCTTTGTCTACGACATTCTGAGTTCCTACGAGCAAACCTCGGGGCTTTTGACGGCGCTCTACGGCACGGCGGGCAGCGGCGTCTACAGCCCAAGTCTTTCCTACTACGGCGTGTCGGTCTCGATCAGCTCGACGGGCTCGATGACGCTTAATTTTTCTCCGGCAGGGTTTCTTGCGGCCGCGGCCCTTGAGATGGCCGCTGAATACTTCAGCTGCGAAGAGACCGACCGCATGCACGTGCTGCGCGAAGCCCGCGGGCTTTGCCATTACGTGGGCAGCTGGTGCGACAAGAGCGCCGGCAGCAAGTGCCTGGAGAAAAAGGAAAGCTGGGTGTGCTTCAACTCAAAGCTCGCGCGCATCATCGCCGAGCAGGGCCGCGAGCAGCTGGGCTTGTCCTGGGGCACGCCCCGACAGCCGCTCACCCGCGGCTTTACGCTCGCGGAATTTCAAAGTCTTGACTTCTCGCGCATGGACCTCTCGGCCATCGTGAGCGACATTGCGCTTGAGGCTTCGAAAAACGGCCTAGAGCTCAACGTCGACGCGGTCCTTTCCCGCAGCAAGGCTCGTGTTGAGCAAATCGCCTCCGGGGGCGATCAGTACGTCGCCTTTGACAACATCACGGGCAAATGCGCGCTCTCAACGGGCTGCAGCGCGGGCTCGGCTTACCTCATTCGCGGCTACGGGATTCTGGAAAACCAAAAGGAGAAAGCCTTAAGGCACAGCCTGGTTGTAAAGCCCTGAAGAAAGATTCTTTCCTCCTTTTGATTTTTTTCATCCTTTCCAGACCAGGAAAAGCTTTGAGCCTTTGCTTGGCTTGAAAGGCGCAAAGCCGATGAATAAATACGCAAAAAAGAGATCGATGTTTAGAAAATTTATAAATGGATCCATATCCTGCCGGCGGTGCACGGCGCAGCTGCCGCAGGGCCTTGCGCTTTCCTGTGCCCTTTCGGGCGTCTTTGCTCTCGCGCCTGGGGGCTTGGCTGCTGCCTCGAGCTTGGAGAGTCAAACGCAGAGCTTTTGGACGCAGGACGTCTGGAGCGATCCCAATCGCCCTTTTTTGTTCTACGGCGAAGAAGCATTGCCTGATCAAATGCAAAAAAGGCGATCTTCTGCAGACGAGAAGAAGAAGGCCGATTTTCCTGATTCTCAGGGGCTTGAGGCTTTCGAAACCCTCGAAGAGCTTCAAGCCGAGGTGAAAAAGCGCCTTGATCGGGCCGTGATGAAGCCCACCGAAGAAAACATGAAGGCCTATCTTGAAGCCAATGCCTTTTTGATGATCAAGGCCGGGCGCTTTGCCGAAAGCTGGCAAAGCGCTCTGCTGCAGGCTCCGCAGTTTGACTGGACGGCGCAGCACCCGACGGTGAACTTTGCCTCAACTGAACTCTCGCGCCTGTCTGCGCGAAAGGTTCAGGAGCAGGCCGCTAAGCTCAGCAGCGACTGGGGCTTTATTTTCTTTGGCGACGAGTCGGACCTCACGCGCATGATGCTTCCTTTGGTCGAGAGCTTTGCCGAGCGCAACGGCTTTGACACGGTCTACGTCTCCATGACGGACCAAAACCCGTTGATGCCCGAAGCGCGGCGCGATCGCGGGCAGGCTTCCGTCATGGCCGGGGGGATCAGGCTTTTTCCTGCGCTTGTTCTCGTGCGCCGCGGCGACAAGGATCCGCGTCAGGCCCGGCTTGTGGCCACGGGCGTTGTCGACGTCGCAGAAATCTCCCGGCGCGTCGTGCGCCTGGCTTCGCAAGCCGAAGCCATAGACATGGCGCGCATTCACAGCGCCCAGGGCTTTGCTCAAAGAGAAGACGTTTTCCCAGCTTTCAACGGCGCGCCCGCCTATGCGGGCTCAGAACTTTATGAGGAGCTTGCCTCGGGGCTTGATGAAGCCGAAGCAAGGCCGCAGGAAAAAGGATCGCAGGGCGCGCACTAGGCTTGGCGCTGCCTTGAACCCACTCTCAGCAAATTTAAAAAACACGAACGAACGCTTGAAGCAAAAGAATGAATATGAAGCAAAAACGAGCTTTTGGCGGCAGCTGCCGCAAGGCAAGGCGCATGAGTTTGAGGCTCCTTGCAGCCGCCGCACTGACGGCCTTTGCCTCCGCGAGCGCACAGGCAGGCTTTGTCGACGAATTTTTTGAAGAAAATGCGCAGATGACCAATGTCACGCAGGCAGGCATCGTTGAAGCCGGGGCGCTCAACGTCGTCTCGGGCGGAGGCTTTGTCTACCGCACGCCAAGGCGAGAGTTCGTGCCGTTTTCTGTAACGCCCCCTGCGCTCAAAGCCGGATGCGGGGGAATCGACGTGTTTCTTGGCGCATTTTCCATACCGAGCCGCGATGAATTCGTTTCGTTTTTAAAAAGCGTCGGCACGGCGCTGCCCGGGCTTGCCTTTCAGCTTGCGCTGCAGACGATGGCTCCGGACTTAAACGAAATGGTGGGGCGCTACGCCGATCTGATTCGCAGCTACACCAACCGCTACACCGATTCGTGCTCGGCCGCGCAGGCGCTGTTTGAAAATACCGGCGCCTCGGAACACCTGCAGGGCGTACTGCTTAAGGCCAAAAATAGTCTCAGAAGCACCGGCGAAGTTTCCGATCAGTCTGAGGCCGACCGCAAGGTGCGCGACGACGGGGGCGCAGCCATTGAAAGCGCGCCGGTAAGAAAAGACTCGGGCGGCAACGTCATCGATGCGCCGGAAATCAACCTCACCTGGGCGCTCATCAACTCGGGAAGGCTCGGAAAAACTTCGGGCGACGCGACGCTTTTGCGCGAGGTGATGATGACGCTTGCGGGCACGACGATCTTTAAAAAGGCTGGCAGCGGCGAAGACGCCGTGATCGAGGCCAAGCATTATGCCGGCGTTGACCTTTTGCCGGTTCTTTTCGGCGAAGTGCGCCAGGGCGAGGGCTTTGAGCGGCTCAAGTGCGACGAGGCCAAAAAGTGCTTGACGGTTGTTCTTGAGAAAACCACCGACATGAGTCTTGTCGACAAGATTCAGGAGGCGGCCGACCATTATCTTGACGCTTTGCAAAAGCGCGACGCGTCGCTTGTCACGGATGACGAACTGATGCTCCTTGGCGGAGCGACGGGCGTGCCGCTGCTTCGCATTCTCAACCTTTCGGCGCTCTCGCGCTATCAGGGCATCGCGCACGATCTCACGCGCATTTACGTCGAGGCCGCAGCCTATGAAATGCTTGCTTCGGCGGTGAGGGCGTTGGCGCAGGACATCCGCACGACTCTGACTTCTAGCGCTGCCTCAAGCACGAGCTCCGAGCACGTCCGGCACGTCGAGCGGCTTGAGCAGCGCATCGCGCAAATTGAAGCAAGCCTGCATGCGCGCGAAAGCAAAGTGATGCAGGCCATGATGCGCGCCTCCAGCCTCGTGGTGCAGCTCGAGCACATCGAGCGCAGCCTCGCGGGAAATCAAAGCGCGGCGCTGCTGCAGGTGCTGCCGGCTTCAGCGGCAGCAGGCCGATAGAGGCGCTTGTCTGAAAAAGAATCGGTTTTGCCCGAGTCTGCGGCAAAAAATGAAGCGCAGGACCGGGCAAGTCCGCCATTTGATGCCCGTTTTTTTTGGCTCTCGAATAAATAAAAACAACAACGTCGGTTTTTGAGCATGGAAGCATTTCTTTTTTATGCATATTGGAACGGCGCGCAGCTTCGCGATCTTTTCGAGGGGCTGGTGTCGATCACGGCAAGCGGCGCCTTCGGTCAGTTTGCCGCATTGATTTTCCTTTTGGGCATGATCATCGTCATCGCCATGGGAGCCGTCAAAAGCGAGGGGCGGCCAGCCATCGCGTACTTTGCCTGCGCCGTTCTTTTCTGGGGCGTTGCGGTGGTGCCCAAGGTGACGATTTCCATTCAGGACATCCGCAGCGAAACCGTCTATACCGTGGACAACGTGCCGCTTGGCATCGGCGTTTTCGGCTCGATGGCCAACCGCGCGGGCTATTGGCTTTCGCGCCTTTCTGAAGACGCATTTGCTCCGGTTGACGTGGCGCGCTTTTCTAAGTTCGGCGCCGTCTACCCTGAACGCATTCTCGAAGTGCTCCAAAGCGTGGGGCCGGTGACGGTCGAAGGCATGTCGACCGTCAAGGCAGTGGTCGCAGGCTGCATCGTGCCGGAGCTTTTGACCGATCAGACAAAGGCCGCGCGACTTGTCAGATCAACTGATATCTGGAAGGACGTATCGGCCGCGGGCTGGGTCAATCCGGCTCGGCTGACGGCGCTCCCCAATGGAGAGGTTAAGAAGTGCCCCGATGCGCTCAAGTACGCCGATGAGGTTCTGCGCACCGTAGAGCTTCCAGCCTTAAAGCTCATGCTCGGAGCCAAGCTGGCGCCCGATCACGCCGCGCCCGAGGCTGTCGTCACGACGGCGCTTCCGCAGGCCGAAGAGCTTCTTTTGAATCTCTCGCGCACGATGGACGCCTCGCTCAAGCACTCGCTCATGCTCTCGGCAATTCCAGAGGCCGCAGCAGGCTCGGCCGCCGGCAAAGACGATCCGCTTTCGGCTGCTGTCGGGCTGGCCAAGGCGCAGGGCAATCTCGCCAGCGAAATCAACTACCGCACGATGGCCAAAATTGCGCAGGATGCTTTGCCAAAAATTCGCAATGCGCTTGAATTCATCGTGATCGGCGCTTTCCCCATCATCGTGCTCATGGCGCTTGTCTCGGGCTCGGCCATGGGCTCGATCGTGCGCTCCTACGTCACGCTTCTTGTGACGATTCAGATTTGGCCGGCGCTGTCTTCCATCGTCAACTACCTCATGATCACGTATGACGCGCACCCTTTCGGCGTCATTGCTTCTCAGTTTGGCGGCAATTCGCTTCAGGCCGCGGCGCTCATTCGCGAAACGGGAGCAACAAGTCAGGCGATGGCTGGAGCATTGATGTGTGCAGTGCCTGTGATTGCCTACGCATTGGTGCGTGCGGGAGATGTGGCCGTAGGCCAGCTTGTGGGCGGACTGACGGCCCCGGCGCAAAGCGCGGCATCATCCCAAGGCGCATCGCTTGCCGCCGGCAATGTGTCTCAAGGCAACGTGCAGCTTTCGAACGTTCAGAGCAACAACACGTCGGCCAATAAGTTTGACAGGTCTATTTCAGCTTCTCATCCCGGCATGCTTGTCACGACCTCAGCATTTGGTTCCGTGACGAGATCTGACGAAGGGCAGGTGACGGGCATGACGAGAACGCCGGTGAATTTCGGCGTGTCTTCAACGACGACGCAGAGCTTTGCCAGAGGACATGCCTCGAGCAATGTCTCACAGATGACGAGTTCTTGGGCGGATGCGGCGAGGTTCAGCTTTACGCAGTCAGCAACGAGTTCTGATTCGGTGCAGAGAGGCTTTGCGCATGCCTTGAGGGATGCGATCAACAAAGAGATGGGAACGATGGATGCATATTCTCGATCTCAAAGAACAGGGTCAAGTTTGGTCGTTGATCGAGGGGTGGAGTTGGCGAGCACGGATAGTGTTAGTGAAGGTGTTTCGCTTAATACCGGCGGAAAACTCGGTTTTGAGGCTAGCATTGAACAACCAAGAAATCCTGTTCGTTTGATCAAGCAGGGGGGACACTCCATTAATGAATCCAATACCAAAACAGGATCAAACAGTTATTTGATTCCAAGCTCTAATAGGCCAGAACAAGATATTTCGGAATTAGGTGAGGGAACTTTATCTTCCTATCAAAGATATTTAAATACTAATTTAAAGGCAGAGGCTTCATTCAAAGATGCGCAAGACGTAATAGACACAGCGCTGAAAAAAGCTGGAACCCGTAACAATGTTGATAGTTCCGCAGCTTTAGAACTAGTGAAAAATGCAGTTCAACGCGTAGCTACATCTCATGGTGACGAAAGTGTTCGAAGTGCAGCAAGGTCATTTGCAAGTAGTTTGGGAAAAACCTATCAATCAGGACGTGAAGAAATAAGATCTTTAGTCGGTGACATATCAGCATCAAGCAGTGTTATTCAAAATGAAATGGGTGAGACAACTACAAAAGTAGATGGTTCGGTTGGGGCAATGAATCAAGCAATAAAGAGCTATGAATCACCTGAATCAGCTTTGAGGGCAATGTACTCTGACTCAGCTGTCATGAAAATAGGAGCTTCTTTGTCCACTAATAGTCATGGAGAAGATATTTTTGTTTTTGGCCCTCAGAAAATTATGTCAGCGAGACAGTTAAATAAAGATTTTTTGGAAAAGGCTGAAGCTGATTTAGAGACGACTTCAAAGAATTTTCAGCAAAGAATACCAAATGATTTACAAGAAACAAACATTAGTGAATTGTCGTCTCGAAACAACGAAGACAATGGATTTGATAAACGGAAAAGTGAACTTTCATCTGAGTTTAACCAGTCAAAAAATATTTTGAATTTCGAGAGAGGTCTTTTGTTGATATCGCGACAAGCATATCATCAAGAAGCCGATGACAAAAATTTTGCCCTTAGGAACGCTTTTTTAGGGGCATGGGGATATAGGTCTGGAGAACAGATTCAGGAAGATTTGCGAACTAGGGCGGAAACTTTACCAGAACTTAAAGAAGCGATTAAGGATATCGGAAAAAAAGAATACACAGAACTCACAGAAGCAGACTGGCTTGGTTTGGTGAGAATAGCGAGACAGCCACGAGGAATTCGTCTTGGGGATTAAAAAAAATGTCGGCGTCGCCTACGGTAATTTCGAATTCGTGTTCGCGCTGCTTCGTATTCTTCTTTAGAACCAATGTACCGTGACTGCTTTTCAAGCCACTCGGTTAGAGATGTTATGAGCAAGTGAGCAAGCTCCATGAAGGGTAGGGCGAGCTCGATAAAGGTACGTTTGTTCATGTGTAAAGCTGCATGGTATTACTTTAGGATGATCGTAAAAAGGAAAATCAAATAAGTCAATGGGTAGATCAAAGAAATGTATTAAAAAAGTATTTTGATCTAGATCCCGATTTCCTATTGGTATAGAAAATTCGTTTTGTAGTGAGTTGTCCTTGTCTTCTTTGAATGTTGAGACATTTTCAATGTAAGGACATTTTTTGAGATTTTGTTGAAAATTTTCGGAGAAAGTGATCGAATCGTTAAAATGTATAAGGTTGTTGAAGGAAAAACTAAAAGAGTTTTAAAGAGCACTTTGCTCGTTCAATTCGAAAGATTCATCGACGAACTGCTTTGCCCAATCTACATCATCGGGGGCGACATTGAACTGATGCGCGCCGCTATGCCGGAAATCACAAGCGGCGTCTATCTCCAGCTGCGCAATGATGGAAGAGTCTATGTTGGCGAAGCCGTTGACATCGTTCACCGTCAAACCGAGCATTTTGCTGAAGGAGTAAAGATTTGGGCATTTGCCGTCATCATTTTTCCCAGAATCAGCGAAAAGGCACGCAAGGCTCGCGAGACTGAAGTGATGGAGATGGCAATGAAGCGCGGATTTGAGCTTGCCAATATAGCTAAAGTTCAAATGATCAAGAAGCGTCTCAAGCAGGCTCAAAGTCAAGCGAGCTGACCCTTTTGTTCGTTGCGCATTTCTGCTTCGAGTTCGTTTTTGCTCTGTTGCTGCTTAGTCAAAGAGTCTTTTGTTTTGGCCAGTCCGTTGCCAAGAGTCGATAAAGGCGGTGTCTGCGAAGAATGTGGCCTTCAGGAAGAGCCGGATGGTCGAAATGCTTGCAAAAGTCCATGCCGAGGCGCTCCATCAGACGCCAGCTTGGCATGTTGATTTCGGCCGTGAAAGAAACCACCTCTTTGAGTCCAATTCTCGAAAATGCGTCATCAAGAGCTAGGGTAGCCGCTTCGCAAGCTAAGCCTTGATGCCAGAAGCGGTTGTCAAAACGCCAGCCAACTTCAATCATGTTGGGATCAAATCGAACATGAGAAAGCCCGCAAAAGCCCATCAGTTCTCCAGTCGCAAGATGTTCGGCAGCCCAGAGTCCAAAACCGTATTGCTCGAAGTGCCGCCGTATGCTTGAAACTAGTGCGTCGCTTTCAGCTGAGCTGAGCGTTTGAGGAAAGTAGCGCATGACTTGGGCGTTCGCGTTGATTTTGCGAAATGGCTCCAAGTCAGCGTCCGTCCAGGTCCTTAGCCGAACGCGGCTTGAGGGTGGGGACGGGCAGGGGCCATGTCTTTGATTGCGATCGTTGGACAGGACTTCGTTGACGCAATTGCTGATGGATTCGTCGAACAAGGAAGTTTCTGTGGTTTTCCTGAGAGCGGCGTGTTTGATTTTCGGTTTGGTTGTGTTCATAGGTCGTGCTCGGCATAAGGGCCTTAATTATCCCTTGGACACAAAATTTCTGACGACCTCGATTCAAAATTGGGCAATAGCCGAAAACTTGGCTGCAGATTCAGTTGAATCTCTACAAACTGTCAAACCTTTTTCAGAAACTACGATAAATCGGCTTTCAAAAGCAATTATTTGTGATAGGTGTAATGTATTTGCTACCAAAAGCGAATCGGATTTTAATTCTCTCGGAGGATATATAACTTCTCGTCGAGATATTCTCAAAAGCGGCGCAGTTGCTCTGGTCGGTCTGGGAGCTGTGTATGCATGTGCGCAAGAGATGCCGCAGCCCAAGTTCCCGTCTAAGCGGGACAAGGAAGTCGATGCAGTCATTGCCGAGTCCGGCATCGCCGGCATATCGGCGGCTATCTGACGCTCGAAGGCGGCACGCACACGCAGCTTGAAACCGAAATCAAGGATACGCCCGAGGCTTTCTTCAAGCGCTTGACCGATCCGCGCAATCCCGAAATGCGCAAAAACGAAAAGCCTCTGGCCATGGCTTATGCCAAGATGCTGCCTGGATGCAAAGTGTGGTTCGGAGAACGCGGCATCAAGTTCTCCAAGAGCTTTATCAATGGCGGATTCATGGTCGGCATGGGCTTCATGGTTCCGCTTCGCAACTACTATGAAAAGAAAGGCGGCAAGATTCTCTTCTTGCAGGTCTATGAGCACTGATCGGAGTGCAGCAAATAAATGCCCCGGCGAGCCTGCAGGGGCAGATCTTTGCTTAGGCCTCCGTGACAAGTGCAGCGCAGTCGGCGCTGATGCGCGTGCCAGCCTTGCCTTCAACAGCGAGTTCGATTTCTTCGAGCGAGCCGATTACCGCCGTGCGCCCGGTTCTTTCGACGAACTCGATTGCTGCCGATACCTTCGGTCCCATCGAGCCGCTCGCAAACCCCATGGTCTTGAGGTCTTCGGGTGAGGCCTCTCGGATGAGCCGCTCTTCGGGCGTGCCCCAATCAAGATAGACGCCTGCCACGTCGGTGGCGATGACAAAGAGATCTGCGTTGAGTTCGACGGCAAGAATCGAGCAGCAGTAATCTTTATCGATGACAGCTTCGATGCCGTCGAGCGACTTGTCGCTGCTGACGCTTACAGGAACTCCGCCGCCGCCGCCAGCAATCACCATGATGCCTGAATCGACAAGCTTTTTGATGGCGTCGATTTCAAGAATTCGAACAGGCTTGGGACTAGGTACGACGCGCCGGTAGTAGGGACCGTCGGCGCGCACGATCCAGCCTTTTTTCTCGGCAAGCGCTCGAGCGGTCTCTTTGTCGTAGACCGGGCCGATGAATTTCGTCGGATTGACGAAGGCCGGATCGTTTTTGTCGACTTCCGAGTGGGTGACGATGTTGACGATTTTTCGATCAGGCAGCGCATTGTGCATGGCCTGCGCGAACATGCATCCGATCATGGCCTGACTTTCGGCTCCGAGAACATCCAAAGGATACGGAGCAGCATGTTCGGCGAAGGCCTCGTTTTGCAGCGCCAGCAGACCGACCTGCGGTCCGTTGCCGTGACCGAGAACAAGTTCGTGGCGGGCGGCAAGATTTTTGAGCGCCGCGCAGGCGAGCCTTATGTTCTTCATCTGGTTTTCGGCCGTCAGCGCTTCACCGCGGCGCAAGAGGGCGTTGCCGCCTAAAGTCACAACGATTCTCATCTCGGTCACCATGAAAAGCTAAGAAAAAAGCCTTTAGGGCTGAAGCCATTTTAGAGGCCGAGAAGCTAGGCATTTGTTGAAATATTGTGCGCTTTAAGCCTTCATTTTCAAGAAAAATTTGCGCTTGTGTCCGATAAGCTGCGCCAGTTAGTACAAAGCATCAGCTTTTGAGCATTTCTAAAAACGGCTGAATGATGGGTGCGTTGGTTTCAAATAGGCGCTTGAGGTACTTCGCAATCCTGCCGCCGGTGTTGCGATGTAGCGCGATGCCCACGGGCGACGGCATTCGCGGATGCTTGACGCGTCGTGTGACGAGAGTGCCATCCTTGAGGTGGGGCGCTGCCATGCCTACCGGCATGAAGCCTACGCCCAAGCCTTTGAGGTGGCACTCGAGCTTGGTGGCCATGTTCGGCACGAGAATTTCGCGCTGGCCGGGCACAAGCCAAGCCGTGCGTTTTCTGAGCGTCACGGCGGTGTCTTCAACGTTGATGGCAAGATACCGGGCAAGCGTCTTGTCGCTTAAGGGGTCTTCGGCTTCCTTCGTCACGGGATGATCCGGCGAGCATACGAAAACCCAGCGGATTTCTCCGATCGGAAGCGCTTCAAAAGCCTCTCCGATCGTGTGCCAGGTCGGCACGCCGATGCTGAAGTCGGCTTCATGACGCATGAGCGCATCCCATACGCCCATGTAGACGCAGCGCGTGACTTCAATGCGCGTGTAGGGAAATTTGGCATGCAGATCGGCCAAAAGCGGCACGATGTTTGAACTTGTCAGCAGTAGGTTGTTGACGGCGATGACGAAATGCGGTTCAACTTCGTGCGCAAGCTGCTCGAGTTCAAGCGGAATCTCCTGCAGCCGCGTGTAAAGATTCGAGACGAGTTCAAGAAGCCTTTCGCCTTCGGGCAGAAGCTCGATGTTGCGCGTCGTGCGTTTGAATAAGGGCATGCCGAGCTGATCTTCGAGCGTCTTGATGCGGTAGCTGATTGTGGCCGGCGTCTTGTGCAGAATTTCGGCGGCCTGGCTGAAGTTCTTGCATTGCACCACCGTCATGAAGGTCTTGAGTCCGTCAATGTCGAAATTTGGTGCCTTGAGATGCTCGTCCATAGGGGGATCCTCTTAAAGACGTTGGTCGAAAATCCTGTCGTTTGCAGCAGATGTTAGCCCGGCAGCCTGCAGCAATAAAAGATAAAGTCCTCTGCCTGAGGGTATTTTTAAAAACGACACCGCCCCCGCAGAGGCTTGCGCCTCTGCAGGGGACGGCGGGCAGGGTTTGCGGACGCAGTGATCTTGCTGCCGGTGCTAGTCGTTGAGCTCAAGCTTTTGCGCGAGCGCCTCAAAGGCAGCCACGAAGCAGTCAAGCGGCGCGCGCACGGTGCCCGCGCCTACTTGCCCGATGCCCGGCAGCTTGTGCGCGATGCCCGTGTTGATGAGCGGCGTAATGCCGGTCTCAACCACTTTGCGGATGTCAAGTCCCAATGGCGCGCCGCGGAAGTCCCAGCTCGGAATCAAAAGAAGAGGATTGTTGTCGACGTAAATTTCCTGCATCTCGTTGCTGATGCGAAGGGCGTCCTGAAAGCCTCCGGCCCCCACAAAGCGCGTCACGCCCGGCGCGGCCACCATGGCGGCGCCGCCCACGCCGAATGTTTCGGTAATGGCGCTGTCGCCGATGTCGGGATTGGCGTCGTCCTGCGTGTAGCCCGTAAAGAACAGCCCTACAGGCGTATTGACGTCGGCGGTAAACCAGCGCTTGCCAAGTCCTGATATGCGAATGCCGAAGTCGCGCCCGTTGCGCGTCATCGCCGTGACGATCGAGCCTTCTTCAATCTCGGCAGCCGCGTCCATGACGCACTTGCAGTATGCCATCATGACATTGAGGAAGAACTGATCGGTGCAGGCAAGAAAGTCGAGCACTTCCTTGCACTGCTCGGCGGGCATGCCGCTATTCATGGCCGGAACCGTGATCGTGCGCATCAAAAGTGCGGAGGCCGCGATGTTGCGCTGATGAAATTCGTCGCCCATCGTGATGGCCTGTGCGATAAGGCTCGTGATGTCGATGCCTTCTTCGGTCGTTTTGAGTGCCGCCGAGAGCACGGGTCCGAGCGTGCTCATCATCCAGCGGTGCCGCGCGAGCACTTCTTCATCATAGGCGCCGAAGCGCATGACTTTGCCGATACCTTCATTGAGGTTGCAGAAGGACTCATTGCCGTGCACTTTGTTGCGCATGATGATCACGGGCATCGACTTGGACGTAATGCCGCCCATAGGCCCCACTGCGCGCACGTCATGGCAGGGGATGAAGCGGATCTGCCCGTTTTCGGCCAGTGCCGCAGCTTCATCGTCGGTTTTCGCCCAGCCTTCGAGCTTTGCCGCTCCAAGCACCGCGCCCTGCATGGGGCCGGTCATGCGCGCCCAGGTGATGGGAGGGCCGGCGTGCAAGAGCGTCATGCCGACGTTGAGTTCATCGATCACATCGCCTGCAGGCTTGACGTCGACCCAGTAGGGACGGGCTTCCTTGATGCGTGCAGCAACGGCATTGTTGGCTTCTTGAATCGTCGCATACATGATTTAAGTCTCCTAAGAAAGAAAAATTGAAGCTACTTCATGCGGCTCAATAGCTTCTGCAGGCGTTCGTTGCCTTGACATGCGGGCACCCACTCGTACTGCACGCAGCTCACGTTGCAGTCCTGAAGGTTTTGCGCGAAGCTGCGCAGACCGATGTTGACGACCTTGGGTTTGTCCTTCAAAAGCGAGCTCTCAGGCAGGTGCGCGGCGGCATTTTTGCGGCTTCGCACGATGCGCGCCGCAGCCGTGACGGCCTGACGGGTGTTGTCGGCCACGACGATGCCGGCTTGGCGGAGCTTTTCAATCTGCCGGCTTCGTACCTGCACGTCCTCTTCGGTACCCGTGACGGTTGCAATGCATACGGGCGCTTTCCCGTTGCCCTGGCGGCGCTTGACTTCTTCAAAGGCTTGGGCGAATGCGCCCGCCGGATCCGGGTGGCTCCCAAAGCCGAGCACCACGTCGGCAAGAAGAATTTCGACAGGCATTTTGTCGGCGATCTCAAGCAGCGCATCGGTTCTGACGCTGGGATCGATCATTGGATGGGGGCGCCCGCGCGTATACGCATCGTCGCCCAAGTCGATGATGAGGTGATCCCGATCGCAAAGCATGACGCCGCGGTCGTGGTTTTCGGCAGGCTTTAGTTTGAGAAGCTCTGCGGCAAGGCAAGCAGCCTCGGCTGCAAGCGTGCCTCCCGTGTAGAGTCCGAGAATATGTCCGCCTTCGCGGTGGGGGAGCGCATCGACGAGCTTTTCGGTTTTTTCAAGTTCCACTGCAAGCCGCGCGGCTTCATCGAGAGACTCTGCAAACCGGACGCTGCCGGCTTGCTTTGACTTTGGCCGCGTGCCCAAAAAGAGCGCTACGACAGGCTTGTCTAGATTCAGCATGAGGGCGGTGATGCGCTCGGCAACGCTTGCAGCGGGCGGCTTGGAGATGAAGACGATGACGCGCGTGGCCGCATCGTCGGCGAGCATTTTGAGCGCGTCTTGTGCTGAAATGCCGCCCACGTCGGCAGACAAATCGCGCCCGCCCAGACCGATGGCGTGCGTAATGCCGCTTCCGGCCAGGACAATCTGCGAGCAGACTTCCTGAATGCCGGTCCCCGATGCGCCGACGATGCCGATGGCGCCCGCCGGCATGCGGTTGGCAAACGCCAGCGGCGCGCCCGAGATGACCGACGTGCCGCAGTCCGGGCCCATCACGAGAAGACCGTGTTCGTGTCCATAACGCTTGAGTTCGAGCTCTACGTCAACCGGCACGTTGTCCGAAAAGAGCATGACGTTGAGTCCCTTTTCAAGCGCCTGCCTGGCAGGTTCATGCGCGTAGGCGCCGGCCACGCTGATAAGCGCCAGGTTGCTGTCGGGCGCGATGCGCAGAGCCTGCGAGAGGCTGTGCACGACCGGATAGTCGGCCGACTGCCTGCCCTTGGCAAGCTGAGCCAGAGCCTCTTCGAGGCGCTTGGCGACTTTGGATGTGATTTCCTGCGTCTGATTGCTTTCGACGACGACGCAGACGTCGTTCGGACCTGCTTCTTCAAGCGTTTCGTGCCACATGCCGGTTTCACGGAAAACCTCCTTGTTGGCAGGCGTGCCCATCATGACCGAGACGCGCTTGACGTCGTCGGCCTTGCTGAGGTCCCGGGAAATCAGCATGAGGCTGACAGAATCCTGAAAGCAACCTTTTTTCAAAAAGGCGTAAAGCATGTGGCCTACTCCATGTTTGGCAGACGCGCCTTGACGGCTGCGTCTGCCGGTGTTTATCGATTTGCGTTTGAATGCGGCTTAGTCGGCAAAGCGGCGCACGATTTCCGCTCCGAGGCGCCCCAATGCAAGATCGGTGCCGCGCGCGGCCAGAAGCGAGATGCCGAGCGGCACTTCATGCTGGCGCACGAGCGGCAGCTGCAGCTGCGGGATTCCCGACAGAGGAGAGATGCAAAGCAGATTCGTCGACTGCAGGCGCGTGCTGTTGATTTCTTCCAAAGCGGCCGTGCGAAGCGGCGCCACTGAGGCGGCGGTAGGCAGCACGAGCGCGGTCTCGTCATCGATGAGCGCATTGATGCGCGCGACGATTTCCTTGCGCACGCGGCTGGCCTCATTGAACTGCTGCAGCGTGATGGTCGAAGCCCACTCGAGCCTTTCCTTGGGGCCGCGCGACAGATGAGGACGATGCTTGCGGATCCAGCCGCCGTAGCTTTCCCAGACCTGATAGCCCTGAACGGTTCTGAAGACCTCCACCCACTGCGCCAGTCCGTCGGGAGCGACGGTGACGGGTTCGACCTTTTCAAAGAATTTTCCGATGTGTTCGACCGCTGGCGCCAGAGCCTGAGCCACGTCGGCATTGACCGATTTAAAGCAGTCCTCAGCAATGAGAAGCCGCTTGAACGCCGCAGGCTTTTCATCTTCGCCGAGCATCACAGGACAGATGCGCTCAAACGTATCGGGACTTGCGCTCATGAAGCCCACGACGTCCATGCTCGCGCAGTATGGGGCTTCGCCGTCGCCGGGCACGCGCGCAAAGCTCGGACGCATTGCAAGCAGTCCGTTGTAGCTTGCCGGGACGCGCACGCTGCCCAGGCAGTCGCTGCCCAGAGAAAAGTCAACCAGACCGCCCGCGGCAGCGGCCGCCGACCCGGCCGAGGAGCCGCCGGTGAAGCGGCGCGGATCATGCGGGTTGATGGGCGAACCGTAATTCCAGTTCTCGCCGCTGATGCTGAAGCACAGCTCGTCGCAGACCGTTTTGCCGACCAAATCGGCTCCGGCTTCGAGAAGCTTTGTGACGATGCTCGAGGTGAATTCGTCGGGCCCGTGCGTGGCAAGCCACAGCGGATGACCGTTGCCGCACGTGCTGCCGAGCACCTTCCAGACGTCCTTGATGGCGAACTTGAGGCCGCTGAGCGGTCCGCAGCCGCTTCCTTCAAGCGCAATGTGGTTTTCGCGTACGAAGGCCTGCAGCGGATCGTACGGCGGCTCGGGTGAAACTTCCAGACGGGGGAGGTTCAGAAAAGTCTGTTGAGTCATGGCAAAACTCCTTTAGAGAGAAAAAGCAAGCGACGCGTTCATTGCTTGAACAAGTTGGTGGATGAGTCACTTTTCGACGATGCGGTTTTCAATGCTTCCGAGCTTTGAAATTTCAATCCGTACGGTGTCGCCGGGTTTGAGAAAAACCGCAGGATTTTGAGAAATCCCGGTGCCTGCCGGGGATCCCGTCAGAATCAGATCCCCGCACTGCAATGTGTTGGTTTGGGAGATGATTTCGATGACTTCGTCAATCGAAAAGAGCATGTCTCCGGTGTTCGCCTCCTGCCGCAGACAGCCGTTGACCCAGGTGCGAAGACAAAGCTCTGCGGGGTTTTCGACTTCGTCGGCAGACGTAATCCACGGTCCGAACGGGCAGGATGCGTCAAAGCCTTTGGCTCGGGTCCACTGCTTTTCAGCTTTCTGCAGGTCTCTGAGCGTGAGATCGTCGGCCGTGCAGTAGCCCGCGGGCTTTCCGCTGCGGCCGATCACGACGGCAAGCTCTCCCTCATAGTCCAGTGCTTGCGAGACGCTCGGACGGGCGATTTCATCAAAGGGGCCGGCCGCCGCGCAGGCGCCTTTGAGAAAGATCACCGGCACGGCCGGCTTTTCAATCTGACCGAACGCTTCCTTGAGCGGATGCGAAGGGTAGTTGAGCCCGATGCCGTAGATCGTTTTGGGCGCAAAGGGCATCACGAGCCCGACGTCGCTTAAGCGATGCTCAGGGCACTTGCGGGGAGGCTCTTTTTTGCTTTGCAGCACGTCGAGCAGATCGGTGCCCAAGGGATATTCCAGAATCGTTTCGTCAAGGAGCTGACCGACGCGGATCGTGCTCTCTTCTGGCAGGACAAATCGAAGAATCTTCATGACCGGCTCCTTTAGTTCGTAGGTTGTGCGTGGCGCGACTTGAGCGTCCAAAGCGCCGTCCAGCCGATCGTCAAAAGCCCGACGGCAAAGTAAAAGCCGCTGTCCCATGTTCCGGTGCTGTCTCTGAGCCACCCCGTGACGTAAGGAGCGGCAATGGCGCCGACCATGGCAATGCAGTTGTAGAGTCCGTAAACGGTCGACATCTTGTCTTTCGGTGCATGATCGGCAATCAAGGCAAGAAGCAGCGGATCGCAGGCAAGTTTTCCAACGAAGCCGTAGGCGACTAGGGAGGCGATCATGAGCGTCCAGCTCTGCGTGTTGATGAGCGTGAGAATGGAGGCGATCGTAAGCGGAATCAGAACCGCCAGCAGCGGCTTTCTGGCGTGGAAGCGGTCGGAAATCCGCGCGAAGATGAGCGCCATTGGAATGCTCGTCCAGGCAACGAGCGAGGCGAACATGCCTGTTTCTGAAAGCGGAATGCTTCTGACGTCTGCAAGATAAATCGGCAGCCACGTCACCATCACGAAAAAGCCGTAGACGTTGCAAAACGAAATCAGAAAGATTGTGGCAAGCGTCCTGTTCGAGAGGATTTCCTTGACGCTCGCGCCGGCGCCGGCATCTTCCCGAAGGGCTTTTTCTGAGGGCTGCGCATGCGTGCCTTCCTTGATGAAGAAGTAGATCGCCAGACCAATGAGAATCGTGGGCAGCGCATAGAGCCAGAACGTCGTGCGCCAGCCGAGACCTAGCTCGAAGGAGATGTAGCTCGAACCGATCAGGCCGAGCGAAATGCCTGCGGCTTGCCCGCTGTTGATGATGGCAAAGCTCATCGTTCGGTATTGCGCGGGCGTCGAGTCCGAAGACACGGCGTATTGCGGACCGTAGTAAAAGCCTTCGCCGAAGCCCGCCAGAAGCCGCACCGCAAGGAGCATCGCAAACGTCGTCACCAAGCCCGTGAGCGCAGTGGCGCAGCCGAAGATGAGAAAACCGATGCAGATGAGCTTGGTGCGGCCCCACTTGTCGCCCATCAGGCCAGAAGGGATCTGCACGGCCGTGTAGATGATGAAGAAGACGCTGCTGATGAGGCCGACTTCGGCGTTGGTCAGCATGAATTCGTCTCTGATGACGCCCTGCACGGGACTTAAAATCGTGCGGTCGGCGTACATGAAGACCCAGCCGAGGAAAAAAAGCAGCGACGTAAGAACCCAATGCCGTTCGGCGGGCGTCTGCTTGGTCTTTGTGTTGGTCATAAGAAAACCCTCTTTTGTTCAGTCGGCAGCGCCCGCCTTGCACAAGGCTTCTTCGGGGCGCTGCCCGGCGGGTTTAGTTCAGGCGCTTTTTCTCGTCGATGCACAGCACCACGACAACGCCGATCAACAGCAGCGCGACTGCCACGTAAAAGCCGCTGTTCCACGATCCGGTGATGTCTCTTAAAAGTCCCGTGGCGTAGGGAGCGACGATGGCAGAGCTCATGCCGACGAAGTTGAAGATGCCGAAGGCCGTCGAAAGCTGGTTGCGGGGCGTATTGTCGGCAATCAGAGCAATGGCCAGAGGATCGGTTGCAAGCTTGCCGAAAAAGCCGTAGCACACAAGCGCCGTGACCATGAGCGTGCGGCTTTCGGTCAGAAGAAGGAGCACGATGCTCAACGCTGCAAGCGGCAGCAGGCACAAGATGACCGGACGGCGCTTGCCGATTTTGTCCGAAATGTAGCCGTACAACAGGGCGGCCGGAATCGACGTCCAGGCTACGAGCGAAGACACGAAGCCCGTATCCGAGCGGGAGATCTGGCGTACTTCTTCAAGGTACACCGGCAGCCACGTGCACATCACGAAAAAGCCGTACAGACTGCAGAAAACGAGCAGATAGGTAAGAACCAGGTTCTTGTTTTTGAGCAAGTCCATGAATTTGGGCTTGTCCTGCGCGGCAGCCGGAGCCTCTTCGGTTTTGGGCGTGCGGATGAAGAGAAGAATGGCCAGGCCTACAAGCAGCGTCGGAACGGCAAAGACGTAAAACGGCATTCTCCAGCCGCCTTCGAGATCGACCGCTATCCAGCTTGAAGCGACAAGGCCGAGCGTAATGCCGAAGGCCTGTCCGCTGTTGATGATGGCGCTGCCGAGCGTGCGGTACTTGGTGGGAATGAGTTCGGAGGAAAGTCCGTACTGCGGCCCGTAGTAAAAGCCTTGCCCAATGCCCATCAAGGCGCGGGCGACCAGAAGAACGCCGAAGGAGCCGGCAATGCCGGTAATGCCGGTAAAAAGGCCGAAAATCGCAAAGCCGAAGGCGATGACCTTGGTCTTTCCGAACTTGTCGCCGAGCATTCCCGAGGGAACCTGCATGAAGGTGTAGGTCAGAAAGAAGATGCTGCTGATGAGGCCTACCTCGGCATTGGTGAGCTGAAACTCGCTGCGAATGAGCGTCTGCACCGGGTTGAGAATCATGCGGTCGGCGTAGATGAAGATCCAGCCGAGAAAGAAGAACAAGACGGCAATTTTCCAGTTGGTCTGGTTTTTGCCTGCGCTGGTCGTACAAGACATGGTTTGCCTCCGATGGGTAAGGAAATGGAAGGCTTGAGACTTGTTTTTATTCTATGAAGGCGCCGATTGCGGAATGGATGATTTTTTTGCAGAGAAAAGCATTGATTTGCTTAAAAATTTTGAAAATTGACTTACTTGGTCAAAAGCCTTGCGGATATACTCGAAAAGCAGAAAATACTCGAGTTTTTTCATGTTCCGAAAGCCCTTTTTCTACTTGAGAGTCAGCGCTGTTGACGCCGATCTTTTAAAGGATCTTCTTGACGCAAATCCGAATTCGTGCGCTCAGGCCAAGGTCGCTTTGCATTTTCGACATGGGTGTCTGATTCGGTTTGAGAGCCTCCCTTTGCCTATTTTTGTCGGCACGGTTCAGCGAGGACTGCTTCCAATGCAGATTGTCGTAACGAGAGGGGAACTCGAGAGCCTCTTTAAGCTTGAGGTCCAAAGTACCGTCATTCTCGACTTGTCGGCAGTTAAGCGCGGGCGTGTATTTAATCTTGATTTGCGGCTTGCGGTCAAGAGAGAGCTTCAAGGCTTAGGTCGGCTTCTAGGGGCAGCCGAAAAAATCCGCGCCTTTCTGGTCTTAGAGGCGCAGGCCGGAGGGCTCGGCGGGTGGCAGGAAGTCTTTTCTTCGAGCTGGCGCTGGGCGGGCGCTTTCGGTGCATGTCCGCAGGACGAAGAAAAGCTCATGAACTCACTTCTCGGGCGCGGCGAGGGTTCGACGCCGGCAGGCGACGACATGCTCATCGGTGCGGCGGCAGTGCACTCCATGATCGCAGCAAGTTTAGGGGTTTCTCATTTTCAAAGGATGCGCTCCCGTGCATGGCTTGAGTGCCTTAATTCATTTGTTCCAATTTTTGAAGAGTGCACGACGAGCGCGAGCTGCACGTACCTTAGCGCTGCCTGCCGCGGACGGTTTTCCAGCCATCTGATCGGCGTGCTGCAGGCTGCTGCCAGCGGCAGAGAGAATCGCCTTTTTGAGAACTGCAGACGTCTGAGCCGGCACGGCAAAACATCGGGAATGGATTCTTTGGCAGGAGCAGCGCTTGCACTTTCGACAATGCGACGGCTTCCTGCTGCATGAGTTTCGGCGGCATGAATTGCATGTGCGCATGCCCGATCAGAATTGCCCGGAAAGATCGTGCATCAAGATCGCGTCATTGCCAAGGCTGTCTGGTCGGGCAGAAATCATTCTTGGTCCCAGACAGGTTGGAAAAACGACGCTTCTCAGCAATTTGGTTCAAGGTATGCGTCATTTGGTTCTTACGGCGAGGATGATGAAGATCTGGCCGTGCCTGCCGACCTAAACTCGGCATAAGGGGCTTAATTATCCCTTGGACGCAAAATTTCTGACGGCCTCGACAGCCTCCAGCCATACGCATCTAAAGAAATTGTGTATTAGAACAAAGAAAAATTGTGTATTAGCAATTTAGGATCTCATGCATCTGTCAACGCAATCAGTCATTCAGTGAAAAACTGGCAACCAGTTTCGCAACGTCACAACGCAATCAAAAAAATGAACATTTTGGGATTACAATCCTAAAAAAGTTAAACAATTTGGGATTACGCTTCTAAAATGCTCAAGTTCCCCTACATTTCGAGACAACTGGAAACACCGTTGTCAATGCCAAGGTTGTCTGGTCGGGCGGAAATCATTCTTGGTCCCAGACAGGTTGGAAAAACGACGCTTCTCAACAATTTGGTTCAAGGTATGCGTCATTTGGTTCTTACGGGTGAGGATGATGAAGATCTGGCCGTGCTTGCCGATCCAAGATCGTACCTGAAGCTTCTCGATGAGTTTGACTGCATCATCATTGATGAGGCTCAGTTCGTGCCGGGAATCGGCCGCGTCATCAAGCGCATGGTGGATTCGGGCAAAGCTGAAAACCGCATTTTTGTGACGGGATCCAGTTCGCTGGAGCTGGCCGGCGGCATGAAGGAATCAGCTGCAGGACGTTTCAATTCCTATAACCTTTGGCCTTTTTCTTTGGCTGAGCTTGCCGCGCACACATCTTGGATCGAAGTTAAGCGCCAAATGCATGACCGCATGATCTATGGCTGCTCTCCGGCCGTCATCAACGAGCCTCAGCACGCCCAGCAGTATCTCATTGATTTTGCCGACGCCGTTCTTTATAAGGATCTGTTTAGGCTTGCGGAAATGCGCAAGCCTACTGAACTTGTGAAGCTTGTCAAGTATTTGGCCTATAACGTAGGTTCGGAAGTAAAGTACGGCACTTTATCAAGCGAGCTCGGCATTCAAAATAAAACCATTGAGCGTTACGTCGACCTGCTTGAATCCTGCTTCATCATCAAGGTCGTCCCTTCGCTTTCGCGCAATCCTCAATCGGAAATCAAGCTCGGCAAGAAAATCTACTTCTACGACAACGGCATTCGAAATGCGCTCATTCGGGATTTTTCGCCGCTGCCCGCAAGATCCGATGTGGGAGCGCTCTGGGAGAATTTATTCTTTACAGAGCGCTTGAAGCATCATGCGTTTCGCAACGACGGCGCTGAGATTTATTTCTGGAGAACTCGCACAATGCATGAAGTCGATTTTCTGGAAGTTCTCAACGGACAAATCCGAGCGTTTGAATGCAAGTGGGGCGCTAAAACAAAAACGACGTCAATCAGGGCATTCGAACGCACATACCCGGATACGCCAGTCGCCATTGCGACGCCGAGCAACATCGATGCCATTGAGTCAGAGCCCGAGGCTTAATCAAGCCTGCTGAAGAAGGCGCAGATCGAAATCCAAAGCATTGTTGTCGGCCAGGCGACGATAGGCCTATAAGAATTTGCCGATTTTCTTCAAGCACGAGACAATGCTTTCTTTAAAGCTCCATCTCTCTTTGCGTCATATCAATGTGCAGTCCTTATCCCGATCCTATTAACCAGGTTGCAAAATAGTAGACTTTTTGCTATAATTCGGGCATGAAAGCAACCGATGCCCGCAGACACAATCCAGACCAACTCAAAC
>CALXQS010000009.1 GCA_944390715.1 uncultured Duodenibacillus sp. | reverse complement strand
AATAAGGTTGGAAAGTTGCTCCAGAAACTGAATACAACGATGACAAACGAGGAACTTGCATCCATTCTCGACGCAAGTTCCTCGCTGAAGTCAATTCCCTAATTTCAAGAGTTACAGTCTAGAAGCTGCCCGATTCGGCAGTTTCAATGGTGATTCTCTGCAGTCTTCAGAGAGCAGAGGAAAGACCTTGATCGAATGGATCGGGGTCTTTTTTTATTGACGGGGAAAAAGTTTGATGAGACGAACATTTTGCCGGGTAAATTCAGGGAGGGTAACAGATACAGGGAAATCAATGCATTGGATAAGGCGTGCAATCGTTTCTGTCATCAATTCTTCACGGAAACTTCACTGGATGATCATAGTCCGGTTTTACGATGCCCCCCAATTCTCAACACAGGGCTTCGATCCCTCGCATTCTCAGGAAGATAAATAAGATGACTATGACGATCAATCGCCGTGATTTCGGCAAGATGGTTTTTGGTTCCGCTCTGCTGATGAGCGGCCTTGGCGGCAGCGCCTTTGCTCAGGAAGGCAAGACCGCCATCTGCTACAACGTTCCCGCCGAGTGGGCAGGCTGGGGCAACATGCTCAAGCTTATTGCCAAGGAAACCGGTATTAACGTTCCGATTGACAACAAGAATTCTGGACAGTCCGTCTCTCAGGTCATCGCCGAAGCCAAAAATCCTGTGGCTGATGCCATGTATCTGGGTATTTCCTTTGCCATCAACGCCAAGAAGGCCGGCATCGTTGAACCCTACAAGGGCAAGGGCTGGCAGGCTGTTCCCGACAATCTCAAAGATCCGGACGGCTACTGGGTTTCGATCCACGCAGGTACGGTCGGCTTCATGGTCAATACGGAGGCTCTGGGCGACGTGCCTGTTCCCAAGAGCTGGAAGGATCTGCTCGATCCCAAGTATGACGGCATGGTTGGCTTCCTTGACCCGTCTTCGGCCTTCGTGGGTTATGCCTGCGCAGTGGCAGCCAATCAGGCTTTGGGCGGCACGCTCGACAACTTCGAACCGGGCATCGAGTTCTACAAGAAGCTTCTCAAGAATCACCCGATCATCCCGAAGCAGACGGCATATGCTCGCTGCCTGTCGGGTGAAATTCCGATTCTGTTTGACTACGACTTCGACGCCTACCGCGCCAAGTACACCGACAAGGCTCCCATCGAGTTCGTGATTCCGCAGGAAGGCACGATTCAGGTTCCCTATGTGATGACGATGGTCAAGGGCGCCCCGCACCGCGCCAATGGTCAGGCCGTGATCGATTTCGTGCTGAGCGAAAAGGGTCAGCAGTTCTGGGCGGAAAACTATCTGCGTCCTGTTCTGGGCGAACTGCCTGCAGTAGCCAAGGAAAAGTTCCTGCCCGACTCCGAATACAAACGCGCTATGGGCATCGACTATGCTCGCATGGCAGAAGTTCAGCAAGCGTTTGGTCAGGCTTATCTGAAGGCCACAAAGGGCTAATCAACAGAATATTGGGTGCCACGCAATGAAATCGCGTTCAACGTGGCTCTATCTGCTTCCCGCGCTGGTTGTACTGGCAGCATTCTTTGTGCTGCCAGTCGTCAGGCTGATTCCGGCTTCGGTATCTTCAGAAAGCGGACTGGGCCTTTATCTTGAAATCATTACCAATCCCCGATACAGCACGAGCGTTGTTTCGACCGTCGTGCTGTCGATTTTCGTGACGCTTGCCAGTCTTTTCGTGGGCGGGCTGACGGGACTGTTTTTAGAGCGTCATCGGTTCCCTGGCCGTGATGCAGTTGTAGGTCTGATCACTTTGCCGCTGTCCTTCCCTGGCGTCGTGGTCGGCTTCATGATCATCATGCTCGGCGGCCGCAATGGCTTGATCGGCATGTTTACTCAGGGACTTGGGGCAGGCAAGCTTGTCTTTGCCTATGGCATGGCCGGGCTCTTTCTCGGATATCTGTACTTCTCGATTCCTCGCGTCGTGACTACCGTCATGGCTGCTGCCAAGAAGATGGATCCGATGTATGAAGAGGCGGCTAGAACGCTTGGCGCTTCGTCGTTTCGCATTCTCAAGGACGTCACGCTTCCGGCTTTGGCTCCTGCACTTTTTTCAACCGGCGCTTTGTGCTTTGCGACGTCAATGGGGGCTTTCGGTACGGCCTTTACGCTGGCCACCGACATTAATGTGCTGCCGATTACGATCTACACCGAATTTACGCTCTCGGCCAATATTGCTTCGGCCGCCATGCTTTCGGTGGTGCTCGGCATCATCACGTGGGTGATGCTGGTGGCTGCACGTACGTTCTCAGGTTCGGCTTCCGTGACCGGTGCGGCTTGATGGGGGAAGACTATGTCAGCAAAAAAACCTTTCAACGGCGCCGTTTGCTTTGAGGCTGCTCTGACGGGCCTGACGCTTTTGTTTTTGATGGTCCCCGTCGTTCAGATGGTGATCACAGCCTTCACGGTGAACTCCTTCAGAGGCATCAAGTCGGGCTTTACAACGCAGTGGCTTGTCAAGGTGCTCGAACTTTACGGCGATACGATTCTGCGAAGCCTTGGCCTTGCCGCCATGGCGCTCGTTGTCTGCGTCATTATCGGCGTGCCTGCCGCATGGGTTCTTGTGCGCGAGCAAAGAAGCCGCTGGGCGGCTTTCGTTGAAGAGGCGTTCATTTTGCCGCTGTCAATGCCCGGACTGGCTGTCGGCCTTGGCATTTTGCTTATCTGGGGCGGCTTTTCGTACTTCCGTCAGAGCATTTTCTTTCTGCTTGCCGGACATGTGATGTTCTGCCTGCCTTTCATGGTTCGCTCCGTGACGGCAGTGCTGCGCGTCGAACCGCTGTCGCAGTACGAAGAAGCCTCGGCCACGCTCGGTGCTTCTCCTTGGACGACGTTCAGGCGCGTGGTCGTGCCTGTGGCAATGCCCGGCATTCTGGCTGGCGCGCTGATGGTGGTGACTGTGTCGTTGGGCGAATTCAATATTTCTTGGATGCTGCAGACGCCCTACACCAAGACGCTTCCCGTCGGTCTGGCCGACAGCTACGCATCCATGAGGCTTGAAGTAGGCAGCGCCTATACGTTCATCTTCTTCGTCATTTTGGTGCCGCTTCTGACGTTGATGCAGAAGCTTCCGGAGCGCCTGGCCAAGAGCCGTGCGTTTAAAAACAAATAACGCCTAAAGTGCAGACAACAGATATGCAACAAGAACTCAATCAAGGACAGGAGTCTGTCTCTATCGAACTCAAAAACGTGAGCAAGCACTACGGTACGACTCGGGTGCTCTCGCCCTTTTCTCTGACTATGGACGCCGGCTGCCGTACTGTTTTGCTTGGACCTTCGGGCTGCGGCAAGACGACGCTGCTGCGTATGATCGCGGGTCTGGAAACGCCCGATGAAGGCTCTCAGCTTTTGATCGGAGGAAAGGACGTCACGAACGTGCCTGCCGAAAAGCGACAGATTGGCTTCATGTTCCAGTCCTACGCTCTGTTTCCCAACATGACCGTGGCTGAAAACGTGGCCTACGGCCTGACGGTTCGCGGCGAACCAGCAGACAAGATCAAGCAGACGGTCGATCGCATGCTCGAGCTCGTCAACCTCGAGCCCTTTGCTCAGCGTCCCGTGCAGGCGCTCTCGGGTGGTCAGCGTCAGCGTGTTGCGCTTGCCCGCGCTCTGGCCATTCGTCCGCGCGTGCTGCTGCTTGACGAACCTCTGACGGCACTGGACGCTTTGTTGCGCCACAAGGTGCGCGAAGAACTCGCAGTGATACTCAAACGCTTGGGCATTACGGCCGTGATCGTGACGCACGATCAGGACGAGGCCATGGTGCTCGGCGACAGAATCGTCGTCATGCAAGGCGGCGTCATTCACCAGGCCGACACGCCGCAGAATGTTTGGAACAACCCGGCCACTGACTTTGTCGCCGGCTTTGTGGGCAACAGCAACAAGCTCAAAGGCAGGCTCGAAGGAGGCATGCTCGACATCGACGGCGGCCGTATTGGTCTGGAAGCTCTTTCGCCATCTAGTCGCGAGCGCCTCAAGGGAGTAGCGCAGGCGGACATTCTTGCCTTTGTTCGTCCCGAGGCTGCAAGTGTTGAGGTTGCGGGCTCTGCGTCTGGCAGCAAACCCGCGCTGCGCGTTCCTGTTATCGTGCGGGATTTCCACTTCATGGGCAGCTTTATTCGCATTTCAGTCGAACTCAAGAGCCATATGAAACTCATCAAGGTCAACATGCCCGAAGTGCCGGCCGGCATTGAGGCAGGGGTGGAGGCGACGATGGTCATTCCGGCCGAAGAGTTGATGGTCTTTGTTGAGGACAAAAAGGAGCAGAAATGAAGCCGATTTTGCAAATTTCGGACCTGCACGTCGAGCCCGTCGGCAAGCTTGCCTATGCACGCGCCAATACGGCGCGCCGGATGATTGAACTCACTGAGTGGCTGCGTGCGCACGAGGACGAGTACGAGGCAATCGTGGTAACGGGGGACTTGAGCTGCGACGGCAACATCGACTCGTATCATTTGATAGATGCGATTTTCAACTCGCTCTCCAGGCCCTGCTTCATGGTTCCGGGCAATCATGACCGCCGCAAGCCTTTTTTAAAGTGTTTGCCGCATTTTTGCCCGAATGTTTTTAGCGAGGAAAACTTGAGCTTTTCGGCGCAGGTTGGCGACTATCAGCTCTTCATGCTTGATACGCTGCAGCCCGGCATTCACTGGGGAGCCGTGCCTGATGCCGTGATGGATTGGCTTGAGGCTGAGCTTGAGAAGACCGACAAGCCGACGCTTGTGTTTTGCCATCACACGCCCGTCAAGCCGGGCATGGGTTACATGGACGAGCCTTTCGGAAATGGA
Source organism: uncultured Duodenibacillus sp. (assembly GCA_944390715.1). Taxonomy (GTDB): domain Bacteria; phylum Pseudomonadota; class Gammaproteobacteria; order Burkholderiales; family Burkholderiaceae_F; genus Duodenibacillus. The sequence continues at coordinate 74,875 of CALXQS010000009.1, read as the reverse complement.
GATCGCCTGATTGATTTGTTGGCGCAAAAGCAAAACATCAGATTGTGTACGGGTCACCTGCACCGGCCCGTCGCAACGTTCGCTAAGAACAAGCTTGCCGTGGTGACGGCTCCGTCTGTGTCGTTGCAGATGTTGCTTGATCTGACGCCCAAGGGCGGCGACGAATTTGTGTTCGAAACGCCGGGCTATGCAATGCATGCCTATCTGGAAGACGGATGGGTCACGCACTTCGGTCAGTTCCCGTTCCCGAGCGACTTCAGCGGCCCGTATCCGTTCGTCAATACGATCAATCCGGACGCTTAAGGCTTCAAGTAAAAATCATTTGGCAAAGATCGCGAGACATGACGCTTTGAGCTGCGTCATGTCTCGTTTTGCTTGCGTCACTGTTTGACGCGGCGCAGGCCAAAATTCTCGCAGCACTCGACAATCAAGGATTCCCAAATAGGCGTTGGACAATCAGCGCTGCTGCCGGCACATAACCTCTTCCAATATTGGCGAAGAGTCGCAACCGCTCGAAAGACCGAGGAGTCAGTCAAAACTGAAAACAAGCACGGGCAGCCCTTGATGCTGCGCTTGCCGGCAAAGGCAAGGTTGCTCCTCAAATGCAGAACTCTGTGCCTTCGAAGCTGCTTTGCATCAGGATGACTCGGATCTTTTGCAGGATTGTCTGGCTTTTCGTCGCAGAGATTCAGGATGCTTTGATGTCTGCTGTTTGGACGAAAAGCGTATTTCTGCGGATGTCAGCAGCAAAAAGCTGACTCAGGTTGAAAAACGCAAAACTTATTTAACCGAGTACAGAAAGGAGGCGGCGTTAAATCCTGCGGCTGAAGCCGCAGGTTTCCGCGCCGATTTTCTATGAAGCGCACACTGAAAAAATTTTCCGTCAAAATCAAGGCTGCGCACCCGCGCAATGTCATCGCTAGAGCACTCTGCTCAGACAGACGTTTTCAAGGGAGAACTTTTAGAGACAAAAAGAAGGACCTGCCTAGATTTGATTGGCGAAAGGCAGATTTTGAATAAAGAAGAGCCTCGATCAATTTGATCGAGGCTCGGAATTCTGGGGTGGGAGATGGGACTCGAACCCACGACAACCGGAATCACAATCCGGGACTCTACCAACTGAGCTACACCCACCACTAATTTTTAATCTCGCCAGCTGTACTGGCCTGCCCGGCAGGATTCGAACCAGCGACCCTCGGCTTAGAAGGCCGATGCTCTATCCAACTGAGCTACGGGCAGACACTGCAAGAAGCTTGGTCGGGGTGAAGAGATTCGAACTCCCGACATCCTGCTCCCAAAGCAGGCGCGCTACCGGGCTGCGCTACACCCCGCGAGAGCAAGCGATTATAAGGAAAAAATTCCTATATGCAAGTTTTCGCGCCAACAGAAATCTTTGACGCGTAGAATCTGCCGCAAACCTGCTGTTTGAACCAAGAAAGCAAGGAAGTCATTATGAGCGATATTCTCGACAGGATTCTGGCCGTCAAATTCAAGGAAGTGGAGCAGGCTCGTGCTGCGTGTCCATTGAGTGATTTGCAGGCAGCAGTTCAAGAATTAGCCCCCTGCCGGGGTTTTGCTCGGGCGTTGCAGGACAGAGTTTCTCAAGGGCTGCCGGCAGTGATTGCCGAAGTGAAGAAAGCCAGCCCCAGCAAGGGCGTGATCTGTGAAAATTTTTGCCCCGAAGCGGCAGCGCTTGACTATGAAACGCATGGGGCGGCTTGTTTGTCTGTGCTCACTGACAAGACGTTTTTTCAGGGCTCTCGTCAGGCTCTGCAGCGGGCAAGATCGGCCTCAAAGCTGCCTATTCTGAGAAAGGATTTTTTGGTTGATCCCTATCAGGTCTATGAAGCGCGGCTTTGGGGGGCAGATGCAGTGCTTGTGATCATGAGAGCAGTGGATGATGCACTTGCCATGGAGCTTGCGCAGACGGCCTTGAGGCTGGGGCTCGATGTGCTCGTCGAGACGCATGATGAAGAGGAAATCGAACGCGCTCTGAAGCTGCCGGCAACGCTCATCGGCATCAACAACCGCAATTTGCAGACATTCAAAACAAATATTGAACACACCCTCAGCCTCAGACATTTCATCCCCGATGATCGTGTGCTTGTGACCGAAAGCGGCATTCGCACAGGAGACGATGTCAGACGACTTCGCGAGGCTGGAGTAAATGCATTTTTGGTTGGAGAGGCCTTTATGCGAGAAGCTTCCCCGGGGCAGGCTCTGAAACAGCTTTTCGATCTCTGAGGAGGAACATCGTGGATCGCTTTTGCACCGCAGGACTTCCGAGCGGCTGGAAAGAAGTTCTTGACGAATTTTTTCAGACCGCCAGAGGCCGAGCGCTTCGAGATTTTTTGTCAGAAAGAATTACTGCCGGCGCCGTTGTTTATCCTCCTGATCCCTACAAGGCTTTTCGCTTGATTGAGCCAGCGGCTGTGCGCGTGGTGATTTTGGGTCAGGATCCTTATCACGGTCCCGGTCAGGCGATGGGGCTTGCTTTTTCCGTACCTCGGGAACTAAAAAAACTGCCGCCGAGTCTGAAAAATATTTTTAAGGAAATTGCGCTCGAATTCGATGCGCCTGTGCAGGACGAGGGTGATTTGTCTTCCTGGGCGCAGCAGGGCGTGCTTTTAATCAACAGTTCGCTGAGCGTGGAGCAGGGCAAGCCGCTGGCGCATGCCGGCTTGGGCTGGGAGGAGCTCGCCGACAGGCTGATGCTGCGCGTGCTGCAGGAACGAAACCCCACAGTGTTTATGCTTTGGGGGGTATGGGCCCAGAAAAAGGCAGCCTTGATTGAAGAGCACAAAAAAGGGGAGGTGCTGATTCTTCAGGCTAATCACCCTTCTCCGCTTTCGGCCCGCAGACCGCCCGTGCCGTTTATCGGATGCGGACACTTCAAAAAGGCCAATCTTTGGCTGCAGGAGCACGGAGAAAATGCTGTGCTTTGGAGCACAAGGACCATGCAGGCCGAGCTCTTTTGATAGGTTGAGGAAGGACGCCTTTTGCAGAATCTTGAGGAAAATCGGAATAAGGGCAATCAGGGGCGTGTCAGCTCAAAAAAAATCAGCGATAATTAAGCGTTTACAGGGTCAGAGTACCATTTGATCCTATGCGTTATTGAGTTAAAAAATTTAAGGGAAAGAGCGAATGTCTTTCAGCATGGTTCAGGAGCAGCCTGGCACTTTTAATGCCTGCATCAAGGTGATCGGCGTCGGCGGCGGCGGTGGAAATGCCGTTGAGCACATGATCGACAAGGAAGCCCAGGGCATCACCTTCATCGCAGCCAATACGGATCAGCAGGCGCTTAATCGCTCGCGCGCCAATATCGTGATTCCGCTCGGCAAGACAGGGCTTGGTGCCGGTGCCAAACCGGAAGTCGGCGCGATGGCTGCTCAGGAAGCCAGCGACAAGATCCGCGAGGCGCTTGAAGGAACGCATCTGCTCTTTATTACGGCCGGCATGGGCGGCGGAACCGGCACGGGCGCAGCTCCGGTCATTGCAAATATTGCCAAGGAGCTGGGCATCCTGACTGTGGCGGTCGTCACCAAACCCTTTGAGTTTGAGGGTTCTCGCCGCATGCGTCAGGCTCAGGCCGGCATTGAAAATCTAAAGGATAAGGTCGACAGCCTCATTGTCATTCTCAACGACAAGCTCGAAGAGGAGGTCGGCGACGATGCGACGATGCTCGAGTGCTTCGCTGCGGCCGACGATGTTCTCTATAAGGCCTGCAACGGCATTGCAGAAATCATTCATACTCCCGGACTTATCAACGTCGACTTTGAAGACTTGCGCACGGTGATGAGCGAACGCGGTACGGCCATGATGGGAACGGCTACTGCCAGTGGCCCCGATCGAGCTCGTGTGGCGGCTGAAAAGGCCATTGCCTGCCCGCTGCTTGAAGGCGCCAATCTTCAAGGGGCGCGCGGCCTGCTGGTGTATGTGACTGCTTCGGCCGAGACGATGAGCCAGGGCGAAGTGCGCCAAGTGATGTCGATCATGAAGAACTTCGTGAGCAAGGATGCTCAGCAGATCATCGGTACGGCTTTCGACAACACGATGGGTGATGAGCTTCGCGTAACGGTGGTTGCTACGGGTCTTGATCAGCCGCTTGACGTTCAGGCCGCAGATGTGAGCAAGCCCAATGTATTTTCGCACCGCGATGCCGTGCAAAGCGACATCCCAACCTTCGGCGCCCAGCGTCCGATGATGCATCCTGAGCCCGAACCCGAACCTGCTCCGCGTCCTCAGCCTCAGCGCCCGCGTCCGCAGGTGCCGAGATTCACGCAAGGCTTTTCGACGGCCAGCGTGCAGCCGCAGCCTGTTGCTGCGCCCAGAGAGGACAGTGATGAAGGCTCTCAGGGCGGCGATGCTCCTCAGATCATCAACGTGCCTGCGTTTATCCGGCACGGCAATAAATAAAGTCGAGACAGCTGTTTTTGCTGCAGGTCAGGCGCCGTCGCCGGCATGAAGCCTGCAGCTGAGGGCGTGTTCGTTGGCGGGCAGGCCCTCGGCTTTTGCCTTCAAGAAAGCGGCATTGCCTCTAACCATATTTGCGGGTTTTAGAAGTTGATCAGACAGTGCACTCTCAAGCAAACCATCTCGGCCGTAGGCATTGGGCTTCATTCTGGGCGCAAGGTCAAGCTCGTGATGCGTCCAGCTCCGCCCGATACGGGGATTGTTTTCCGTCGTGTTGATCTTACGCCGGCCGTGGATCTGCCTGCACGGGCAGAGTCCGTCAACGACACTCGACTGGCGACGACGCTCAATGAGGGAAAAGTCATTGTTTCGACAATCGAGCATTTGATGAGTGCGCTCAACGGGTTGGGCATTGACAATCTTTATGTCGAAGTCGATGCGCCGGAAATCCCCATTATGGATGGGTCAGGTGCGACGTTCGTGTACTTGATCCGGTCTTCGGGCATTCTTGAGCAGAATGCTCCCAAGCGGTTTGTGCGCGTCAAGAAGACGGTGGAGGTGCGCGACGGCGACAAATGGGCCAAGCTCGAGCCGCACAACGGTTTTGTGCTCGATTTTGCCATCGCGTTTGGACACCCGGCCATTGATTCGACAGTGCAGCATGCCGTTGTGGACCTTGGTCAGGAAACTTATGAAGATGCAGTCAGCCGCGCGCGTACGTTCGGCTTTGTGTCCGACGCTGAGCTGCTGCGCTCAATGGGGCTTGCCAAAGGCGGCACCCTGGAAAATGCCATTGTGATGGATGAGTTCAGAGTGCTCAATGTCGGAGGGCTGCGCTCCGACGATGAATTCGTCAAGCATAAGATTCTTGATGCCATGGGCGACTTGTATGTGCTTGGACGCCCGCTGCTGGCACGCTACAGTGCATATAAATCGGGACATTCGCTCAACAACAAGCTGCTGCGGGCGCTCATCGCCGATCCTCAGGCTTGGGAGGTGGCGACGGTTCCAGCGGGAGACAAGACGTTTAAGTCGGCTGTCGAGCGCTGATTGGAGTGTTCGAGTGTTTTTTATGAAGCGCCAGGCTGCGTGACTGCAGCTACGGCGCTTTTTTTTCACGCACGGTTTTGGCCAGCGCCGCCAAGGCGTCCTTAAGCGGAGAATCTGCAAGAGCGTCGGCTGTTTTGGCGATGTTCTGCGCACTTGACTCTGAGAGCGTTCTGGGCGAGCTCTGAGCCAAGTTTTTTCTAAGAGAAATATTGGCATCAACAGGGCGAATCACTATTTCGATGCTCTGCAGATATCCGGCGCGCTGGACAAGATCGCTGATGCGGGGCAAAACTTGACGCAATTTGCTTTTTTGCAGTGACGATCGGACAAAGAGAATGATTTTGCCGTCACGCAGGCGAATGTTGCCGAGACGTGAAAAGTCGACCCCAAGCGGCAGATCTTTGAGTACGGGCGAGATGGTGCGCGCAATGCGTCTGGCATCGGCAAGGTCCGAAGCGATGGACTCCTCTTCGCTGCGGTCGAGGGCGATTTGGGCAAATGAGCGCGGCGTGCGCCGCACGACGCGAAAATCCCGAGGCATGATGAAACGGTCGATGAGCAAAACAAGATTGAAGTGTAAGGCAAACAAGTTCTCGTGTAACAGCGTTTTGCGCTGTCATCGGCCTGCGGTGCACCTCGTTTATAATGCCAAGCTCATTGCTGACGCAAGCCTGCGAACGCAAAAGATTTTTACGCCTCGTTCCAGTTGCACAGACTCTTTCTGCTCAAAGTGAAGAGTCGTTTTTTGCGGGGCGTTTTTCGTGAATGACCTATGTTTGACTCCTTTCTTACCAAGATTTTCGGCAGCCGCAATGACCGTCTCGTCAAGCAGTACCGCAAGCGCTGTGTAGAAATCAATAAGCTTGAACCCGCCATGCAGAAGCTCAGCGACGATGAGCTTCGAGCAAAAACCACGGAATTTCGTGACAGACTCGCCAAGGGCGAAGATCTGCAGCACCTGCTGCCCGAGGCATTTGCCGTTGTGCGCGAAGCAAGCCGCCGCGTGCTCGGCATGCGGCACTTTGACGTTCAGCTCATCGGCGGCATGGTGCTCAATGACGGCAAGATTGCAGAAATGCGCACCGGCGAAGGCAAGACTCTGACGGCTACGCTGGCTGTATATCTCAATGCCTTGCCCGCAGAGGGCGTGCATGTGGTGACGGTCAATGACTATCTGGCAAGCCGCGACGCGGCTTGGATGGGACGTCTCTACAACTTCCTCGGCATGAGCGTCGGCACGATTCTTTCGCAGCAGGATACCGAAAGCAAAAAGAAGGCATATGCTGCCGATATTACCTACGGCACCAACAACGAGTTCGGCTTTGACTACCTGCGCGACAATATGGAGTACGAGCCGGGCAATCGTCGTCAGCGCGGACTTGCCTATGCCATCGTCGACGAAGTCGACTCCATTTTGATTGACGAAGCCCGCACGCCGCTGATCATTTCCGGTGCGGCCGACGACAATACTGATCTATATAAGAGCATCAACCAGATTCCTCCGCTGCTGCAGCGTCAGGCTGACGAAAAAGGCGACGGCGATTACTGGGTGGATGAAAAGGCCCACCAGGTCTACATCTCCGAAAAGGGGCACGAGCATCTCGAAAAGATTCTCGTCGACCGCGGCTTGATCAAGGACGGCACGAGTCTGTATTCGCCGCAGAACATCATTTTGATGCATCACCTCAATGCCTCGCTCAGAGCGCATACGCTGTTTCACCGCGATCAGCAGTACGTGGTTCAAAATGGCGAGGTCATCATCGTTGATGAATTCACTGGACGTCTGATGCCTGGTCGTCGTTGGTCCGAAGGTCTGCATCAGGCGGTTGAGGCAAAGGAAGGCGTCGAGATCCATCAGGAAAATCAGACGATGGCCTCGATCACGTTCCAGAACTACTTCCGCATGTACAAAAAGCTGGCCGGCATGACCGGCACGGCCGATACGGAAGCTTATGAATTCCAAGACATCTACGGACTCGAGACGGTCGTCATCCCGACAAATCGTCAGATGATCCGTGTCGACGCTCAGGACAAGGTCTTCCGCACTGAAGCAGAGAAATTTCACGCCATCGTTGAAGACATCAAAGATTGTCAGAAGCGCGGGCAGCCCGCGCTTGTGGGCACCACCTCGATTGAAAATTCAGAACGCATCTCCAAGCTTCTCGACAAAGAGGGCATTGCGCACAACGTGCTCAACGCCAAACAGCACGAGCGAGAGGCGCAGATCATTTTGGAAGCAGGCCGCCCGGGCATGGTGACCATCGCCACCAACATGGCTGGTCGAGGCACTGACATTGTTCTCGGCGGCGGCATCAACAGCCACATCGACACCATCTACGCCGACGACTCGCTGTCAGCTGAGCAGAAGGAAGCGCGCATTGCCGAGCTCAAGCAGCAGTGGCAGACTCTGCACGAACAGGTGGTCAAGGCTGGCGGCCTTCGCATCATCGGCAGCGAACGCCATGAATCGCGCCGCATTGACAATCAGCTGCGCGGTCGTTCCGGTCGTCAGGGCGACCCGGGCAGTTCCGTGTTCTATCTGTCGATGGAAGATCCGCTGCTGCGCATTTTCGGCGGCGACAGAATGCGCGCTATTGCCGATCGGCTCAAGCTCGAAGAGGGCGTGGCCATCGAATCCAAGATGCTCACCCGCATGATCGAAAGCGCGCAGCGCAAGGTCGAGGGCCGCAACTACGACATTCGCAAGCAGCTGCTCGAATTTGACGACGTGCAAAATGATCAGCGCAAAGAGATCTATCGTCTGCGCAATGAAATTCTCGAGAGCAAAGACGTCGGCGAAATGCTCAACAATCTGCGGCAGGGCTACTTCAATGATCTGTTCCGCAGCTACGTTCCTGCCGATACGGTCGAAGAGCAATGGGATCTTGACGGCTTGCTTACGAAGCTCAGAAATGAGTGGAACATCAACATCGACATGAAGGCGATGCTTGAAGCGAGCAACGAGACCACCGATGAGGATTTGCTCAAGAAGCTTCTTGAGACGGCCGAAGGCATCGAGCGCGCCAAGGAAGAGCTTGTCGGTCATGATGCCTGGGTCGGCTTCGGACGTCATGTCTTGCTGCAGGTGCTCGATACGACGTGGCGTCAGCACATTGCCGCGCTTGACGCTCTGCGTCAAGGCATCTACCTGCGCGGATATGCTCAGAAGCAGCCCAAGCAGGAATACAAGCGCGAAGCCTTCTCGATGTTTGAAACCCTGCTCGATACGGTGCGCGAAGGCGTCTGCCGCGTCATGATGAATGTTCAGATTCAGATGCCGGAAGAGGCCCAGCAGGCCGCGGAAGCCAGTCTTGCAGCGGGAAATCAGCGTGTTGAAAGCGCCCGTCAGCAGCCGCAGGAAGCGATTGATTTCTCCCACGTAGGCCGCAACGATCCTTGTCCTTGCGGTTCGGGCAAGAAGTACAAAGACTGTCACGGCAAGCTCAAATAAACAAAAGCTTGGTGCTGACGTGCATGAAGCCGAATGTCTGCTGCTTTGCAGGCATTCGGTTTTTTTCCAGAGACCTCGTTTTCTCTTGAGAAGGCGAGGTTTTGTCGATTTTGGGCTGAATTGCCGCGCTCTATAATCAAAAACCTACTGCAAATTTAAATCGTAGAAAAAACGTGAGGCATCTTTTGCCTGCATTAAAACGGAGAAAACGAACAATGTCAGTCAATCTGAGCGCTCCCGATCCAAAGATGATTTTTCCGGTAGCGGGCGTCGAGCTCGGCACTGCCTGCGCAGGCATCCGAAAGGAGGGCAGGCGCGACGTGATGGTCATGCGCTTTTGCAAGGGGGCCAAGGCTGCCGGCGTATTTACGCAAAACCGCTTTGCCGCTGCGCCGGTGCGCGTGTGCCGTGAACATCAGACGATGACTCGAGAGATACGTGCGCTTGTCGTCAATACAGGAGTGGCCAATGCCGGAACAGGTGAAGCGGGTATCAATGACGCCCGGCTCACGACGCAAAAGCTTGCTGAGCTGGCGCAGTGCCCTGTTGAAGAGACGCTTGTCTTTTCAACTGGCGTCATCATGGAACCGCTGCCCATGCAAAAACTGCTGCCTGGTCTTGAGGCTGCTTGGAAGGATTTGTCCGCGCAGCATTGGCTGCAAGCTGCTCAGGCGATCATGACGACCGATACGGTGCACAAGGCGGCATCGACAAAAGCCGTTGTCGGCGGCAAAGTGGTGACGGTTACAGGCATCAGCAAGGGTTCGGGCATGATTGAGCCGCGTATGGCCACAATGCTTGGATTCATCGCAACCGATGCTGCGGTCTCGGGCGATGTGCTGCGCGCCATCGTCAAGCGCGCGGCAGATGCGAGCTTTAACCGCATCACGGTTGACGGCGATACCAGCACCAACGACAGCTTTGTGTTGGTTGCTACGGGGGCAAGCGAAATGGCCTGCATCGACAGCGTTGAAGATGCCCGCTGCGAGGCGCTCTACGAGGCTGTGGCAACGGTTGCAGGAAAGCTTGCCCGCAGCATGATCCGCGATGGCGAGGGCGCAACCAAATTCATTACGATCCACGTGCAGGGGGCTCTTACCCAATCTGAGGCGCTTAAGGCTTGCTACGCCGTAGCGCACTCTCCGCTGGTAAAAACAGCCTTTTTTGCATCAGATCCCAATTTGGGCCGCATTCTGGCAGCGGTCGGAAACAGCCGCATTGAGGATCTCGACAGCAGCCGAGTCAGCTTGTGGCTCGATGACGTGCAGGTTGCCGTCAACGGGGGCAGACATCCCGACTACAAGGAAGAAGACGGCATGGCGGTCATGTCCAAGCCTGAAATTTTCGTGCGCATTGATCTTGGCCGCGGCGTGCACAGCGAAACGGTTTGGACGACGGATCTTTCGCATGAGTACGTCAAAATCAATGCGGAGTACCGCAGCTGAAAAAAGCTGAGAAACAGGGAGAGAGGAAGATGGATTCGCAAACGGAAAGGCTTCTTGCCGATGTGCTCGAGAGGCTTTTGGCGATGATGCCCGAGCCGGCCGATCGTTTTGACTGGTCTCGGCCCGCTTACCGCTGGGTGCGGCGCCGCGTGCTCGGGACCGATGTCGGACGCTTGGAGCCGGTGGAGCATTTTGCATCGGTAGATCTTGACAAGCTGCTGCACATCGAAAGACAGAAAACTTTGATTGTGCAGAATACGGAAGCCTTTGTGCGGCATCTGCCGGCAAACAACGTGCTTCTCACCGGAGCGCGCGGCACGGGAAAAAGCTCGCTTATTCGCGGCTGCTTGACGCGCTATTACGCAGAGGGCTTGCGGCTTATCGAAGTCGCTAAGGAGGATCTTTGCGATTTGTTTGAGATCGTAAGGGCGGTCCGGGGGCGCTCAGAGAGGTTCATTGTTTTTTGCGACGATCTTTCCTTTGAGCTTGCCGAAGGCGGATATAAGGCGCTTAAGGCGGCGCTTGACGGATCGGTGGCCGCTGGCGGCGACAACATCGTTGTGTATGCCACAAGCAACCGCAGGCATCTGATGCCGGAGCCCGCAACTGACAATCTGGGGGCGCGTCTTGATGAGGACGGAGAGCTGCACCCAGGAGAGGTGCTCGAAGAAAAGCTCTCTCTTGCCGAGCGCTTTGGGTTGTGGCTTTCCTTTTATCCTTTCTCTCAGGATCAATATTTGACAGTGGTTGACGAGAGTCTGGTGCTGCTCGGTGTTGATGAAAAGTTGCGAAAAGATACGAACTTGCGGCTGGAGGCCTTGCAGTTTGCCATTGAACGAGGCGGTCGCAGCGGACGCGTGGCTGCTCAGTTTGCCCGCATGATTGCTTCGCGCGAAGAGCTCGGCCGCGTTGCAAAGAAAAATTCATGACGATGCTGCCTTCGAGAAAGATAGTTGAAGTTGCCGTAGGCGTCATCTACGGTCCGACTCATAAGACCGTGCTGCTCTCGAGCCGCCCGCAGGGAAAAGTGTGTGCAGGAATGTGGGAGTTCCCAGGAGGGAAGGTTGAAGAGGGAGAAACTCCTGCGCAGGCGCTGGTTCGTGAATTGAGCGAAGAGCTGGCAGTGACGTGCCGCAATCCGCTGCCTTGGTTTGTGATGGAGCATGAGTATCCTCACGCTTATGTGCGGCTCAATTTTCAGCGAGTTTTTGAGTTCGAGGGGCTGCCGAAGTGTCTGGAGCATCAGCAGTTTGCGTGGGTTGATGAAGGCAGTCTGCCGCAGCCGCTTTTGCCCATGGTCGAACTTGTCGTGAAGAGAGCTTTTCTGCCGGAAGTTCTTATTGTGGTTGAGCATGGCGATTCGGATTGGTCGGCTCCCGAGGGGGTCGCCGTCGGCGTTGTTGGTGATTCAACTTTGGCGAAGAACTGGGCAAAGAAGCGAGGATTTAGAGTCATTGAGCCGCAAGCATTGGTCAAGGGTGGTCATTGTGCTCTGCAGCCTGAAGCGCAGGCGAAGCTTTGTGCGGTGATCAACTCCTCGCAGGTGCCGATGATTGTGCATGCGCGAGCACCTTGCTATGTTTGGACGGATCGTCAGGAAGCTGCACCAAAGCTGCCGGCGCTTGTGAGAGCCGGCGCTCAGGGCGTAGCATTGAAAGTTTGAAAGGATGCATGAAGATGATGGTGAAGTGCCCGACGTGCCGCAAGCTGCACGAATACGATGTCAACAGCCCATTCAGGCCGTTTTGCAGCGAGCGCTGCAGGCTGATTGATTTGGGACAGTGGGCAAGCGATGCCTACGTGATTCACGGCGTGCCTGGGTCCGCAGATCCCGATCTGATTGTCGAGCAGCTTGAAAAAATGCAGGAAGAAAAAAACGAGGCCGAAGAGGCTAAGACGGCGCGCAAAAGAAATAAGTAAGCGACCAGCCGAAACCGACAAGCCCGCATGATGCGGGTTTGTCGGTAAAAGCGCTCAGTGCGCAATCAATGCATTTGTGCCATGCGCAGATAGAACTCGTGCAGTCCCCGCACTTTCTCTTCGAGTTCCTCGAGTGTGCCGCTGTTGTCGATCAGATCGTCGGCAGCTGCCATGCGCTTGTCGCGTGAGATCTGGGTGTCGATGATGGCACGAGCCTGTTCTTCGCCGAGATGGCGGTCGTAAACCAGTCGATTGATCTGCTCGTCCTCAGAGACGTCAATGACCAGCACGCGCTTGACGGCGCTTGCCCAGCGTGAATGCTCCAGCAAGAGAGGCACCGAGAGAATGGCGTAGGGAGCCTTGGTCGTCTTCAGTTCTTCGAACATCTCGCGCTTGATCATCGGGTGAAGAATTTCTTCGAGCTTTTCTCGCTTTTTTGGATCCGAAAAGACGATTTCCCTCATCAGATCGCGCTTCATGCCATGGGTGTCGATCATGTCTGCGCCGAAATTGAGCGCGATCTCGGGCAAAGCCGCACCGCCCGGGCCGGTCAGCTTGCGGCTGATTTCATCGGCGTCAATGACTGGAACGCCCAGCTTGCGGAAGATGTCGGTAACAGTTGTTTTGCCGCAGGCAATGCCGCCTGTCAGACCGATAAGCATGGTCATATTCTTTTCCCCTTTTTTTCTTGTTGCAGCCCAGCAGATCCGAAAAAATTGGATTGCATCAGCTTAAGTCTATTGTAGCGGGATGCAGGTCTGCATGCTGCTTCCAGATGCATCGGGGCGGCAGAGTCTGAAGTTTGAGCTCAGTCGCCGGCAAGGCCTGCAGCGGCCTGATGCAGGCAAGAGGCGATGCTGGGGCTCAACACCGGAGGCCGGCAGCGGTAGGCAATAAAAAAAGCGACCTGAAAACAAGGTCGCTTTTGAAATTCTGGTCGGGGTGAGAGGATTCGAACCTCCGACTCCTACGTCCCGAACGTAGTACTCTACCAGGCTGAGCTACACCCCGAAAACTATCCGCAGAAGAATCACTAATGGTCTCTTCTGACTGACAAGGCTAAGAATTGTACCAGCGATTTGGTAAATTGTCCAGAACCAAGAGCAGCAATGGCTTTTTCTCCGCTGGCGGCCTCTTCAAAAGCTTTCTGGCGGCATTTTTCCAGTGCGCCCGATTCGATGACGATGCGGCTGATGCGCTCAAAATCGCCCTCGCCTTTTCGAACGGCTTCGCGGATGAGCTCACGGTCATCCTGCGCAGCAAGCTCCATGGCATAGAGCAAAGGAAGCGTCACTTTTCCTTCTCTCAGATCAGCACCGAGGTTTTTGCCGATCGTTTCCGCTTCGCCGGCGTAGTCAAGAATATCGTCGGCAATCTGAAAGGCGTTGCCCAAATGCAGGCAATACTTCGTGCAGGCGTCTTCGAGTTCGGCTGGAGCGTCTGCAATGGCGGCGGCCATATGAGCTGCAGCTTCAAAAAGGCAGGCGGTCTTGCGCTCGATAACGGCAAAGTATTTCTCTTCAGTGGTATCAGGATTGTGCGCGTTGTTCATTTGCAGCACTTCGCCTTCGCTCAATCGATTGGCGGCATCCGATAGGGCCTGCATGACTTTGAGGTTGCCGGCGCGCACCATCATCTGAAAGCTGCGCGTATAAAGAAAGTCGCCCACGAGCACGGCTTGAGCATTTCCCCATTGGGCGTTGGCCGTTGGGCGGCCTCGGCGCACCATGCCTTCGTCGACGACATCATCGTGCATGAGCGTAGCTGTGTGCAGTATTTCGATGACGGCTCCGAGATAAGCCGCCTTCTGGCGGTCGGCGCCCATGGCACGGGCCATCAAAATCAAAAGCGCCGGCCGCATGCGCTTGCCGCCGGCAGAGGTGATGTAGCGGGCGATTTCTTCAACATGACCGACGGCGCTTTGCATCTCTTCGGAGATGATGCGCTCGACGGCGAGCATGTCTTCTGCAATTGGAGCAAGCGCCTGACGGGCTGCTTCTTTAAGGGAGTGATTGGATTGAGTCATAGCCGGTAATTCTGTCATTGCCTGAGTGCTTAGTCAAAAATCAGCTTTCATCAATCGAGAAAGCCTCTTTTTCTGCACTCGAAAACGGCAGCATCGCGGGAATGCACGCTGAGCTTGCGATAGATCTTTTTGACGTGCGTCGTCACGGTATGCTCCGAGATCGTCAGCAGCTGCGCAATCTGCGCAAAGCCGATGCCTTGTGCGGCAAGCCGCATGACGTCGAGCTCTCTTGCAGACAAAGGGCAGTCAGTTGGCATCTGGCGTCTTTTCTCGGCGCGCGTATGCAGACTTCTGAGTACGCAGCGTGCAATTGTCGGGCTCACCGGAGAGCCGCCGCAGACCATGAGCTTGAAGCACTCTCCGAGATCTTCCGTCATTTCCGAAGCCAGCATGTAGCCGTTGGCCCCGGCCGAAACTGCCTGCATGACCGTGTTTTCGTCGGCCGTATCGGCGACAACCAGCACGTGAGCATCGGGATTGCGCTTCAGAATAAGTGCGACGACATCGGCTGCGCTGCCGTCGGCAAGCGTTGTAGAAACAAGTGCGAAATCAACGCTGCAGCGTCTGAGCAAGGTTGTCGTCTGCCGTTTTCCCCGAGCAATGCCTGCGAGCTGGTAGTCGGTCTGCTTTCTGAGCTTTCTGGCGTAGTACTCGCTGCGAAGCTCATCGGGCTCAACGATGAGAATCATGCCTGCAGGAGTTTTTTGAACGCTCGACATCAGTACAGCAGGGCTTGCAGCTTTTCCGTGTCGGCGACAAAGCTGCGGATGCCTGAAGAGAGTTTGTCGGTAGCAACAGTCGAGCAGTTGAGCGCGTAGTAGAAGTCGGGCTCGCTGATGCAGATTTTCTCTTGGGTGATGGGCGGTGCGGCGAGGGCCTGAGAGACGGGGCCGACGCTTGCATCGAGCTCAGCAATGAGCTTTGGCGAGATCGTGAGCAGATCACATCCGGCAAGAGCGAGGATTTCCCCTTTGTTTCTAAACGAAGCGCCCATGATTTGGGTGCGGCTGCCGGCAGACTTGAGTCTTTTGTAGATGGCGCGCACCGACTGAACGCCGGGGTCGTTGGCTCCGGCCATGGCAGCTTCATTCCAACTGGCGCCTTCGGCGGCTTTGAACCAGTCGTAAATGCGGCCGACAAAAGGACTGATGAGGGTGGCTTGAGCTTGAGCGCTTGCTTCGGCTTGGGCAGTGCAGAAAATCAGCGTCATGTTGCAGTGAATGCCCTCGGCTTCAAGCACGCGGGCGGCCTGACATCCCTGCCAGGTGGCCGCGATCTTGATGAGCACTCGACTGCGGTCGATGCCCTGAGCTTCATAAAGGGCGATGATGCGTCGAGCCTTTTGAACCGTTGCGCGCCAGTCAAAGGACAGTCTTGCGTCGACCTCCGTCGATACGCGGCCGGCAATGTGCTCAAGGATGGCGCAGCCAAAGCCGACGAGCACGCGGTCTACGCGAAGTTCGGGGGCTTCATTGTTGGTTTTGGCGGCTTTAAGAAGCCGGTCATAGCGCCCGCTTGCAGCGGCTTTGAGAATCAAAGAAGGATTGGTGGTGGCCTCGGTCGGCTTGAGGCGGGCAATGGTGTCGATGTCGCCGGTGTCGGCGACGACGGTGGTCATGGCTTTGAGCTGAGCCAACTCGCTGGGAAGGTTTTGTTGCATCTGTGGCATGGTGCAGAAAAAAGCAGGAAAAAAGTCTGAAAGTCTGCGGCAGACTGAATCCCAAAAAAAGCGCCGCGTGCGTCTATCCTGGAATTCTTTTTTGACGGATCAATGACGCAGCCGGCGCTGCTGTTCGCTTATGGTTGGGCAGCTTGCGCAGGGGCTGCTGCGGCAGCTTGCGGATTGGTCTTGACCTTGATGTAGTGGGTCATCAGAGTCTTTGTGTACTCGGCTGCGGTCTGCAGCTGCAGTTGGCCGTTTTTGGCCGGCCCCTTTGCTGCGATGAAGGGCTTGCCGTTTTCATAGATCTGAAACTGGATGCCTTCGAGCTTTTTGTCTTTGACGACAATGGTGTAGCCCAAGCAGATCGGGCAGCTTTGCACGGTGCCCTCGGCATCAAGTGCTTCGGCATTAAGGCCAGTTGCCTTGATGCCGGCGGCTACGGCATTGACCATCTGGCCGCGCTGCTCGCCTTTGAGCTGAGCGTTGGGCAAAATGCAGATGGTGGTGGCCTCGGCTACTTCAGGGGCTTTTTCCTCATCGCCTGACTGTCCGAACTGAGCGCAGCCGGCCAGAGTTAAAGCCGCAAGCCCGGCGGCAAAGAGTTTGGTATGCGTCGATAAGCAGAAAGTCTTCAGCACTGGATATTCTCCGAAAACAAACGGAAAAGCCGGCTTGTTAGATTGGACTGACAAAGGACGTCCTCTGCCAACGCCGGCTCCTGCCGCTATGATACGGCTTGAAGCAAGCAGCCGTCCATCGATTTTTTGATTCTTTTTTCCGTATGTCGCTCACATTTGAAGATGTCCAAAGCCGATGTCTCGTCCGCATTGTCGATGATGATCCTGCGCTGAGGCGTGCGCTTGGCTTTTTTCTTAAGGTCGAAGGCTGGAAGAGCGTGGCCTATGACGGTCCGGGCGAGTTTCTTCGCGCCGATGACCGCACCGTGCCGGGGTGCCTGATTTTGGATCTGCAGATGCCGGGCATGCTGGGGACTGATCTGCAAAAACTCATGAAGTCCAAGCACAATCAGCTTCCCATCGTGTTTATCTCAGCTCACGGAGATATCGATACGGCTGTTCTTGCGGTGCTCGACGGCGCGGTGGATTTTCTGCAAAAACCTGTTGATGAAGATCGACTGCTGCGAGCAGTGGAAAAAGGCTGTCGGCTTCACTTGGCGCTTTTAAACAACGGCGTGGGCGAAGAGACGGCCAGAGAGCGCTGCTCACAGCTCACTGAGCGAGAACAAAGCGTAGCCCGACTGGTGGCCGAAGGATTGACCACGCGCATGATTGCCGAGCGCTTGGGCGTGTCGCCCAGAACAGTCGAAGTCTATCGCGCAGGCGTCTACCGCAAGCTTGGCGTACGAACGGCAGGCGAGATCGCCGATATGCTGGAGCTGGCGAGATGAGTCTGCTCGGACGATTTGCGGCTGTCTGTCAGGCGATCCTTGTGCTTGCACTCAGTTCGTGGACATGCGCGGCGGAAAGTGATCCGGCCTCCGAAGCCCCGCGATTGAAGATCGGCGTGACGGAGTTTGCGCTTTCAGACGATCGCGTGGGAATCATGAATGCGCTCGACAAGGCATTGGTTTCAGTCAGAAGCAAGTACAGGGTCGATTTGGCGGTCTACAGTGTTCCTGTGCTCGAAGAGCGCGCTCGGGAAGGAAAAGTTGACCTCGTCCTCGGCAGTGCCGGGCTTGTGCGCCGACTGACCGACATCGGCGTCAAAACAATTGTCTCCTCGGTCGGCCCTGGGGC
Organism: uncultured Duodenibacillus sp.; assembly: GCA_944390715.1. Taxonomy (GTDB): domain Bacteria; phylum Pseudomonadota; class Gammaproteobacteria; order Burkholderiales; family Burkholderiaceae_F; genus Duodenibacillus. The sequence continues at coordinate 57,150 of CALXQS010000009.1, read as the reverse complement.
GGTCGATGCCAATCAAAACGAGGGTTCTGCCTTTATCGTCAGGCGCAGCCGCAACGACCTGCAGAGCTTGAAGGACTTGCAGGGCAGCGTCATGGCGGCCAATCGTCCTACCGGCTTTTCGGGTTATTTGATTGCTCTCGGGGAAATTGCCATGGCAGGCCATGATCCCGAGAGATTTTTTGCCAACCGAATTTTTTTCGGCGAACAAAGCGCTTCGCAGCGCATTGCCCGCGCGGTCATCAGCGGTGCTGCCGACGTGGGGATTCTCAAGCTGTGCGCTTGGGAGGGGTTGACTGCAAGCATGCCTGGAATCGAGCAGTCCCTGCGGGTTCTCGCGCCAGTGAAAAGCTCCAGCGCTTGTCTGCATTCAACAAAGCTTTATCCCGCGCATACGCTTGCCGCCTTGCCGCATGTGTCCCCGCAGGCTGTGACGGATCTGACGCTGGCATTTTTGGAAATGCCCAAGACCGAGGAGGGAAGAAGCTGGGCTGTGGCAACGGATTTTCTTTCTGTCGACAGACTCTATCGGGCGCTCAAGATGGGCCCCTATGCCTATCTCAGGGAAAGCGTGCTCACGCGGTTTTTCTACGAATATAAAGCCCTGATTCTTACGCTTTTGTTTGCTGCGGCTGTTGTGCTGCTGCAGCTGAGTCATACCCGAAGGCTTCTTGAAAAGCGCACGCGCCAGGTTAAGGATCTTGCGCAAAAAGAGTCCGAGCAGGAAAAAAGGCTTTTGTTTCTTGAACGCAATACCACGGTGAGCCAGCTCTCGAGCATGATCGCGCACGAACTGCATCAGCCGCTGGCTGCCATTCGCTTGTATGCCCGAGGTCTTGCGAGACTTGCCGTGCGCAGGTCGGCTGATGCAGATGAAAGAGAAGTCATCGACTCCATTGCCGAAGAAGCCTCGCGCGCCAAAGAGATTGTCGAGCGCGTGCGGCTGTATGCAAAGAATCGACGCCCTCCCCGAGAAGAAGTCGCGCTGTCGACGCTCATACAGAGCGCAGTCTCGCATTTTGAGGCAAGTACGCTTGCCAATGATGCAGGCCGCATGACGGTTCTTGTGCCGGAATTTGAGGATTGCCGTGTGCGAGTGGCGGCGCTTGAAATGGAGCTCGTGTTTCTCAATGTTCTTAAAAATGCCCGCGATGCGGCGGCAAAATCGGTGCGCATCCGCGTGGAGTTCCCAGCGCAAGAGGCCGGCGTCGTGACGATAAGCTTTGTTGACGATGGCCCCGATGCCGACGAAAAAACGCTTGAGAGACTTTCGGCATCGGCCAGCAGTCAAAAACCCGAAGGGCTGGGATTGGGTTTGGGCATAGCGCGCAGCATCGTCGAGCAGCATGCCGGGAAAATTTTCTTTAAGACCAATTCTCCTGACGCAGGTCTGACTGTTGTCGTGCTTTTGCCTCTGATGCGCGAGGCGCTTTGACAGGCTGTCGGCAGAGCTTTTCTGAAATGCCGTGGACGAGGCAAATGGACGATTTTTGATTTTTCTCAAGACTACTTAAGGGGTGTTCTGCGGATACTTCCTTATCCGAAACTGAAACGAGCGCAGCTGAGAGCGTTCGTTGCAATCGAGCCGCAGCGGCCTTTGCGCCGCTGCGGCAACCCCCTTAGAGAGAGGAGAATCAACTCATGTCCAAGCAAGCCATTTCCCGCCGTGGTCTTCTCAAGACCAGTCTTCTGGGCGCGGCTGCCGGCATCGCCGGCACGGGCGTGGCAGCCAATGCCGTCGCAGCTCCCAAGAAAGCGGAATCTTCCTACGATGTCATCGTTCTGGGCGCAGGCCCTGCCGGTCTGATCACGGCCATTACCGCCCATGACCTCGGCGCCAAGGTTGCCGTCTTTGAAAAGATGGACCGTCCTGCCGGCAATGCCATCTTCGCTCTGGGTTCCGTCTGCGGCTGGGGTTCCCGCCATCAGAAGGAACAGGGCATTGAAGATACCGCTGAAGCTTTCTATGCCATGATGATGGACGTCTCCAAGCAGATGGGCGACAAGATCCTCAACAAGGTGTACACGGACAACATTTCGGCCGGCATTGACTGGCTTGAGTCCGACATCGGCGTGAAGTTCGGCAAGATCCGTCCGATGCCTTATCCGCGTCTGGGCCGCACCTGCCGCGTGGTCGGCGACGGCCTCACGGGCGGCGCTCGTCTGGTCCAAAAGCTTCTTGAAGCTGCCAAAAAGCGCGGCATCGACCTTTGCTTCCAGCATAAGGCTATTGAATTGCTCCACGACGAGCACTTCGCCGTGACCGGCGTCAAGGTGCTCACTCCTGACGGCCAGAAGGACGTCAAGGCCAAGGGCGGCGTGTGCATCTGCACGGGCGGCTTCTCGGCCAATCCCGAAATGGTTGACCGCTATATCGGCGGCTGGGCTACGCGCATGGTGCTGCGCGGTTCGACCTACACCACCGGTGAAAACGTTTCGCTCACGATGCCGCTCTACACGAAGTTCGTGAACATGGATCAGTTCCACAGCGGCCCGATCCTGGGCAAGACCCACGTCAACCCCGCCGACGTCCTTAACTCCGGCTACGGCGTGCAGGTCAACACCTCCGGCGTGCGCTACATGGACGAAAACAACACCTACGTCATCAAGGCCCGCACGACGGCTCAGAAGACGCTCGACAACTACGCCTGGGTGATCGTCGACAGCCAGTGCTCGGTGCTCGACAAGGTGATTCCGAAGTTTGACCGCCTCAACAACCCGTACGGCAAGGCCAATACGCTCGATGAGCTCTGCAAGCAGGTCAATCTGCCGGCCGACCGCATCAAGGACATCGTCAAGCAGTACAACGCCGCTGTCGACAAGGGCACGCTCGGCAAGATGAATCCTCCGTGCACCTACAAGAAGCCGCACAAGATCACCAAGGCTCCCTTCTACGCCATTCCGTTCCAGGGCGGCATGACGGCTACCTTCGGTGGTCCGCTCATCAACGCCAAGGCTGAGATTCAGAACATGGAAGGCCAGAGCATTCCTGGGCTTTATGCTGCAGGCAACTCTGCCGGCGGCATCTTCTTCCACAACTACGCCGGCGGCGCACAGCTTGGTGCTGCTCTCGTCTACGGCCGCATTGCAGGTGCTGAACTCGCTGCACGCGCCAAGAAGAACTGATCGGAGAACAAGTCATGAAAAAATTCATTCTCGCCGCCGCTGCGGTTGCATTTGGTCTGACGATGAGCGTTGCCGGCGCTGCTGAAGCGACGGGCGCCAAGACCTTGGCTGAAATTCACGGCAAGAACTGGCCGGATGCTTCCGGCTGGGTGAAGAAGGACACCTGCATGGGCTGCCATGGTTCCTATGCGGATCTTGCCAAGGCCACGGCCAAGATCGAACCTAACCCGCACTTCTCGCATCTGGGCGAAGTGAACTGCCAGGAATGCCATGTCGGCGCCAAGGCAAAGCCTGAGCTGATGTGCAATTCCTGCCACAACTTCACGCTGCGCGAAAAGGCTGCCAAGAAGTAACCGCATCAACTTATATGGCCGGGCGCCGCCTTTGTCAGACGGCGCCTTCAAAGCTCCCGAAGCCTGATCTGAGATCGGCGCGTCGGGAGCTTTTTCGTTTTGACCGTCCGATTGTCTGCAAGCGAGCGTTTCGGGAAACTGAGCTGACATTTGAAAAACAAAACGCATGACAAAAAACTTGCCGCAGCAAGAGAGCCATGCAAGCCGTCAAGCCCTGAAAAACGAGCGTTTCTAAGACATTTTGCGTAGACAATTCACCCGTGCAGACAAGTCTTAAACGGTATAATTGGCCGGTTTTAAGCCCAAGATTTGTGCGGGCTTTCCGTGCTCAATTTTCGTACTGTTTGAACGAGGGGGATGTCTTGAGTTACATCATTACCGACGCGCGTGCTCAGGCCGCGCTCGTGCTCGCAGACGGTGAGGTTTTCCTTGGCCGCAGCTTCGGCGCTGCAGGCATGGTCACCGCCGAGGTGGTGTTCAACACTTCCATGACGGGCTATCAGGAAATTCTGACCGATCCGAGCTACACGGGGCAGATCGTGACGCTCACCTATCCGCATATCGGCAATACGGGCGTCAATGCTGAAGACGTCGAAAGCGATGCGGTTTGTGCCGCCGGCCTCATCATTCGAAGCGCCAGCCCGGTCGTGAGCAATTTTCGGGCAAGAGGGGATTTGACGGAGTATCTCAAGAGCGCGGGCGTTGTGGGGTTGTGCGACATTGATACGCGCAAATTGGTCCGCATTCTGCGCACGAAGGGCGCGCAGCCCGGAACGATTGTGGCAGCCAAGGACGGCGTGCTCACTGAAGAAGAGCTCGCGGCCGCCCGCCAAGCAGCCAGCAGCTGGGGTTCGATGGTCGGACGCGACCTTGCTCGCGAAGTGACTTGCAGCAAGCCGTACCACTGGAGCGAGGGCACGTGGAGCCTGAAAGCCGATGACGGCGAGCCCGGCTTTAAAGCGCCCGCTGAGCCCCGATTTAAGGTCGTTGCCTATGATTTCGGCATCAAGCGCAATATTTTGCGGCTGATGGCCGATCGAGGCATTGACGTGACGGTGGTGCCGGCTCAGACGCCTGTGGCCGAAGTTCTTGCGATGAATCCTGACGGCGTGTTTCTCTCCAACGGCCCTGGAGATCCGGAGCCCTGCACGTATGCCATTGAAGCTGCGCGCGCCTGCATCGAGAGGAAGATTCCTCTTTTCGGCATCTGCCTTGGACACCAGATCATGGGTCTTGCCTCGGGGGCCAAGACCATCAAGATGAAGTTTGGTCATCACGGCGGCAACCATCCGGTTCTTGACAAAAAGACGGGACACGTCTTCATCACCAGCCAAAACCACGGGTTTGCCGTGGATGCCGACACGCTGCCCGATGACGTCAAGGCAACGCACGTCAGTCTCTTTGACGGATCGCTGCAGGGGCTTCGCTACATCAATGCGCCGGCAATGAGCTTTCAGGGACACCCTGAAGCAAGTCCTGGACCGCACGACATCGACTGCCTGTTCGACGACTTTGTTGAAATGATGCGGCAGGCTCAGAAAGCCTAAGGCGGCACAAGCTCAACATGCACAGAGACCTATTTGAATCGGGGAAGTTGAAATGAGCGAACAAAAAGAAGTGGTTCGCGCCGCGCTTGCTGATGCAAAAAACGCCCTTGAGGCGCTTCTTGCCGACGAAGCAATGCTCGAGACGATTGCCCGTGCCGGACATCTGATCGCGCAAAGCCAAAGAGCCGGAGGAGCGGTTTATTCCTGCGGAAATGGCGGCAGTTTGTGTGATGCCATGCATTTTGCTGAGGAAATGACGGGCCGCTATCGGCAGAATCGAAAGCCGTACCGCGCTGCGGCAATATCAGACGTCTCGCACATGGCCTGCGTAGGCAACGACTACGGCTATGAACACGTCTTCTCGCGCTGGGTCTCCGGCATGGGACGCGCCGGCGACGTGCTCCTGGCAATCACGACATCGGGCACGAGCGCCAACATCGTGGCTGCGGCTCGCGAGGCCAAGGCCCGAGGCATGCAGGTCGTCGCGCTCACCGGCCGGGCCGGCTCTCCGATAGCCGAGATTGCCGATGTTGCCGTGGTGACGCCTGCAGGCCGCTGGGCGGACCGCGTTCAGGAACTGCACATCAAGGTGATTCATATTTTGATCGAGCTCGTCGAACGCGAGCTTGATCCGCAAAACTACGAGGCACAATAAAAAATGCCCAAGCGTACAGACATCAAAACCATCATGATCCTCGGCGCAGGTCCGATCATTATCGGTCAGGCTTGCGAGTTTGATTATTCCGGCGCGCAAGCCTGCAAGGCTCTGCGTGAAGAGGGTTATCGAGTGGTGCTGGTTAATTCAAATCCGGCAACCATCATGACCGATCCGGCCATGGCCGATGCAACCTATATCGAGCCCCTGAACTGGAAGGTGGTCGAGCGCATCATTGCCAAGGAAAAGCCCGATGCGATTTTGCCCACAATGGGCGGCCAAACGGCGCTTAATCTGGCGATGGATCTTGCGCGCGAAGGCGTGCTGGAGAAGTACGGCGTGGAACTCATCGGCGCCAAGCCGGATGTGATCGACAAGGCTGAAGACCGTCAGCGATTCAAGCAGGCAATGGAAAAAATTGGGCTGGAGTCGGCCCGCAGCGGCATCGCCTATTCAATAGCCGAGGCTTTGGAAGTACAAAAGCGCGTGGGTTTTCCTGCCGTGATTCGGCCTTCGTTTACGCTGGGCGGCTCGGGCGGCGGCATTGCCTACAACATGCCAGAGTTTTTGGAAATCTGCGAACGCGGTCTGGCGCTGTCGCCTACGCACGAACTGCTCATTGAAGAGTCGCTTTTGGGCTGGAAAGAGTATGAGATGGAGGTTGTGCGCGACAAGGCCGACAACTGCATCATCGTCTGCTCAATCGAAAACCTTGATCCGATGGGCATTCACACGGGCGACTCCATCACGGTGGCGCCGGCACAAACGCTCACTGACAGGGAATATCAGATTCTTCGCGACGCCAGTCTGGCCGTGCTTCGCGAAATCGGCGTTGATACGGGCGGCTCCAACGTGCAGTTTGCCGTAAATCCCAAGAACGGCCGCCTGATCGTCATTGAGATGAATCCGCGCGTCTCGCGTTCCTCGGCGCTCGCTTCAAAGGCAACGGGGTTCCCGATTGCCAAGATTGCCGCCAAGCTTGCCGTGGGCTACACGCTCGATGAGCTTGACAACGACATTACGGGGGGCAAGACGCCTGCTTCCTTTGAGCCTACGATCGACTACGTGGTCACCAAGGTGCCGCGCTTTGCCTTTGAAAAGTTCCCGCAGGCAAATGACCGCCTCACGACGCAGATGAAGTCTGTCGGCGAGGTGATGGCTATCGGCTCGACTTTCCAGGAATCGCTGCAGAAGGCGCTCAGAGGACTGGAAACGGGCAAGGACGGCTTGACTCCGATCACGACGGATCGCGAAGACATTGTGCACGAACTGTGCGAAGCTGGTCCTGAGCGCATCTTCTATGTGGCAGATGCATTCCGCATCGGCATGACGGTCAAGGAAGTCCAGGAGATGACCTCTATTGATCCCTGGTTCCTGGTGCAGATCAAGGAGCTTGTCGATATCGAAAAGCGTCTTGAAGGCGTTGCGCTGGATGCCGTGTCGGCCGAGGAAATGTTCTGGCTCAAACAAAAGGGCTTCTCCGACAAGCGCTTGGCTGCGGTGATGGGCGTCAAGGAAAAAGAGGTGCGCGAGCACCGGTATGCGCTCGGCATTCATCCCGTTTACAAGCGCGTCGATACCTGCGCAGCGGAATTTGAAACCCGCACCGCGTACATGTATTCGACCTATCAGCAGGAATGCGAAGCTGCGCCTTCCGACAAAAAGAAGATTGTGGTGCTCGGCGGCGGTCCAAACCGCATCGGTCAGGGCATCGAATTTGACTACTGCTGCGTGCATGCGGCCATGGCTCTGAGAGAAGACGGCTATGAGACGATCATGGTCAACTGCAATCCCGAGACCGTCTCAACCGACTACGATACGTCTGATCGTCTTTACTTTGAGCCGGTAACGCTCGAAGACGTGCTCGAGATCTGCCGTGTTGAAAAGCCCTCGGGCGTGATCGTGCAGTACGGCGGACAGACGCCGCTCAAGATCTGCCGTGCGCTTGAAGCCGAGGGCGTGCCCATCATCGGCACGAGCACCGATGCCATCGACTGCGCAGAAGATCGCGAGCGCTTCCAAAAGCTCATCAATGAGCTGGGTTTGAGACAGCCTCCCAACAGAACCTGTCATACTGAGGAGGCGGCTCTGAAGGCTGCTGAAGAAATTGGCTATCCGATCGTCGTGCGTCCGAGTTATGTGCTTGGCGGCCGCGCCATGGACATCGTGCACAACGCCAAGGAGCTCATGCAGTACATGCATGAGGCGATTGTCGTCAGCGAAGATAGTCCCGTGCTGCTTGATCACTTCCTCGATGATGCAGTGGAAATGGACGTCGACGCGGTGAGCGACGGCAATGAGGTTCGCATCGGCGGGCTCATGCAGCACGTTGAAGCTGCAGGCGTTCACTCAGGCGACTCGGCCTGTTCGCTGCCGCCCTATAGCTTGCGCGAGGACATTCTCAAGGAAGTGCGTCGTCAGACCAAGCTGATGGCAAAGGCTTTGAACGTCGTGGGTTTGATGAACGTGCAGTTTGCCGTCAAAAATGCCGTGACGGAAAACCCCATTGTGTACGTGCTTGAGGTCAATCCCAGAGCATCGCGCACGGTGCCGTTCGTGTCGAAGGCGACTGGAGAGCCGCTTGCGAAGATTGCTGCTCGCTGCATGGTAGGCAAGACTTTTGAGCAGCAGGGCGCGCGCGTGGAGGTGGCTCCGCAGCACATCTGCGTGAAGGAGGCCGTGTTTCCTTTTGCCAAGTTCCTGGGGGTTGATCCGGTTCTGGGACCGGAGATGCGCTCCACGGGCGAGGTGATGGGCGTAGGCAGAACATTTGGCGAAGCGCTCTTTAAGAGTCAGCTTGGGTCGGGTTCAGTGCTTCCGCCTTCGGGCACGGTCTTTATCTCTGTGCGTGACGAGGATAAGCCCAAGGCCATCGTCGTGGCCTCCAAGCTTCTTGACAACGGCTACCAGCTTGTGGCTACCCGCGGGACGGCAGCAGCTTTTGCACGTGCAGGCATCGACTGCAGGGTTGTCAACAAGGTGAGCGACGGCCGGCCAAACATCATCGACAAGATCAAGAACCAAGAGGTGCAGCTTGTCATTACGACAAGCAATGAGTCGCGCGGAGAAATCAGCGACGCTAGAGAAATTCGCATGGCGGCGCTTGCCAACCGAGTGACGTACTACACGACGATCGCCGGCGGCAGCGCAGTCGTCGAGGGCATCAAGCACCTTAAGGATGCGCAGGTCTATTCGCTGCAGGAGATGCACAAAGACGCGCTCTAAGGCAAAACAAAGTCAGCCAGGACGAAGCGGTCCGTTTTCGCGCGGACCGCTTTTCTTGGTTTTTCTCTCGTTTTGCACAAGCCTCCGCTAAAATTCGCGCCGATAAAAGAATGTCGCAGAACATCTTTTGCGCATGAACTCCATTATTCGAACACAGAAGCATTGATTTACCATGGAAAAGCGAATTCCTATTACTACTCTCGGCGCTGAGAAGCTGCGCGCTGAACTCGATGAACTCAAGCGCGTCAAGCGTCCGGCTGTTGTGCAGGCCATCGCCGAGGCGCGCGAAAAAGGGGATTTGTCGGAAAATGCCGAGTACGATGCCGCCAAAGAAATGCAGGGACACATTGAGGGGCGCATTGCCGAGCTCGAAGGCAAGATTCCGCTGCTGCAGATCATCGATCCAAAAACGCTTCAGGCGGGAGACCGCATCGTGTTTGGCGCAACCGTTGAGCTCGAAGACGATGACGGACAGTCGCGAATTTTTCAAATCGTGGGCGATGACGAGGCAGACATCAAGGCTGGCCGCATTTCAATTTCCAGTCCGCTTGCCCGCAGTCTGATCGGCAAGTACGAGGGCGACGAGGTTACCTGTCCCGCTCCTAAGGGCCTGATTCATTACGCCATTGTTACCGTCAAGTACGTTTAATGAGCGTCCGCATGCAGTCTCAGAGAAGTTTTGAGGCTTCTCTGAAGCTGTGTACGAGCATGTGATTTCTTTCAAAACAGCCCCAAGCTTTTGGGGCTTAATTTTTGGCGGAATTTTGCAGCTTCCTTCCGTGCTCAGGCAGCATCCGGAAGCTGGATGCAGTCATAAAAAAAACGAGGAACCTGCATTCGTGCTTGCAGCAAGTTCCTCGTATGGCTCCATGCCCTCTTTGCAGAGAGCTGCGGACATTAGAGAGAAGCCTTCAGAATCTCAATGACGCCCGCCTTGTCGATCGGATGCAGCGCACCAGAAAGCGGCCACCAGCAGGTGGGAATGTGATCGGCCATTGCTTCAAAATGCGATTCGTCCACGCCGACGTCGCGCAGATGCATCGGAATGCCGATGCTTGCAAAGAACTCTGCGGTCTTGTCGATGGCAGCGTTGGCAAGCGTCATCTCGTCAAGCGAAGCATCCATGCCCCAGACGTTGACTGCGTACTTGGCAAAGCGCGGCGCCGTTTTTTCGTTGAGGCTGTAGCGCATCCAATGCGGAGTGATGATCGCAAGGCCCGCGCCGTGAGTGATGTCGTGCCAAGCGGAAATTTCGTGCTCAATGCCGTGGCAGGGCCAGGGAGACGGAGTGTTGCCGATGGCAAGCAGTCCGCAGCAGCCAAATGAGCTGGCAAGCATCATGGCCGCACGAGCTTCGATGTTTGCAGGGTCTTTGATGCAAATCGGAGTGTTTTTGATGACGGTCTTTAGAATCGTTTCGCAAAAGCCGTCGCTGACGTCGTTTCCTTCCATCACAAGATACTGCTCAAAGGTATGCGACATGATGTCGGCGGCGCCTGCGGCGGTATGCCATGCCGGAACTGAAACGCTTACGGCCGGATCGCAGAAGGATGCCACAGGAAAGAGCAGAGGCGAAACAATCGGCAGCTTTTCGTTGGTTTCAAGGTTGGTGATGACGCCGGCGGCATCGTATTCGCTGCCTGTGGCGGCATTAGTAAGCACAGTAAAGAGCGGCAGAGCGGACTTGATGAGGCTGGAGTCGCGCACCAAATCCCAGGCGTCACCTTCATAGCGGGCGCCTGCGCAAATCGCTTTGGCCGCGTCCATGACGGAGCCGCCGCCTACGGCCACTACAAAGTTGACGTTCTGCTCGCGGCAGAGTTTTGCTGCGGCGTTGACGGAAGTTACGCGCGGATTGGGTTCAATGCCGGCAAATTCAACAATTTCAAAGTCGGCAAGCGCCTTCTTGACGCGATCCAGAAGCCCAGTTTTTTTAACACTGCCTCCACCATAGGCGATTAAAACTTTTTTGCCGCAGCCTGCAGCTGCTGCAGGCAGCTTCTCAATGCTGTCGGAACCGTAAACCAAGCGCGTGGGAAGAAAGAGTTCAAAAGAATGCATGACTTGCAAATCCTCAAAAAAGAAACGGCGCAATGCCGTGTTTTGCATCTCAGGCGAAAGATTATCGAAAGGCCAGCCTCGTCGTTCTGCTCGAAATATGCAAATTGTTGCCTGCTTTTCTTGTCTGGCGCCAAGCAAATGGCGCAGACTTTCCTGCGTGCGCCCAGCAGTGCACGGGTGCTTGCACGGAGAAAGCGAGCTGAGCGCGAGGCGCCAGCTGATGAGCAGAAAAAATGAATCGAAAGCAACGCGGCGATTGACGATGTGCGATGTTCCAGCCTTTTTTGATTGGACTGAGCGAGGCTCGCTCGAAAAGAAGCGCTTTTCGAAATAAGGCCTGCGGGTCTTGTTGTGTGCTGAGTTTCTCGTCAGAGCTGCGTTTTTTTGCAGAAAATTTTTCTTAGGATGATTCCAATCAGCAGTCCAAGAAAAGACAGCGTCAGGCCCGCAGCAATGAGGACGAATTCCGGTGCTCTGAAGATGCCGCAAGAGAGCGTGTTGGCAAGCTGAAACGTCATGAAATCAGTAGCCATGTAGCAAACGCCCATAAAAAGCGGCCAGGCGAGAGCCCATTTCCCGATTGCGCTGCGTTTTGCGAGCAGTGCCGATGTCAAGACGATCGCCAGCGGATGCAATCCATATAGATGCAGCAGCGTAAAGCCTAGAGCATCGCTTTTTTGCCCAAGCAGCCAGAAGCAAGCAATCGAGAATGCGCAGACTATGGGGTAGCTGAAAAGAATCGGCCGATTTTTTTGAAAAAAGCTTTGGTTTGCGTCACTCATGTTTTTCTTTCGGCGTCAAAAGATGCCTTCTGCTGCCTCCTGATGAGCTCCAAGAAAAAAATGCCTGCCGGCGTCATCAGCAACCTCGGCAGGCCATGAATACAAAGATAAGCAGCATTAGTCGGCGGCCTTTCCCGCAACAGCTTCAGCAGCTTCCGGGTCATTGGCGCGGATGGCGGCAGGCAGCGTGATGGTGAAGGTTGAGCCTTTGCCGAGCGAGCTTTCGATTTTTAAGCGTGCATTGTGGTGCAGCAGGGCATGCTTGACGATGGCCAATCCTAGGCCGGTGCCCCCAGTGTCGCGTGAACGAGATTTGTCGACGCGATAGAAGCGTTCGGTGAGTCGAGGGATGTCTTTGGGTGCAATGCCGATGCCGTTGTCGACGACGCTGATGACGATCATGCCGTCGTCGCGAACCGCTAAATGCGCGTGGATCTGACCGCCGGCGGGCGTATAGCGCACGGCATTGGTCATCAAATTGACGATGGCGCTTCGAATTTCATCGGGATAGCCGTTTATCCAGATGGCCGGCGTTACGGCCGAGGTGACCTGATGCGTGTTGATGGCCATGACGCGAATTTCTTCGGTAATGGTCGAAACGAGATCAGAAAGCGAAAAAATTTCTGACTTCTTGTCGCTGCTGCCGGTTTCCAATCGTGAGAGAGTAAGCAAATCATTGATGAGGCGCTGCATGCGGCCGGCCTGTTCGCGCATCAGCGACAGGTGAGCAGTCTGCAGCTCAACCTTTTTGTTGCTGTCGTCGGTAAGTCCGTGCAGCGCCATGTCGAGAAAGCCCATGAGAACGGTGAGCGGTGTTCGCAGTTCGTGAGAAACATTGGCGACGAAGTCTCTGCGCATGGCATCGAGCCGCTCCTGCTCCGTAATGTCGCGCGTGACGACGATTGCGTTCTTGCGGTCGACGGTCACGACGCGCAGTTCGAAAGCCTTGTCCGGACTCAGACGCCAGGTGTAGGCCTCATCAAAGCGTCCGGCCTTAAGGTAGGCAAGCACGCCCGCATTGTCGACGAAGGCAAAGAGGTGGCGGCCGAAATCATTTTCGTTGTGGATGCCGAAAATGCGCGTTGCTGTTTCATTGCACCAAGAAACAGCCCAATCAGATTTGACGACCACAATGCCTTCAGGAAGCGCTGCCAGCGTTTTTCGATAGCGGGCTTCTCTATCCTGCAGGCGCCGCGTGTTGGTTTGCAGAGCTTTGCGGCTGCGGGCGACACGGTAGAAGATCTCGCTCCAGAGCCCGGAGCTCACGGAAGGCGACTGCGCCTCAGGGTCTTCCAACCATTGCGCAAGCAGCACAATGTAGTTGAGATCCATGAAGATTTCGAGAAGAAGACCGGCGACAAGAATGACGACGCCCCAGAGCGGGGAGACGAGTCCGGCAATAGCCAGACTGATGCAGCACAGCAGGATGAGGCGAAAAAGAACGGGCCCCATCAGTCGAAGGCGTTTGAGCATGGTTGACGAATTTTTTGCCAAAAGGACAGAAGTTTGTCCTTGTCGGCGCAAGTTTTTCTTGGTTTGTACAGAAATCGAACGGGCTCGAAGCTTCAAGCCGCTGAACTCAAATCTGCGGCGCGATAGCCTATGCCGCGCACCGTTTGAACAATGCCGCTTGCTGAGGTTCCTGCAAGCTGCTTTCTGAGCCGAAGAATATGCACGTCGACCGTGCGTTCATCAAAGCCGGCGGCATCGTCCCAGACGCGTTCAAGCAGCTGAACGCGTGAATAGACGCGTCCCGGGTTGGAGGCAAGCACCAAAAGCATCTTGAATTCGATGACGCCGAGCTTGACGTCTTTTCCATCGACTTTGGCAGAAAAGCGCGCTTCGTTCATGACAAGCGGACCGCACACGACGTTTTTTTCCGATTCAGCGGCTCCGCGGCGCAGCACGGCTCTCATGCGTGCGATAAGTTCACGCGGAGAAAAGGGTTTGACGACGTAGTCGTCGGCGCCGGTGTCAAGCCCGGCGACCTTGTCGCTTTCCGTGCCTCGAGCCGTGAGCATGATGACGGGAACAGATTGGTAGCGCTCGTCATGCTTGAGGCGATCGAGCCACTGCAGGCCGGAAAGGTCCGGCAGCATCCAGTCCAGAAGAATGAGGCTGATGCGCTCTCGCTCGAGAATTTGCTGAGCTTCGCTGACGCTGCCGGCGCGCAGCGTCGCATAGCCGGATGATTCACAGGCAAAGCCGATAAGCTCGCGAATGGCGGGCTCGTCTTCAACAACAAGAATGGTGTCGGCCATGATGATTGGTGTCGATCAAAATATATAAACAGCGCAATGTTGAAGCACTCCAATGGCTAAATTATGTCAATTTGATGACAAAACGATGACAACGTGCGGCAAGCTGCAGATTTTCCTATTGCTGAGCAGCTGCGGATTTTGATGGTCGGCTGATGTGACTAAGTCGGAAGGCTTAATCGTTATTACGTAGAAAATTAGATACGGTTTCAAAAGGCGAAATTGCCCGGTTTGGCCTGCTCTGCTTGGGGTTGTTGCAAATTTGGCTGCGCAAGAAAAAATACCCAGCTTCAAGGCGGAAATAAGTGAGAATTCTTTGCTTTAGAGCAAAAGTTTGAATAATTGTTACGGAGCGCAGGCAAGGATAAATTTTCAAAGAAAAATAAGAAAAACTTAAATAAAAACAAAGGGTTACGTGAGTCTTTACAAAAGAAGATCTATTGATGTTGCTCAAAATCTTAAGGGTTTGTACTAGCATCTAACCATACTTTAACGGTCTAAATTAAGACCGTGATAGCAACAACTTGTTGCATTACTGGCTGGCCGAGTTGGTGGTGCTTTCAGAGCACGTACAACGTGCGGGAGTCCAGGCCCGGCACTCAAGACAATACACAGCAAGAAAAGGAGAAGTGCAATGGCAGAAAAGAAATCCTCCATGTGGGGCTTGCCGATGCAGATACTAGCCGGCTTGATCCTAGGTATCGTCGTAGGCATGTTTGTCAGTGCTGATATTGCGCAGACGTGGTTTAGACCTTTGGGCGACTTGTTCATTCGCTTGATCCGTATGGTCGTGGTGCCCTTGGTGTTCGCAACGCTGGTTGCAGGCGCCGCCGGCATTTCCGACGTGAGCAAGCTTGGGCGCGTTGCCGTCAAGACGCTGTTGTTCTTCATGGTCACATCGGCCATTTCCGTGATCTTTGGTCTGGTTATCGCCAATATGATCGATCCCGGCATCGGCGTGACGCTTTCAACCGAAGGTTTGAAGGCCGCTCAGGTCAAGGCTCCGAGCTTTGTCAAGACGCTGCTTGACATCGTTCCGATCAACCCGATGGAAGCCTTTGCAAAGGGTTCCATCCTTCAGATCATCTTCTTTGCCATTATGTTCGGCTTCTGCCTGAACATGATGGGTGAGAAGGGCAAGTACATCTACGAGTTCTTCGATGTCATGGGTCAGATCATGATCCGCATGACGAGCATCGTGATGCGCTACGCTCCGATCGGCGTGTTCGGTTTGATGGCGGCTGTGGTTTCTCAGCACGGTCTCGCGGTGTTGCTGCCTCTGGGCAAGCTCATCCTGTCGTCGTTCATCGCAACGTCGCTTTTGATCATCATCATCTACATTCCGTGGGTCAAGTTCTGGATTCGCATCCCGCTCGGAACCTACTTCAAGACCATCTTTGAACCCTGGGTCATCGCCTTTACGACCTGCTCGTCGGCTGCTGCTATGGCTGCCAACCTGGTTGCAGCGCGCAAGCTCGGTGCTTCCAACGCGATCGCCAGCTTTGCAGTTCCGCTGGGCAACACCATCAACATGAACGGTACGGCTGTGTACATGGGCGTGTGCGCGGTGTTCGCAGCTCAGATCTACGGCATTGATCTGTCGATGACCGATCAGGTGATCGTGGTTCTTACCGGCGTGCTGGCTGCTGTTGGTACGGCAGGCGTTCCTGGCGCAGGTCTGATTATGTCGACATTGGTGTTCACGCAGATCGGCATTCCGCTCGAAGTGATCGCTCTGATTGCCGGCGTCGACCGCGTGCTCGACATGATCCGTACGTCCATCAACGTGGTCGGCGACTCGACGACCGCTTTGGCAGTCTCTCGTATGGAAGGGGAACTGGGTACAGAGCCTTTCGAAGAAGAAGCCGCTTAATCGCTCTTAGGCGCAGAGGCGGCTCTGAAGGGGCCGTCCCTCTTAGAAAATAGAGCGCGAATAGCCCGCGGGCAGCAATGCTTTGCGGGCTTTTTCTTGATTACGGCAATCGACGCATAATTCCATTTTTTGGTTAACGCCAACATGGCAAGGCTCAAGTACAAACCTTGTGCAATGCCTGAAAAAAACGCCTAAGAACGCAAGATAGGTGCGACGATCTCCAGCTTGCTGTTCGTTTCTGCTTTTGTCCAAGACATTAGCTATGTGCCCGCCGCTGCAGGGCCATGGGTATGCGAAATAGGATTTGAGCAAACAGGACGAGCGTCCGTCATCGTTTCCTTTATGCTGGCAGCGATTTCCTTGTGGACAGCCGGCGCATGGAAAGCCTTTTGCTTTCAGGCTGATCAAAACCCTAAAACCAATTAAATTGGCGACAAGCATCAGCTCAACAAGGCTCGACTCGTTGGCTATTTGTCCTGCACGTTCAATGTCCTTTCTGCTGCATGTCTGGCATCAACTCTTCTGCAGCTTCTCTTTTGCGCATATCAGGCAAGCATTTGCGCAAACATTTAGGGACTTTGCCGTATTTTGGTCATAGACTGTCCTCAGTTTTGAGATTTTCGACTGGTGAAAAAAATGGAAAAGCCATACGTTGTCTGTCACATGATGACCTCAATCGACGGCCGCATCGACTGCGGCATGACCGCCAAGCTGCGCGGCGTCGATGAGTACTACGCCGCGCTTGGCGAACTCAATGCCGACGCTTGCCTGAGCGGCCGCGTTACTGCGAAGCTCGAGCTTGCTGATCAAGGCGAATTTCAGTCCAATTGCACCGATGCTTTCGATTGCGAGCGTTTTTCCAAAAAGGCCGAAGGCCCCTACAGCGTCGTTGTCGACACGCGCGGAACGCTTCTTTGGAAAGCCGCGATGGTCGATGACAAGCCGCTCATCGTGATCTGTTGTGAACAGGTGAAGAAGGCTTATATCGAATACCTCGACAGCAAAGGAATTTCCTGGATTGTCTGCGGCAAGCAGCGAATCGATCTTGCCCGCGCTTGCGAAATTCTGCTCAAGGAATTCGGCGTCAAGCGTCTTGCTGTCGTTGGCGGCGGTGCGATCAATGCGGGCTTTCTTGCGGCTGGCCTCCTTGATGAAATCAGTCTGCTGCAGGCTCCGGGCATCGACGGCCGCGGCGGCATGAGTGCGGTATTTGATGGACTGCCGCAGACTTGTGAACCGGTTCAGCTCAAGCTCACGGGCCTCAAGCAGTTTGAAAACGGATCACTGTGGCTGCGCTACGGCTTTGCAGATTGAGCTCTATACCTCTTTTTGCATTTGGGCCGCACTCAATGCAAATCGGCTGGGTGCGGCTTTTCGTTTTCCTCAGTTTTTTCCAGCGATACATGCTGAACATTTGAATGTGTTCTGCATGCAAAAAAGGCCGCCCGACAAGGGCGGCCCGTCAAGTGCGCGTCAATCAAAGCCTTTGTGAGCAGGGACTCTGCAAATATGAGCGAGTCCTTGCCCTAAAAGCTTCATGTGCTTGTACGCGCTTCGTGCTTTGGCAGAAAGCATCGAAAAACTTATCTGCGGATCAGCAGAATCGGCACATCACCCTGCGCAGCGATGCGCATGGCGGTAGAGCCCATCACGGCTGACTTGAAGCGGCCGTAGCCGTGGCTGCCCATCACGATGAGGTCAAGCTTCTTCTTCTTGGCAAAGGCTGCAATCTCATCGCCAGGGTTGCCCACCAAGCAGACTTCCTTGGGAGCGATGCCGCCCTTGGCAAGCAGCGGACGAATCGGATCAACGGCCTCAGCGAATTCTTTCTTCTGCAGTTCAATGACTTCAGATTCGGAAAGAGCAGGCAGAGCCATGCCGGCCATGTCGGGCATGACCGTTCCGGCGTAGTCGCTCGTGACATTGATCAGGTAGAACTGAGCGCCGTCGCCGAACAAATCGCCGTTGCGGATGGCGTATTTGACGGCAGCCGAACCATATTTAGAACCGTCAACGCAAACGCCCACGCGCATGCCGTCGCGATCGGGAGCATTCTTGTTGCGCACGATGAGAATCGGATTCTTTGTGCGAGCAAGCACGCCGTTGGTAACCGAGCCCAGGAAGAGACCGGCCAGAGCCGTGCGTCCGCGCGAACCCATGATGATCAGGTCGACATTCAGACGTGTTGCCTCTTCGGAAATCTTTTCGGCAGGATCACCCACGATGAAGGCTTCGTTCACATGAATGTTGTGGCCGACGAGGAACTTGCGCGCAGGAGCAAATATCTTTTCAGCTTCTTCTTCGTAGTAGCGCATCAGCGAGTCTTTTCCGACAAGACGAGCGGCGCGCGCCGGCAGCGGATCGAGCACGACGAGAAGCTCAATCTCGGGCGAGTGCCCCAGAAGAGAAGTGCGGGAAGCCACGAATGCAAGAGAGTTTTCGCTGTAGGTGCTGCCGTCAATGGGAACGAGAATCTTCATATATTTTTTCTCCCCGGAAAAAATTTTCTCTTAAGCAGGTGCCAGGAAGCCGACAGACACACCATGAGCAGCGAGCGGATTCCTTAGAACAAACGCATCTGCAAAACCGTTTAAAAAAAGGTGAACAGGCACGGTTTACTGCCTCAAGACCATGTTAGCGCACTTGCACACGCTTCGCATGTGTCAGGATTGCTGCTGGGACAAAGAAGACAAAAAAAATCGGCGCAAAACTTCAACAACTGTTGCTTTTGCGCCGATTGGAATTTCTGCAGCCTAGGGTTAATTTCTCAAACTATGGATAGGAGCAGGAATTCTTCCGCCGAAATCGATGAAGCGGCTGGAGTCGCCCACCGGCACGCGGATGATCGAAGCTTCGCCAAGCAGGCCTCCGAAAACAGCGACATCGCCTACCGTCTTGCCCGGCACCGGGATCACGCGCACGGCAGTCGTCTTGCCGTTGATCATGCCGATGGCGCTTTCATCGGCAATCATGGCGGCGATCGTCTCTGCGGGCGTATCGCCCGGGATGGCAATCATGTCAAGGCCCACGGAGCACACGCATGTCATCGCCTCGAGCTTCTCGAGAGTGAGTCTGCCTGTGCGGGCGGCCGCTTCAATGGAGCTGTCTTCGCTCACCGGAATGAAGGCCCCCGACAAGCCGCCGACATTGCCGGAAGCAAAAATGCCGCCCTTTTTGACTGCATCATTGAGCATGGCAAGCACGGCCGTCGAGCCCGGAGCGCCGATGGAGCTCAGCCCCAGCGTCTGAAAGATTTCACCCACGCTGTCGCCCACTGCAGGCGTCGGCGCCAACGACAGATCCGCTACGCCGAAGGGGATGTTCATGCGGCTAGCCACGCCGCGGCCGATGATTTCTCCCACGCGCGTGACTTTGTAGGCAGTGTGCTTGATGACCTCGGCAATTTCGCCCAGCGTAAGCTTGCGGCCTGCCTCATTGATGGCGCGCTGCAGCGCCTTGTTGACGACGCCCGGGCCAGAGACGCCGACGTCGATGACCACATCGGGCTCTCCGACGCCGAGGTATGCGCCGGCCATGAAGGGAACGTCTTGCGGAATGTTGCAGAATACGACGAGCTTGGCGCATCCCAGACCGTCGCGATCTGCAGTGGCTTGCGCCACATCTACGATCGTGCGGCCCATGAGGCTCACCGCGTCCATGTTGATGCCGGTTTTTGTGGAGCCGACGTTGATTGACGAGCAGATCCGATCTGTGCAGGAGAGGGCTTCTGGGAGAGCGTCAATGAGGTTTCTCTCGCCCGGGGTGATGCCTTTTTCGACAAGTGCGCCGAAGCCGCCGATGAAGTCCACGCCGACTTCTTTGGCGCAGTCGTCGAGAATGCAGCAGGCGCGCACCATCTGCTCGCGCGAAAATCCGGCGCCTACAGTGCCGATCGGGCTGACGGCAATGCGCTTGTTGACGACGGGAATGCCGTATCGATCGCCCACGGCGTCGCAAGTTTCGACTAGCCGCTTGGCATAGCGGTTGATTTTGCTTCTGACTTTGACTTCAAAAACGTCGAAGTCGTGGCTTGCACAGTCAAAAAGATTGATGCCCAACGTGACGGTGCGAACGTCGAGATGCTCGCTGCGGAGCATGTTGATGGTTGAGAGAACCTCGCGTTCAGTAAGCATGAAAATTTTCTCCGAAAAGGTTCGATAGTTGCGCGCCTGTCTGCGTTTTTTCAGACAACCGCCACGCGGTGAATGGCTTCAAAAATATCGCGATGCTGCATCGTCAGGTTCAATCCCATGGATTTGGCTCTTTCGAGCATGACGCGATGAAGACTGCGGGTGTCAAGTTCAGAGGGAATCGAAACTTCAAAAACCTGCATGGACGTGCCGTCGCTGATCGGGAAGGCTCTGAGGCCTTCAATGTTGATGCGGTGTTCGCCGAAAATATGCGCAAAGGTTCCTACGATGTCGTTTCTATCCGGACCGTAGACGCTGATCACAAAAGGTTCGGCTTCTACGGGACCTTCCATGGGCTCCTCAAAGTCGCGCGTGACGATGGTGAGCTTCATGCGCTTGGCGCTCACCGCCTTTTGAATTTCGCTGTTGAGTTCTTCATTGGTGAGCTGGGCGGGCTTTTGCACAAGATAGATGCCCGCGAACTGCCGGTGCAGCGTCGACTGGGTCATTTCCTCGATGTTGCACCCAAGCCTCGTCATGACGGCAGAGACGCAGGCAATGACGCCAGGCTGGTCCATGCCGATGACGGCGACAACCACATTGTTGGTCTGCATGAATTTTTTCTCCAATAAAATCGCTTTTTTCGGCAATTCGTGCCGGAAGCAGGAAAAGGACCCAAAGCAATATGTTAACCGGAAACGAAACCGATTGGTCGTTGACGGCTGTCGACAATCTAAGCATGCAGCCTCACCATGCATTTGGCTGTGTAGTTCTCGCCCGTAAAAGTCAGGACATTGACGCGGTCAAACAAATAAAAGGGACCTGCGGCGTTGCGTCCGGCTGCTTCTATGCTTGACTTGTCCTGAAAAAAGTTGACACCTTTTGATTAAAAAGGAGTGTCAATGACATATGGCAGATGCAGCGATGTCGACAGCTCAAAAGCGTCGGCATGTGCATTCGAGCAGCTTTTATATGCGTATGCGGCACTCTGATTTGCAGAGCGGCCGCCGCTGTTGCTGCTTGTTTGTAGCGTCAGAAGCAGTTTTCTGCGCACGACCTGATTTTTTATGAGGCGCGTTCTTCTGGAGAAAGGCGGCGGATGACTTTGGCAGGCACGCCGCCGACGACAGTGTTGGGTTCCACATTTTTGGTAACCACGGCGCCTGCGCCGATCACTGCGCCGTCACCGATTGAAACGCCGGGCAGCACGACGGCATTGGCGCCGATCCAGACATTTTTGCCAATATGGATAGGGGCCGGAATCAAGTTGGTCCGCTTGCTTTCGAGCAGTGAGTGATTCAACGTGGCAAGTACCACGTTGTGGCCGATCAGCGATCCGTCGCCGATGGTGATGCCGCCTTGATCCTGAAACTTGCAGCCGGCGTTGATGAAGACGTTTTTGCCGATGGTGGTGTTTTTTCCGCAGTCCGTATAAAAAGGAGGAAAACAAGCAAATGTTTCATCGACCGGCTTGCCGAACAGTTCAGAAAAAAGAGCTCGAAGCTCTTCGGGCGTGTGGTAAGAGCAGTTGATCTGCATGGTGATGCGCAGTGCTTCCTGACTCAATTCGTGCATGCAAAGATGCGCTGGGGAGCCGCCGTGGACCTCTTTGCCGGAATTCATCGCTTCAAGAAAGCTTTTCAAACGTTCCGTCTGCATGGCTTCTAATTTCCTAATCAATATTTTTTTGTGAAGAAATCTCTGTCTTGAGCATTGGGAAAACTTCGAGCGCGGCCTGCGAGGACTCTTCGGCTGCCGCCTCAATTGTGATGCCGCGAAGTGCGGCAGCCGCCTTGAGCGTTTCGATGAGATCAAGCGGCTCGCTCTTGGCTGCTGGGTTCATTTTTTTCGTGCAGGGCACCATGAAGGGAGCGTCGGTTTCAATCACCCAGCTGCCAGAGCGCAGCGCCGCAAAAACGCGCGCAGCTCGTTTGGCTGCCGGGTTTGTCAGAATGCTTCCAAAACCAAGCTTGAAGCCTAGACGAACAAAGATTTCGGCTTCTTCAAGCGAGCCGTTGAAGGCGTGAATCACGCCTTTTAGCGAGGTGCTCGCATGCGCTTTCAGAATGCGGGCAATTACATGCATTGCGCCGCGTGCATGAACGCTGACGGGAAGATTGTTGTCAGAAGCAATTTCGATCGCTCCCGTAAAAAGAGCCAGTGCCGGAGCTTCAAATTCTGTTTTCAAATGCTTGCCGTCAATGCCGATTTCCCCCACGGCGCACGGCGAAAAGCGATCGATGGCGCTGCTGAGCTGCTCAAGCATTCTCTGGGGTGCAATTTGAGGAGATGACGAAAAGTCAAAGGCGCCGGCGGCAAACGAAAGGTTCAGCCGCTGAGCCAGTGCGCTGGCTGCTTCATATTCATGTCCGGAGCAAGTGCACACAAGCGCTCCGGCAAGCCCTGCGGTTCTGGCCTTTTGAACGCAAAGGTCAATGTCTGCATCAAAGGCGTTGTCGGCATAGTGGCAGTGCGTATCGAAAAAGCGCATCCCGCTCATGGCATGCTCTGCACGACGCCGGTTTGCTGGCAGCGAGCGTCTTCGCTCACAATGCGGCCTTCTTCAAGCCGCAGAATTCGATCGCAGCGCTGAGCGATGAGCTGATCGTGCGTGACGATCAAAATGGCGCAGCCTCTGCTGCGGGCGCTCTGCACGAACTGCTCGAAGACATCCATGGCTGTGTCATGATCAAGGTTGCCTGTGGGCTCGTCGGCAAGGATGCAGGCCGGCCCGGTGACCATGGCGCGGGCAATGGCGGTGCGCTGACGCTCGCCGCCCGAGAGCTGGCTTGGAAGATGCGTCAGACGATGCTCAAGCCCAAGCGCTTTGAGCGCTTCGCGGGCTCTTTCATGAGCATGGATTTCGTCGAGCCTGGCGATGCGCAGCGGCATGGCGACGTTTTCCAGTGCGCTGAACTCCGGCAGCAGATGATGAAACTGATAGACAAAGCCAAGAAGTTCGTTTCTAAGCTGTCCCATTTCTGCTTGGCTGATGCCATTGAGCGGACGGCCTGCAATGGAGATTTCTCCTGAGTCGCAGGCATCAAGTCCGCCGAGAATCTGCAGCAGCGTTGATTTTCCCGAACCGGAACTGCCGATGACGGCAACAATTTCTCCGGCGCAAATCTCGAAAGTCACGCCGTTGAGAACGACGACGGGACTGCCGGTGCCGTCGGAAAAGGTTTTGTGAACATCTTTGGCGCTTAGAACGATTTTTGCAGGGTTCACGAGATTATTCATAGCGCAGGGCCTCCGCCGGATGAATGCGTGCCGCCCGCCAAGACGGATAGACGGTGGCAGCAAGGCTCATGAGAAAACTGAGAACCGCAATGGGGACGATGTCGGAGGCTCTCGGGTCTGAAGGCATGGAGCTGATGAAGTAAATCTCCTTGGGCAGGAACTGCACGCCCATCATCGATTCAATGGCAGGCACAATCACGTCCAGATTGAGCGCCACGGCAAGCCCGAGCCCGACGCCGCAGGCTACGCCGACGAATCCCACAATGGCGCCTTGGATCATGAAGATCATTTGAATCGAGCGTGAGGAAGCCCCGAGCGTACGCAAAATGGCGATGTCGGACTGCTTTTCGGTTACCGTCATGACCAGCGTGGAGATCAGTCCAAAGGCGCCCACGAGCACGATCAAAAAGAGAATGATGGCCATCATTCTCTTTTCAACCTGAACGGCTGCAAACCATGTGCGGTTTTGCATGGTCCAGTCCTGAGCGTACCAGCCCGAAGGCAGGCTGATGGCAATTCTTTCGGCGAGCTTCGGGGCTTCGTACAGATCGGTGATTTTGAGCCGAATGCCCGTGGGGCCGCCCGTGCGGTAAAGCACGGCTGCATCATCGACATGCATCAGCGCAAGCGTGCTGTCAAATTCATAATGCCCCGAGTGCACGACGGCTGCAACCGTCATCTGCTTCATGCGCGGCACAAAGCCTGCTGGGGTCATGTTTCCTTTAGGAACGATGAGAGTGACCTTGTCGCCCAAGCCGACGCCGAGCGCACGCGCCAGATCCTGCCCCAGAATGATGTTGAAGCTTCCCGGCTCAAGGTCTGCGAGGCTGCCCATGCGCACGGCTTCACCCAAGTCGCTCACGCCGGGCTCAGCTTGCGGATCAATGCCGCGGACCATGGCGCCGCGCACGGTGCGTCCTGTGCTCATCAGCGCCTGTCCAGAGACAAAGGGGGCGCCGGCAAGGACTTCGGCATCTGCTTTTTTGATGGCCGCAACGCGCTCGGACCAGTTGTCGACGGGGCCCGCAAGATTGACGACTTCTATGTGCGAGAGAACCGAGAGCATGCGGTCGCGCACTTCTTTTTGAAAGCCGTTCATGACCGAGAGCACGATGATGAGCGCCATGACGCCCAAAGCAATCGAGGCCACAGACATGCCGGAAATAAAACTCATGAAGCCGTCTTTTCTGCGGCCTCTGCGGCCAGCGCGCGTGTAGCGCAGCGCCACCGACAATTCAAAGGGAAGAGTCACGACAACGATCTCTCAGAAGAACTCAAATGGCAACCTCGACAGGCACGGCGCCGAGCTTTTCGGAGAGCACCGATCCTGCAATTTCGACAATGAAGCCGCGGCGGCCCCCGTTGATGTAGATGACGGGCATCTCAAGGATTTCGCGCTCGACGTAGACCGGCATTGCTTTTCGAGTTCCAAAGGGACTTGTTCCGCCCACCATGTAGCCCGAGTTGCGCTGGGCCTGCTCCGGCTTGCAGGGGACAATCGACTTGCGGCCGGTCTGACGGGCAAGGTTTTTGGTGGAGACTTCTTTGTCGCCGCACATGAGAATCACAAGCGGCTTGGCATTCTCATCTTCCATGATGAGAGTCTTGATCACCGTATGGTGATCGACCCCGATCGAGGCGCTTGCAAGGGCCGTGCCGCCATGCTCGACGTACGCATAGGAGTGTTCGACAAAGCTCACCTTGTGCGCTTTAAGCCATTCGGTAGCGGGCGTTGCGCTTTCGTGCTTGGGTTTTTTCATAGCAAAAAAAACATGCGCTGCAGCTGCGCGAAACGATAAACGAATAAGGCGAATGGTAGCCTGAAAGAAGCTTCTGTCACAGACGCCGATAAACAAAAACCGATGCGCTTTTTACAAAGCCATCGGTTTTTGTACTGCTACGTTCTCCTGCGGCAAGCATCTGCAAGCCTCGACCGCGGAGCAAAGACGCAAGCGTAATTCGCTTGAAACGAATTAACGGAGCTTGACTTCCTTGAACAGAACGTGCTTGCGGGCAACCGGATCGAACATGTTGCGTTCAAGCTTGCCCGTGGAGTTCTTCTTGTTCTTCGTGGTGGTCACGAAGTAGCCAGTCTTGGCCGTGGACTCCATCTTGATGATTTCGCGTGCACCCTTTGCCATGGTTCAATCTCCTAAATTAGATTTCGCCGCGGGCGCGAAGATCCGCGAGAACCGCATCGATACCAACCTTGTCGACAGTACGCAGACCAGCCGTCGTCAAACGCAGGCGGACCCAACGATTTTCACTTTCGACCCAGAAACGACGATACTGCAGGTTCGGCATGAAACGACGCTTGGTCTTGTTGTTCGCGTGCGAGACTTGATGGCCGACCATCGGCGCCTTGCCGGTGACTTGACACACTCGTGCCATCGCTTACTCCCGTAAATAAAAAATATGTTGATGACGCTTCACGCTTCGGCTTCTATGAAGGAGCGTGAGCGCGAAAATTCGAAAGACTAATATTATACGACAAAAAACACCCCTTGCCAAGATTTAATCTCAGCAAAAGTGGTCGACTTCAGAAGCTGTCGCGTGCGCGCATCTCTCGCACGGATTCGTGTCGCAGGGCGCGTATTGTACTGAATTTTTTGGAAAAAGTTTAAAGCAGCACGCTGCGGCAGCGGCTCGGCAGTGTTTGAAATTGCCATGATGTCGTTTCTTAGCCGTTAAAATCAGGCTTTCAAGGCAGTGTTGCTTTTTTGTCCGAGAAGGAAAAAATTTCCATGCAGGTTCTCTTAGCTCGTCCGCGGGGATTTTGTGCAGGCGTTACCCGAGCCATTGCTATCGTTGAACGCGCCATTGAAGTTTTCGGTGCGCCGATCTACGTCAGACACGAAATCGTGCACAACCGAACAGTGGTGCAGAAGCTGCGCGATCAGGGCGCAGTGTTTGTTGACGAAGTGAGCGAAGTACCCGACGGCGCCACGCTGATTTTCTCGGCTCACGGCGTCTCAAAGGCCGTGCAGTGTGAAGCGCAGGGGCGCAATCTGCGCATTTTCGACGCCACATGTCCGCTTGTGACCAAGGTGCACCGCGAGGTGATGCGCATGCGTGAGGCCGGCAAAACCATCATCATGATCGGACACGCCGGGCACCCGGAAGTTGAAGGCACAATGGGGCAGGTCGAAGACGGCATGCTCCTTGTGGAGTCTCCCGAGGCTGCGGCGGCGCTGCCCGCTGATCTGAACTCGACGCCGTTGGCCTACGTGTCGCAAACCACGCTGTCGGTCGATGATGCCCGAAGCGTGATCGACGTCCTTAAGCGGCGCTTTCCCAGCATAGTCGAGCCGAAAAAAAGCGATGTGTGCTATGCCACGCAGAATCGCCAGGATGCGGTCAAGAAGCTTGCCCGTGAGGTGGATCTGATTTTGGTGATTGGTTCGGTGAGCAGCTCCAACTCCAATCGTCTGCGCGAGGTGGGCGAGCGTGAGGGAGCAAAAGCGCATTTGGTCGACAGTGCTCAGCATCTGGACAACGCCTGGTTTGAGGGCGTTGAGCGCGTCGGCATTACGGCCGGTGCTTCGGCACCGGAATTTCTTGTGCAGGGCGTGCTTGACTATCTTAGAAATAAGTTCGGCAGCATTGAGATCTGCGAACTCGACGGCGCCGATGAGTCTGTTGCATTTCCGATGCCCAAGGGGCTTTGGGAGAGCGATCTCGCTGCGGCTAGGCAAAAGTCGTCAGCTGAAAAATAATGTCGGAACACACGGAAAGGTACGCAAGTGATCAAGAGCTATCGGTTGCCTGCTCCATGGGGGAGCCTTCGCTTTGTTGAGCAAGACGGCGAATTCGACAGGCTGATTCCGGAACTTGAACCGGTGCAGAGTCCTGACAGCGCCCCCGAAGAGATGTGTCGCTGGATGGATCTTGCCGGTTCTCTGCTCGAGCACCCGCACGTGCTCTCCAGTGTCGACCGCAGACACCTTTTCAGTTTGAACCGCATGCGCTCGCTTTCGGCTTTTGCCCGCAGCGTGCTGCGGGAAGTGACTTTTCTTGAGCCAGGAGAAATTCTGAGCTACGCGCAGATTGCCGAGCGCATCGGAGAACCTGCTGCGGCACGCTCCGTGGGTCGGGCGCTGGCGGCCAATCCCTTTCCCATCCTGATTGCCTGCCATCGCGTGGCGCCAGCGCGCGCAATCGGCGCCATGAGCGTGCTCAGGCCCGAAACGCTGATGCCCGAGGCTTACCTTGGCGACAAGGCTAAAAAGGGCATCGGCGCGTGGCTTCGCATTCACGATTTGTCAGATCTGCCTTAGCGCTTGAGAGCGTCTCGGCCGCAAGCCGAAAAGGCTTCTCTCAACAAAAATGCCGTACTCCGCAAATGGGGGAGCACGGCATTTTTTCAAGCAAAGCCCCAAAGGGGCGTTGCGCGGTTAGGGCATTTGGATTTTGCCGCCGGCCGGAGGCATGCCGAAGCCGGGCGAGCCCGGGGTGACAATCTTGCTTGCGGCTTCGCGGCGCATTTCCTGCAGACGCTCAATCGTCTTCTTGACGCCGGCCTTGGCGGCTTCGCCGTAATTGGCAACAGCCTCGGCCACCGTCTCAGCTTCGATTTCAAAGGTAATCGGCAGAGGGCCCATCTGCGTCATGATCTGCACTTCGCCCGTGAAGATGGGCTTTCTTGACGGATCCTTGGCGCCGTCGGCAGTAATCGGAGTCATCACGTGAATCGTGCCCATCTTGCGGTCGGTCACAATTTCTTCAGTGTAGAGATTGGCCGCATCCATCTGGGCGTTCAAATCGTCGAGTTCAGACATGTCAGTCCTGTCAAAAGAAAAAGGCGGGAATATTGTTTGACGGGCGCTGATCGGCGCCCATCAAATTCCCATTGAAAAAAGAACAGTGAATTCTAGCGGTACACCATGACCGGCACTTTGGAGTGCGTGAGCACTTTCTGGGTTTCGCTGCCCAGCAAAACGGCGGCAAGACCTTTGCGGCCGTGACTGGCCATGAAGACGCAGTCGCAGTCGTACTGCGTGCTTGCCTCCATGATGGCTTCAGCCGGAGAAAAGGATTTCACCGCAATCGTCTGCACGGGAACCTGCGCCTTTTCGAAGACGGCGCGTGCCTCAGCCAGTCGCTCCTCAGCCAAGCCGCGCATTCTTTCGTCATAGTCGTCGATCGATTCGGGACGGTATTCAGAAAGAGAGGTGTAGCTGTAGGGCTCGATTACGGTGATGAGCACCACCGAGGCGCCCAGAGGCTTGGCAAAGCGCGCCGCGCCCTTGACGGCTTCAATGGAGAGTTCGGAGCCGTCGGTAGGCACCAGAATGCGTTTGTACATGACTGAAGATCTCCCAAAAACAGTATTGAGTTCTGAGATTGTAACCGCAAAGAGAAGCAGCAACACGAAGTCGGCGCTCTGCGTGGCTGCCTAGATGCCAAGGAACATTCTGATCATTGCTCGAGCAGCTCGGCGATGACTTCAGAAGCAAGTCTAAGGCCCATGCTTGCCGTAACGACGACCGATGTCCCGAAGCCCGCCGAGATGCCCGCAGTCAAAGCGGCATCAGGCGCGCAGGGGCGAGCCGGTTCGCTCGAAAACACGGCGGTGATGCCGAAAGGTTGTGTCTGCGCGGGCTTTGCGCTGCCCTTCGGAAAGCCGTAGTCTTTTCGCAGGCGCGCCCGCAGCTTCGATAAAAGCGCATCGCTGCAGACGCGGGCAAGATCGGCGGACTGGATTTGCGTGGGATCCTGCCGCCCGCCTGCGCCGCCGCTTACGATGATTCGGCGCTCATGCTCCCGCGCCCAGGCGATGAGATGCGCTTTGGCATCCATGCTGTCGATGGCGTCGACTAGAAGGGCTCCGCAAGGAATCAGGCGGTCAATGTTTTGGGCTGAAACGAACTCTGTGACGCAGTGGATTCGTGCTTCGGGATTGATGTCGGCTGCGCGCTCGGCAAGAATTTCGGCCTTCATGCGGCCAATCGTGCTGGTGAGCGCCGGCAGCTGGCGGTTGACGTTGCTTAGGGCAACCGCATCGCCGTCAATAAGCGTGAGCGTACCGATGCCGGTACGGGCAAGCGCTTCTGCGCACCAGCTTCCAACCCCTCCTAGACCCACAATGCAGACATGAGCATGCGCGAGCTTGTCGCGAGCCGCATCTCCATAAAGACGATTGATGCCGCCGAAGCGGCGCGTGTCGCTGGAATTCATTGAAAATTGAAAAAGTTTGAGACGGCTTTGATTGTAGAGAAAAGATGTTTTGCGGCCAATTGCAGAAACGAAAGATCAAAAAAAGGACGAGTCGAAAACGCCTCGTCCTTTCAGATCAATCTGCAGAGGTCGTCAGATTTTTGCTATTTGTGTTTTTTGCCTCTGGCAAGCCAGGTAAAGAACACCGGTACGAAGATTGTGGCAATGAAGGTTGCCGCAATCATGCCGCCGAAGACGCCCGTGCCCATTGAATGGCGCGCCTGAGCGCCGGCGCCGGTGGCAAAAACAAGGGGCATGACGCCGAGCACGAAGGCCAGAGACGTCATCAAAATAGGACGCAGTCTGAGGTGCGCGGCCTCCAGTGCGGCATCAAAGGGATTCATGCCTTCCTGCATTTTCTGCACGGCAAACTCTACGATCAAAATGGCGTTTTTGGCCGTCAAGCCGATGAGCACGAGCAGACCGATCTGGAAATAAATGTCGTTGGGAGCCGAACGAATCCAAAGACTCACCAGAGCGCCCAACACGGCAAACGGGACCGCGAGCATGACGGCAATCGGAAGCGACCAGCGCTCATAGAGAGCGGCGAGAATCAGGAACACGATGATCAGGCCGAACCCAAAGGCTGTCGACGACGAAGAGCCGATGCGCTTTTCGTGCCAGGCCTGACCGATCCACTCAATGGCGTAGCCCTCGGGGAGCACCTCATCGGCAATCTGCTCGACAAGGGCGATGGCGTCGCCCGAGCTTACGCCCTGCACGGCAGACCCCATGAATTGGCTTGCCATATAGCCGTTCATGCGGGCGAGGCTGTCTGCGCCCAGATTGCGCTCAATTGTGAGCAGCGAACCCAGAGATACCATTTCGCCCGTTGTCTCCGAGCGCACCCAGCAGCGGCCGAAGTCCTCAGGCGTCATGCGGTAGGAGGGATCGGCCTGCATGATGACGCGATAGATGCGGCCGTTGCGCGTAAAGTCGTTGATGTAGGTTCCGGCAAAGAAAGCCGTCAGGCTGTCAAAAACGTTTTGCGAGGTAACGCCAAGCTGCATGGCTTTGGTTTCATCGAGGCTGACGTTGAGAATCGGCGCCTCGGCACGCAGCAGCGTGCGCAGACTGGTCAGTTCCGGACGCTCGGCAAGGGCAGCCATGAAGTCGTTGGTGACTTGCTGCAGAAGTTCGACGTTGTCGTTGCCGCGAGCCTGAATGTAGCCCGTAAAGCCGCTGGCAGAACCCAGTCCGCGGATCGGTGCAGGCAGAGACGTTACCGAAACCGACTCGGTGCTGCGGTTTGCAATTTTCTGCAGCTGCTGGCGCACTTCAAAGGCTGTTTCCGTACGCTTGTCCCAGTCTGCAAGGCGCAGCACGAAGGTGGCCGTGTTCGGGCGAATGGCGCTGCCTTGCGTATCAAAGCCCGTGAGCACCAGCACGCTGACCAGACCGGGGATTTCTTTTTCAATTTCCTTTCTGATGCGCTCGGTTTCTTCTTCTGTTCGATTAAAGGAAGCGCCTTCGGGCAGCGTCATGCTCATGCGCACGATGCCTTGGTCTTCAATAGGCACGAAGCTCGTGGGCGTATGCTGAATCATGTACCAGCAGCCGGCAATCACGCCCACGAGAATAAGCGCGGAGATGTAGCGAAAGCGCAGTGCGAGCTTGACAAGCTGCAGGTATCCGAACGTAAACCGAGAAAGTCCAATGTTGAATGCTTTGAAGATGCGGTTTGTCGAGGGCTTTTCGTTTTTGAGCAAAAGCGCGCACAGCGCCGGCGTCAAGGTAAGCGCAACAAAGCCTGAAAGCGCTACAGAAACGGCAACCGTCACTGCAAATTGGCGATAAAGCTCGCCGGCGATGCCGCCCAGGAAGGCCACCGGCACGAATACGGCCGACAGCACAAGCACGATGGCCACCAGAGCTCCGGCAACTTCCTTCATGGCTTTTTCTGCCGCCTGCACGGCAGACAGATGCTCATAGCGCATCAGACGCTCAATGTTCTCAAGCACCACAATGGCGTCGTCGACCACGATGCCGATGGCAAGCGTCATGGCAAAAAGCGTGAGCGTATTCAGAGAAAAGCCCAGCGCCCAGAGACCAGCCATGGTTCCGATCAGCGAAACAGGAACGGCAAGCATCGGAATGAGGGTGGTGCGCCAGTTCTGCAAAAAGAGAAAAACGACGACAAGCACCAGCAGGCCGGCTTCCAGTAGCGTCTGCAGCACTTCGTGCAGGGAGGCTTCAACGAAGATCGTCGTGTCGTCGGTAATCTCGTGCGTGATCTTGTCCTTGGGATAATCGGCGGCGAGCCTGTTGAGTTCTGCCTTGACGGCCTCAGCGGCGGCTACGGCATTGGCGCCCGTCTGCAGGTAAACGCCAAGCGTAATGGAGGGCTTGCCGTTGAAGACGTTGACCGTTTCGTAGCTGCGCTTGCCGATTTCCGTGGTGGCTACATCGCGCAGGCGGACGATTGAGCCGTTTTCATCGGCTCTGAGGATCACGGCTCCGAATTCTTCGGGCGTGAGCAGCTGTCCGGGCGTTTTCGAGGTGTAGTAAAGCTGCTGGTTGGGAAGAACCGGAGCGCCGCCGATCTGGCCGGCGCCGCGCTCCATGTTTTTGTCTTCGATGGCGTTTTCAATGTCCTGGGTCGTGACGCCCATCTGCCCCATGCGCAGCGGATCCATCCAAATGCGCATGGCCGACTGCACGTTGCCGAAAACGCTCACGTCGCCGATGCCGGGCAGGCGCTTGATGTAGTCGACCACATTCAAAAGCGCATAGTCGGCAAGTTCGGTTGGCGTATACGAGCCGTCGGGCGACGTATAGGCCACCATCATGAGCACTTCCTCGGAGCGCTTTCTGACGTTGACGCCGTTTTGACGAACCGCTTCGGGCAGGCGGCGCTCAGCCGTACGCACGCGGTTGTTGATTTCGAGCATGGCGTAGTTGGGATCGGTGCCCACGTCGAACACGCATTGGATGCGCACTTCGCCGTTTGCTCGAATCGAGGTCGTGTAGTAGATGAGGCCCTCAATGCCCGAGAGCTGATCTTCAATCGGTGCGGCTACGGTACGGGCAAGCGTTTGTGCGTTGGCGCCTTCGTACTGCGTAGAGACCGTTACGGTCGGCGGCGTGATGTTGGGGTACTGCGACAGCGGCAGCGCCCGCATGGCAACAAAGCCCGCAAGAACAATCAGAATCGAAAGGACGGTTGCAAAAATCGGCCTTTTAATGCAAAAGCTGCTGAGCATGGTCCTGCCCTCCGGCGGTTACTGGGCCTTTTCGGCAGGGGTTGGGGCTGCCCGTTCGGTCACGGCCGCGCCGTCGCGCAGGCGCTGAATCTGGTTGGTGATGATTTTGTCGCCGGCATTGAGTCCCGAGAGCACGATCCAGTCTTTGTCCTTCCAGCTGCCGAGCTCAACCTCTACGGCGCGGGCGTGACCGTCCTCAAGCCGATAGACGAGGTATGTTCCGTCAGCTTTCTGCAGGACGGCTTTTTGCGGGACGCGGAAGACTTCGGGCAGCGTTCTGGTCTGCAGCTGCACATGAACGTACTGGCCGGGACGCAGCCCGTGGGGCTTGTCGAGGGTGGCGCGCAGGTTGAGCGTTGCGCTTTGCGCATCGAGAATGGGCGAGACATAGTCGAGCTTGGCAGGCACCATGTCGGCATCGTTGAGGCGCAGCCTCACTTGATTGTCCGTGGTGATGCGTGCGTTTGCCAGATCGCGTTCGGACACCGAGAACGTTACGCGCAGCTGCTCGGGCTGCGTAATCGTGGCCAGCAGCGTCTCGGTCGGGGTGATCAATGCGCCGGTATTGACAAGAGAGCGGCTCACAATGCCGTTGCTCGGGGCCTTGACCTGCGTGCGCACAAGCTCAATGCGCGCATTGCGCACAGCTGCTTCGGCAGAGGCAAGCTGGCCTCTGGTGATGTTCACGGCGCTTTGCGCGTCGTCCCATTGCTTTTTGCTGCCGGCGCGCGCCTCGTAGAGCTTCTTGTAGCGCAGCGCTTCACGCTCTTGCTGAGCAAGCTGCGCTTTGATCTCGCGGCAGGAGCCGAGCGCTTGATCAAGCGCAGCCCTGTAGGGGGCCGGGTCAATCTGAAAAAGCGAATCGCCTGCTTTGACTCGATCGCCCTCGTGGTAGTTGATTTTTTCAAGAATGCCCGAAACTTGGGCGCGAACCTCAGCCTGACGCACGCCCTCGGTCAGCCCCAGAGTTTCTACCCAAATGTGTTCTGCAGCAGCCGTCATTGTTGTGGTTGCAACTTGAATCGGCGCGCGGGCAGTTGATTTTTGCGTCTGATCGCCGCAGCCGGCAAGAATCAGGCAGCTTAAGGCAAGAATAAAGGGGGCTTTTCGAAAGACGTTGTTCATAAAAAATATTCGGATTTGTGAGGTTTTCCCACAGCGCATGCCGGGCAGCGCAAAAGTCTGCATTGCATGTAAAAAATGCTGCAGCAGCGGCAGGAAAAGCACGGCTGTCCTCCCGACAGCCGAGGCTTCAAACGAAAAACCTTGAAAAAGGCACAATTTTATTAAATGAAAGTTTAGCGCAAGGCTTCGCGCGCTTAGCAGGTACGGGAATTATCGTTTATGCCCAAGAAATTTTTTCAAAACGTTTTTGATCGAGCCGAGAGACCGCACCAAATTTGATCGGTCCGCAATTCCGACAAAAATTTCGGCCGGACAAGGTGCCGGCCCGTTGTTTGATTAAATGGTCTCAGTGGCATTCTTGAGCCAATTCAAGGCTTTCTCCGACACCAGCTCAGAGAGAGCTTCCCGCACGCGCCTGTGATAGTCGTTGAGCCACCAGATTTCAAAGGGCGTCATCATTGCCGTATTGACAAGCCGCGTGTCGATCGGGCACAGCGTGAGCGTCTCAAAAACCATCATGGGGATCATCTGATCGATCTCCGGTTCGGCTGGCACGGGGGTCACCAAATTTTCAATGCGAACGCCCCAGCGCCCCGGCCGGTACAGTCCGGGCTCATTGGAGACGACAAGACCAGAGAGCACGCGCGAGGCATCTTCGGCGGGGCTTCTCGGCGAGATCGCCACCGGGCCTTCGTGCACGCCCAGACAAAAGCCCACGCCGTGACCGGTGCCGTGGCCAAAATCGCACCCGATTTCCCAAAGCGGCATGCGTGCAAGCGTATCGAGCTGCGAGGCGAAGGCGCCTTCGGGAAAATGCGTGCTGGCAAGCAGAATATGGCCTCTGAGCACGGCCGTGAAGTCGCGCTTCATGGCCGCGGAAGGCTCTCCGATGGCAATTGTTCGGGTGATGTCGGTGGTGCCGCCCTCGTACTGGCCGCCGGAGTCAATCAAAAGAAGTTCGCCGCGCTCGAGCGCTGCGGCCGAATCTTTCTGGGGCTGGTAGTGCGGCAGCGCGGCATTGGCGCCGGCCGCGGCAATCGTCTCAAAGGAAAGTCCCATAAAGCCCGGCCTGCGGCTTCGCAGCTCCTTGAGCTTCATGGAGACGTCCATTTCGGTGAGGCGGCGCCCTGCCTGCAGCTCTTCTTGCAGCCAGCAGAAAAGCTCGCACATTGCCGCACCGTCGTGCCTCATCGTTTCGCGCAGCAGCGAGAGCTCTTGCTTTGTCTTGCGGCTTTTTAAGAGCTCGGTTGGCTGGCGGCGCAGCAAAGTGCGGATGCCGGCAGCTTCAAGCTTCTCAAAAAGAGCTTGGGAGGTTTTGGCGGGATCGACAAGCACGGTGCTCGAGCCGAGCATGCCGGCAGCTTCGGAAAGGGCAAGCTCATAGCCCCTGACGTCAAAGCCCGCAGCGGAAAGCTGCGCGACGAGCTCGGGCTTATCAGCAAGGGCGTTGGTATAGATGAAAGCCCGGTCAGGGAGTACGAGCGCGTAGGCTCTGAACACCGGCGTGCAGGCAAGATCGGCGCCGCGCAGATTGACCAGCCAGGCAATGTCTTCAAGCGAGGAGAGCAAAATCGCATCGGCTCCTTCGTGCGCGAGTTCGCTTCGGAGCATGGAGAGCTTCTCGGCGGCGCTTCTTTGCCCGTGCTCAAAGGCACGGGCAGAGTGCGCCGCGAATTTGGGACGATCCGACCAGACGGCATCAACGAGCGTGCAGTCGCAGATGACTTCGATGTCGGCTTCATTCAGCGCCTTTTTGAGCAGTGAAAAACGTTTGGCGCTCATCATGTTCGGGTCAAGCCCAACCTTGGCGCCGGGCATCAGGCTGCAGGACAGTGCGGCGGCCAGCGTGGGCGTCTCGGGAAGGCCGTCCTGCATCAAGTCTATGCCCGAGCCTTCGAGTTCCTTGGCGGCCTGCTCCCAGTAGCGGCTGTCGGTCCACAGCGCAGCAGCCGACATGCTCACGGCGAGCGTTCCCGCCGAGCCGGAAAAGCCGCTGAGATATTTTCTGAAGGCCCAGTCCTGCGGCTGATATTCACACAGGTGAGGGTCGCCCGTCGGAACAATCCAGGCATCAAGGCCGCGGGCGGTCATTTCAGCACGAAGTTTACGGATGCGCACGCAAGTCTGAGCGCCGAGTTCAGAAGACATCGACATAGGAAAAAAGTCCACAAGAATTTGCTTACCTCCGAGAGCTTACACCCGGCGGGCAGATGCGGCTTTTTTCTTGCTTAGAAAAGCTTGATGAGTTCAACCGTAAGAGGCATGCTCAAAAGGCCTGTCTGATCTCGGGATTCGGTGCCGACATCGATCGACATGAGTCTCCAGCCGGCATCCCGCATCTCGATGAGCGTGGCTTCGAGTTGAAGCTTCGGGCATGAGAAAACAATGTCGTGCAGGGCTGTTTTGGTCGAAAGCGGCTCGATTGAGGTGCAGGTGAGCTGCATGCGGTCAGGGGCTTCCATAAGCGCCGAGAGGTCGCGTGCAAGCTGCGCGTCATCAATTTTGACGCCTTCAATGGCAGATTCGCCTGTTGACGCACAGCCGGCGAGCAGTGCCGCCGACAGGCTGACGGCGGCAATTGCTGATCGAAAAGAAAAAGACGCTCTCATAGCAGTCGATTTTAGCGGCCTCGAAGCTTTCGCTGCAGTTCCGGCGGCAGATTTGAGCGCACGGCCTGCACGCGCGAGCGAGAGCGCGATTCGTCTCGGTCGCCGATAAAGGCGTGCGCGCTTTGCATTACCGTCGACTTGATGTTGGCGGCGCGCTTTTTGCGTTCCTCCGCAAGACGCCGTTTTTCTCGGCTTTGCAGTTCGTGCCGCACCTGAGGCTGCGTGCGGTTCCTGGCGGAACTTCCGAACAGGGCTGAACCGTGCTCAGAAGATTTCTCAGAACGGTTGCCCAAGGCCGTCTGCACAAGGCTTGCGGAGCGCTCTTTGCGACCGGCAAAGGGCTCGCGCTGCTCTGCTGAGCGACTGTGCTTTTTCTTCTTGGCGCGCAAGGCGGAAGCAGATTTTCCTTCTGCATCAGAAGCGGTGTTGGACCTGTTATTCGGCAAAGAAGCAGGGCGGCGAGCAATTTTCTTTTCAAAGCGGTCATCGGGATTGCTCGAGAGTCCGACGCTGCGCTCTTCCTGGCGGGCAGCCCGCTCGGCAGCCTGTGAGACTGTCTTGCGTGCAGCAGAAGTCTTTTTGCGGGCATTTTTTGCGCGCTCCAATTCTCGAGCATGCGCGCGTTCGGCCTGGGCATCTTCAAGCGCCAAATCTTCGGGCTGCTCGCCCTCGTAGTCAACGGCTCTTCGCACGACGAGCTTTTTCTTCAAAAGCTTCTCAATAGCCGTCAGAAGTTCTGCTTCTTCTTTGCAGACGAGACTCACGGCGTGGCCTTTCAAGCCTGCTCTGCCCGTGCGTCCGATGCGGTGCACATAGTCTTGCGCAACATTGGGAAGCTCGTAGTTGACCACGTGCGGCAGTCCTTCAATGTCCAAGCCGCGGGCGGCGATGTCGGTGGCGACAAGCACGCGGATGTCATGCGCCTTGAAGCCCGAAAGCGCCTTTGTT
This sequence comes from uncultured Duodenibacillus sp., assembly GCA_944390715.1. Lineage (GTDB taxonomy): Bacteria > Pseudomonadota > Gammaproteobacteria > Burkholderiales > Burkholderiaceae_F > Duodenibacillus. The sequence goes on along the minus strand of CALXQS010000009.1, from coordinate 19,802 downwards.
CTGGCCGACTGGCTCTTGTTGCCGTGGATGGCGGCTGCCTTGATGCCGTCGGCATTGAGCTGCGCGGCAAGTCTGTTGGCCGCATGCTTCATGCGGGTAAAGACAAGCACCTGATCCCAATTGCCTTGAGCAATCAAATCGCGAAGAAGTTCGCGCTTGCGCTTTTTGGGAATCTGCCAGATCTCCTGATCGATGAGCGTGTTCTCTTTGTTGCGGGCAATTTCAACTTCTGCCGGAGTGTTGAGAAAGGTTTGCGCCAGCGCACGGATTTCGTCGTTGAAGGTTGCCGAGAACATCAGCGTTTGGCGTTTGGCGGGCAGCCGCTTGACGATTTTTTTGATGTCGTGAATAAAGCCCATGTCAAGCATGCGGTCTGCCTCATCGAGCACGAAAAATTCGACTGCGTCGAGCTCAACGTTTTGCTGACCGAGGTGATCGAGCAGGCGGCCGGGCGTGGCAACGAGAAAGTCTGCTCCTGCGGCAAGCGCATCAATCTGGGGCTTCATGTTGACGCCGCCGAAAACAAGCGCCGTCGTGAGCATCGTGCCGGCGGCATAAGCGCGGATGTTTTCATCAATCTGAGCGGCAAGCTCCCGCGTGGGAGCAAGAATCAGCGCGCGGACGCGTTTGCTGGAGCGCGGCTTGGGGTGCTCAAGCATGAGCGTAATGACGGGCAGAGCGAACGCTGCGGTTTTTCCGGTGCCGGTTTGCGCTGCGGCAAGCACGTCGCGGCCTGCAAGAAGTTCAGGGATGGCTTTTTGCTGAATAGGCGTGGGTTCAGCGTAGTTGAGTGCTTCAATGGCCTTAAGTACGGGCTGGGCAAGTCCCAGCTGAGAAAAGGAATTCGTCACGAAAATAGTTGTTGGTTCTATGTTCCGGATTCAAGACGCAAATGACAAAACAATCTTTCACCCATTGGCTTTCCATGCGCACAATGCAAAAAAGAAAAAATGCAGGCGGCTTGTCTCGATCCGGAATTGAGTTATGCGGAAGATGCCTCAAAAAGCTTTTGCTCTTTGCTGGGGGATGCGCGGCTGTCGACAATTCCGAATACGGCGATCGTCTGCGGGCAGCCGGCAGCGTTTTCAGAAATCAAAAGGCTTGAAATACGCAGGCGGCGAAATCGGCCCGATTTGTTGATTCGTCAGTAAGCGGGCAATTTCCGCGGCCGTAGGCAAAAGCTTGGCAAAGCGCGCATTATACGATACCGGCGCGCGCCGACGCGGCCGATTCAAGCGAACTGCGCAGAGCCCATGGCGCGCAGTGGTTCCAGCCGAACGGATCGGTACAATAGGCGCTCGAAAACGCGTCCGGTTGCGGGCGGGAAAGCCAAAAAAATTTGGAGAATAAAGAATGCTAGTCGAGCAAAAGCTTAAGGAAATGGGACTTGAACTTCCGGCTGTGGCCGCTCCCGCGGGGCTCTACGTTTTTACGCGCCGCGTTGGAAATCTGGTCTATGTTTCGGGACAAACTCCCGACATCAACAGCGTGCTGCAGGTCAAGGGCGTGGTCGGAGAGGATTTGACGATCGAACAGGCGCAGAAGGCTGCGCAGCTTGCCGCGCTCAATATCCTTGCCGTGCTCAAGCTTGAGCTGGGCGATCTGGACAAAATCAAGCAGTTCGTGCAGGTCATGGGGTACGTGCGCTGCGCCAAGGGTTTTGAAGAGCATCCGCAGGTCATCAACGGCGCTTCTGCGCTTTTCAAAGAGCTCTACGGACAGGCAGGCGTTGCCGCTCGCATCGCGCTCGGTGCAAATGAATTGCCCGAAGGCAGCCCCGTGGAAATCTGCGCGGTTGTCGAAGTGCATTGAGACATGTGAAACCCGTCGCCGAAGCCGACATCTTTTGTCTTGAATAGCGGTCAGCGCCTGCTTATGGGGTGCATGGCGCTCCCTATTGGATGGCGCCTGCCGAACAGATTGAGGTCCCTATGGTGATGTGGTTGTCGGATAGTTTTGCGCACGACTACAAGGTTGATCGTGCAGCGCTTTCTGCGGCGGCAAGTACAAAGGTAACGCACGAAAACCTCTATCACACCATCATTGGATTGCTTCAAGTATCAAGCACCACCAAGCGCGACGAGTTTGACTTGCTCAAGAAGTAAATGTCCTCGCAGCGGCTGCTGCCGGTGCGATTTTCATCATTGAAGTCCTGCTTGTCTGAACTCGAGGCGGAGCGTCAAAAAAAGCCTGCAATTCAGGAGCAACAAGAATTGCAGGCTTTTCAAAGCAGGCATGAATTTTCAATGCGCTATGAAGCAGCGCGCGTAGCTGCCTTCATTGTGCGCACATAGTCGGTGATCTGCGCCTTCATCGTCTCAGGTTCATCGAGATATTCGTTGATGATGCGAACGATGGCCGAACCGACGATGACGCCGCTGGCGCCGCACTGCAGAGCATGACGCACATGCTCGCAGGTGCTCACCCCAAAGCCGAGCAGACCGGGGGCGGCGTTTGCCTTCTTGAGGGCATCGATGAGTTCCTCTGCGGGCATGTGCGCCGGATGGTTGGCGCCGGTGATGCCCGGGCGCGAGAGAAGGTAGACGTAGCCTGCACTGGCGCGCGCCAGTATCGGCAGATGGTCGCGTCTGGCATTGGGCGGCGCAATGGCAACCAGACCGATGCCGTGAGCCTTGGCCGCGTTGTCAAAGCTCGGATCCATCTCGCGCATCTCGAGCGGCAGATCGGGAATGAGCACCGTATCGACTCCGCTGGCGGCGCACATGGCAAAGAAGTTTTCAATGCCCGGGGCAAATACGAGATTGGCATAGATCATGATGCTGATGGGCATGTCGGGGTGCCGGTCACGGAATTTTTCGATGACGTTCATGCACTTGGCCGTGCCTGCACCGGCATCAAGGGCACGCTTGGCGCTTTGCATGATGACCGGGCCATCGGCGCAGGGGTCGGAAAAAGGAATGCCGAGCTCGAGAGCATCAACGCCGGCGGCGGTGAGCGTTTCGAGAATTTCAAGGCTCATCTCTTCGGTGGGGTCGCACAGATTGACGAAAGCGACGAATGCTCCCTCGTTTTTTTCCTTGAGCGCGGCGAACATCTTTTCAAAACGTTGTGTCGTCATGATTTTTCATCCTTTGAAATGTTTGCTTTGACTATTGCTCGCTGCGCAGCATCTGCACGATGTCGGACTTTAAGTGACCGTCATGCATCAGGCCTTCGGCTTCAAGCCGTTTGGCAACCTGAAAGATGTCCTTGTCGCCGCGGCCGGAAAGGTTGACGATGATCTTTTGGGGCTTTTGAGGATTTTCGCGAATGAGCTTTAGGGCATAGGCCAGAGCGTGAGAGCTTTCAAGCGCGGGGATGATGCCTTCCTTGAGCGAAAGCTCCATAAAGGCCGCAAGCGCTTCCTTGTCGGTGGCCGCCACATACTGTGCCCGGCCCGTATCCTGCAGATAGGCGTGCTCAGGCCCCACTGACGGGAAGTCGAGTCCCGCGGAAATCGAATAAGACTCCTCGATCTGTCCGTCGGAGGTCTGCATGTTGAGGCTTCTGGCGCCAAAGAAGATGCCTTCGGTGCCCTTGCAAAGCGTTGCGCCGTGCTGCTCGGTGTCGAGGCCTTTGCCTGCCGGTTCGACGCCGATCAGTTTGACGCCTTCTTCCTTGACGAAGTCGGTAAACAGACCAATGGCGTTGGAGCCGCCGCCGACGGCCGCAATGACGGCATCGGGCAGGCCTGATTCCACAGCCATGAATTGCTTTTTGGCTTCTTCTCCGATTACTTTTTGGAATTCCCGCACGATGGTCGGGAAGGGATGGGGACCAGCTGCCGTGCCCAGCATGTAGTGCGTGTCTTCAAAAGAACCGGCCCAGTCCTTGAGCGCTGCGTTGCAGGCTTCCTTGAGAGTGCCTACGCCTTCGGTAATGGGAACGACTTCAGCGCCCATGAGTTCCATGCGAAAGACGTTGGGCATCTGGCGTTCGACGTCCTTGGCGCCCATGTAGATGCGGCATTTAAAGCCCAGCAGGGCGCAGGCCAGAGCCGTTGCCACGCCGTGCTGGCCGGCGCCGGTTTCGGCGATGATGCGCGTTTTTCCCATGCGGCGGGCCAAAAGAGCTTGGCCGAGCACCTGATTGGTTTTGTGCGCACCGCCGTGCACAAGGTCTTCGCGCTTTAAGTAGAGCTTGGCGGCAGTGCCTGCCGTGAGGTTGCGGCACAGCGTCAGGGGCGTCGGACGGCCGGCGTAGGTGGTCAGAAGCTCGGAGAGCTCTGCGCGAAAGCGAGGATCTTCGCGGGCTTCGACGAAAGCAGCTTCAAGCTGATCAAGCGCCGGGATCAGAATTTCGGGGATGTATTGTCCGCCGAAGCGGCCGAAGAAGGGATTAAGCAGCATGTTGAGTGATCCTCTTGATGATTTTGCGTGTAATTCTTAAAAAGACTGCAGACAGTGATGAAGTCAAGGGTCTCGAAACGGTCAGGCAGCCTTTTGCGCCGCAGTGCTCTGAGGCGCGCAGCTTGAGGCAAATGCGCGGTGCGCCTTGACGATGGGCATGGCGCTTGCCGAAGCCAGAGTCTCGCGCGCGAGCTTAAGTCCTTCGGATAGTGTACCCACGCGATTTCCTGCGAGCAAAAGAAGCGCCGTGTTGGCCGCAATCATGTCGTTGTGCGCGCGGCTGCCGTGTCCCGAGAGGATGGAAAGCGCCAAGTCGGCATTTTTCTGAGGCAGTCCGCCGGCGAAGTCTGCGTTGCTGTACGCGCAGCAAACGCCGAAATCTGCCGGCGTAAAGAAAGACGTTTTGATCGTTCCGTTCTCTTTGAGTTCTGCGTACTCCGTGCGGCCCGTGATGCAGACTTCGTCAAAGCCGCAGCCGTGCACGACGAAGCCGCGCTTCATGCCGAGCTCCTTCAAGGTTTTGGCAATGGGTTCGATCAAAGCCGGAGCATAGACGCCGATGACGGCATAGTCCGGGCGCGCAGGGCTTGTCAGGGGGCCAAGAATGTTGAAGATCGTGCGCGTGCCGAGCGCTTTGCGCACGGGCATGACGTGGCGCATGGCCGGGTGGTAAAGGGGAGCAAAGCAAAATGCAAAGCCCGTTTCAACAAGCAGCCGAGCCGACTGCTCGGGCGAAGGGGTGATGCAAAAGCCTAAAGAGCTCAGAAGATCTGAGGCTCCCGTCTGGGAGCTGACGCTCTTGTTGCCGTGCTTGGCGATTTTCAGCCCGTTGGCTGCCGCGCAAAGCGCCGAGATCGTCGAGACGTTGATCGAGTGCATGCCGTCGCCGCCCGTGCCGACAATTTCGCCGATTTCGATGCCGGCAGGGCGGGGAAAGCGCACGGCCTGACGAACCATGGCGCGAGCGGCTCCGGCGATTTCCTGGGGGGCTTCGCCTTTCATTTTGAGGGCGGTCAGAAGCGATGCGAAAACAGCGGGATCGGTCTCGCCGTTGAAGATTTGCGTAAAGAGCTTCTCAGCTTCAAGAGCAGAGAGGTCTTGGCGGCGGTACAGTTGTTCGAGTGCGGGCGTCATGATGAAAATCCTGTGAAAGAAAAGAAAACACGTTGAGGTTTGAAGCGTTCGTCTTTTCTTTGCGCCATCGCGGCTTTGCGAGGGGATTTCGACAGGCGCTCTGCCTGATGAATTGCTGCGTCATTTTTTCGTCTTCCTGCGTACAGTTTGCGTTGTTGTCCTGAGCTGCCTGAAGACGGGAGGTTTTGATCGTGATGCCTGGGATATGAAAAACCCGCCGACTTCAGGTCCGCGGGTTTCAATGGCTTGACAGTTGTTTAAACGTGCACCGACAGACACCCGCTCCTAAGAGAGGTGCCAGCGCCAGGACTGAGCCTGATGAACGCGTGCGGTGATCGTAGACATCTGAAAATTCCTTTTGAAGGAAAACAACTTTAGTATCCGCAATCTAGCCCGTCGGCCTCAGCTCTGTCAATAGGCAAATTGTTGTAGTTGTTTGATTTTCTTTTTGCACAGTCGATGGACAAACACCGCTTGACACGGCAAGATACGAGTTTCTCTTGGACGTTTCCGGAGTTGGATCGCCTTAGAGTCAATGTTTTAAAGAATAGAAAGGATTTTGTATGAGCGATACGCTTGTCATTGAAGATATCGAACTGGGCGAGGGTGCAGAGGCTCGTCCCGGCATGCGCATCAGCGTGCACTACACGGGCAGGCTCGAAGACGGCACGGTCTTTGATTCGAGCATTGAGCGCGGCACGCCTTTTGAATTCGTGCTCGGCGCCGGGCGCGTGATTGCCGGCTGGGATCAGGGCTTTTCCGGCATGAAGGTCGGCGGCAAGCGCAAGCTGACGATTCCGCCGCATATGGGCTACGGCGAACACGGCGCGGGCGGCGTCATTCCTCCCAACGCAACGCTTGTCTTTGATGTGGAGCTGCTTGATGCGGCTGAAGTCCCTGCGCCGGGCGACCTTGAGGTCGAAGACATCGAAGTGGGCACTGGGGCAGAAGCATTGCCGGGCAAGACGGTATCCGTGCACTACACGGGCCGGCTCGAAGACGGTACGGTGTTTGACTCAAGCATTGAGCGCGGAGAACCCATTGAATTTCCTCTGGGTGCGGGCATGGTGATTCCGGGCTGGGAACTTGGTCTGGGCGGCATGAAGGTCGGCGGCAAGCGCAAGCTTGTTATTCCCTACAACCTCGCCTACGGCGAACAAGGCTATCCTGGAGTAATTCCTCCGTATGCGACGCTCATTTTCGAAGTTGAGCTCGTGAAGGTTGAGTAGTTTTTCGCGGATTGCTTTTTTGCGCTGCAACGGCTGTTCGGATCAACCATCGAACAGCCGTTTTTTGCGGCCTTGCAAACGACAAGGCGCCCTTAGAGCGGCTCGATGGGCACAACGTTCAAGTAGCCCGGCTTGGTCGTCTCAACGCTTACCGAGACCTGATAGACCTCGGAGAGAACAGCGGGATCAAGCACGGCTTTGGGTTCGTCAAAGACTCGCACGCGCCCCTCGGCAAGCAGCAAAAGCTTGTCGGAGAAGCGGGCCGCCGTCAGCAGATCGTGCACAACCACCATGGTCACTGCTCCCGTTGTGGTGGTGTAGCGGCGGGCAGCGTTCATCACGACGAGCTGATGGCGCAGATCAAGAGCGCTGGTGGGTTCGTCAAGCAGAAGCACGCGCGGTCGTGAGACAAAGGCTTGCGCCATGAAGACGAGCTGCTTTTGCCCGCCCGAGAGACGGCATACGGGTGTTTGCGCGAGCTTGTTGATGCCCATGGCGTGAAGCGTCTCATCGACCTGATCAAAGATTTCACGCGTTACGCGCAGCGAAAGGTTTTTCACGAGACCGAGCAGCACCATCTCAAAAACGCTCAGACGGCTGGCAACGTGACTGAGCTGCGGTACGTATGCAATGCGTGCCAGCGGATCGCCGATGCTGATGCTGCCCGATTTGTGCGGCACGAGTCCGGCAACAGCTTTTAAAAGGGTTGTTTTGCCGCCGCCGTTTTGACCAATGACGCCCACCAGCTCGCCCTCTTTGAACGAGGCGCTGATGTCTTTCAAAACGGGTTTCCCGCCAAGATCCACGCACAGGTTGTCGATTGCCAGACTGGTCATGAAAAACCCTCGCGCCTGGTTCTAAGCAGCAAAAAGAGCAAAAACGGCACGCCGACAAGCGACGTGATGATGCCCACGGGCAGCATGGCGCCTGTCGAAAGAAGCTTGGCCGTAATGGAGCTGGCAAGCATCAGAGCTCCCCCGGTGAGGATGGAGCCGGGCAGCAAAAAGCGCTGGTCTTCTCCGAGCACCAGCTTGGCGCAGTGCGGCGCCACGAGTCCGACAAAACCGATGGTGCCGATGAATCCCACGGCGGCAGCAACAAGAAGAGCGCTCGCGGCAAAGACCTCAACGCGCAGGCGAGCAACAGGCACGCCCAGGCTTCGGGCGCGTTCTTCGCCCACAGTCAGTGCAGTAAGCGCCCAGCTGCGACGCATCAAAAACAAAGCGGCCCCAAGCGTCACGGCTGCCGCTGCGGCCGTGCTCGTCCAGGTGCTGCGCTCGAGATTGCCGAACGTCCAGCCGCTGATGATTTGAGCAACTTCGGGGCTGGCGCGGTATTGCAGAAACTGCTGCAGCGCCATGAAAAAGAAGTTCATGACGATGCCCGCGAGAATGAGCGTGGCCGGATGCATGGCTTCGCGGCTGCCGATCCAGTAAACGGCGGCAGACACGCCCAGGGCAAAGCAAAAGGCGCAGGCCGCGGTGCCGAGCCAGACCTGGCCAAAGAGCGAAGCCCCGAAGGTAATGGCAAGCGCCGCGCCGAAGCTTGCCGCCGAAGAAATCCCGAGGGTTGAGGGACTTGCCAGAGCATTTGCCGTGATGTTTTGAATTTCCAGTCCGGCCAAGGCCAAAGAAGTGCCTACAAAAAGCGCGGTGAGCGTCATCGGCAGACGAATTGACCAGATGATGACCGCATCAATCGAGTCGGCCGAAGGACCGGCGAAAAGAGCTTCAACGGCGCGCGCGATGGTCAGATCCGAGGCGCCGACGGCCAGATCGGCGACGAACAAAATGCCGAGCACGACGGCAGAGGCAAAAAGAATTGCCGTGCGGTGCTTGACTGTGTCTCGATAGGCCTGATGACAAGACATGATCTGAAGGAGATCCGCTGAAGTGTAGGTTAGTGCTGAGCCAGCCGGATGAAGAACGTGCCGCGGGCGTCGATCTCGGGCAGATAGGTTTTGAAAAAGCCCGTGATTTCAGCCTGTGCATCGTAGTCGTCAAAGACCCCGGGATAAATGGCCTGTGCGAGAAAGATGGAAAATGCATAGTCCATCATGCAGCGCAGGCTGCCGTGATCGATGCCGTAAAAGCGTCCGGTTTTAAGAGCATCGAGATTTTGCCACATGGGGCGCCGGGCAAAGGCGCTCAAGCGCTTTTGAGCAGTTTCCTCATCGACCGTCAGGCCCATGCGCATCAGGTCGCTCGTCTCAGAGTTCTCCCACAGGCTGCCGGCAATGACGATTATCTGGGGGTTGCGGCCCACGACGAACTCGCGATCAAGCGCCCCATAGGGTTGCTTCATGTCGGCGGCAAGATTGTCGGCTTCGAGGTTTTCAAGGATTGCGCCCCAGAGCACGTTGCGGTTGTAGGAGTTGCCGTATTCGGCAACGCCGCGGTTGCCGGCTTCAACGTAAATCTTGACGTGCTTGCGTTCTTCAGGAAGCGAGGCAATGCGCTTTTTAATGTCGGCGAGCACCTGACTGTAGCGTTCACACTGAGCTTTTGCTTTTTCTTCGCAGCCAAGAAGCGTTCCCAAAATGCGGGTGCTTGCTGCGTGAGCCTCAGGCTTCATCGAATGGTAGTCAAGCACGACGACCGCAATGCCTGCGGCTTCGAAGATGCGGATGCGCTGCGTGTTGTCTTCGTACTGCGTGCGGTTGATGAGCACGACGTCGGGTTTGAGCGCGAGAATTTTTTCACTGTTGAGAACGTTGTCGTGATAGCCCCCGATGCTTGGTTTGGCCATTAGCTGCGGGAATGCCTTTTTTAGAAGAACATATTCGGAGCGGCGCGTCTCAATCCAGCCGTCCTGCGTCAGGCCGACGATCTTGTCAACGCCGGCAGCGCCCGAGATCATCAGAAAGTTCAGGATGTAGTTGGCGACAACAAAGCGCTGAGGGCGTTTCTTGAGCACAACCGTGCGGCCGCAGACGTCGACGATGGAAAGTTCGGCCTGAGGCGCTGCAAAGGCATTGGAAACGAGAAAGCTGGCGCCGGCAACCTTAAGAAGATGTCTGCGCGAGATGCGGGCAAGCGAATTCATTTTTTGACGAATTTGAAGTCTTTTCGGAATCATAAGCAAATCCCGAAGGGATTTGACCCACTCCATGCCGAAGACCTAGTTCTTTGCTTGGATTTGGTAACAATCTGGTGCTTTTTGCTAGGGGCGGCTTTTGCAAAAAGAAGGTTGACCAAATGCAAGTGCCCGAAGCCGGCTGTTTGCTTTGATTCAAAGCCATGAAGCGCGCTTGGCGGCAATGCCAAAAACTTCGGGCGCTGCAAGCGATGTCCGCATCTGAATCTTCTTTTTCAATGAAATCTGTGAAAGGTTCTCACCCAGCCGGCCGCACAGCAAAGTGCTGCCGCCAGTGCCCAGAACATGATTTGCGGCGCTGCTGAAAAGGGCATGATTCCCACGCCTGCGGCAAAGCCAAGGCATATGGCGCCGATGCGCGCCAGCCAGAAATTTATTCCCGGCAACGGCGGCAGAAAGCCAAGCGAAGCAATCTTTCGCATGCTCAGCGCGTCAACGAGCGCGGCCGCGGCAAAGACGGCAAGCAGCTCCAGCCCGTCCGCAAGTCCGCAGTAGCGCAAAACAGCAAGCAAAACGAGCAGATTGACTGTCTGTGCTCTGTCTGCAAGCCACTCTGAGAGGTTGCGGAGAATGAATTGCACCATTTGATCGAGACCGGAGAGCTCATCGTGCAGGGAGCTGAAGGCGCTGACGTTCGACGAAGGGAGGGTTGACAAAATATATGAAAAAGGCGCCGACACAGGCTGTGAACAGGCGGCAAGCTGCTGCCTGCACAGAGCCGATGAAGTGCTCAGCTCAGCATAAACAGCGCGCGCTGCCCCTTCGGGACTGCTCAGCATGGCCGCTGCCGTCCACAGAAAGACGCACATCGCCAAACTGGCCGTCAAAACGCGGCGCAATAGAAAAACAGCATCCATCTGAGTTTTTATTTTTTTGTGCAGGACAGTATGGGAATGCGGCCTTTGACGATGCGGCCGCCCGCAATGCTTGCGAAAAATTCGCAGTTGGGCAGACGACCGAGCATTTCCGGCGGAATCAAATCGTCACGATTTCCCGAAAGCTGCCTTGAGTACGAAGCGCTAAAGCTGCCCGCCCGCGAGGAGTCCGAAGAGGTCGACAGCGTTGCGCCGTGGTTGGCAATGTAGGTTCTGCCGAAGGTTTCCGTGACGAAATCCTGCGTGAAGCGATCCTTGGTTCTGAGTGCGATGAGAGTGTTGAAATTGCCCAAGGCCATGCGGGCTTCATCGGCGCTGCCGAGCCGTGCGGCCAGATCGCTTACCGTCTGCATGGCAGCTGTGGTGCGAATGCCTGATTCGGCGCCTTTGTTGAGAATTTCGATGAGGGACTTGTTCATGACGTTTGAGCATTCGTCGACAAAAAGCCAAACCGTGCTACGTTCGATGTCGGGATTGTTGTAGCGGCTGCCCGCGCAGCTGGCAAGGTCAGCCAGCAGGATTGAGCCGATGGCCGAGGCAACCATTGGATCGGGAAGAGAGTTCAGACAGACGTAGAGCACGCCTTTTTTGACGAGGATGTCGGTGAGCGATGTGGTCGGCCGCGGATCATTGTCGTCGGCAGCGCCGGGCGAGAGGCTTGTGCGCAGCGAGCCGCTGGTGAGCATGCCCAAAACCGGCATGAGGCTTGCCGTGATCTTGGCGTAGTGCACGGGATCGTGGCTGTAGACGGCTGCTGCCGCCTCAATGGCAGGATTGGCTTGAGCGGACTGACGCCAGGTTTTCAAGATGTCGAGCATCAGCTCCCTTCCTCTGAGACCGCGCGAGCGGGCATCGGCTTGACACAGTTCAAAGTGGTGTTCGCCCCAGCTTTTGCAGAGCGCCTCGGCAAGCTTGGCTTCAAGCGCTCCGTTGAGCACGGATTCGATGTCGGCCAGCGTTGGTTTTTGTCCGCAGGCAAGCAGCAGTCCGCAGACCATGTTGACGGCAGACCAGGCAAAGGCGGTGAAGGGACCGTCTTCGGTCATCACGGCCGTAATGCGGCTGGCAAGTTCGCTTGTGCGCTCAAAGTGCTCAAGCGGATTGAGGCGAATGCCTCGATCGTCGTTGGGATGGAAAAATGAGGGGGCGCTGCGGCCGGCGCTTCTGCAGGCGGCAGTGACGGCGTCTTTAAGCCGCGAGCTCATCTTGGGGTCGATGATGATGACAGTTTCGCCGCGCACGATCGCCTGCGTGACGAGGTTTGTCAGCAGCACGCCTTTTCCAGCCTGCGTGGTGCCCACGATGAGCGTGCCGCCTTCGAGCGTTTTGTCCGAGACGGTGATGTCCGAAAGTTTTCTCTCCAGTCCGTCGATGGCGGCCAGTCCGATGGCTTCGGGCTGCGCAGCAGTCTCGCGTACAAGCAGCCTTCTGAGAGCTGCCGCAGGCACCAGACGAGAGATGTCGACCCGGCTCATTTCGTAGAGCTTTTGCGAGTGCTCGGGCGTCCAGTCAAAGCCTTTGCCGAACCAAACCAGCGAGCGCGGCTTGAAGGAGCTCCTGACGCGGCGCGCCAATTGTTCAGTGCTGTGAAAGCCCGGTGATCTGCCGGCAAGAAAACTGCGCGCGCGCAGCACGACGAGACTCGAGTGAAGCCGCCGCACGGCCATGACGATGGAGACGGCAAGCAGCGCCCTGCTCATTGATGACGGAGCAGGGCTTGCGAGAGCATAAAAGCCGGCCGCGCACCACAGCAGCGCTGCAGGAAGCTCAACGGCAGGACGCCAGGTGCGGGCAATCAAACTTTGCGCATCGGCAGTAAAAAGAGATCTCTGCTTGTTCAAGCAATTTCTCCCAACAGTTGTTCAGACCGCAAAAGAGCGCGAAGCTCTTCGGCTTCTTTTCGCAGCTGTCTGAATAAAAGCGACTGAATGCCGGACCACGCCAAGAGGTTCAGGGACGCGGCGGGCGCGGCCTTTCGAGTGCTTGGCGCAGTTGGTAGAAGCTCTAGAAGCGGCGTGCGGTCAAGTACAAAGACAAAGCCGTCGGCAACGCTTTTTTTTAGAAAATCAGCGCGTTCGCTGCACCATTTGCGCAGCGGCCCGCAATTTGATTCGCAAACAAGCACGCCGGCCGCGCCAAGACTTGGAGCCCAAAGCGCGGCATCCGGCAGGCGCGAGCATTCAATAAAGAAATAGGAAAGACTCTCGGCATCCAAGATATGCAGAAGCTTCTCATCGGCATCGGGAAACGAAGCATGGATGAGATGAAATTCGTCGCGCAGGTTGTCGGCTGCAATGTTGTTTTCAATCTCTTGAGCCGCCAGGCGCAGCCTCGAGCGCGGCCAGATGGAAAGAACTTCGGCTTTGAGAAGATGTCCGCAAACAGAAATATCGCAAGTACTGCTTGGAGCAGACCGGCCCAAGGACTCCTTTGAGAGAGGCTCAAAGAGCAGATTAGAGAAAGCATAAGGAAGCCGCGCTGCGGTCTCCGACTCTTCGGCGGCCGCCTTGAGCAGCCAGATGAATCCTTCGGCAAAACCGTCGCGCAGCAAAATTGCTCTGCGTGTACTTCCTGTGCGCGTGCTCAACAACCCTTCAAGCGGGTCTGCAAGCGCGACGACGGCTCGTGCTGCGCCGCAGGAGAAAAGCGCAGCGCTGATGCTGCGCTCCCACGCTCTTAAATCTGTGCGTGAGCGATGACGTTGTTTTTGCGTGCTGTCGGCAGTCTTGATCAGAAAATGCGCAAGATCGCGCAGTACGAAAAACAGCTTGCCGCCTTCAGAATTGCCGTCTTCAAGCAGACGGAGGGGGTCAGGGGATCGCGCTGAGCTCAAGACAACCGTCGTGATGATGTCTTGGATCAGGCTGATCTCAGGGGATGCGCAGGGAAAAGTCTTTGCGGCAATCCGGGCCAGCACCAGAAATTGCCGGGAACTCAGAAAAAGATGAGCCAAGGCAGATGGGCGCAGTTGTGCTTTTTGCGTAAAGCGCACGAGCGTGCAGTAAAAAAAGAAGTCTCTGGGAGCAAGCGTCTTTTTGAGGATCAGCAGCGAACAAGAAGGCTTGATTCTCGTGCCGGCAAGAATGAAGGCCAAGATTTCGCCGGCAGTCATTGTTTTTAAAACGCCTTCTCGAGAGGCTTGCTCCAGTAATCTCAGGGCTTGTTCGAATGCATGCGGTTGAAGCTGATTGGTCTTGGATTTGATGAGAAGCACAGCTGCAAGCTGCGTGCAGTGAAGCGCTTGAGAGTTGGAAAGTCCCAGATTCAGCAGCACGTCAATGAGCCTGACGCTGCCGATGCGACGCTCCAGCAAGCCATGAGCAAGCATCAACCTTTGGGTTTGCTCTGATTTTTCAGGGTAAGGCGTTGAGACAAAGGGCATCTGTGTTCCAGGGGGTGAGATCGACGGCGGCCTGCGCTGCTTCACAAAAAAGCGAACTGATCCAGTTGGGGGCAAGAGCTAAAAAGAGCTAAAAAAAGGCATCGTCCCGGAGTGCACGCCGTGAAAAAACAAAGCGGTGCATCTCCGGGGCTAGGCCGTTGGTCAAAAATTCTTCAAGCGTGAAGACAAAAGGACAAAAGCATGAGGCGGCTGCAGAAGCGAGCGCTCTGAAGTCTCAGAGTGCGGCAGGAGAGCGCCTTTTGGGGCGAGGCTTTTGAGCCGCGCCCAGTGCTTTCTTTTTGCCGGCAAGAGCATGGTCTCTGGCAATGACAAAAAATGGGCTGGGATGAAGCAGGTCCTTCTCGGACGAACTTTCGCAGTCATTCTTGTCGAGCGTTTCCGAAGCAGTGCTTCTGTGAGCGCAATGCGTCAGAAACGCAGGTGCAGATTCCGTCGTCAGCCGAAAGTCAAATGCGTGCTGCATGTGTGCAGGTCCTCCATGAATGAAAACGGGGACAGCCTGCACGCAGTTTTCTCCTTTGCGCCGCATGCGGCTTTCTAGGGAAAAGGCGGGCTTGTCCCCGAAAAGAAAAGCAAAGGAAAAATTTTTTGATGCCGGCATCAACTCTCTTGACCGAACCGTTCCGAGGCTGGAAGCTTCAGGACGGATTGCAAGGGGAAAGAAGGCCGGCAAGCTCAAAGTGAGCAAGCTGCTGCAGAGCATAGCTTTCGGACGGCGTGCAGCCATTGGCAAAAGCCACGGCAAGCGCCGTCTGAACGGGGTCGGGCACGGGTGCGTGCTGCGAGACGAGCGTCAGAAGAATCTCGGCAAAGCGAATCAGAACGCGCGGCGAAATCGTACGCAGATCTGGGTTTTTCTTTGACGGATCATCTTCACTTTGCCGGGTGATTGCCGCAAACTGCAGCATCGCTTCGACAATGGCTTCGTGCTCGCGCGCACTCAGGCCTGAAGCCGCTTTGCGCGTTTTGCGCATCAACAGCTTCTTTTCGGCCTCACGCTCAGGCCATCTGGCCTCAATGTGCCAGAAGCGCTCAATTGTGCTCGTGTCCTGCAGATGGCGGGCAAGGTATTGAGAGTCCATTCCGGCTCCTCCGCAGCGGCAGTTGTCGGTGACGATGACGCGTGCGTTGGGATGCCGGGCGATGAGCTCGCGCTTGCGTTCGATGAAAAGCGAGTCGCCTTCAAAGAGATCGTTGAGCGCCACCCAGACCTCTGCGGGCGCGAGCGAAAACTCATTGATGACGAGAACGCATCCGTGCCGCCAGGCTATGGTGGCCGGGCCGTCGAACCAGGCAAAGCTGCCTGAGGCGCTCATGCCCCATTGACCGATGAGGTCGTTTTTTTCCGTGCGTCTACGGCACGTTATCGTGACGACAGGTGCGCGGACGCGGGCAAGAAACTGCAGGACTGTAGACGTTTTGCCGCAACCGCTCGGGCCTGAGATGTACAGGGGCGAGCGGGTGTCGTCCCATTCCCACCAGAGTCTGAACTCCTCAAAAAATTCAGGATCAAAGAGGTGAGCATCATCGGGCGAGATGAGTCGCGCCGCGGCGGGCGTCTTTTGCGTCGGCTTGAATCCCAGGACCGTGTGATCGGACTCAAATCCGAATGCTCGGGCCGGAATGCGCGCGGTAAAGTGCATCATGGCGTGGGTCTCCTTTTTTGCAACGATGGAAAAAGCCCATCGACGAAGCGAAGACACCTCCAGAGATGCACGAAAAACGCATGTTTGCTGGCAGCGTCGGCGTTATGTGATTTTTCTCTCATGCCCAGGGAAGGCAAGAAAGAGTCAACAAACGAAGACGTGCGTCATGCGCTCGCGCAAACCGCGGGCCAACGCCCGCGAGGGGTGATGAATTTTTGAAAAGATGCTTTTGTTTGCGCCCTGTTCGGACGACGGCAAAAAGCCAAAACCGTTTTGATGCAGCGCACGATTGTGCCAAGGCTTGAAAAGATTTTCAAGCGGCTTCAGTCCGACTTTGGCTCTTTCTTGTCAGCATGTGTTCGGGAAACTGCATTTCGTCATAGCCGACGAAGTGCGTCTTATGCACCCATCGATAGCCCAGCCAGAGAGCCAGAAATAGAGGAATGCCGATGTAGGTGGCCGCGATTGCGTCCCATTGAATGGAATCTGCCAAAAAGGCTTGATAGTTTTGTCCGAGCGTGATTGCCAGGCAGACGGCGAAGGCAAACACTGGGCCCCAGGGAAAAAATGCCGACCGATAGGGAAGCTTTTGCGGATCGCCGCCTTGGTGGAGAAATCCGCGCCTGAAGCGATAGTGCGAGACGGCTATGCCCAGCCAGGCAATGAATCCGCCCATGCCGCTGATGTTGAGAAGCCACAGGTAGACGCGTTGATCTTCGAAAATCGACGTGAGAAAGCACAGCATCGCTATGCAGGTGACGGCAAAAAGGGCGTTGCGCGGAACGCCTCCGGCGGTGAGCTTGGAAAAGATTTTTGGTGCATAGCCCGCTTCGGCAAGGGCAAAAAGCATGCGCGTGGAGGCATACATGCCGGAGTTGCCGGCCGACAAAATCGAAGTCAGAATGACGGCGTTCATGACGGCAGCGGCGGCAAGAAGTCCGGCGCGCTCAAAAACAAGCGTAAAGGGGCTCACTGCGATGTCCGTCACGTCATTGCGCAGCAGCCTCGGATCCGTGTAGGGGATGATGAGGCTGATGATGAAAATAGACAGAACATAAAACAGCAGGATGCGCCAAAAGACCTGCTTGAGTGCTTTGGGAACGTTTTTTTGCGGGTTTTGGGCTTCGCCGGCCGTGATGCCGACAAGCTCTGTGCCCTGAAATGAAAATCCTACGACCATGGCAACGCCGGCAAGTGCAGGCAGTCCGCCGACAAAAGGCGCTTCGCCTATCGTCCAGTTTTCCCAGCCGGGCGGTTGGGCTTGCGTCAGAATGCCGGCAATCATGGCAAAGCCGACGACGATGAAGACGATGACGGTGGCCACCTTCAAAAGAGCAAACCAGTATTCAGCCTCGCCGAAATGCTTGACAGAAAAGTAATTCAGACTAAAGATCAAGGCAAGAAACAAAGCGCTCCACAAGGTGCCGGGCACGTCAGGAAACCACCATTTCATCACGAGCTGAGCGGCGACCAGGTCTACGGCAATGGTCGAAGCCCAGTTGTAGCAATAATTCCACCCAAGAGCAAAGCCGAAAGCCGGATCAATGTATTTGCTGCCGTAGGTGGAAAAAGAGCCTGTTGTGGGAGAAAAGGCCGACAATTCAGCCAGGCTCATCATGAGAAAGAAAACCATTAGGCCGATGATGCCGTAGGAGACAAGCGCGCCGGCGGGGCCGGCCTGTGCAATTGTTGCGCCTGAAGCAACGAATAGGCCTGTGCCGATCGAACCGCCGATGGCGATCATGGTCAGGTGTCGCGATTTGAGGCTGCGCTGCAGTTGTGACGTCTGAGCGGCGTTCTGTAGAGAGGCCTGTGCCATGGAAAAAGAAGTGGGGTGCTGCCCGTAATGACAAAAGAGCATTGTATCCGCATGCAGGCGGCTGCGTCGATGCTGCCGCTTTGTCCAATCACGCTGCGGTGCGCGGCAAAGGCATGGCTCTTATGGCATCATTGCCGGCGAATTTGGTTTGTCGTTTTGGCAGGAGTGGTGAGGTGCGTTCTGATCAGTTGTCGCTCTGGCAGGCGCGTTTGGCTTGCATGATCTTTTTTGCGGCGCCAGGACTTGCCTATGGGCTTTTTGTCTCGCGCGTGCCAGCCTTGACGATGCAGGTGCAGGCGACGGCCGATGAGTTCGGCATGGTGCTTTTGTGCATCGGCATCGCGGCAGTGGCAGGACTTGCGATTGCTTCCTACTGCATCGGGAGATTCGGCGCCAAGACGGTGCTCTTGGTAGGCTGTGCGCTGGCTCTCGGGGCGGTCTGCGCTGCCGGCCTTGCCTCAAGCGTTTGGCAGCTGGCGCTGATGGTGCTCTTGAGCGGCTTCGGCATGGGGCTTCTTGACGTTGCCATGAATGTGCAGGGAGTTGAGGTTGAGCGGCAATACAATGCGCCGAGCATGAATCTGCTGCATGCGGGCTACAACATCGGTGCTTTTTCAGGATCCATTCTGGGTTCGTTGTTTGCAGCGGCTCAAATCGGACCCTTTGTCAATTTTTTGTGTCCCAGCTTGGCCTTCGTCGTGATGCTTGTTTGGGCTACGCCCAGACTTCTTGATCCGCAGCATGAGCATTTGCATATCGATTCCTCCAAAGCGCCGAAATCTCAGAGCCAAGCGCAGCGCGCCCGCGGGAAGACCGTGCCGTTGTGGGTTTACGGCTGGGGACTTTTGGCCATGATTTCGTACGTGGTCGAAGGCTCTTCAGGCGAATGGGGCAGTCTTTTTGTTTATCAGGAAAAACAAGCCCCGGAGTCGATTGCCGCGCTCGTTTACGGAATGTATTCGATTTGCGCGCTTGCCTGCCGTTTGGGGGCGGATCGGCTGCGTACGATAATGGGCGACTTCAGACTGATGTTTGTTGGATCGCTGGTGGCGTTGAGCGGGATGATCATCGTGCTCGTCTCCCCATGGTGGCCGCTGTGCCTTGCCGGATACGCCGTGCTTGGAACCGGGCTTGCGCCGGTTGTGCCGCTGCTTTTTAGTTTGGCCAGCAAATTTGAAGGCATCTCCGTAGAGAAGGCTACTTCAGTGATTGCCATGTGCGCTTATTGCGGTCTGCTTGCCTTCCCGCCGACATTCGGGTTCTTGGCCGAACATGTGGGGCTTACCGCGTCGCTGTCGCTTGCAGCCCTGCTTCTGGTCGTTCTTGCGGTTAGCTCTTTCGGACTGATGCGCCGGCATCGCGCCTGATGAGCAAAAAAATCCCGAAGCACAATGCGGCTTCGGGAAATATTCTGTTTGGCTGCCACAAACGGGCAAGCTGCTTAGTTCACTTAAGCTCGGCGTCAGTCAGCATTTGCTGAGAAGCAGCGGGAAGGGGCGGACGACGGCTTGAGGTTGTGCGAGAAATAAAAAGGTCGTCCTGCTGCGGCAGCCGCAAAAGAACGACCTGCGGGACGCTTCGGGGATGTCTCGGCTCTCACGAAGCGCCGTGCGAAAAGAATTTATTTTGAAGTTTTGATTGCCTTGACGGCAGCATCGCTGGCAAGCTTGGCGCTTGTTGCCACCCAGGCGACGTTGGCTGCGGGAGCAGAGTCGTCGCCATGCACGCAGTTGGCAACTTCACCGGCAGCATAAAGACCAGGAATGACTTTGCCCGACTTGTCAAGAACCTGCATGCTCTTGGAGAGCTGCACGCTGCCCATGGTCGTGGCAAAGCGCGGCTTTTGTTCGACAATGTAGTAGGGGCCTTTGTCCGAGATGGCGGCCTTGAGGTTGTCTTTGGTGCGGCCGAAAGCTTCATCCTTTCCTTTGGCTACGAAGTCGTTGAATTGAGCAACGGTTTGCTTGAGCGCTGCAGCATTGACGCCTGCGTTGCGGGCAGCTTCCTCAAGCGTGGCGCCGTGAGCAAACAGCGGAGTGCCCTTGCCGTTTTGAGCAAGCCACTTGTCGACCTCTTCGGGGCTGACGCCGTTGTTTTTATTGACCAGGTTGCAAAATAGTAGACTTTTTGCTATAATTCGGGCATGAAAGCAACCGATGCCCGCAGACACAATTCAGACCAACTCAAACTCCTTCGCGAACGTGGTTTTGCCATGCGTCGCGATGGTTTTCGCGTGCCTGACATCTGCAAA